>NZ_BAABAS010000007.1:0-298100 GCF_039537545.1 Actinomadura meridiana
GGGTATTGGTGGAGCGTTTCTCTAATCTCCACTCGGTTGTGCAGCGCCTCGTGGCGCACCGGCCAGTCGAACCAAAGCGGGACGGGGTGACCATCCTTGTTCAGGTCTTCCCAGAGGTTGATGAGCGCGCCGTTGGCCTCTAGATACTCGTCCACCAGTTCCACGAACGACCGCGTGGCACGCTTCTTACCGTTCTCGATCTTGCTCACCTGCGGGCCGCTCACCTGGGTCAGGTGAGCGATGGTCTCCTGCTTGACGCCCTTGGCCTCCCGCATCCGGCGCATCTGCCGTCCGAAAGCGATAAGGGCGGGGGACTCGCTGGGACGTCGCTGGCGTCGGGGAGACATGGCCCTGCCTTTCAGTGGAAGGTGCCTGGTGACGGGGAGTGATCTTCCTGTGCCTGCCACCTTCTGGCGGCAACCACATCGTAAAGCGAAAGTAGCGCACTGTGTGCTGTACGCCACACACGGTGAGGAGAGGTCATGGGCGAGGCGGTGCAGAGCGAGATGGTGGTCAAGCGGGACCTGCGGGCGGTGGCGGAGGTGCGGACGTTCGTCCGGCTGGTGGCGGGCGGTTGGCAGGTGGACGACTTCGTCCCGTGCCTCATCGCCAGCGAGCTGGTCACCAACGCCCTCCGGTACGCGACGACGGCCGACGACGAGGTGATCTTCCGCATCGGCCGTACCGACGCGGGTGTGGTGTGGGTGGAGGTTCAGGACGCCACCTGTGACATGCCGCGGCTAGAGGACGCGGGCCTCAACGGTGAGTCGGGTCGGGGCTTGTTCGTGGTCGAGCAGTTCACCCGGTGTTGGGGAGCCCGTCCGCTCGCGGGCGACGTCGGCAAGGTCGTCTTCGCCGTCCTCGACCCCACTTGAAGACCAGCGGAGGGACAGTCGAGGGGGCTGTCCCTCCGCGCCAAGCCTCAGTCCGTCGAAACTATGAAGGGAACTACGAGTGTCGTTACTCAGTGCAGAAGAGGAGCGCCAGCGGCAACGGTGGGGCTGGATCGCCGTCATTCACCTCGAAAGCGGTGGGCCATGGGTCCCCGCCAGAGACGCGGCGCGAATGGTCGGAGTCTCCACGGCCAACCTGCGTCGATGGGCCCAGCGGGGCGTCATCTCGGTCATCCGCGACCCGGGCCACCACAGCCACTACTACCTCGACGAGCTGAGACTCATCACCCAACTCGCTGAAGCCCAGGACGAACCAGCGAGTTTGACCATGCTGATCAAGCATCTCGCCATCGTCCTCGCCTCCGCCTACGACTCCACGTGACCAAAGACCGGCGGTGGGACGGCCTGGTCGTGCTTGTTCTTTGTGCTCAGGGGCTGTTCGAGGGGAACGGCGACCAGTCGATCGACGGTGACTCGGCCGGTTCGGACCCATCGGGGGCTGGCCACCCATGCTCGGGGTCCAGGTCGACGAAGAGCACAATGAGGCCCAGAACTATTCCCACGGCAAGTAGCGGGATAATGATCGAGAAGACGATTCCGATCATTATGTTTGTGGTCAGGTTCTTAATTTTTCCCATTGCCCTTGCTTGCTCATTCTTCGTTCCACTCGCGCTGGGATCTGCTCCGAGGCCACGGACTCCCCGTTGTGGAGTCGCAAGCCATGATAAGAACTTTGGTGGAGGGTCCATGAAGGAAAAGCTCGGCGTTCACTGGCGTAAGAGTAGTCACAGCGACCACAGTGGTGGCCACTGTGTTGAGGTCGCGTATCTCGTCCCAGTGATCGGCATACGCGATTCCAGGGAGCCGGGCTGGCCGGTGCTGACGCTCGCCCCGGCGGCCTGGGAGGCGGTGATCACAAACATCAGGTTCGGCATGTACCACCGGCCCTGATGTCCCTCCGAAGCTCTCGGCCGCGCATGGCCGAGGGCTCGCCCTTTCGGCAGTGTGGAGTGCGGCGATGAAAGATCGGACCGGGGCGCTCGTGCGGTCCGCGCGTGTCGTTCGCGGCTGGTCTCAAGCAGAACTGGCCGCACGCCTGCACTGCTCTCGTTCCACCATTTCCCGTTTGGAGACCGGCGTACGCCCGTTGGACCACGTGGCCACGCTCCGGCGCCTCGCCGAGGTCCTGGAGATACCTCCGGGGATGCTCGGCGTGACCGCTACGGTGACAGTCGACTCACCCGGGGAGGATGATGTGCGGCGCCGCGACCTGCTGGCCAATCTCGTCATCACTGCCGGGGCCACCGTTACCAGCCCTGCCGGTGGGGGACGGGCGGACGCACGAGGTGGAGCGGTGGTCCGGCGAGTCCGGGACGCGCTGTTGGGCACCGGCGCCCGGGTTGAACCGATCCCACCCTCCCGCCTGGCGGATGCGCTGACCGCGTCCTGCCACGACTACGACGCGTGCCAGTACGACCGCCTTGCGGAAGGTCTACCGCGCCTGCTGGCCGGAGGCCACGCCGCCGTCGGGGAACCGGGCGGCGCCGCCGTGCTGGCCCAGACCTACAACCTGATCACGCGGCTGACGGTCAAGCTGGACGAGCCGCTCGGATGGCTCGCCGCAGACCGCGCGCGGACCTTCGCCGAGTCCAGCGGCGACGTGCTCGCGGCCGCCGAGGCGGCCCGGCAACTGGCGGTGCTTGCCCGGCGCGGCGGCTGGCACGACCAGGCCACCGAGATCGCCTTGTCGGCGGCCGACGCGCAGGAGTTGAAGGACGGTGGACCCGCGCACACAGCGGCGCGGGGACAACTGGTGATGTCGGCGGCCTACACGGCGGCGCACGCCGGTGACCGGACCGGGATGCGTGAACTGACCGGCCAGGCGATGGCTCTCGCCGCACGTCTTGACGGCGGTACCCTTCTGCGCCGCAACGGAGGCGGGTTCGGCGTCACTGCCGTCCGGCTACATCTGGTCTCGGCGGAGTATGCCGCGGGAGACCCGGCCGCGGCGGTCCAAGCGGCCCGCGCATTGCGGCCGAGGGCGCTGCCGACCGTCGAACGACAGGCCCGCTACTTCACCGATGTGGCACGGGCGTACGGAATGTGGGGCCGCCGGGACGAGACGCTGCGGGCACTTCTGGCCGCCGAACGGGCCGCGCCCCAGGAGACTCGGACACGACCGGCGGTCCGGCAGTTGGTGGGCGTCCTGCTGGCCTCGGGTCGCACCACTCCCGACCTTCGGGGCCTCGCCGCGCGCTGCAACGTCCTATAGCTCGCCGTAAGCACATCGCGGATCCCCGCACCACTTGACGTGCGGAATCCGCACACGATGTGCACGACCCGCACACCTTTCTTCCCGGCTCCCGAAGCGGCGCGCACGGTGGGATTTGCAACGGCTGCGGCACCAATTCAGGGGGCCGCGCCGTCCACCACAAGGGAGACGCGTATGTCCACCGCCACCGTCGCTCCGCCGGGCGCCCGTCACCGCGACCCGCGCTCGTTCCTGACCTCGCAAGTGTGGGAACGGCAGATCGCCCTCCTCGTCCGCGACCACCCCTTCGACGCCGTCATGGCCGAACGTCTTTTCGGCCAGGCCATCGCATACCTCATCACCGCCATGGAGAAGTGGGGTGAGGAACTGGAGATCGGCTGTGGCCCGCTGGTCGACATCGCCGTTCACGGGTTCATTCTTGACACGCGCAACTATCGCGAGTTCTGCGAGCAACATTTCGGTCGGTTCCTGGACCATGTTCCCGCAGTCGAGTTCAAGTATGACGGTTCGGTCGAGCGGACCGTGCACATCATCGAGGGCAACGGCTTCGCGATCGACCGACCCTTGTGGGAGGCCGACTTCGCCAAGTGCACGCCGTGCCATCCGGGAAGCAACTGCCACTAGGGACTGACACGCACGAGTAGGGCCGGAGCCGACGAGCTCCGGCCCTGCTCCGCGTTCGTCATCGAACGACCGATGTGGGTCTCTGATCAGCGCTAGCGTGACGCGGGTTCCGCCACAGTCGAAACCCTGGGACCCGCCTATGCCGACCAGCGTCAGTGATCGCACCGGCTACTGGGATCGCTATGCCGAAGGAAGATCCGACCACCAGGCCAGCCGCGAAGAGGCGCTGAAGGGCGCGTTCGGGTGGACCCAGTACCCCGGCCACGGCCCCGGCGACGAAATTCTCGGTCACCCCGCGACGACTCTGGAGTTGGGCTGTGGCCGCGGCGACGCCGTTGCCGCGCTGGCCGCCAGAGGGGTCGCCGCGACCGGGTTGGATCTTTCTCCCGTGCACTACGCCCGGGCCCGCGAGCGTTGGCGCGATCTGCCCTGTGCGCAGTTCGTCCACGGCGATGCCATGGACTACCTCACGCAGACCGACAAGGAATGGGACGCGGTCTACTCCATCTGGGGCGCGGTGTGGTTCACCGATCCCGGCGAGTTGCTTCCCCGCGTCCACGACCGCCTGGCACCGGGCGGCAGGCTGGTCTTCGCCCACGCTCCGGCTGTTCCAGGCGCCTATGGCGTCCAGGGGATGTACGGCGGCGGGTTCACCGGCCGACAAGTCTGGATCTACCGGTGGGCCTACGAACCCGACACCTGGTCGAGCATCCTGGCCGACCACGGCTTCACCGACATCCATGCCCGCGTCGAGCCCGCTCCGGAGCCCGGCCTGCTCGGAACTCTCATCGTCCAAAGCCGCAAATCACGACCGCATCGCATGGACGATCTCACGTCGAGCAAGGTCTGAACCGGCTCGCCGCCGCTCTGGTGTCGGCGACGACCGCCAAGCTGGTCATTGGACGTTTGGGGGGCCGTCGCCGTAGCGCCAGCCTGCTTGGAACTGTTCTGTGATCGGGGGGAATTCTTTCAGGCTGCGGTGGGCGGCGGGTGGGAGGCCGTTGGTGTTGGAGATTATTCCTAGGGTTATGAGGGATGTGATTGCGTCCAGGATCATTAGGACGATGCCTTGGGCGGTGGAGCCTGTCAGTAGGAGGATCAGGGCCAGGCCGAAGATCGCGAGGGCTATGCCGGAGCCGTAGGCCCAGACCTTGGCGCCTCGGGTGCGGTGGGCCGATGCGCAGGGGGTGCAGCGGGGGACGTTTATTGTCAGGCGTTTCCAGGTGATGCGCGGGTATACGCGCTGGACGTCGCCGTACATCTTTGTTTTGTGGACGACGAGCTTGTCCGGTTTGGCGCCGTGGCAGAACCAGCAGGTGTCGTACACCTTGTTGTCGCGGACGATCGTGAGGTTGTCGGTGATTCTTGATTTGACGTTGGGGGAGGCGGCGACGGATTCGGCGCGGAGGAGCGGGCCCTCGGCCCTTGTCCATTCGCTGGTCTCGTTGATGAACAGGACGGTGCAGCGCATGGCGGAGTCGGCGATCTCGTCGCGCAGGCCGAGCAGCGTGGTGTGGTCGTCGGGCAGGATCGCGGTGAAGCCGCTCAGGACGGGTTCGGCCCTGTCGAGGAGGCGGGTCGCCTCGGCGTAGCCATCGGCGGACGTGGCGTTCGCGCGTTCCAGGGCGGTCTGGCTCAGGGATCTGAGGTGGGACGCCTCCGGTGCGATGGCTTCGCGCAGGGTGTCGTCGATGAGGGCGGCGGCGAAGCCGGAGCTGTGCATCAGGGCGAGGTGGGCGGACGCCTTCTCGGGCTCGCCCGCCTGGGACTCCTGGACGGCCAGGTTGGCGCTGATCGACAGGAGCGCGGCGGGTAGCCGTTCGCGTAGTTCCGTCGCCGCGCGGGGGCCCACGCGGGGGTCGTCGGCGGTGCGGGCGCGGGCGGCGACGAGGTCCCAGAACGGTTCGGTGTCCAGGGCGGTTCGCCAGTTGCGCAGGGCCTGTTCCCACAGGGCGTGGTCGTCGGCGTCGAGCGCGCGGGCGTGGGCGAGGACGGCGAGGTTGTGGGCGGCGACGGCGGCGGGACGGCCGGGGCCGGGGTCGGTCCAGAGCCGTTCGGCTTCGGAGACGTCGCCGGTGCGGAGTGCGTTCAGGGCCGGGTCGTCGGTGCCCGAGGGCCAGAACCAGAACAGTTCGTCCTCCAGGCGGCGCACCGGGTCGCGGAGGCGCTGGATGGCCTGCTGGACGGCGTCGATGTCGGGCGGCGGGTCGAGCGCCAGGGGTGTGGCGGTCGGTGCTGTGGTGCCGAGTTTCGCCCTGACCTTGAGTTCTTCGGAGCGGCGGCGGATGTCTCGGGACGTGGCGTCCACCGGCAGGCCGGTGATCCGGAACGGGTTCTCCCGGTAGACGTCCGGGCTGATCTGGTGGAAGAACGGCGTCTTCGTGGTGTTCATCGTCCACCTGCCGTGGAGATGCGCAGGCTGACCGTCCGGTTGCGGGCGTCGGCCTTTCCGGAGTGCGGAGGTAGTAGGGCCGCCAGTGTCGAGATGGAGAAGTGGGAGGTCGGGATGCGTGCGGAAGAGCGCAGCACCTCCCGGACGACCGTGGCGCGCAGCAGGCCGAGTTCGGCGTTGCTCGCGTAGCCGCCGCCGGGATGGACGGCCTTGCGGTCGGTGTGGCCGAGCACGGCGACGGTGAGCTGGTCGCCGTACGGGCGCAGCCGCTCGCCGAGGTCCTCCAGGAGGGCCCGGCCCTGGGCGGTGAGGTTCGCGTCGCGGCGGAAGAGTTCGTGGTCGAAGGTGACCGCAAGTTCGCCGGTTCGGCGTTCGACGTGTACGCCTCGGGTTTCGAGGTTCAGGGTTGCTAGTGGGTTGGTGGGTGTGCTTCTGGACGGGACGGCCTTTGGTGGCGGTGGGGGTGTGTCTCTGTCTTGCCAGACGTCCACGAGCATCACGAACGCGAGGACTATGGCGGCAGCGATTCCCAGGCGGAGCACTGTGCGGGTGATGAGGAACCGTCTGGGGGACGCTGCTTTCGCCAGGATTTTGGCGATGCGGTGGCGGCCCGCGGTGGCTCCCGGGTGGCCGGGGGAGTGGGCGGCTACCTCGGCCCAGCAGCGGTCGGCCTCGTTGAGGCGTCCCTGTTGTGCGTAGACGCGGGCCTTCAGGTCGAGTGCGGCTGGGCCGTGCTCTTCTTGGAGGAGTTGCTCCGCCTCGGCGTAGCGGCCTGCTCGGGCGAGTTCGCGGGCCTGCGCGATCGTCACCTCCTGGACCGCCTCCAGCATCGCGGTCACCGGCCCATCCTGACCGTGCTGAACGGGTCCGGCGGGGGCGGCGCGGTCGGGAGGAGGTCGCTGAGGGCCGCGTTGACGTCCCGTAGCGTGCGCGCGTCTCCCGCGTCGGCCGCGCGGCGGCCCGTGGCGATCAGTTGCCTGGCCTCCCGCTGGTCGCTCATCTCCGGTTGCAGGGAGCACAGTTCGTGGAACGCGATGAACGGCAGGTCGTCGGAGGCGTCCAGGACGCGGGTCGCCAGGCGCCGCAGTTCGGTGATGCGCTGGCGCAGCAGGTCGGCGTCGTGCGCGGTGATGGCCTCCTGTGTCGCGTCGGCGGCGGCGTCCAGTTCCCGTGAGTGCCGTGCCTTGCCGCGGTCCTCGACGAGTTCGCGGACGGCGGGCAGCAGCTCGCGCGCCTCGCTGACCAGGCCGGGCCATTCGAGTTCGTCCTCCACCTCGTCGGCGGCGGCGCGCAGGTCGAGCAGCCGTTTTCCGCCCGCTACGGCCGCGTCCGGGTCGACCTCGGCGGCGTTCACCTCGGCGTCCAGGTTCGCGACGATGCCCTCGGCGTCGATGCGGGCCAGCACCTCGGCGGCGCGCGAGTCGCCCAGCTCGGACGCCCGGCGGCGCGCCGACTCCAGCCTGCGCTTCTCGGCGGCGGCCTCCCTGGCCAGCTCCGCCGCGTCCGGGACGGTCTCCGTCTGGAGGTTGAGGACGCAGTCGAACTCCTCGTCCAGGATCGGGACGTAGGCGCGGGCCACCACCATCCGGGACTCGTCGATCACGATGGTGAGGTCGACCTCGCTGCCCTCGGGGACGTCCCGCCTGACCTGCTCGGGGTTGATCTCCAATCGGCCGATGCGGTGGTTGCGGTCGGCGCGGTAGTGCTCGCCTTCCAGCACCGGGATCCGGATCATGCCCTTGCCCGAACCGCGCTGGACGCCGATCGTCGTGTTCAGCAGGCTCCGGCGCCGGGCGGGCAGCGGCGTGCCGCGTTTGAACAGCCAGGCGACCTCGTTGCCCGCCAGGCCGACGCCGATGGAGTGGGTGAGCGGCGGCTGGGTGTCGACGACCCCGACCGTGTAGGTGAGCGTGCTCGGCGTGATGGGACGGACCGCCCCGGTCGCGTCGGTCAACTCGATCCGGAAGGTGTTGGCGCGGCCCCGTTCCGCCCACAGGGTCGTCGTGAACGTCCCGTCGGCGGACAGGGGGATGCGGCCGCTGCGCCACACCGGCTGCGTCTCGGGGTTGACGAACTCGATCGAGCAGCCGGTCGGGTCGGGGCCCGTGACCTTGCCGCCCACGAATGGCTCGATGTCCGGTCCGGCCGGACGGTATTCCAGTTCGACCCCGTATTCGCCGCTCGGGGGCGGTGGACCGCCGAAGATCGCCGGGTCGATCCGCTGGCTGCCCGCGAAGACCGCCGCGCCGCGCGCGACGGTGGTGATGGGGTCGCGGCTGTGGTCCAGCGGGATGCCGAGCCCGTCGCGCGGGTCGGCGAGCCGGTCGCGCAGGTACGGCGACAGCGTCGGGCCTCCGACGAGGAGCGCCTTCTGGACGTCGCCGGGCCCGAGCCCGCTCTCCTCCAGCGCCTTGCGGCACAGGTTGATCGACCGGACGGCGAACGGCTCGATGAGGCGTTCCACGTCCGCGCGCAGCAGGTCGTACTCGAACTCGACGAGGCGTCCCGAGTCGTCCTCCAGGTCGAGGCGCAGCTCGGCCGACTCCGCCCGCGACACCTGGATCTTGGCCGCTTCGGCGGCCAGTTTCAGCTTGGTGATGTTCTTGCGCCAGCGGGGGTTGCCGCGTCGCAGGTCGGTGAACCCGCGCCGTCCGTCCGTCACCGCCGGGACGAGCAGTTCCTCGACGATCGCCCAGTCCAGCAGCTTGCCGCCGAGGAAGTTGTCGCCCCGGTGGTTGACGACGGTGAACTCGCCCTCCCGCATCTGGATCACGGCGGCGTCGAAGGTGCCGCCGCCGAAGTCGTACACCAGCCAGAAGGCGTTGTCGTCGCCGGACTGGAAGCCGTGGGCGAGCGCCGCCGCGGTCGGCTCCTGGAGCAGCGGCGCGTGCGCGATGCCCGCCAGCTCGGCGGCGCGGCGGGTCGCGTCGCAGGCGCTCAGCTCGAACGCCGCCGGGACGGTGATGACGGCCGCGCTGATCTCCTCGCCGGTCTTGTCCGAGACGTCGCGGCGCAGCGACCGCAGCACCTCCGCCGACAGCTCCTCCGGCTCCATCGACCGCTGCGCGGCGGTGAACAGCTTGGGCCGTCCGGTGGTCCCCATCCGCAGCTTGAACTCGACGCACGTGTTGTCGGGGTCGTACTCGCCGCGCTCCTTGGCGGCCCGGCCGACGGTGAGCCGCCCCTGGCGGTCGACCAGCACTGCGGACGGGGTCGTGTCGGCGTTCTCGTTGTTCTTGACGATCTCGGTCTCGACCCCGTCGAGCCGCGCGATCGCGCTGTTGGTGGTGCCGAGGTCGATGCCGAAGTCGATCGTGGTCCTGTTCATCGCTTGGGTGCTTCCTCCGTCGCTGCGGTCGCGTGCTCGTCGGGCGTGTCGGCGGGTTCCGGGGTGCCGACGATCACCTCGGCCATCTGGATGGAGCGTCCCGCCAGGTAGACGCCCGGCCGCACCGCCTCCGTGATCCGCTCCCGGGTGAGCCCCGGCGCGGGCTCGTACGCCACGACGGACATCGCGCGCCCCGGGTCGAACGGCTCCCCCACGTGGTCCTTGATCGTGATTCCGGTGTCGGTGAGGACGTCCCAGGCGGCGTCCAGACTCCGGACGAGCGGGCGCGGCGGGTCGTCCATCCGCTCGATCCGCGTGCGCAGCCGCCACAGGTTCGTCGCCAGCTCCGCGAGGGACCTGTCCGAGAGGCCGGTGACGTCCGCCGGGAGGTCGGCGACCTCCAGGCGGTGGTCGGTCTCGGCGGCACCGTCGGCGGCGCCGTACGCGGTGATCGCGCGGGCCAGTTCGGTGAGCGCGCCCTCCGGCCACGCCGACGCCCTGATCCGAAATTCCGCCGGGTGGCGCCACTGCCGGAAGGCCGCCCCCGTCCGCGCGAAGACACGCCCCATGTCCGTGAGCCTCCCCGTCCGCGGTGCTCCTGCTGTCACCGATCGCTGACACAGTGACAGCGCCCCTACGGGACCCCTCCCGGAACGGGCATTCCGCCCTGCGGCCTCAGTCGGTGGGCTGGACGAGGGTGTAGCGGTTGCCGGACGGGTCCAGCAGCGTGGCGAAGATGCCGCCGGTTCCGGCCTCGGGGGGTCCGTCGAAGGTCGCTCCCCGCTGGGTGAGCCGGCGGTAGGTGGCCGCCATGTCATCGCATTCCAGGACGATCCCCGTGAAGGTGCCGGGGTGGTCGCCGAGGGCCTGCCACCAGGTGTAGGGGACGATCGCGACGTCCGATCCGGCGGGGACGAACTCCGTCCAGCGGGCGCCGCCGTCGAGTGGCTCGTCGGAGCGGACGGTCAGCCCGAGGACGTCGGTGAAGAACGCGACGGCGCGGGCGTGGTCGTGGACGGCGACGCTCACCTTGGACAGTCGCGTGATCATCGGTCCGCCACGTCCGCCCAGTCGGCGCGGAGGTCGTCCGGGAGGGCGCCCGTGCAGCACGGGGGGCCGGGCGGGTGGGCCTGGGACAACCGGGCGCGGACGGCGAGGATCGTCTCCGCGTCGGGTGTCATCGCGTACAGGCCGATCAGGGTGGTGCCTTCGAGGCAGCACCGCAGGATCGCGGTCAGGGCCCGGACGACGCCGCGCCCGCGAGGGGCGCCGGCCCCGCAGGCACAGCGCCGGTTACGCGGGGACTTCGCCATGCCCGACCTTCCGTTCGCCCGCGGCGCCCCGGGAGAAGACGTCGCCGAGCCATCCGCGCAGCTTCGCCTCCCAGTCCGGGCGGTGGTTGAAGCACATGTGGTCTCCGTCGTCGTAGAAGACGCCGGTGACGGGGCCCTTCACCAGTCCGGCGACGCGGTGGGCGTGCTCGATCGGCACGGTCGTGTCGGCGCCGCCGTGGACCTGGAACACCGGGCAGGTCACCCGGCCGGCGTGCTCGGTCGCGTCGTAGCGGCGCAGTTCCCGTTCGGCGTCGGCGCGCGTCGCGGCACCGAGGTTGTACCGCATGGTCTGGGGGATCGGGCGGGGCGCGCCCCGGTGCACATCGAGCAGGGAGATCGGGACGGAGATCAGGCCGCAGGCGGTGATCCTGGCGTCGGACGCGGCGGCCCGCAGCGCGAAGTAGCCGCCCGCGCTCCCGCCGACGATGGCGATCCGGGACGGGTCCACGCCCGGCAGCCGGGTCAGCCGGTCGAGCAGCGCGCTGATCACGCCTTCCGCGTCCGGCCGCCAACGGACGTCCTTCAGGCGACGCAGTTCGCCCTGGCCGGGCAGGTCGAGCGCGGCCGTGCACCAGCCACGCCGCAGGTACGCCTCCGAGATGCCGTGGAACTCCTCCTTGACACCGTCGACGCCGCCGAGGGTGAGCACGCACGGCGCCTCGGGCTCGCCCGGGACGGTGCGGACGGAAAGCGGGATCGACAATCCCTCCCAGGGCACCTCGTACCGGCGCCACGGCGCGTCGTCCTGGGCGCTCGCTCGTTCGGCGAGCGCCACGAGTCGGCGCCACAGGTCGGCCCTGGCATCCGGGGACGTCTCCAGGTATTCGGCGACGCGCAGGTAACCGACCGCCTGGCGGAGCGTCTCGGCGGCCGTCCGCCGGTCACCTCGCGCCGCGCACTCCGCGCCCAGGGCGGCGCGTTCGTCCGCCAGGGCGCTCCACCGCGCGACCCACTGTTCCGGTGACCTGATCGACCGCAGCGCGTCCACGCATTCGCCGGGGTCGCCGCCCATGAACACCAGGCGCGGCAGCAGCGGCTCCCGGCGGCGGGTGCCGAGGATCCTGAACGCGCCGAAGCGGCGGAGCGCCAGCCGGAACGGCAGGGGATGGGACGACGTCATCGCACGTTCCCGGCCAGCTTGGGGATCACGTCGGAGGCGAACAGCCGCAGCGACTCCTCCACCGACGCGCGCCGCTGCCCGAAATCGAAGGTGCCCGCGACGACGGTGGCGCGGGTGGAGTCGATGAGCTCGTCCATCGCCCGCACGCAGGTCTCCGGCGAGCCGATGACGACGCTGTTGCGGGCGATCGCGTTGTCCACGCTGAACGTCGCCCAGCGGCGGCCGAGTTCGGGGTAGAGCGCGAAGTCGGCGGGCACGCCGTCGCGGTGGAACGCCTCGATGGCCGAGGCGCCCGCCGCCTTGGTCTCCGTGACGTACCGGTCGAGGTGGTCGTCGGCGTCCGCGCGGGCCTCCTCGTCGGTGGCGGCCACGTGCACGTGGACGTTCACGAGGATCTCGCCGGGCGGATGCCCCGCGTCCCGGCGCGTCGACAGATAAAGGTCGATCTTCTCGCCGAGCGACTGCCGGTCCGCCGACAGCATCGGCGCGACCATGAGGTTGAACCCCTCGCGGCCCGCCCACTCGAAGGTCGCGGGCGTCGTCGCCGCCGCCACCCACAGCGGCGGGACGGGACGCTGCCGCGGCCGCGGCTGGATCGACAGCGCCGGGTAACTGGTGAAGCCGTCCGCGCGGGCTTCCAGCGGACCGTGCAGCGCGCCGACGACGATCTCGACGCCCTCGTTGAACCGGGCCCTGCTCTCGTCCATCGGGACGCCGAACCCGTCGTACTCGCATTTCAGGAACGCGCGCCCGAGCCCGACGTCGAGCCGTCCGCCGCACACCTGGTCGAGGGTCGCGATCCGTTCGGCGATGGACAGCGGATGGTGGTAGGGGACCTGGACGACCCCGAGCCCGAGCCGCATGTGGGGCGCGGCGGCGGCCAGCCCGGCGAGCACCACGTCCGGCGCCGACAGGATGCCGCCGTGCGTCTGGAAGTGGTGCTCGGCGAGCCAGAGGCCGTCGTAGCCGAGGGTGTCGGCGAGGGCGGCGAGGGACCGGATGCGTTCGAACATCCCCTCGTCCTCCCCATCGACCCGTGGGTCGAAGGTGGGCAGGTTGAACACGTCGAATCTCATGCCTGGTCCCTCGCATCCTTTCGATGGTCTGACTGCTAACTGCCGTCGAGCAGGCCCTTCGTCCGGTCCGGGTGGGTGTCCCGAAGTTTGCGGCAGGCGCCGCGCAGGACCGCGGGGGCCGTCCCGCCCTCGGCCTTCCAGCGTTCGAGGGTCTCCAGGACGAGGTCGGGCTCGGACTTGCTGATGTCGCTGATCGCGTTGCCGACGGACTTGCGGACGTAGTCGCTGTCGTCGCCGCGCACCAGCCCGAGGAGGCGCAGCGCCTCGCCCGGGTGGTCCTTGAAGTGCGGGCGGCGCGTCCAGACCCGTGGCCCCTCGGCGGCGGCGCGGCGGACGTTCGCCACCGGATGCCCGAGCCACTGCTCCAGCGTGGGGAGCGAGGCGTTCCAGCCCTGCACTTCGCAGCGCCAGTCGAGGGCTTTGGCGAGTGCTTCCTGAACTCGCCAACCGGGGTCGTCCGCCACCGTGTCGAGCAGGAATTCGGTGGCGTCCGGGACCGTCACCGCCGCCGGGCCGAGGATGATCGCGGCGCCCATCCGGGACGTCTCGCCGTCGTCGCCGGGGTTGGCGCGCCACACTCCGGCGGCGGCCTCGGCGACCGCCCCGGGCTCGGCGGAGTGCTCCTTCCAGAACCGTTGCATGCTCTGCCGCAGTTTCGGGACGCCCTGGACCCGGGTCGCCGCGCCGAGCGCGTCGGTGAGGCTCATGCCGTCACCTCCGCCGCCTGGGCCCGGCGCGGCCGGTGGGTCTCGCGCAGCGGCAGGCCGAGCGCGAGCGTCCCGGCCGTCACGGCCGCGAGGACCCAGAACCGTGTCCCGGCGGAGGCGTGCTGGACGAGCAGGCCGCCCGCGACCGGCCCGAGGATCGGCCCGATCCCGGTCACCAGCCGGCTCGCGCCGAGCGCCGAGCCGAGCCGCCGCGGGTCCAGCCTGATGACCTCGTCGCTGACCATCGTGGTGGCGAGCGAGACGACCGGCCCTTCGGCCAGCCCGACGAAGGAGTAGATGACGGCGATGCTCCACACCGACACCCCGAGCAGCGGCAGGGCGGCGAGCGCCACGGCCAGCAGGCCGATCACCGCGAGCATGGGGGGCTTGCGGCCGACGGCGTCGCTGACCCGTCCGGTGACGACCGTGCCGACGGAGGCGACGACCTCGTACGGGACGAACACGGCCGCCAGCAGGAACGGGGAGGCGTCCAGCGCGGTCAGGCTGAACGGGACGAGGAAGGTCGCGGCCACGCCCACCGCGAACGCGGCGCCCGCCACCACTCCCGACAGCAGGACCACCCGGTGGCGGAACCAGCCGAACGTCTGCACCGTCGCCACGGTCAGCCGGGTCTGGAGCCGCTCGCGGATGCTCTCCCGCAGCAGCGCCGTGGTCAGCGCGGTGGCGGTGGCGATGAGGACGGCGTCGACGACCAGGATCGTCCGCCAGCTTCCCGCCGCGAGCAGGACACCGCCGCCGACGTAGCCGACCACGGATCCGATGCCGATCGCGCCCGCGAGGACCCCGATCGCCCGTCCCCGGAGCTGCGGCGGGAACAGGTCCGCCGGGACGGTGAACGCCGGTGACAGGAACAGCCCGCGCCCGAACCCGAACACGATCCAGCCGCCGACGAACACCCCCGCCGAGTGCCCGGCCGCCGCCGTGAGCACGAGTCCGACGGTGCTGACCGCCAGACCGGACAGGACCAGCGGGCGGCGCCCGTACCGGTCGGACAGGACGCCCGCGGGGACGCTCAACGCGGTCATGAGCACCGCGGATCCCGCGAACACCAGACCGAGGGTGCCCGCGCTGACGCCGATGGCGGGGGCGATGTCCGGCAGCGCCGGGAACACCGACATCATCGTCGCCCACAGGAGCAGGACTCCCGTCGCCAGCGTCAGCAGCGCGCGGCCGTGCGGGCCGCCGAACACTGTCGGCGGCTCCGCCTCCCCTCCGTCCTTGGGTGCGGGGCCCTTGGGTGCGGGATCCTTGCGCGCAGGTCCACTCGTGGACACGTTGACCTCCGTGGTCTCCTCTGGTCAGAATCAGCCTGACCAGTGTCCGCAACCGCAGCCCCCTCCGCAGCCGGTACCGCCAAGGGACACGCCGGTGAATCGCGCGATCTCCGAAGCCACCTGCTCTGGCCTCTCCATGAACATGAAGTGACCGGTCCCGGCCAGGACGGTCAGTTCCGCGTCGGGGATCGTGTCGGCAAGGAACCGGGCCCGGTCGACGGGCGTGCTGCGGTCGTCCGAGCCCGCCACCACGAGCGTCGGCGCGTCGATCTTCGCGACCCGTTCGCGGAGGTCGGGATGGATGAGCCGGATCAGGTTGCGGTGCACGGAGAACGGCACCCAGGACCAGCTCGCGATCACCCGGTCGCTCACGCCCGGGTGGTCCGGCTGGAAGAAGAACGGGGCGGCGCGCTTGTTGGACTCCTCGATGACCTGCCGGTAGGTGTCCTCGGTGACCTCGGGCCGTTTCCACTTCATCTCGTAGTGGGCGGCCGAGCCCATCAGGACGAGCCGCGAGACCCGTTCGGGGTGGTCGAGGGCGAGCAGCATCGCCGTGACCGAGCCCAGGGAGTGTCCGACGACGGTCACCCGTCCCCAGCCGAAGTGGTCGAGCAGTTCGATGATGTCGGACGCGCACTGGACCGCCGACAGCGGATGGTCCTCTTTGGACGAGAGCCCGTGCCCGCGCAGGTCCACCGCGACGCACGTCATGGCCGAGTCCAGGATCGACGTCAGCTCGGCGAAGTGGGTGTGGTTGTCGCGGTTACCGTGCAGGAACAGGACGGGATCGCCGTTTCCGGAGATGCGGCAGAACAGCTGCGCGCCGTCCGACAGCGGCACGACCGCGCAGGTCGAGGTGGGGGCGATGGTGTCGCTTGACCATACGGGGATCATCGGGTGGCCCCTTCCGGTTCGGCGGTGGACGCCGGTTCGGCGGTGGGTTCGACGGTGGGCGCCGGGTCCGTCGTGACCGCCGGGCCCAGTTCGCGGACGATCTCTTCGATCTCGGTGACGATGTCGCGGGTCGTGTTGGTGCCGGTGATCGTGCGGCGCAGCCGCGCCTCGCGGGTCAGGACCAGCACGTGCGGGTCGACGTTGGCGGCGAGGTCGAGCGCCTCCCCGAACCGGCGGTCCCAGTCGATCACGACCGGCACCGGATGCCGCTGTTCGGTGATCTTCTCCTTGACGAAGTCGCGGGTGATGAAGTGCGGCAACTGGTCGACGACCGCGACGAGCCGCAGGTCGATGCCGGGCGAGCGCCTGGCGATGGCCTCGATTCGACGGGCCGCCTCCTCGCTCTTGTGCTGCCCGGCGACCACCAGGACGATCGGCCCGGTCCCGGTGGTCGTGTCGATCGGGCGGTCGGACAGGTCCGACAGCAGCGCCAGCTCGTCCCGGCAGTCGCGTCCCTCGGTCCCGCCGCCGAGGCGCGGGGAGGTTCCGTGCAGGTTGAATGTCGAGAACCCGATGGCGGACGCGACGCGCCTGCCCACCTGCCGGGCGATCTCGATGGCGAAGTCGGCCTTGTCGACGCCGACGCCCCAGGGTTTGGTGCGTATCCCGGGCTGCTCGTCGAACTCCACCAGGCTCAGCCCGACGCTCGCGACCATCGACAGCTTCACGTTCGTCCACAGCGGCATCAGGCTCGCCATGGCCCACTCCTGGCCGATCCCCCCGGACGTGACGATCTGGCCCGCCACCTTGCCCTGGAACGCCTTGCCCTTGACGTCGGCGGCCACCTCGTAGTTGTAGTACTGGTATTCCAGGTCGTCCTCGTCGGCGGGCTCGCACCTGTCGAGCCACTGTTTCCAGGTGAAGGGCAGCCCGAGAGCGTAGACGGGTGAGGCGAACACGAACGCGTCCGCCCATCGGATCTCCCGGTAGAGCCGGGTGTAACGGTCGTCGGGCCGCTTGAACAGGTGGCACTGGGTCCGGTTCATGCAGTCGCCGCAGCCGTCGCAGTCGGCGATCGGGAAGTCGACGAGCCGCACCAGCCGGGTCTCGGCGCCGACCTCCTCGGCGCCGTCCAGCGCCCGGCGGCACAGGAACTCGCTGGCGCTCTTGGCCGTGGTCTTCGGGGATCCGCAGATCCCCAGCACATTCTTGGTTCGCATCGCGCTCACCTTCCGGATCAGTCGCGGATTCGGCGGGGCGGGGCCTGCCCGGCCTTCATCAGCCGTCCGCGCGCCAGGACCTCGCGGGGGATCGCCTCGATCTCGGCGTACCGGGCGGAGAAGAACTCGCGGCACACGTTGTTGCCCCAGAACACGCCGTCCTCGGTCAGCCGGATCTCCTCGTCGGTGACCTCCAGCAGCCCCTGGTCGGCCAGCCGCTCGATCTTCTCGCCGAACACATCGGTGGGATCGACGCCGAACAGCTCGCGGAACCGGGGCCGCCGCACGCTGAACAGCCGCAGGCCCTTCGCCATCGCGCCGCACATCTCCTCGTCGCGGTCGGCGGGCGAGCCGATGAGGACGGGCTTGTCGCCCCGGTCGACGGCCTCCTGGTACTCGGTGAGCGGCCCCTTGTTCACGTACATGTAGCCGCCGAGGTAGCCGAACGCGGCGGCGCCCGCGCCGAGCAGGTCGGCCTGGTCGGAGAAGTACAGCACCGCGTGCTTGTTGATCTTTCCGGGCAGTGCGAAGTCGTAGACGGAGTACTGCTCGTAGCCCGCTTCCCTGAGCATCTGCGCGGCCATCCGGTACATCGAGATCTCGTGGTCGTGCTCGCCGGGCGGGTCCAGCCGACCCTTGTCGATCTTCGAGAACAGCCGGGTGAACGGCGGGATGATCAGCGAGAACAGGGTGACGTGGTCGTAGCGCCAGTCGATCGCCTCGCTGACGTCGGCGCGCCACTGCTCCAGCGTCTGGCCCGGCAGGTTGTAGATCAGGTCGATGCCGACGTTGTCGTAGCCCGCGTCCCGCGCCACCCGCGTGGCGAGCCGCGACGTCTCCGGCTCCTGCGGGATCTCCAGCATCGACGCGAAGTCGTCGTTGAAGGTCTGCACCCCGAAGCTGATCCGGTTGCCGCCGGCCTCACGCGCGGCGGCCAGCTTCTCGGCGTCGAAGTTCGACGGGTTCCCCTCGATGCCGATCTCGGCCTCGGGGCCGAACCTCAGCACGGTCCTGCAGTGGGTGATGAGGTCGTGCATCTGGTCGGCGGACAGGCAGCTCGGCGTGCCGCCGCCGATCGCCAGCGAACCGAACGTGAAGGACGACACCAGCGGCGTCCGAGCGTAGTCGTCGATCTCCCGCTTGAGCCGGGTGACGTACCGGTTGAGCTTCTCCTCGTCCATGAGCTGCTTGTTGAACGGGCAGAAGTTGCAGATCTTGTCGCAGAACGGGATGTGGATGTACATCGCCTTCTCGCCGCCGCGGCGGGCGGGAGCGTCCAGGCTCATCAGTCCGGGAACCGCCGCGGGGTCAGGTGGTTCCGCCGGAAGCGGGTAGTGCGAGACGCAGATCCGTTCCCGTTTCTCGTACGGATTGGTCACGACGATCGACACGGCCGGGCTCCTTCGTTCGGAGGTGGGTCTCGGAGTGGAGTGGGGGAGGCGGGACGTGCGCGCCTCGGGCACGGACGTCAGGACGCGGGCTTGACCTGCGGGACGTCGCGCTTACGGGCCAGCGCCTCGGCGAGCTTCTGCCCGCGGGCGCGGATGGCGTCGGAGTAGAACTCCTTGGCGACGTCGTAGCCGAACAACGCCCCCAACTCGGTGAGGCGGATCTCGTCGGGTCCGCATTCGATGAGCCCGCGGCTCGTGAGGTCGTCCAGCAGGGGGCCGAAGACGTCCTCGGGACCGCAACCGTGCCGCTCGGTGAACGTCCGGCGGCTCAGCGACAGCATCCGCAGCCCCATCGCCATGGTCGCCCGCGGCCGTTCCTCCGCCGGGGTGAGCTGGCCGGCGTTGATCGGGGGGACCCGCCGCCCGTTCAGCTCGGTGTAGCGCTTGAGCTCGGCCACGTTGACGTAGGTGTACTCGTTGACGGTGCCCATCGCGCCCGCGCCGAGCCCGAGCAGGTCGCCGAAGTCGCGGAAGTGGATCCGCGCGTGCCGGTAGTCGGCGTCCGGCACCGAGTAGTCCGGGACGGAGGTCTGCCGCAGCCCGAGCTCGGCCAGCCGCTCGCCCGCCCGCCTGCACAGGTCCAGCTCGTGGGGCAGGTCGCCGATGCCCGCGACCTTCCCGTCGTTCACCTCGCGGAACAGCTTGGTGTGGGGCATCACCGACAGCGGGAACAGGGTGATCTGCCCGACCCCGGCGTCCAGCGCGATGTCCAGGTCGGTCAGCAGGTGCGCGGTTGTCTGGCCGGGCAGGTTGTAGATCAGGTCGATGCTCACGTTGTCGATGCCCGCCTCCTGCGCCCAGCCGATGACGCGGAGCGAGGTGTCGCCGTCCTGCGCGACGTCGGACGCGGCCCCGACCTCGGCGTCGAACGTCTGCACCCCGAAGCTGACCCGGTTCACGCCCGCCGCCCGCACCGCCGCGAACTTCTCCGGGGTCGCGGTGATCGGGCTGGTCTCCAGGGTGATCTCGGCGTCCGGAAGGAACCGGAACACCGCGCGGGCGTGGGAGATGACCTCCGAGAGCTGCTCGGGGGACAGCGAGCTCGCCGTGCCGCCGCCCATGTACAGCGAGCCGAACGAGGTGCTCCGGAAGTACGGCGTCTCGGCGTAGAACGTCATCTCGCGCTTGAGGTCCGCGACGTAGGCGCGCACCCGGTCCTCGTCCTTGAGGTACTTCACGAAGGGGCAGAAGCCACAGAGGTATTCGCAGAACGGGATGTGCATGTACATCGCCGCGGGCTGGGGCGCGTGGCTCGGCGCGTCCAGGCCCATGTTCGCGGCGATCTCCCCGTGGACGGGGGACGCCCACGGCATCGGGTAGCACATCACGGGCTGACGGTCGCGGGAGGTATAGGGAAGTTCACGTGGCAGTGCCGAAACGGTGGTCATCCCAGCAGTCCTTCCTGAGCGGAGACGCGGTCCTGCGCCGAGACGCGCAGCGAGCTGCCGGCCACCTCCGCGGCCAGCCTTTCTGGGTCGAAGTTCATCCGGACGAGGATCCGCGGGTGGTCGGCGATGAACTGCTCGATCATTGTGAGGATCGCCTCGCAGTCGGCCTGGCCGAGCGCCTCGTCCACGTAGAACAGGGCTTGGAGCATGTCGACGTCGGCGCGCTGACCGTCGCCGCCGAGGCTTTCCCACAGGGGTGTCTGGGGGTAGACGCGGATGCCGAAGGCGATGGTGAGGACGTCGGGCGGGCAGCGGTGCATCGTGTCCAGCGTCCGTGCCACCGTGTCCTTCGTCTCGCCGGGGCCGCCGAGCAGCAGCGAGTGGACGATGCGGACCCCGGAGCGCCGCGCGCACGCGGTGGCGTTCACGATGTCGGCCTCGGTGAAGTCCTTCTGGAGGCTGGTCAGCATCTCGTCGCAGCCCGCGTCCAGCCCGAAGTTGAGGGTCTCGCACCCGGCCCGCCTGAACAGGGCGGTCAGGCCGTCGTCGTACTGGAGCGGGTTCGTGTAGGCCATCCACGTCACGCCGAGGTCGGCGGCGACCATTTCCTCGCAGACCGCGACCGCGTGCCGTCGTGGCAGGTTGAAGATGCTGTCGGTGATGAAGAACCGGGTGACGCCGGAGTGGTCGCGCACCTGCCGCATCTCGGCGACGATGTGCTTCGGGCTGCGCAGCCGGAACCGTTTGCCCTCGATCGACGGGACCGGGCAGTACGAGCACCGGAACGCGCACCCCCGTTTGGTCTGGATGCCGTAGGTGGGTTGGGGGCCGACGACCTTGGTGCTGAAGTAGCGCTCGTCCGGGACGAAGTAGCGCGGCGCGACGATCGAGCCGGGGTCGATGACCCGGGCGGCGGGCGCCGTGGTCACGGTGTCGCCGTCCCGCCGCAACAGTCCGGGCGCGCCGTCCGGCGCGCGACCCTCGGCGAGGGCGTCGGCGACCGCGACGATCGCCGGTTCGCCCTCCCCGTTGACGCCGAGGTCGACGTCCAGGAGCCGCATGATCTCGGCGGGCATCAGGGAGAACGCGGACCCGCCGAGCACGATCGGCGCGGACGAGGACGCCCGGCAGGTGTCGACGACCAGCTTCACGTCGCCGAGGTTGCCCCGGTACCGCAGGTAGGTCTCGTTGTCGATGTTGCGGACGGAAATCCCGATCAGACCCGGCCGGTACCCGGCGACCGCCTCGGCCACTACGGGGGCGAGCCGCTCGTCCGGTTCGAAGCACAGGTCGAGGATCCGGGCCTCGTGCCCGGCCTCCACCAGCGCGGTCTGGAGGTAGGCGACACCGGCGGGCACCGCGTACGACGGCCGTGCCTCCCGGTTGGTCGCGATGAGCAGGACTCTCATGGGGTCTCCTCGGGGACGACGGCCACGGGACGGACCCATGCGGCGCCCGCGTCCGTCACCCGGATCGGCGGGCACAGGACGGTGAAGCCGGTCTGGCGCGGGAGGCGCGCGAGACCGCCCATCCGCTCGATCTGGAGGTACTCGCGGGTCCGGCCGAACAGGTGGCACGGCCACAGGCAGGACGGGTCGCCGGTCGCGTAGAAGCGTTCGATCATCACGGGCGCGGGCAGATCGAACCCCGCCGTGTCGATTCCGATGACCTTGACGCCGTGGTCGGTGAGATGGCGGACGGCGCCGACGCTCATGCCGGGATGCGCGCCGAAGTAGCGGGGCCCCGGCCACAGCTCGTCCGATCCGGTCTGGATGAGGACGATGTCGCCCTGCCGCGGGACGTGCCCGATGCGGTCGAGTTCGGCGGCGACGTCTTCCGCGCTGATCTCCTCGCACGCCTTCTTGTGCGTGAGGCGCAGCAGCACGCCGTTCCCCACACACCAGTCGAGCGGGATCTGGTCGATGCGGAGCGCGTCCCGGCCTTCGCAGAGCGGCCCGTAGTGGAAGGGCGCGTCCATGTGGGAACCGGCGTGCACCGAGAGGGTGAACAGCTCGTTGCCCAGGAAACTGTGGTCGGGGAAGCAACCCGCGTCGATCCTGCGGCGGCGCGTCACGTACGCGGCGGCGCGTGACAGCCGTGTCCACAGTGGCAGGCGGCGGTTGAACGCCGCCTTGCGGCCGATCCGCCGACCGCCGTCCTCGTGCCGCCACAGTTGCCTGCGCAGCACCGCCGGGTCGAACGGGTTCGGCTCGATCGGCATGCTCAGGTCGATCAGCGCGGCACCGGCGGGCAGGGCGGGGACCGCCCGGGCGTGGGGGTCGGTCATGCTCATCGGTGGCCTCCCGGCGCGTGCAGGACGGCGGCCGCGTTGAAGCCGCCGGCTCCCCTGGCGATGACGAGGGCGGTGCCCAGTCCCGTGTCGCGGCGCGGGGTTCGCACCACGTCCAGCGCGCCGCGGAACGGGATCCCGTCCAGGCCGTCGGCGGCGGGAGGGATGACGTCGTGGAAGAGCGACAGCGCGGCCCAGGAGAGGTCGAGCAGGGCCCCGGCCGAGTTGAGGCGCCCGGTGAGCGTCTTCGGCACGGCGACCGGCGGGGCAGCCGCCGTGCCGAAGACCGCCTCCAGCGCCTCGATCTCCAGCCGGTCCCAGCGCGGGTCGCCGGAGGCGTCGGCGAACACGACGTCCACCTGCGAGGGCACGACGTCGGCGCGGTCGAGCGCCGACCGGACGGCGGCGACGAGGCGTCCCGCGTCCGGCGGCGGCTCCTCGGGATGGTGGGCGTCGTGGGTGGACGCGACGGCGGCCAGTTCGGCGTAGACCTGTGCGCCGCGGCGGCGGGCCAGGTCCGCGTCCTCGACCACCACCATCGCCGCGCCCTCGCCGAGCACCCCGCCCCGGGCGCGGCGCGTGAACGGCAGGTACGCCGCCGCGGGCTCGGCGCCGGTGCTGAGCGTGTCGTGCTGGTGGCAGACCAGGGCGAACGGCGACAGCGGCGCCTCCGCCGCGCCCAGCAGGACGTGGTCGGCGCCACCGCGGCGCAGGAGTCGCAGCGCCGCGGCCGCGGCCTGGAGACCGCCCGCGCCCTCCGCGACCGTCACGCCGCAGCGTCCCGTGACGCCGTGCCGGATGGACGTCTGCCCGCACAGCGCCGCGTAGAACCAGCCGATCGACTGGTAGACGCTCACCGCGCGCGGGCCCTTGCCCCACAGCGCGTGGATCTCCCGCTGGCCGAACTCGTTCCCGCCCGTGGCGGCGGCCGTCAGCACCGCGAGGCGGGACCGGTCGGCGTCCGGTTCGGGGAGGGCGGCGTCCGCCAGGGCCAGTTCGGCGGCGGCCATGCCCAGCCACGTCCACCGGTCCGTCTGCACCCGTATTTGCGGGGACACGAACTCCTCCGGCCGGAAGTCGGGCACCGACCCCGCCACGCGCAGGCCGGTTCCGCCGTGGACCTCCGGGGCGATCCGGCGCAGGCCGCCGCGCCTGCCGAGGGTGTTCTTCCAGTGCGCCCCGACGCCGATGCCGGTCGGCGCGGCGACACCCACACCACTGATCGCGAACCGGGGTGTCATGCGGCGGCCTCCCCGGGGGCGGTGTCGTCAACGGCGTCGTCGCGGGCGGCTCCCGGGGCGGAGAAGATCATGGCGGACTGGAAGCCGCCGAACCCGCTACCGACCGACAGGACGTGCCGGACGTCCCGGGGGCGGGCGGTGACCGGCACGTAGTCCAGGTCGCATTCCGGGTCGGGGGTGGTGAGGTTCGCGGTGGGCGGCACCGTCCCGCGCTCGATCACCAGCGCGCAGGCGGCCATCTCGATGGCGCCGATCGCGCCCAGCGAATGCCCCACCATCGACTTGATCGAGCTGATCGGCACGGCCGTCGCCGCCGGGCCGAGCGACCGTTTGAAGGCCGCCGTCTCGTGCCGGTCGTTCTGCTTCGTGCCCGAGCCGTGCGCGCTGATGTATCCGATGTCGGACGGGTCGAGCCCCGCCTGGCCCATCGCGTCCGTGATCGCCTCGGCCATCTCCCTGCCGTCAGGGCGCAGCCCGGTCATGTGGAAGGCGTTGGAGCGTCCGGCGTAGCCGGTGACCTCGCAGTAGATCCGCGCGCCGCGCCGACGGGCCCGCTCGGCCTCCTCCAGCACGAGGACGGCGGCGCCCTCGCCGAGGACGAACCCGCCGCGGGTCGCGTCGAAGGGGCGCGACGCCGTCTCCGGGTCGTCGGACGGCGTCGTCGCGCGGATCGCGTCGAAGCACGCCACCGTGATCGGGGAGATCGGCGCGTCGGCCGCGCCCGCGATCATCACGTCGGCCTCGCCGTCAACGATCATCTCGTGCGCGACGCCGATCGCGTCGATGCCCGACGTGCAGCCGGTGGAGATCAGCTGGGCGGGCCCCGCGGCGGCGAACCTGACGGCGAGTTCGGCCACCGCCGAGGACGGCACCAGCGCCTGGTAGAGGAAGGGGGCGCGGTGCCTGGCGTCGACCGTCCAGTCCCGGGCGCCGTCGCTGGCGACGACGTACTCCTCCTCCAGCCGGATCGTGGCCCCGACCGCGCTGCCGAGGCAGATGCCGGTGCGGTCCGGGTCCGGCGCGTCCGGGCCGCTGTCGGCGACCGCCTCGTCGGCGGCGGCCATCGCGAGGAGCGCGAAGCGGTCGTTCCGGCGGATCTCCCGTGGCGTCAGGCCACGCGTGCGCGGGTCGAAGTCGCACTCCGCGGCGATCCTCGAACGGAACGGGTCGGGGTCGAACGTGCTGATCACACGCATCGCGGGGCGTCCGGAGAGCAGCCGCGCCCAGAACCGTTCCCGGTCCGGGCCGCCGGGCGCCACCACGCCCACCCCCGTCACGGCGGTGCGCCGAGTCACCTGGCCCCTCCCGGCCGCGCGTCCTCGGCTTCGGCGCCGGTCTCGTCGTCGGTCTCGGTGACGACGTGCCCGAGCTCGGGCCTGGGCGCCAGCGGGCTGAGGGCGAACACGATGAGCGCGGGCGCGGACCCGACGTTGGTGACGCGGTGGCGCACGTTCCGCGGGACGAGCACGGCGTCCCTGGGGCGCAACTCGCGCGGCACGCCGTCCAGGTCGACCCTGACGGTCCCCTCCACGAGGAACAGGTGCTCCTCGGAGTAGGGGTGGTAGTGCTCGCCGACCCGTTCGCCCGGCATCAGCTCGACCGCTCCGGAGATCCCGGTCGAGCAGCCCACCGTCACCGGGCTGAGCATGGTCCGCATGTCACCGCCACGCTGCCTGTTCGACCGCGTCGCGTCGAACGACCGCACCGTCGACCGGTCGGCGCGTATCCGCCCGGCGATGACGCGCATCTGTTCCCGCGACCCATTGTTGAGGCGTGCCTCCATGCCGGTGTCGTCGACGGGCGCGTCGGGACGCATCCGGAAGTCCTGGACCCAGCGCATCCGGGTCCGGTCCGGCCCGAGCGGCTCGTACGTCCAGCACAGGTTCATGAACTCGAACGGGCCCGTCTCGATACGGCGCGCCCGGACGGTCCAGGCGGCGCGGTCCAGCAGACGCTCGGACACCCAGGACCAGACGTGACCGTCCCGGTCGGGGTGCATGGTCAGCCGGAACTCGACCCGCTTCTCGGTCTGGGCGAGGATCTCGACCTTGGCGTACTCGGTGAACAGCTCGGGCCAGGAGTTCAGATCGTTCGTCCGTTCCCAGACGTATCCGATCGGTGCCTCGATCTCCACGCAGTTGTCGGTGTGTCCCATGACCGTCGCCCCTCGTTCATTCAGCCGTCACGCCGGAAAGAAACCTCATCAAATCGGCGGGCGTGGTCTCTTCCCGCAGTTCATCCTCGATGTCGACCCCGAATCGCTCCTGCACACGCGCGGCGATCTCGGCCCGCGCCAGGGAGTCGACGCCGAGTTCCTCAAAGGCCGTCTCGCATTGGGCGTCGGTAATTTCCACGCCGACCGCGACCAGTAGCCTGCCTGCCTCCGACCCGCTGATACCTGACAACTGACCCTCCTTTGGCGAGTGGGCCGTTTCGCACAGTTGAGCGTAGGTTCGGGTCCCCGGCCGCGACATCGCCCGGAAGCCGGAAGTGCCCTGCCCATCTGGTTCATGCGCGGCTCGTCTTCAGGGCTAGGCGCGCCTCATCCCGGTAACCGCCCCCGGGCTCGCGTTCGGAGCGTGATGTGACGGGCACGCTGCGCGATAAGTGCTGGCCTTCGGCCGGTTCGGGGACGCCGGACGAATGCGGATAACCGCGATGCCAGGCGTGTCGCCGCGAAATGGTGCCGGTCCGAAAATGGTGACCCGGTCCGCTTGTGTCCAACCTTGGACAACGATCTTGTTTCCAAAAAGACGATCAAGAAAACTCTCAGAGGAAGCGGGCACGGCGCACACGGGGGGCCGAACGCGGCCGATCACTCTCCCGAAACGGGAAGGAACTCCCGCTACCTCCGTGCGGCTCAGATGGCGTTTTCACGCCAATCCCTTCACCGGCCGCGGTGCCCGGGGCAAGGCGGCAGCGCACCTTCGGTGGCGCGGAGAGTGGTGGTGACAGATGAGCCTGGTCAGACTCATGGTCGCGGACGACGAACCGATGGTCCTCGCCGGTCTGCGCACGACCCTGTGTCGGCGCTCCTCGATCGCGGTCGTGGCGGAGGCGTCCAACGGGGCCCAGGCCCTCGCCCTGTGCCGGTCCGTGCGTCCGGACGTCGTGCTCATGGACACCTCGATGCCCGTCATGGACGGTTTCCAGGCGACCGAGGCCATCTGCGGACCGGGCGGCGTCCCCGGCGTCCGCATCGTCATGTACGGACAGTCCGACTCCGATGAGCACCTGTTCAGGGCGTTGCGCTCGGGGGTCCTGGGCTTCGCTCGCAAGAACGCCTCTCCCGACGAACTGATCAACTGCATCCACCGCGTCCACCGGGGTGAGGCGGGCCTGTCTCCGGGGGCGGTGACACGCCTGGTGAGCGAGTTCTCCCGCACCTGCGCGAGCGCGGCGACCAGCAACGGGTGTCTCGACGTCCTCAGCCCGCGCGAACGCGACGTCCTGGAGTTACTCCTGCGCGGGCTGCGCTACGACGAGATCGCCGCCCGGCTCACCCTGAGCAAGAGCACCGCCAAGTCCCACCTGCGCAACATCTGCCACAAGCTGGACGTCCGCGACCGCACGGAACTGGTCATCTACGCCCACGAACACGGCCTCCCCCTCCACTCCCGATGTTCGTGACACGGCTGAACGGGTGAGTGACACACGCGCCCTCCCGCGTGGTGGGGGTACCGCGTAGCTTTCGCCGTATGAATGTGGGGATGGCCGTTCTCGGCACGCTGGTGCTGACATGGGTTCCGGCGCTGGTGTGGTGGCGGCGACGCGGTCAGGGAGGTGATCTCGGCGGGCCCGCGCGGCGCGCGACGTTCGAGATGCTGCACACCGTGTCGCGGGCGGCGCCCGCGTTCCGGGCGGGGCTGACCGAGCAGGGCGCGCAGAAGGCGGCGCGGCATCTGCGGACGCTGCTGGGCTGCTCGGCGCTGGCCATCACCGACGGGGAGCGGCTGCTCGCCTGGGACGGTGAGCACGACCATCACGCCGTGGACGGTCCGCGCCACGCGGAGGTCACGTTCGCGAGCGGCCGCACCCAGGTGCACGACGTCCCGTGCGACCGGCTCGACTGCCTGATCCGCCGGGTCGTGGTGGTGCCGCTCGCCACCGACGACCATGTCGTCGGGACGCTCGCCGCGTACGGGGAGGACGTCCCCGCCGGGCTGATCCGCGCCGCCGACGAGGTCGCGCAGTGGGTGGACGCGCAACTCGAACTGGCCGAGTTCGACCATTCGCGGACGTTGCTGATGGAGGCGGAGATGCGGGCGCTGCGGGCGCAGATCTCGCCGCACTTCATCTACAACTCGCTGACGACGATCGCGTCGTTCGTCCGGTCCGACCCGGAGCGGGCGCGGGAGTTGTTGCTGGAGTTCGCCGGGTTCACGCGGTACTCGTTCCGGCGGCACGGTGACTTCACGACGCTGGCGGAGGAGCTGCGGTCGATCGACCGGTATCTGCTTCTTCAGCGTGCGCGGTTCGGGGAGCAGTTGCGGGTCACGTTGCGGATCGCACCGGAGGTGCTGCCGGTCGCGGTGCCGTTCCTGTGCCTCCAGCCGCTGGTCGAGAACGCCGTCCGGCACGGGTTGCAGGACAGGTCGGCGCCCGGCCTCATCACGATCATCGCGGAGGACGCCGGGTCGGACTGCGTGATCAGCGTCGACGACGACGGGATCGGGATGGACCCCGACGACGTCCGGCGGCTGCTGGCCGGGGAGATGCGCGGCGGGGTCGGCGACGACGGCGAGGCGGCCGGGATCGGCCTCGCCAACGTCGACGGGAGGCTGCGCCAGGTGTACGGCGACGAGTACGGACTCGCCGTGGAAACCGGGCCTGGCGCGGGCACGAAGGTGACCGTCCGGGTCCCGAAATACCGGGACGGAGTGACCGCGTCCTGAACTCCGATCCCACGAGTCCCGGGGCTGACCCCTTGACTCGTGGACGTCTGTTTACTGGAATGTGGCGGGCGGCACACGAAGGGCGGGGTTGCGGTGAGCCTGCGTGTCCTGGCGGTGGATGACGAGGCGCCCGCGTTGGACGACCTCGTCCACCTTCTCCGCGCCGACCCCAGAATCGGCGAGATCCACACGGCGCGGGACGGCGCGGCGGCGCTCCGCAAGCTCGACCGGGCCCTCGCGGAGGGGCGGCCCGTCGCCGCCGTGTTCCTCGACATCCGGATGCCGGGCCTGGACGGCACCGTCCTCGGCCGCGTCCTGGCGCAGTTCGCGCGGGCGCCGCAGATCGTCTACGTCACCGCGTACGAGGGCCACGCCGTCGACGCCTTCGAGATCAAGGCGACGGACTACATCCTCAAACCGGTGCGGCCCGAGCGGCTGAACGAGGCGATCCGGCGCGTGTCGGAGGCGACGGAGGAATGGATGGACGACGGCGGAACGGGCCCGCCGCCCTCGCCGTCGTCATCGGACGAGCCGGAGCCGATGCCCGTCGAGCTGGGCGGCGTCACCCGCTTCGTGACGCCCGCCGAGGTGCTGTACGTGGAGGCGCAGGGCGACTACGCGCGGCTGCACACGTCCGGTGGCAGCCATCTGGTCCGCATTCCGCTGGCCGCGCTGAGCGAACGGTGGAACGGTGCCGGGTTCGTCCGGGTGCATCGCAGCCATCTCGTCGCGCTGTCGGCGATCCGGGAGCTGCGGCTGGACTCGGGGCGCTGCACCGTCATCGTCGGCGAGGTGGAACTGCCGGTGAGTCGACGGCACGTCCGGGAACTGCGGGACCTGCTGGTGCGCCGGGCGAGGCGGTCACCCTGAGTCCGGGCGAGCAACCGGGCACCCGGCCGCCCGTGGTCAAGGGGTCGACGGGCAGGGGCCGGGTGCTGGTCACGGGGCCGCGGACGCGCGCCGTCCGCCGCCCCCGCTACCCGGTCACGCGGGAGATCGACGAGCAGACCGGGCTCGGCGAGGCGTACATGCGGTCGCTGGTGCGCACGCAACTGCGGCTCGCGCTGCGGCTGTGCCTCGTCCTCGCGGTGGTGGTCGCGGGGCTGCCGCTGCTGTTCGCGACACTCCCCGAGATCCGCGAGCGCGAGGTGCTGGGCGTGCCACTGCCGTGGCTCGTGCTCGGCGGGCTGATCTACCCGTGGTTCGTCGCCTGCGGCTGGTGGTACGTCCGGCAGGCCGAACGCAACGAGGACGACTTCGCCGAACTCGTCGACCGGTCGCCGTCGTCCGATGACCGGTCGCCGTCGTCTGATGACCGGGCGGACGCGCCGTGAGCGCGGCGTACGGGCTCGCGGGCGTTCTGCTGGTGGTGGTCGCCACCGTCCTGATCGGGGTGCTCGGGGTTCGCATCTCCCGGACGACGTCCGACTTCTACGTCGCGTCCCGGACGGTCACGCCGCTGCGGAACGCGTCGGCTATCGGTGGCGAGTATCTGTCGGCCGCGTCGTTCCTCGGTATCGCGGGCCTGATTCTGGTCTATGGCGCCGACATGTTGTGGCTGCCCGTCGGCTGGACGGGCGGGTATCTCGTGCTGCTGGTGCTGGTGTCGGCGCCGCTGCGCCGCTCCGGCGCGTACACGTTGCCGGACTTCGCCGAGGCGCGACTGGAGTCGATGCTGGTGCGGCGGGCGGCGAGCGTCCTCGTCGTGCTGATCAGCTGGCTGTATCTGTTGCCGCAGTTCCAGTCCGCCGGGCTCGTGCTGCGGACGGTGACGGGTGCGCCGGTGTGGACGGGCGGCGTCCTGATCGCGGTCGTCGTCGCGGTGAACGTGCTGGTCGGCGGGATGCGGAGTGTCACGCTCGTCCAGGCGTTCCAGTACTGGATGAAGCTGACGGCGTTGACGGTCCCGCTGGTGTTCCTGCTGCTGGCGTGGCGGTACGACGGCGCGCCCGGCCTGTCGTCGGACGCCCCGCCCGCGTTCGACAAGCGGACCACGGTGGCGGTCGGGATGGCGGTCACGGTGGACGTCACGGAGCCCGTCCAGGTCGTCGTGGACGGGCGCGTCGACGGCCGCGACTACGACCACGTCCCGCTCACCCTGAACGTCGGGCAGTACGACATCGACCAGGACACGTCCGTCACCTTCCCGGCGGGTGCTCAAGTCCCGCACGTGAGTGGCGGGCCCGTTACTACCGACCATGAGTGGGCGCTGCCGTTGGACGGCCGCGAACACTCCCTCTACGCGACGTACTCGCTGATTCTCGCCACGTTCCTCGGGACGATGGGGTTGCCGCATGTGCTCGTCCGCTTCTACACGAACCCTGATGGGCGGGCCGCGCGGCGTACGACCGTCTTGGTGCTGTCGCTGCTCGGCGCGTTCTATCTGTTTCCCGCCTTGTACGGGGTGCTCGGACGCCTCTACACGCCTGAGCTGTTGATGACGGGACGGGCGGACGCCGTCGTCCTCACCTTGCCGGGGCGTCTCATCGGCGGCGTCGGCGGTGACCTGCTCGGCGCGCTCGTCACGGGTGGCGCGGTCGCGGCGTTCTTGTCGACGTCGTCCGGGATCACCGTGTCGGTCGCCGGGGTGTTCGCGCAGGACATCCTGCGCGGCGGGGTGCGCTCGTTCCGCGCCGGGACGGTGCTCGCGCTGATCGTCCCGCTGGCCCTCGCCATCGCGGCGCGGTCCCTGTCGGTCGCGGACGTCGTCGGTCTCGCGTTCGCGGTCGCGGCGTCCACGTTCTGCCCGCTGCTCGTCCTCGGCGTGTGGTGGCGGCGGCTGACCGTGCCGGGCGCGTTCGCCGGGCTCGCCGTCGGCGGCATCCTCGCGGGCACCGCCGTCATCGTGACGATCGCGGCCGGGCCACCGGCGGGCTTCCTCGGCGCGATGCTCGCCGAGCCCGCCGCCTGGACGGTGCCCGTCGCGTTCGCCGTCATGATCGTCGTGTCGTGGTGCACGCCGGGCCGGGTGCCGCCGGGCGTCGCGCGGATGATGGTGCGCCTGCACACTCCCGAGTCGCTGGACGTCGACCGGGGCACCTGGCGCCCGAAAAGGGTCTGACCGTTCGTCGCGTCAAATGGACCGTTCACCGACACGGCACGCAGACCGGCGACGATGAGCGGCAGCTGACCGCACCCCTCGGCCAGCCCTCTTCGCCCGTCCGGGACACCCTCCTTACCGTGGCGCGTGACTACCGTCACAACAGAGGAGGGGCGGTCGTGTCCGTCGATAAGGGCGCCTCCGGCACCGTCTATGAACGGTTCCAGGGCAGCACGGAATTCCAGGAACTCCGGCGGAGATTCCGCCGATTCGCATTCCCCATGACCGCGGCGTTCCTCAGCTGGTATCTGCTTTATGTCGTCATGTCCGGGTGGGCGCGCGGCTTCATGGGCACCGAGTTGTTCGGTGCCGTGAACGTCGCGCTGGTGTTCGGGCTCCTCCAGTTCCTGTCGACGTTCGTCATCGCCTGGCTGTACTCGCGGCACGCCGCCCGCAGCCTCGACCCGCTCGCGGACAAGATCCGCGGGCAGGTCCTCAGCGACGGCACGGCGGCCACCGGGTCCGACGACGCCGGTGAACCCGAGGCGGAGGGCGCCCGATGACCGCAGCGGAGCGAGGATCTTCGGGCGTCCTGTCCGGGGGTCTGGGGGTCGCCCCCCAGAAGGAACGCCCGATGACCGCAGCGGAGCGAGGATCTTCGGGCGTCCTGTCCGGGGGTCTGGGGATCGTCCCCCAGAAGGGTGGGGTCCGATGAGTAACGAGACTCTGTCGATCATTCTGTTCCTGACGTTCGTGGCGGCTACGCTCGCGATCACCGTCTGGGCGAGCCGGAACACCAAGGACGCCACCGACTTCTACGCGGGTGGACGGTCCTTCACCGGCGTCCAGAACGGGCTCGCGATCGGCGGCGACTACATGTCCGCCGCGTCGTTCCTCGGCATCGCCGGGCTCATCGCCCTCTACGGCTACGACGGGTTCCTGTACTCGATCGGGTTCCTCGTCGCGTGGCTGGTGGCGCTGCTGCTGGTCGCGGAGCTGCTGCGGAACTCGGGCCGCTTCACGATGGCGGACGTGCTCGCGTTCCGGATGAGCCCGCGTCCCGTCCGCACCGCCGCCGGGGTCTCCACGATCATCGTGTCGATCTTCTACCTGCTGGCGCAGATGGTCGGCGCGGGCGCGCTGGTGTCCCTGCTGTTCGGGTTCCACAGCGACTTCGCGAAGGGCGCCACGATCGCGCTGGTCGGCGTGCTGATGATCGTGTACGTCGTGTTCGGCGGGATGAAGGGCACCACCTGGGTGCAGATCGTGAAGGCGTGCCTGCTGCTGACCGGCGCGATCCTCATCACGATCCTCGTGCTGGGCGAGTTCAACTTCAACCTGTCGTCGCTGCTGAACGACGCCGCCGACCAGAGCGGCAAGGGCGACAAGTTCCTGGAGCCGGGGCTGCGCTACGGCACCGACGCGAGCGGCCTTGAGGGCAAGCTCGACCTGATCAGCCTGGGGCTCGCGCTCGTCCTCGGCACGGCGGGCCTGCCGCACATCCTGATCCGGTTCTACACCGTCCCGACGGCGCGCGACGCCCGCAAGTCGGTGCTGTGGGGCATCGGCCTCATCGGCGGCTTCTACCTGCTGACCCTGGTCCTCGGCTTCGGCGCCGCCGCCCTCGTCGGCAGCAAGGACATCGCGAAGGAGAATCCGGCGGGCAACACCGCAGCGCCACAACTCGCGGAGAAGATCGGAGACCTCGTCTTCGGTGACGCGGGCGGCACCATCCTGCTCGCGGTCATCGCGGCGGTCGCGTTCGCGACGATCCTCGCGGTCGTGTCCGGGCTGACGCTCGCCTCGTCGTCGTCGTTCGCCCACGACCTGTACGCCCACGTGTTCCGCAGGGGCAAGGCCACCGAACGCGACGAGATTCGCGTCGCCCGTATCTCGGCGTTCGTCATCGGCGCCGTCGCGATCGTCCTCGGGATCTACGCGCAGCGCCTCAACGTCGCGTTCCTCGTGGCGCTGGCGTTCGCGGTGGCCGCGTCCGGGAACCTGCCCGCGATCCTTTACAGCCTGTTCTGGAGGCGGTTCAACACGGCGGGCGCCGTCGCCGCCATCTACGGCGGGCTCGGCTCCGCGATCTTCCTGGTCGCGTTCTCCCCGGTCGTGTCCGGGACGCCGAAGGCCCTGTTCACCGACGTGGACTTCCACTGGTTCCCGCTGGAGAACCCGGGGATCATCTCGATCCCGTTCGGGTTCCTGTGCGGGTTCCTCGGGACGATCCTCAGCAAGGAGCACAACGCCGAGAAGTACGCGGAGATCGAGGTCCGCTCCCTCACCGGGGCGGGCGCCGAGGCCGCGACCGAGCACTGACACCTGCCGCGCGGGGACCGTCCCCCGTCCCCGCGCGGCCCCCGCGGCCCCGTCCGCCCACCTCCCTGGACGGGGCCGCCTCCCACGAGCGTCCCCCTGACGACAGCGGACGTCAGGGGGACGCGAATGGGGGCGGTCTGGAGGCAGCGCCGTCAGCCGCCCTCGCTGGCCTTCCTGAGGTGGTCGAGCCAGGAGGCGAGGGAGCCGTCCAGCGCGATCCGCATGGCCTCGACGTCGGTGCGGACCGGTCCGCCGTCCCACGACTCCTCGGTGTGGACGTGCACCACGCCGTCGCGCTCGTCGAACGTCCACAGGTGGATGCCGGTGATGCCGTGCGCGTCCCCGCCCCAAAGGATGCGGCGCGGACGTTCCACGGCGTACACGGTGGAGGCGATCTCCAGGCCCGCGGTGGTCCACCGGAAGACGGTCCCCGGCCGCAGCGGGTCGTCGACGCGGGCGGCGGTGATCTCGGGCTGCCAGGCGGGCCAGGCGTTGATGTCGGTGTGCCGGGCCCAGACGTGTCCGATCGGGGCGTCGATCGTCGTGGCGCGGCGGACGATGACCGGGGCTTCGGTGTCGATCCCGGTGATCATGACTGGTCCTCCCGCTCGGCGGGTATCCAGGAGCCGTGGATGCCGGACGGCACCCGGCGGGGCAGTTCGACCGCGGCGACCTCGCTCAGGTCGACGGCGTTGAGCACGAGCAGTTCGGACGAGTCGTGCCTCAGGTCGCTGGTGATCGTCAGCAGGTAGCCGTCGTCCTCGGCGGTGGCGCCCTCGGCGGGCACGAAGACCGCCTCGCCCGGCATCACGTCCTGGTGGGCCCGGCGGAGCTGCCGGGTTCCCGTCGCGGAGTCGTATTTGACCAGCGCGAACTCGTCCAGGCCGGTGCCGGGGAACGCGAGCGCGTAGGCGTAGCGGTTGGTGCGGCCGAGGTGGTCCTCGTTGATAGTGGGGAACTCGGTGACCAGGTCGTCGAGCGCCTCCTCCGTCGCCGTGCCCGTGGACGGGTCGAGCGTCCACCGATAGTTGATCGCGCCGGTGACGGGGACGGTGGGGTAGCCGGGCGTGCCCGTCCACCATTTCCAGCTCGACTCCCAGGACGCGCGGTCGTAGCGCGGGCCGTCGAGCACGATGCGTCCGTCGGCGTCCTCGAAAGCGTTGGAGGCGTGCAGGAGCGCACCGGGATTGACGCTGAACCAGACGGGGACGGCCGGGCCTTTGCGGGGCATGACGCCGATGCGCGGCGCGTAGTCGTCGCTCCAGCTGTACGGGATGCCGGAGTGCTCGGACGGGTCGAACACCACCGGCAGGTCGAGCCAGACGACATGGTTCTCGGTGATGGCGAAATCGTGCATCAACGAGGGTCCGGCGCCGTTGACGACCTCCGTCCGGACCAGCTCACCGGCGGCGGACGCGACGTAGTACACCAAGTGCGGCGGGACGGGCGAGTAGGCGAAGAAGTGCAGTTCACCGGTGACCGGGTCCTGTTTGGGGTGTGCGGTCATCGCGGTCTTGAGCTTGCCGCCGAAGTCGAACGGGCCGACGGTGTCGAGTTCGCTGGTGACCTCGAACGGCAGGTTCGCCTCCTGGAGGGCCAGGTAGCGTCCGGCGTGCTCGATGACGTGGGTGCCCGCCACGCTGGCGGTCAGGTCGAGCGACCCGTCCGCGCGGATGAGGGGCGCGTCGTCCTCGAACGCCGGGGTGTGCACCCAGCGGTTGCGGTACCACTCGGCGCGGCCGTCCCGCAGCCGGACGCCGTGCAGCATCCCGCTGCCCCGGAACCAGTGCGACGGGGTGATGCCCGGCTTCGGGTTGTGGCCGTTGCGGAGGTACCGGCCGTCCAGCTCCGGCGGGAGGTCGCCCCTGATCCGGAGTTCGGTCGCGGTCGTCTCGTCGGTCACCGGGGTGTAGTGGCCGCTGATGTACGGCGCGGGTGTCATGACGTGGGTTCCTTTCGGGAGATGGCGACGATGGACAGCAGTGCGATCAGGAGGGCGAGTGCGGCGGTCGTCAGGAACGCGGGCCCGTACCCGCCACGGTCGGAGATCGCGGTGAGCGCGGCCAGCCCGACCGCCCCGCCGATCTGCCGGGTGGCGTTGACCAGGCCCCCGGCCAGCCCCGCGTCGGCGGCCGGTACGCCCGCCGTGGAGAGCGCGGTGAGCTGGACGAACGCCGTCCCGACCCCCGTGCCGATCAGCAGCGACGGGCCGAGCAGGGTGGGCAGGAACGAGCCGTCCGCCGGGACGGGCGACAGCCACGCCAGCCCCACCGCGAGCAGCAGCAACCCGGTGGCGAGGACGACGCGCGGCGGGAACCGTCCGGCGAGCCGGGGCGCGGCCCACGACGACACGGTGATCATCAACGCGAGCGGCAGCTGGGTGGCGCCGACCTCGACGGGGCCGTAGCCGAGCGTCCGCTGCTGGTAGAGCGGCAGGAAGAAGAACAGGCCGAGCCACACCGCGCCGAGCAGCGTCATCAGGACGTTCGCGGCGGTCACCGACCCGACGCGGAGGATCCGCGCGGGCAGCAGCGGATCGGCGGCCCGCCGTTGCAGCACCACGAACCCGACCAGCAGCAGGACGCCCGCCGCGACCGCGACCCACCTCCCGTCGGACAGCCCGTAGGTCAGGGCGACGAGCCCGGCCGTCGCGGTGACCGAGCCGGGGACGTCCAGGCGTCCACCGCGCGGACGGTCGGCGGGCAGCAGCAGCCAAGTGGCGACCAGCACGGCGACCGCGCTGGGCACCATCAGGAAGAACACCGCGCGCCACCCGAACGCCCCGGTCAGCAGGCCGCCGAGCAGGACCCCGGCCGCGCCGCCCGCCCCCGACACCGCGCCCCACACGCCGAGGGCGGCGCCGCGTCCCCTCGCGTCGGTGAACCGGGTCAGCACCAGCGCCAGCGCGGTCGGCGCCAGCAACGCGGCTCCCACACCCTGCACGGCCCGCGCCGCGATCAGCGTGCCCGCGCCCGGCGCCAGTCCGGCGGCGAGCGACGACACCGCGAACAACGCGACGCCGGACAGGAACACGCGACGCAACCCGAAGACGTCCCCGGACCGTCCGCCGAACAGGAGCAACGCCCCGAACACGAGCACATAGGCGTTGACGACCCACGACAGCCCGGCCGAGCCGAGCCCGAGCCCGGTCCTGATCTGCGGGAGCGCCACGTTGACGATCGACGTGCTCAGCACCACGAGGAACTGGGCGGTCGCCAGCACCCCGAGTGCCAGCCATGGGCTGGACCGTCCTGCGGCCACGGTCTGCGCGCTTCTCATAACGCAAAGATCGCGCCGGGACGTCGTCGTTCGCGTCGGTGGAAATCACCTAGACGGCCGCCGATCCCGCCTAGGTGAGGCGGCGGCAGGGAGGCGATCATGACACTGTTGGGTCATGCGCGGCGGAATCGGGCGACCACCCTGGGAGAGCACCCCCATGCTCGGCCGGGGGGAGGAGACCCGGCGGCTGGCCGCCCTGATCGCCGCCGGACGCCGTGGCGAGGGCGGAGCGCTGGTCCTGCGCGGAGAGGCGGGCATCGGCAAGAGCGCCCTGCTCCGGCACGCGGAGTACATGGCGTCCGGGTTCCGGGTGATGCGGGCGTCCGGGGCGGAGTTCGAGATGGAGCTGCCCTACGCCGCGCTGCACCAGCTGTGCGCGCCGGTGCTGGAGCATCTCGGAGCGCTGCCCGTCCGGCACCGAGGGGCCCTGGAGGTCGCGTTCGGCTTGGACACCGGTACTCCTGACCCGTTCCTGGTCGGCATCGCCACGTTGGGGCTGCTCGCGGAGGCGGCCGGAGACCGTCCGCTGCTCTGCGCGATCGACGACGCCCAATGGCTGGACCAGGCCTCCGCGCGGGCGCTCGCCTTCCTCGCCCGCCGGGTCGGCGCCGAGGAGATGGTCGTGCTCGCCGCGACGCGTCCGCTGGACGGGCCGTCCGACCTCGACGGACTCCCCGGCCTGACCGTCGCGGGACTGAGCGAGGACGACGCGCGCGCCCTCCTGGCGGCCGAGGTGCGGGCCCCGCTGGACGAGCGCGTCCGCGACCGCGTCCTCGCCGAGGCGCGCGGCAACCCGCTGGCGCTGCTGGAACTGCCCCGCGGTGTCGGCCTGACCGGCATGGCGGGCGGCTTCGTCCCGCCCGACGCCGCGCCCCTGACCGGACGGATCGAACGCGGCTACCAGGCCCGCCTGGAACAACTGCCCGAACCGGCCCGCCAACTGCTCACGGTCGCCGCCGCCGAACCCACCGGCGACCCGGCCCTGCTGTGGCGGGCCGCCGAGATCCTGGGCCTGGACGCGTCGGCCGCCGGACCGGCGCAGGCGACGTCCCTCGTCGAGTTCGGCGCCCGCGTCCGCTTCCCGCACCCGCTGGCCCGCTCGGCCGTGTACCGCGCCGCCGACCCCGAACAGCGCCGCGCCGCGCACCGCGCCCTCGCGGCGGCCACCGACCCCGACACCGACCCCGACCGCCTCGCCTGGCACCGCGCCCTGGCCGCCGCCGGACCGGACGCGGACGTGGCGGCCGAGTTGCAGCGCTCCGCGGCGCGGGCCTGGGCCCGCGGGGGAGTGGCGGCCGCCGCGGCGTTCCTCGAACGATCCGCCGCGCTGTCGATCGACGCGGAGTCGCGCGTCGAACGCGGTCTCGACGCCGCCCACGCCAAGTTCGACGCGGGGGCCTTCGACGTCGCGTCCGACCTGCTCACCGGCATCCAGACGGGCCCGCTCACCGAACTCCACCTGGCCCGGATCGACCTGCTGCGCGGCCGCCTGTCGTTCGTCCTGCATCGCGGCGGTGAGACGCCCACCACCCACGTGCTGCGCGCCGCCCGACGCTTCGCCGCCGTGGACCCGGCCCGCTCCCGCGCCTGCTACCTGGACGCCATCGAGATGGGCGTCCTCATCGGCGGCGGCCTCCGAGACATCGCGACCGCCGCCCGCGAGGCACTCCCACCGGCCCCGCACCACAGCACCGACACCGTCCTGGACGCCACGGTCGCGCTGATCCTGAACTCTGACGGCCGTTCGGCACTGCGGTCGGTCGTCGCCGACGTCCACGCTCCCGTGTGGAGCCGCCACCCCTCCTTGGGGATGCTGCTCGCGACAGAACTGTGGGACTTCGACGCCATGATCGGCCTCGCGTCCCACACCGTCACCACGGGCCGGGAAACGGGCTCGTTCCACGCCCTCCCCATCGGCCTGGCGATGCTGGGCGCCGCCTCCGCGCACGCGGGCGACTTCGCCACCGCCATGGGCATGATCACCGAAGGTGAGACGGTCGCGGACGTCACCGGTGCGGCGCCGCTGGTGTATCCGCGCGTCCACCTCGCCGCCCTGCGCGGACGCCGCGACGAGGCCACCCAACTCTTCGCGGAGGTCCTCGCCGCGGACCAGCGCATGACCCTGAGCGTGCACTGGGCGAACGCCGTCGTCCACAACGGCTTGGGCGACTACCGCACGGCGTTCGAGTCAGCCCGCCAAGCCATCGTGGACGACGACCTCGGCCTCACCGGGTTGGCGCTGGCCGAACTGGTCGAAGCCGCCGTCCGCTGCGACGAGCCCGAAACAGCGGCCGAAGCCCTGGACTCGTTGACCGAACGCACCCGAGCCGCCGCCACCCCGTGGGGCCTCGGCGTGGAATGCTGCGCCCGCGCCCTCGTCACCGGCGACGAGGACGCCTACCGCCAGGCCATCGACCGCCTGGACGGCAGCCGCACCGCCGTCCAACGTGCCCGCGCGCACCTCCTGTACGGCGAATGGCTCCGCCGCGAGGGCCGCCGCCGCGACGCCCGCGACCACCTGCGGACCGCGCACGAAAGCCTCTCCTCCATAGGCTCCGAGGCCTTCGCCGCCCGTGCCGCGGGCGAACTGCGCGCGACCGGCGAACGCGCCCAGGCCCGAGCCCCACACAGCTATGACCGCCTCACCATGCAGGAGGTCCACATAGCCCAACTGGTCGCCACGGGCGCCACCACCAAGGACGTCGCGGCCCGCCTGTTCCTCAGCCCCCGCACCATCGACGCCCACCTGCGCAACATCTTCCGCAAGCTGGACATCACTTCCCGGCGCGAACTGCGAAACCTTCCCGAGCTCCAGGACCGCCCCCGCTGATCAGCGAAGGGCGTCGTCCATGGGGAGCGGCTCGACGTCAAGCCGTCCCGGCGCGGGCTCGACGACCGGGACCCGCCGCACCGTGACCAGGACGGGCAGCACGAAAAGTAGGTGCCTAAGCAATAGTAAGCAGCCCCTCGCAGACAGAGCCCCCATCGGCGACGTTACGTAAGTGCCAGACAACAGACGGTGTCGACGGCTACGCTGGGCCCGCCCGCGTAGGGGTGGTGGGCCCCAGAAGCCAGCGTTTGACGCTAGCGACTGAGCCCAGTAGACTCTAACCATTACTCCCCGCCGATCCTCCGGGACGGCGGGGCTTTCTTTTTTGGAGAGCCTCGGTGAGCGAGCGAGTAGCTCTGTTCCTCGATTTCCAGAACGTCCACTTGGTTGGACATGGGCTTTTTGAGAGCTTTGGCACTCCGCCTTATTGCTGCGTCCCCGATCCGGTGCGGCTCGCGGCCATCATCCAGGAACGTCGTCTTCGGACGAGCCAGGTCACCGACGTCCGCGTCTACCGGGGAAGACCTGATCCTCATCACCAACCGACGCCATCGTCGGCCAACGACGCCCAGGCCGCAGAGTGGTCGCGTGATCCTCGGGTCGATGTGATCCGTCGCCTGCTGAACTATCGCGGTTGGCCCAAGGAGCCGCCGCACGAGAAGGGCATCGACGTCGCCATCGCCGTCGATCTCATGCACCTCGCCTTCCGCGGGGAGCACGACGCTCTAGTGCTCTTCTCCGGGGATACGGACCTCATGCCGGCCATCGAGGCGATCAAGCAACTCCGGCTGTGCCATGTAGAGGTCGTCTGCTGGGCGGGCCACAGACCGCTACGGTTCCCGAACTCGCGACTGCCCTACTGCCACTTCCTCAGCAGGGACGACTGGACCAACGTCGTCGACGACTGGAGCGACTTTCGCTCGTAAGCGTCGCTAGGCCTGCCGAAAGACGTCACGCTCGCTGTGCCCGTGGACGAGTGCGTCCGACACGGCGGAGGTTCGTCCGGCGCCACGAGAGGCCCGCCGTCCTCGCGTTAACGGTCATCGCCGTGCGTCGTGACCCGGCTGACCTGGGGAAGCCGCTGGTCCGTCGGCGAGGTCGGTGCCATCCGACTGACGGCATCCGGGACGGGACCAACCGTGAACACGCGCACGGACGACCCGACGGTGACACCGGCGAAGGACGCTTCGGACGGCACCTGATCTGGAAGCGAAATGGCGTGGGACCCGGCGTCGAGTCGGCCGTCGAACACGCGCGTCGACGCACTCTTGGGCTCCGGCGGGACGAAGGAGGTCATCCACCATGCCTCAACGGCGACGTTGACGAGCCCGTCGAGCGTCAACTGCACCGAGCGTTGTACGGCGTCATAAACGACTTCGCCACCGCCGGGCCGTTCAGGCGAGGTGGCGGCTTGGACCTGGGCGGCGATGAGGCCCGCGATCCCGGTGAGCCCTTGGAGGAAGCTCACGTGCGGATTGCGTTGGGAGATGTCCTCGCGCAGCCGTCGCTTCGTGTCAGCGGGGACCATCCCGCCGAAGACCAGCAGGTCGAGATCGGCGACGTCATAGTCGCCGAGAACCTGGTCGAACTGGTTCGTGGCGTCCGCGGAAAAGCCCTTGGCCCGCAGAATGTCGACGGTGGCGAGAAGCACGCTCGGACTGCGGCCGACGATCAGGACCCGCGCGGATCCTGGCGATGTGTTCATTGTGAGTCTCCTTGACGGGCCGTGGACCACGGCCGATTAATGTTGGTGTCACCAACATAGCGAGTGTTGGCTCGACCCACAATGGCTATGCTTGGAGCGTGCCCACGCCCCAGCACGACGGCGGCCGTGTTCCGACGCGGCTCGACGGACGCGCGACCTGGCTCGTCAGCCGCGCGTACGCGCGCTCCTCGGGGCTCCTCGGCTCCGGTTTCGAGACCCACGGCCAAGGCCTGCGCAGCTACCACTACCGACTCCTCGCCGCCCTGGAGGAATGGGGGCCCGCGAGTCAGGCCGACCTCGGCCGCAAGACCGGCATCGACCGCAGTGACGTGACCGCCGCCCTGACCGACCTCGAGTCACACCACCTGATCGAGCGCTCCGTCGACCCCGCACACAAACGCCGGAAGATCGTCACGATCACCGCGGACGGCGTCCAACGGCTCCTCGAACTCGACAAGGTCATCGACGGCGTCCAGGACGAGTTCCTCGCACCCCTGACACCCGCCCAACGCCGCCAACTCATCACCCTGCTCTCCCGCCTCATCAACCCACAACACTGACCCGGCTCGACGCGCGCCGAGGACAACGCCTGCGGTCAAGCCAGTTGTTAGGGGATGTGGTGGGTTTGGTGGTCGTCGTGAAGGCGTGCAAGTGGGAGGCGGCCTGGGGGCCGTTCTGTAGCACCAAGGAGACGGAGACCGTCTACTTCTGACGAGGGTTACGGGGGCGTGATGGAGGGGCGGGGGCCGGCTCCTCCATCGTCCGTTCCTCGTCCGGCGGGCCGAGGGTGAGGGTCAGGGCGAAGCGGAAGCGGTCGGCGCGGTAGTGGATGAGGGCGACGTCCACGACGGTGCCGTGGGCGTCGTAGGTGAGGTTGCGGGACAGCAGGACGGGGGTTCGCGGTTCCACGTCCAGGAGTTCCGCGATCTGCGTGTTGGCGGCGGTCGCCTGGATCTCGTTGTCGATGCGGCTGAGCTTCAGGCCGAGATCGTCGCGGAGGAGTTGGGTCATCGAGCCCGTCTGGAGGCTCGCGGGCGAGATGCGCGTGCCGATGTCTTGGGGAAGGTAGTTCTTCGCGTAGCTCAGGGGCGCGCCGTCAGCGAGGCGGAGGCGTTGGAACTCGACGACCTCGCTGGCGCCAGGGTAGGCGTCGCGCAGGTCGTCCGGTACCGACGTGATGGCCCGGGACAGGATCGTTGTTTCGTCGCTGGCCTGCTGGTGGACGACGTCGTCCAGCGAACCGGTCAGATGCAGTGGCCTTGACTGGACGTCGCGGGCCGTCAGGAACGTGCCGTGCCGCCGCCTGCGGGTGAGCAGGCCCTCGGTCTCCAGAGCGGTCAGCGCCTGCCGGACGGTCGACACGCTCACCGCGTAGTGCCGGGCCAACTGGATCTCCGTCGGCAGCCGGACCGGGGCGCTGGACGTGTTCCGCGCCGCGAACTCGCGAAGGCTCTCGGCGACCTGGACCCACAGCGGGAGCCGGTGGTCGGCCGCCTGCGAGAGCGGCTGGAGGCCTTCGAGCGTCATGGGCGGGTGAAGTGCGGGCGCAGCCCGTTCCAGACGGCGTCGTAGTCGGGTTGGAGGGTGGGGCTGGACGCGGCGTGTTCGGTGAGCCGGATGATCCATCGGCTCTCGAACATGAACGCCAGCGTATCGTCCAGCTTCTGCGGGACCAGTTCGGCGGTGCTGGCCCGCGCGTAGGTGTCGGCGTCCGGGCCGTGGGAGGTGAAGCTGTTGTGCAGGCTCGCGCCGCCCGGCAGGAACCCCTCGGCCTTCGCGTCGTACACGCCCCGGACGAGGCCCATGAACTCGCTCATGATGTTGCGGTGGTACCAGGGCGGACGGAACGTGTTCTCGCCGACGAGCCAGCGCGGCGGGAAGATCACGAAGTCGGCGTTGGCGAGGCCGGGGGAGTCGGTCGGCGAGGTCAGCACGGTGAAGATCGACGGGTCGGGATGGTCGTGGCTGATCGTCCCGATCGCCATGAAGTTCGCCAGGTCGTACTTGTACGGGGTGTGGCTGCCGTGCCAGGCGACGACGTCCAGCGGTGAGTGGTCGTAGTCGGCGGCCCAGAGGGTGCCGCCGAACTTCTGGACGACCTGGACGTCCCGCGCCCCTTCCTCGTAGGCGGCGGTCGGGGCGAGGAAGTCGCGCTCGTTGGCCAGCCCGTTCGAGCCGATCGGCCCGCGTTCGGGCAGCGTGAACGGCGCCCCGTAGTTCTCGCAGATGTAGCCGCGGACGGGGCCCGTGACTTCGACGCGGAACCTGATTCCGCGCGGCACGACCGCGATCTCTCCCGGCGCGACCCGGAGGCGGCCAAGCTCGGTGTGCAGGTGCAGGTCGCCAAGCTGCGGGACGATCAGGAACTCGCCGTCGGCGTTGACGAAGTACCGGTCGGTCATGGACGTGTCGGCCCGGTACCAGTGCACGCCGATCCCGGCGTGGGTCAGCGCGTCGCCGTTGCCGCCGATGGTGAACAGGCCGTCGACGAAGTCGGTCGGGGCGTCGGGGAGGGCGATCGGATCCCACCGAAGGCGGTTCGGGCCGGTGACCGCGTTGGTGAACGGCGCGGTCCGCAGCAGCCCGTCGGGGACGCGGCGGAACGGCGGATGCTTCGCCGACGGGGTGATGCGGTAGAGCCAGGTGCGGCGGTTGACCGCGCGCGGCTGCGTGAACGCGGTGCCGCTGATCTGCTCGGCGTAGAGGCCCAGAGGCGCCTGTTGCGGGGAGTTCCGCCCCTTCGGGAGCGCTCCTTCCACCGCCTCGCTGACGTGCTCGTTCCCGAACCCGGACAGGTAGCTCAGACCCATGGCGTCCCTCCCGGACGACGGTTACATCTGATTGATATGCTCAAACATATCATTGAGGAGGACGGGCCCATGGCGGAGCTCAGGCGGGGCGGCCTCGGCCGCTACGAGGTGGCGGGACGGATCGTCGTCGTGGCGGGCGGCAGCGGTGGGATCGGCGCGGCCTGCGCGCGGGTGTTCGCGGAGGCCGGGGCGACGGTCGTGGTCGGGTACCACGGCGGCGCCGACCGCGCCGCGCGGGTCCGGGACGATCTTCCCGGGACGGGCCACGAGATCATCCGGCTGCCGCTGGAGGACAGCGCGACGCTGGCCGAGGCCGCCCGTTTCGTGGCGGAACGACATGGGCGGTGCGATGTGCTCGTCAACGCCGCCGGTGTGACGGCCGCGGTTCCGCACTCCGACCTGCGGGCCCTGGACGACGAGACGTTCGACCAGATCCTGCGGACCAACGTGCGCGGCTCGTTCGCGCTGGTCCGTGAGTTCGCCGACGTCCTCAAGGCGCGGCCCGACGCGGACGCGGTGGTCGTGCACGTCTCCTCGGTGTCCGGGTCGACCGGGCTCGGCAGCAGCATCGCGTACTGCGCGTCGAAGGCGGCCATGGACGTGATGACGGTGTCGCTGGCGCGCGTCCTGGCACCCGAGGTCCGGGTGGTCGCGGTCGCGCCCGCCGCCGTCGACACCGACTTCGTGCCGGGCCGGGACGCGGCGGCCATCGAACGGCAGGCGGCGGGAACGCCGCTGCGGATCGTCGCCGACCCGCAGGACATCGCGTTGTCGGTGCTCGGCGCCGTCACGCACCTGCGGCTCGCGACGGGCACGAGCATCGTGGTGGACGGCGGTCGGCACCTCTAACCCCGGGGTCGTCAACCGGCGACCGAGTCGGAGGCGGGCGGGATGCCGGCGGGCTGGGACGCCGCCCGCAGCAGCACGCCCATCTCCGCGGCCGCGGTGAGCAGGTCGTCCAGGTGCGCGGTCATGTTCGCGGTGCGGGTCGCCGGGACGAGGATCGCCACGCTGGCGACGACCGTGCCGCCGCCGTCGAGCACCGGCGCGGCGGCGCCGTGGACGCCGTGCTGCAACTCGTCGAACGAGAGGGCGTAGCCGAGGTCGCGCACCTCGCGCAGCCGCGTCCGCGTCCGGTCGGCGTCCGGCTGGTCGCGCAGGACGGCGTCGATCGTCTTGTCGTCCATGAACGCGAGCATCGCCCGGCCGCTCGCGCCCCGGTGCAGGGCGTGCCGCGAACCGGACGGATGGTCCACCCTCAGCACGTGGTGGTCGGCGACGATCTGCTCGATCACCACCGCTTCGGAGCCCTCCGGCGCGTGCATCACCACGGTCTCGCCCGCCGTCTCGAGGAGCCGCGTCATCGCGGGACGGGCGATGGCCCGCAGGTCGGGGGCCGCGTTCCTGGCGAGGTAGCGCAGCGTCCCGCCGAGCGCGAAGGTGCGGTCGCGGCGCTCGACGAACCCGCGGCCCTGGAGCGTGGTCAGGATCCGGTGCACGACGGTGCGGTTGACGCCCAGCTCGCGGCCGAGCGAGGCCGCGGTGGCCGGACCGCCCTCGCCGAGGACGATCAGGGTGCGCAGAGCCAGGTCCGCGGTCTTGGAGATCTCACTCATCGCGCTGCCTCACGTCCGGTGCCTCCTCGTGTCCGGGGGCGGCGAGGGGCGCCGCGCCTCTCCGACCCTGGCGTCACCGGTGTCCCGGCGCAACATTGGATCAACTTCGGTGCGATCCGTCCGAATATAGAACGCCGCTCGCTCCGGGGCCAGTGGCGTGTTCCCGCTGGTATCGTCCGATTTTGTCGCGTCCGCACCGTTGACATCCCGACATCGTAGACCTAAGTTACCCGTTAATCGAACAGCTTGGTTCCTTTAATCGGACGTTTTCGGAACGTCGCGGAGGTGGCAGATGGTCGTGCCGGGTGACGGGGTCGCCGTCTCCACGTTCCAGTACGCGGCTCCCGGAGGGCACCGCCTGCTGCTCGACCTGTACGTCCCGGAAACGGTGGAACGCCCGGCCGTCACGCTCTACCTGCACGGCGGGGGCTGGGCGGCCGGGACGCGCGCCGACCACGCCGACCACCGCGCGCTCGCCCTGGCCCGGCGTGGGATCGCGGTGGCCACCGCTGACTACCGACTCGTCCCGTCCGCGCGGTTCCCCGCCCAGCTCGACGACGCCCGCGCGGCGCTGCGCTGGATCCGGGAGCACGGCGCCGAACTGGGGCTCCGGGTCGACCGGGTGGGGGCGTGGGGCGCGTCGGCGGGCGGTCATCTGGCCGCGCTGCTCGGGACCGCGACCGGCGACCCGCGCGACCGCGCGGACGCGGTCGTCGCCTGGTTCGCCCCGACCGACATCATCGACCTCGCCCGCCGCAGCGACCTGGAGGCGAGGCTGCTCCCGCCTCCCCGCGAGCTGGACCTGCTGGGCGTCACCGAACTCGACCGCGCCGACCCGCGCGGACGGCAGGCCAGCCCGCGCTGGGCGGTCCACTCCGGCGCGGCGCCGTTCCTGTTCGTCCACGGCGACCGCGACCGGATGGTGCCGCCGGACCAGAGCGCCGCCATGCACCGCGAACTGGGGGCCCACGGCGTCGAGTCGACGCTCCTGCTCCTCGGCGACGCCGGGCACGAGGACGCGGCGTTCCACCGCCCGTTCGTGCTGGACGCGGTCGCGAGCTTCCTGTCCGGGACGATCGGAGCGGCGCGATGACCGAGGGCACCATCGCCGGGGCGTCCACGCGGACGTCCGGGCGCGATCTACGGCGCTGGGCGGCGTGGGTCCCGTCGGTGCTGATCACGGTGGTGACCGTCTGGCTGTTCGTGCTGCCGCTGCTGATGCTGGCCTACGGCGCCGTCCGAACCTCCCCGTTCCCCGTCGCGGACTGGACGCTGGACGGCGTCACCCGCGTCTTCGGACGCGCCTACATCTGGCGCATCCTCGGCATCACGGTCGCCTACAGCGCGGCCGTCGCCTCGCTCGGAACCTGCGCCGCCATCGGTCTTCTGCTGATCTCCCAACGCAGCCTGGCCCCGATGCGGCGCGCGATCACGCCGTCGATGGTGATCCTGCTCGCCGTGCCGAAGTCGTACTACGCGCTGGCCTGGGCGATGGCGGGCGCGGGCGACGGCGGCCTGGTGAACAAGGGGCTGGCCGCGGCGGGCGCCGACGGGCTCGCGCACGGCTTCTCCACGCACAACTGGTACGGCGTGATCGCGGTCTCGACGATCAAGACGGCGTCGATCGCCTACCTGCTGCTGCTCGGGCCGCTGCGGGCGGCGGCCAGGTCGAGCGTCGAGGCGGCCCGGGTGTGCGGGGCGGGCCCCGTCCGCGCGTTCCTCGGGATCGAGGTGCCGAGCCTGGCACCCGCGCTGCTCGGCACCACGTTGCTGGGCTTCGTGCTGACCATGCAGGAGTTCGAGGTGCCCGCGATCCTCGGCCTCGGCGCGAACATCCGCGTGTTCTCCACGACCATCTACACCTACCTCCAGGACCCGCTCGGCCCGGACTACAGCGCCGCCTCGACGGCGTCGATGATCCTCGTCCTGCTGGTGCTGCTGTGCGTCGCGGCGCAGATCCGGATGCTGGGCGACCGCGCGTTCGCCACCGTGCAGGGCCGGGCAGCCGCCGACCGGACGGCCACGCGAAGCCCGTGGCGGTGGGCGCTGACCGCTGTCATCGCGGCCTGGATCGTCGTGACAATCGCCCTGCCGTTCGCGCAGATGCTGGTCGGATCGTTCCAGTCCTACTTCGGCGTCTTCGACGGCTGGACGATCGGCAACTACCGCTCGGTGCTCGCCGACCCGGCGACGCGCAAGGCGATCCTGGTCACCGTTGTCGGATCGGCCGTCGGCGGGGCCATCAGCGTGTTGCTGTCGTTCTGCCTCGCCTATGTCTTCGTGCGCGGGCGTGGACGGCTCGCGCTGTTCGCGCGACTCGGGTCGTGGGTTCCGGCGACGATGCCGGGGCTGGTGTTCGGGCTCGCGCTGCTGTGGGTCTACGCCGTGGTGCCCGGCCTCAACCAGCTGTTCGGCACGCCGTTCCCGCTGCTGATCGGCCTGCTCGTCTCGGTGGTGCCGTTCGCGGTGCGGGCGCTGGAAAGCTCGCTCGTCCAGGTGTCGGGCGAGTTGGAGGAGGCGGCGCGGGTCAGCGGCGACTCGTTCGCGGGGGAGGTCCGGCGGGTGCTGGTCCCGCTGATGTGGCCCGCGCTGGCGTCCGCGTGGGTGCTGGTCGTGTTCGTCATGTCGGGCACGCTCGACGTCCCGCTGCTGCTGGCCCAGACGGGCACCGGCACCGTCTCGACCGTGAGCTACTCGCTGTTCCAGAACGGCGGGCTGGCCCCGGCCGCCGCGCTCTACTGCACGGCCCTCGCGTTCTTCCTGCTGCTGACGGGGGCGCTCGGGGCGGTGGTCGTCGGGATCAGGACATGGTCGGCGCGGCGGGGCACGTCCGCGACCGTCCCGGACGAAGGAAGGCTCTAGTGGCGCAGATCGGCATCACCGCGCTCACCCGCGCGTACTCGGCGGCGAACGTCGTGCTCGACCGGATCGACCTCGACGTCAAGGAGGGCGAGCTGCTCGGCCTGCTCGGGCCGTCCGGCTGCGGGAAGTCGACCCTGCTGAGGTGTGTCGCCGGGCTGGACCGGCCCCAGGCGGGCCGGATCTCCATCGGCGACCGGACGATGACCGACCCGTCCGCCCGCCGCTTCGTCCCGCCGGAGGCCCGCAACCTCGGCATGGTCTTCCAGAACTACGCGCTCTGGCCGCATCTGAGCGTCGCGCAGAACGTCGCCTACCCGCTGCGGCGGCGCGGGGTGCGCGGCAGCGCGTTGACCGGACGGGTCGCCGAGGCGCTCGCGCTGGTCGGACTGCCGGACGCCGCGAAACGCCGTCCCGGCCAACTGTCGGGCGGTCAGCAGCAGCGCGTGTCGATCGCCCGCGCCATCGTCACCGAGCCGAGCGTCCTGCTGTTCGACGAACCGCTGTCGAACCTGGACGCCAACCTGCGACGCCTGCTGCGCCGGGAGATCCGCGCCCTGCACGAGCGGACCGGGACCACCGCCCTGTACGTCACGCACGACCAGGACGAGATCGGCGGCCTCGCCGACCGGGTAGCGGTCCTGGCGGGCGGACGCGTCGCGCAGCTCGGCACCCCGCGCGAGGTGTTCACGCTGCCCGCGTCCAGGCAGGTCGCCGAATTCGTCGGGTTCGACGTGTTCGTTCCGGGCGTCGCGGTCTCCGTGGACGGCGCCGACTGCCAGGTCCGGGTCGCCGACCGGCGCGTCCGCGCCCCCCACGTCGGGGTGACGGGGCCGGACCGTCCGGTGCTGGTCGCGGCGCGCGGACGGGCGCTGACCGTCCGACCCGCCGCCGATGACGACGCCAACGCCGATGACGCCGGGGTGCTGGGCACCGGCCGCGTCACTGCGGTCTCGCGGCTCGGCGACGGCGTCGAGGTGGAGGTCGACCTTCCCGGCGTCGGGACGGTCGTCGCCGTGCTCGGCCTGGACCAGGACACACCGATGGAACGCGGACGGCACGTCCACGTGAGCTGTGCGGAACTCGTCGTGCTCCCCGCCGAAGAGGGATCAGCCCGATCAAGGAACAGGAGCCACTGATGGGCAGACAACGGATGGGGCGGCGCCGGACAGGACTGCGGTGGGCGGCCGGCGTGATCGGCGTGGCGAGCGCGTTCGCGATGACCGCGTGCGGCGGGGGTCCGAGCGGGCCCGCCACGGTGAGGACGGCGCAGGCGAAGGCGGCCTCTGAGCTGTACGACGCGGCCAAGTCCGAGGGCACCGTCATGGTGTACGGACCGTTCCAGAGCACGTACAAGCCGCTGTACGACCAGTTCACGAAGAAGTACCCCGGCGTCACGGTGAAGACGACCGACCTGTTCGGGCCGCCGCTGACCGCGCGTCTCCAGGCCGAGACCGCGACCGGGAAGGTGGGCGCCGACCTGCTCGCCACCGGCCCCGTCGACCTCGGCCTCTACGCGCAGAAGGGCTGGCTCACCTCGTACAAGCCGGACGGCTCCGCCGCGCTCCACCAGAAGTACGTCGGCGCCGGGAACTTCTACGTCGAGCCGCTGCTGGCCGAGGCGACCATGTTCTACAACACCGGCGCCGTCCAGCCCGCCGGCCTGCCGAAGACGTGGGCCGACCTCCAGGACCCGAAGTGGAAGGGCAAGCTGGCGCTGCCCGACCCGGCGATCCCCGGCCTGTCCTCGCAGTCGCTCGCGGCGGCCCAGAAGGCGGGCGTCATCGACGACAAGGGCCTGAAGTCCCTCGCGGACAACGCCACGAAGTACGCCACGGTGCCCGCCGCCATCCAGGCCGTCGCGACCGGGCAGAAGCCGATCGGCCTGCTCGCCGCCTACCAGCTCATCAACAACGCGAGCGGGAGCGGCGCCCCAGTCAAGTACTTCACGCTGGACGACGGCACGCCCGCGACCGGCACCGGCTACGCGGTCCTCGCCAAGGCGCGGCACCCGAACGCCGCGATGCTGCTGAGCGCCTGGCTGCTGACCGCCGAGGCGCAGAAGGGCATCGGTGAGCTGGGCCTCCAGGGCACGACGCCGAACGCCCCGGCCCCGGCGGGCGGCCTGCCAGGACTGCCCGACCTGAAGATCATCAACATGGACCTGCCCGCCGCCGATCTCTCCTCGGCCCAGAAGAACCTGACGTCGATCTTCGGCGACGGCGGCTGAGCCGCGCCGAGGCGCGGTGTGCCGGGCCGGGCTCGTCCGGCCGTGTCCGGACCCGGCACGCCGCCGACCAACGCCAGACCACCTACATCGGAGGAATCCTGTGGACGACACCAAACTGCTGATCGGCGGTGAGTGGGTCTCCCCGCCGTCGGCGGCCACCTTCGTCACCACCGATCCGGCGGACGGCACGGAACTGGCCGTCTGCGTCGAGGCGGGCGCGACCGAGGTGGACGCGGCGGTCGCCGCCGCCCGCGCCGCGCTGGCGGACCCGGCCTGGCGCGACCTGCCCCCGGCCGCCCGCGCGCGCATGCTGTGGCGGCTCGCCGACCTCCTCGAAGAGCACTGCGCCGAACTCGCCGAGATCGAGTCGCGCGACAACGGCATGCCGGTCGGCGACGCGCGGGCGTTCGGCGTCCCGGCCGCCGCCGAGCACCTGCGCTACTTCGCCGGATGGTGCACGAAGATCGAGGGCGCGGTCGCGCCGGTCGCGTTCCCCGACACCCTGCACTACACGCGCCGCGAACCGGTCGGGGTGTGCGCGCTGATCGTCCCGTGGAACGGCCCGCTGCTCCAGGCGTGCTGGAAGCTCGCGCCCGCGCTGGCCTGCGGCAACACGGTGATCCTCAAGCCCGCCGAGCAGACGCCGCTGTCGGCGCTGCGGCTCGGCGAGCTGGTCCGCGAGGCCGGGCTGCCGGACGGCGTCGTCAACATCCTCACCGGCGGCCCCGCGACCGGTCGGCTGCTCGTCGAGCACGACGGCGTGGACAAGGTGTCGTTCACCGGCTCCACCGAGGTGGGACGGCAGATCGTCCGCGCGTCGGCGGGCAACCTCAAGCGCCTCACCCTCGAACTCGGCGGCAAGGCCCCGAGCATCATCACCGACGACGTGGACCTGGACGCCGCCGTCCAGGGCAACGTCGCGGGCGCCATGTTCAACAGCGGCCAGGTCTGCGCCGCGTTCGCCCGCCTCTACGTCCACCGGCGGCGCCTCGACGAGTTCACCGAGAAGTTCGCCGCTGCCGCCGCCGCGATGCCGCTCGGCCGGGGCATGGACGCCGGTACCCGGCTCGGCCCGCTGATCTCCGAGGCGCATCTGGCGCGGGTGGACGGCTACGTGCGCACCGCGATCGACGAGGGCGGCGAGGTCGTCACGGGCGGGCAGCGCGCGGGAGGCGCCCTCGCGGCCGGGTCGTTCTACGAGCCCACGGTCGTCACGGGCGTCACCGACGACATGACCCTCGCCCGCGAGGAGGTCTTCGGGCCGGTCGTGCCGATCATGCCGTTCGACGACTACGACGAGGTTGTGGAGCGGTCCAACGCATTGGAGTACGGGCTCGCCGCGTCCATCTGGACGCAGGACCTCTCCACCGCGCACCGGCTCGCCGCCCGCATCCGGGCGGGCGCCATCTTCATCAACATGCTGCACGTGCCCGACGTGGCGGCGCCGTGGGGCGGGTTCAAGGCCAGCGGCTGGGGCCGCGAGATGGGCCGCTACGCACTCGACGCCTACACCGAGGTCAAGGGCGTCTGGACGCATCTGCTCGATCGTGCCGACACCACCGGACGGGAGAACTAATGAAGGCGCTCGTGTTCAAGGGGCCGGGCTCGGTCGCGGTGGAGGACATCGACGACCCTCGGGTCGGCGGGCCGCGTGACGCGGTCGTCCGGGTCAGGTTGTCCGCGATCTGCGGGTCCGACCTGCACATTTACAACGACCATGTGCCGGGTCTCTACGCGGGGATGCCGATGGGGCACGAGTACATGGGCGAAGTCGTCGCGGTTGGGGAGGACGTCGCGTCCGTCCGTCCCGGCGACGAGGTGGTGGGTTCTTTCACCCTCGCCTGTGGGAGCTGTGAGCATTGCGCCGCTGGGCGGTTCAACCATTGTGCGTCGGGTCGTGGGTACGGGTTCGGGCCGTTGTTCGGTGACTGCGGCGGTACTCAGGCGGAGCTGGTGCTCGTCCCGGATGCTGATGTGAACCTGCTCGCCAAGCCCGCGAGTGTCAGCGATGATGACGCGCTGCTCGTCGGGGACATCATGAGCACCGCCTGGTACGCCTGCCGTCGTGGCCGCGTCGCCGAAGGAGACGTCGTGCTGGTCGTCGGCGCGGGCCCGGTCGGGGTGCTGTGCGCGATGGCGGCTCGTGCCCAGGGCGCCGCCCGGGTCGTGCTGGCCGACACCGTGCCCGACCGCCTCGTCCAGGCGCGCGAGATCGTCGACGCGGAGACCGTCGCGGTCGGTCCGGAGAGCCTTCCGGCCGCGTTCGGCGCGCTCGTGCCGTCCAGGGCCGACGTGGTGATCGAGTCGGCCGGGCTGCCCGCCGCGCTGCTGGACGCGCTGGAGTGTGTCCGCGACGGCGGCACCGTCTCCGTTATCGGCGTGCACGGCGAGGAGTCGATGGAGATCCCGTCCGGCGCGATGTTCCGGCGCGGCATCGACCTCCAGATGTGCGGGCCGTGCAACGTCCAGGGGGTCTGGCGCGAGGTGATGGCGGCCGTCGAGGCGGGACGGCTGGCGCCGGGCGCGGTCATCAGCCACCGGATGACGCTGGCGGAGGGCCCGCACGGCTACGAGCTGTTCGCCGCCCGCCGGGCGATGAAGATCGTCCTCGACATCGGCTGAGGAGGAACCATGGGGGAACAGACCGCGCCCGACTACGGCATCGACTTCACCTGGGTCGTGCACGAGACGCCTCGGCCGCCGCTCGGGGAGGACGGGGCCGACCCGTCCCGTCCCGACGTCGTGGTGGTCGGTGCGGGGCCGACCGGTCTGACCGTCGCCGCCGGGCTGGCCCGGTTCGGGGTGCGGACCGTCGTCCTGGAGTCCGGCGACACGGTGTGCCGGGCGAGCCGCGCCAGCGGGATCAGCGACCGGACGTTCGAGACGATCGACCGGGTGGCGCCGGGGCGCGGCGACCTGCTGGCCGCCAGGTCCATCCCGACGCTCGGCAGCGAGTCGTTCTTCGGTGAGCGGCTCGTGCTCGCCCAGTCGCCGCCCAAGGTGTCCGGTGACGCGCGGTTCGCGCCGAACAACTACCTTCCGCAGTGGCACATCGAGGCGGGGTTGGTGGAGGAGGTCGAGGCGTCCGGTGCGGCGGAGGTGCGGTGGCAGCACGCGGTCACCGACGTCGCGGTGGGGCCCGAGGAGGTCGAACTCACCGTCTCGACGCCCGAGGGTCCCTACCGTCTCCGCACGCCGTGGGTGGTCGCCGCCGACGGGGGCCGCAGCGCCGTGCGACGCGCCTGCGGCCTGCGGATGGACGGCCTCGCCTACGACGTGACCTTCGTGATCGTCGATGTGAAAGTGGACGGCCCGGAGCCGAACCCGCCGCCGATCCGCCGCGTGTGGTTCGACCCGGACTACCTGCCCGGCGGGCTGCTGCTGCGCCACATGTCGCCGGACGGCATCTGGCGCATGGACTTCCAGTTCCCCATCGGCTCGGACCTGGAGCGGGCGACCGAACCCGGCGCCGTGGCGGCCCTCGTCCGCGCGCATCTGGAGGCGATCGGGCACGAGGCCGACGAGGTCCGGCCGATCTGGATCAGCACCTACCAGGCGCGGGCGCTGTCCCTGGACCGGTACCGGCACGGCCGCGTCCTGTTCGCCGGTGACGCCGCCCATCTGGTGCCGATCTTCGGCGGGTTCGGCCTCAACTCCAGCGTGGACGACGCCGACAACCTGCACTGGAAGCTGGCCCTGGTCAGCAAGGGGCTCGCCGGTGTGGAGCTGCTGGACACCTATTCCGACGAGCGGGTCGCGGCCGTCCGGGTGAACCTCGATCTGGTGACCCGGGCCGCCGAGTTCATGACGCCGACCTCGCCCGAGTCGGAGGAGCTGCGGCGGGCCGCCCTCACGCTGGCGGCCGAGGGCGACGCGCTCACGGCCGGGCTCGGCAGGCACCGCCCGTTCCGGCCGATGCGGTACGGGCCGTCGATCGTCTGCGTCCCCGGCGACGACGCGATGGACGGCGGATACGCGCCAGGGGAGCGGGCCGGACGGGGCCGCCTCACACGCGCGGACGGCGAGGTGCGCCACCTGCCCGACCTGTTCGGCGGCGGGCTGACGCTCCTGGTGTTCGACCACCCGGACGCCGCGTCCTCGCTGGCGGCGGCCCAGGAGATCGCCGACACGGCGCCCGGCCCGGTGCGCCTGCTGGTCGTCCACTCCGCCGACGGGTGCGAGGACGACTCCTGCTTCTACGATCCCGGCGGGGCCGTGGCCGCCGACTACGGCGCGACCGGCGGCGCCGTCTACCTGATCAGGCCGGACGGGGTGGTGGCCGCGCGCTGGGCCCGTCCCGGCCGTGCCGAACTTGCCGCCGTCCTCACGGGCATGCTCGCCGGACGCGCAGAGGAGCTGACGAGCCGATGAGTCCCGACGAGTTCGACCAGGTGTATCTCGCGATCGCGAGGGGCCTCACCGGCAGCGACGACCCCGACCTGTTCCGCGACCGGCTCATCCTGCTCCTGGCCCAGCGCCTGGACCTGCCCGCCGCCCTGGACTGCGTGCGGCGGGCCCGTCCACCCGAGCCGGCCGCCCTGAAACGTCCGTCCGAGGCGCCGCCGCCGACCCTCCCGCACGCCTGAGCGGACGCGTCTCAGGTGCTCGGGCGGAAGCGGTACAGGCCGGGCCCATCGGAGGGGGTGTCGAAGGTCAGGGTCACGGGCTGGCCGATGTGGACCTCGGCGGGGTCGCAGTCGATGATGTTGGTGAGGACGCGGGGGCCCTCCGCCAGCTCGACGTAGGCGACGACGTAGGGCGTCCGGTCGCGGTACTCGCCGCGTGCCTTGCGGACGACCGTGTAGGTGTAGACGGTCGCCTCACCCGACGCCGGGAACCGCATGACGTCGCGTCCACCGCAGCGGGGGCAGAACGGCCGCGGGTACCAGATCACCGTCGCGCAGGACTCGCAGCGCGACAGCAGCAGTTGCTCTTCCCTCATGCGTCCTCCCGGCCCAGGATCAGGGTGGCCGCCGAGCTTCGGGTGGCGAGTCGGCCGCCCGAGCCGTGCACGACCGCCAGGCGGCAGTCGGGCACCTGGACGGGCGCGGCCGCCTCCCCGCGCAGCTGACGAACCGCCTCGATCATGCGTGCCATCCCTCCCCGGTTGTCGGGCTGGTTGTTGCACAGCCCACCGCCGTCGGTGTTCATGGGGAGTCGGCCGTGCGGGGCGAGAAGGGCGCCGTCCTGGACGAACGAACCGCCCTTCCCCTTCTCGCAGAAGCCGAGGTCTTCCAGCGCCATCAACGCGGTGATGGTGAACGAGTCGTAGATGGAGGCGTAGTCGATGTCGGCGGGAGTCACGCCCGCCTCGGCGAAGGCCGCCGGGCCCGACCACACCGCCGCCGTGTAGGTCACGTCGGGACGGCCGTTGCCGGTGCCCTTGGCGGCCTCGCCGTGCCCCAGCACCGCGACCGACCGGCGGGACAGCCGCCGGGCGACCTCGGCGGACGCGATGACGACCGCGCCGCCGCCGTCCGTCATGACGCAGCAGTCCAGCCGGTGCAGCGGGTCGCTGATCATGGGGGAGTTCACGACGTCGTCCACCGTGACCGGCGTGCGCAGGAAGGCGTTCGGGTTGTGCCGCGCGTGCAGCGACGCCGCCACCTTCACCTCGGCGAGCTGCCGGGACGTGGTGCCGAACTCGTGCATGTGCCGCATGGCCGCCAGCGCGTAGTTGTGGACGGTGTCCGTGATCCCCCACGGCGTCTCGTAGGGCGTCTCCGGCGCACCCGACAGGTCGGGCCCGGACGCCTGGCGCAGGCTGCGCGGGCGTCCGCCCATGACGCAGAGCGCCACCTGGCATTTGCCCAGCGCGATAGCCGCCGCCGCATGGCCCACATGGGACAGATACGACGCCCCGCCGGTCTCCGTCGTGTCGATGTACCGGCAGCGCAGCCCCAGGTACTCCGCCATCGACAGGGCCCCGACGCCAGGGGCGTCGGAGTCGCAGAAGTAGGCGTCGACGTCGGACGGCCGCAGCCCGGCGTCGGCGAGCGCCGCCAACGCCACCTCGGCCTGGATCTCCGCCACCGACAGGTCGGGGATCTCGCGGCGCGGATGCTCGTAGGCCCCGACGATGAACGCCTTGCGCCGGATCGTCATGGCGCTCATGACGCGACTCCGGCGAAGTCCTTCACCCAGCCGTCGAAGCGGGCCGCGAAGTCCGGGATCTCCTCCATCGGGTAGTGGCCGATGCCCGGCAGCAGCTCGAACGCGGCGTGCGGGACGAGGTCCGCGATGCGCCGGACGCGGGACGGCGGCACGAAGTAGTCGTCCTCGCCGGTCAGAATCCGCACCGGGCAGGTGATGTCGGGCAGGGCAGCGCGGATGTCGTGGGTGAGCGCGCCGTGCACGTCGCTGACGGTGATGTGCCAGTCCTCGCGGCAGTGCATCTGCGCGATCAGTTCGGCCCGCTCGGCGGGGACGGACCGTCCGCACGCCTCGATCGTCCCGAAGTAGGTGCGGTCGCGCATGCTCGGCGAGCCGGAGTCCTCCAGGACGGGCGGCCGTGGCGAGCTGCCGTCGCTGCCCAGCACCCCCGAGGGGTCGAGCGCGATGACGCCCGACAGTTCGTCGGAGATCCGCGTCGCGATGTCCAACGCGATGCTGCCACCGATCGAGCAGCCCAGCAGATAGGGACGCTCCAGGTTCAGCTCGGACATCAGCCGCATGCACCAGTTCGAGTACCAGGACAGGTCGCTGATCGGCCCGCCCCGCGCCGGTTCGGACCGGCCGTGGCCCGGCAGGTCGGGCACGACCACGCCGAAGCCCAGCTCGGCCAGGCCGGACGCCACGCGCCGGTACTGCACCCCGCTCTGCCCGGCCGTGTGGATGCACAGGACGGTCTCGCGTCGTCCCGGCCAGGTCTCGACGAACGCGAGACCGCCGTCGAGTTCGAGGTAGTCGGCGCTATGCACGGGTGGCCTCCCCGCCTTCGAGCTTGCCCGCGCCGTCGCGGGCCAGCTCACGGGCATGGTCGATCATGATCATGATTGCCTTGATCATGCGCAGGTACTGGTAGCCGCTGCCCCGGACGCGGAACCTGCCGTCGCTGGTGCGGCGGACGAAGTCGTTGGAGTCGGCGGCGAGCAGCTCGACCCATGCGAGGTCGGTGCCCTCCACCGTGAACGTCGCGCCGTCCAACGACTTGCGGGCGACGTCGATCACCGCGCCGCGATAGATGCGGAAATGGACCTGGCGGTCCCGGGCCTCGAACGCGATCGTCCCGTCGAAGCCGCGCGTGGCGCGGGCGAAGCGGGCGTCGTCGGTCAGACCGTCGCGCAGCCGCTGGCCCCAGCGCACCGACGCGAAGTCGGCGGCCTCCCACTCCGCGGCCGCGCTCGGGGTGAGCGCGACCGGCAGCCGCCAGGCCACCGACGTCCGCGACCGGACGCGGTCGTCGTCGTCCACGACGTGCACCGACTGGTGGATCGTCGCGTGCGCCCGCCCGCCGCCGGGCACCCGCCTGGTGACCGTGGCCTCCAAGTGAACGGAACCCGCGTCGGGCGGTGGGCCCTCACGGTCCCAGTGGAGCGCCACCAGTTCCGCTGCGCCGGGCGGGCGCACCTGCTCCAGCAGCGGCAGCAACTCCGGGAGTTCGGGTTTGATCATTGTGTGGCGGGCGCTTCGGGTGCGCGTGCCCACGGGCGGCGCGGCGTCCTCGGACATCTGGTTCCCCTCGGGGGTCGGGACGGCTAGACGTCGGCGGTCGAGTCGGGCGTGCCGAGTTCGCGCGACATGGTCTGGGCGCGGGCGACGACGAGCTTCCCGATCACCTCGACCTGCTCGTCGGAGATCCGGAACGTCGGGCCGACGACGCTGATCGCGGCCGCGACGCCGCCGTCCGCCCGGTGCACGGGCGCCGCGATGGCGGTCACGCCGTCCTCCAGCGCGTGGCTCGCGGTGACGTAGCCCTGCTCGCCGCAGCGGTCGAGCAGCGCCGTGCCGATCGCGGTGTCCTTCATCGGCACGGTCCGGCCGAGCCAGCCGCTGTGCCGGATCGACTTGTCGCTCTCGGCCATCCGCGCGTACAGCACCGTCTCCTGCGGACCGGCGACGCCCAGATAGGCGCTCTCCCCGGCCTCGTCGCGCAGCGCGGCCAGGTGCGGTTCGGCGACCCGGTACAGCGGGACGCTCCCCATGAACGTCACCGCCACCTGGATCAGCCTGCTCGCGCCGTGGTACGCGCCGTCGTCGTCGCGCCGGACGAACTCCGTCGCCTCCAGCGTGCGCAGCAGCCGGGACGCGGTCGCCGGTGACAGGTTGACCCGTCGCGCGAGGTCCACCAGGCCGAGGCCGTCGTTCGTGGCGACCTCCACCAGCAGCGTGAGAGCCCGCTCCACCGTGCGCGTCGGTGCTGGACCGTTGTCTGTCGACACCCTCTTCGTCCTCCGTCGTCGTCGCCTGTTGTCGTGCCTGTTGTCGGGGTCTGTCGCTGTGTCTGTCGCTGTGTCGGTCGTGGTCGACCGAGTCTTGCCAGGCCCTCGGTCGTGTGCTTTCATCTAGTGACCTTCGATTTTTACTAGATGACAGGGTTGCAGATGAGCGGCGAGCTGTCCAGCACCGGAGCACCGGTTCTGCTCGATGAGCAGAGGCGGGATTTCCGCGACACACTGCGGGATTTCTGCCGCAAGGAAGTGCTTCCGGGAGCGGCCAGGCGCGACGCCGAGGCCGAGTATCCGGCCGCGCTGGTCGCCCGGCTGGCCGACATGGGGCTGATGGGGATCACGGTCCCCGAGGAGTACGGCGGGCTGGGTCTGGACATGGTGACCCAGGTCCTCGCCATGGAGGAGGTCGCCTACGCCGACGCCTCGCTCGGGTCGGTCTTCGCCGGGCACTACCTCGGCATGGAGGCCCTGCGGGTGTTCGGCTCGTCCGAGCAGCGCGAACGGTATCTGCCCGGCCTCGCCGCCGGGTCGTTCCGGCTCGCGTTCGCGCTCACCGAACCCGACGCCGGTTCGGACATCAGCCGCATCCGCACCCGCGCCACCGCCGGGCCCCTCTCTTGTGGGGGGACGACCCCCCACGCCCCCCGGAACGGCTCGGAGGGCTGGACCCTGACCGGCGGCAAGACCTTCACCAGCAACGCCCGCGAGTCGGACGCGCTCGTCGTGTTCGCCATGACCGAACCCGACGCCGGGATCAAGGGGATCACCGCGTTCCTCGTCCCGACCGACGCGGACGGACTCGGCTTCTCCGCACCCATCGAGAAGCTGGGCATCCGCGGCGAGCACGCCTACGAGATCTCCCTCGACGACGTCCGGATCGGACGTGACGCCGTGCTCGGCGAAATCGGCGGCGGCGGACGCATCGCCCTGGAAGTCCTCAACAGCGCCCGCATCGACGTGGCGGCCCTGGCCAACGGGGTCGCGATGCGGGCACTGGACCTCGCCACCGGATACGCGGCGACGCGCGTCCAGTTCGGCCGTCCCATCCGCGATCTCCAGGCGATCCAGATGATGCTCGCGGAGATCGACACACTCGTCCAGACCGGGCGCCTGCACGCCTACCACGCGGCGGCGCTGCGCGACCGGTCCGAGGACGTCCGGCGGGCAGGGTCGATCGCCAAGTACGTGGCGAGCGAGAACTGTTTCCAGTCCGTCGACAAGGCACTCCAGATCCACGGCGGCTACGGCTACGTGAAGGAGAGCGAGATCGAACGTCTCTACCGAGACTGCCGGATCTTCCGGATCTACGAAGGCACCTCGCAGATCCAGCTGCTCACCATCGCGAAACTCCTGGCCCGTCTCCACGACAAGCACGGAACCGTGGTGTAGCCACAAGCCACCACCGGTTCCGGCTGTGCGCGAGGCGACGGCCACTTCTACGAAACCCATCCGAAGCGACGAGACCGAGCGCGTCCCAGGGGCGACGCGGGTCGGCTCGTGACTTTGGCGACCGTTCCACTTGGAGTTCGCGTAATGGCAGAGCAACTGACGGAACCGATAACCGGCCGAAGCGTGTGGACGGCGACCGACATCGGCGGCGAGGACTCCTACGCGCGCAGGTTCACCGAAGACGACCTTGAGGAGTTCGACCGGGCATTGGGGGGCGTCCGGGACAGGTCGGCGCAGGAGCTGTCCAAGCGCGACTTCCCGCTGCCGACCTTCGCCGAGAAGATCCAGGACACCCTGGACGAGCTCGAACACGGCACCGGGTTCGTGCTGCTGCGCGGCCTGCCCATCCACGACCGGTACAGCGTCGAGGAGGCCACCAAGATCTACTGGGCCATCGGCCTGCACCTCGGCGAACTGGTGCCGCAGAACCGCAGGGGCGACCTGATCGGGCACATCCAGAATCTCGGCGCGAAGGGTCACAACGCGCGGGGGTTCGCGACGGCCTCGGCCGCCGCGTTCCACACCGACCAGACCGACATCGTCGGCCTGATGTGCCTGAACCAGGCCCGCAGCGGCGGCATCAGCCTCGTCGCCAGCGCGATGACCGCCTACAACATCGTGCTCGACGAGCACCCGGAATGGCTCGACATCCTCTACAAGCGGTTCCCGACCGACTGGGTCAGCGAGGAACCGCCCGGCAGCCCCGGCTGGTACTACTCGCGGCTCTACTCCGCCGTGGAGGGACAGCTGTCGGCGGCGTACCGCACCGGCCGGATCCTCAGCGCGACCCGGTTCGCGGACGTGCCGAGGCTCACCGCGCGGGAGGTGGCGTGCCTGCTGTTCCTGGACGAGATCCCGACCCGTCCCGGGATCTCGCTGGACATGACGCTGGAGGTCGGCGACATCCAGTTCGTCAACAACTTCGTGACGGTGCACAGCCGGACCGGCTTCGAGGACGACCCCGACGACCCGTGGTACCAGCGGCACCTGCTGCGGCTGTGGGTCAGCCGTCCCGACACCGGACGGGTCGTGTGCCCCGAATACCACTACTGGCGCGGCGGCATCGCCCGCCTCGACTGGGCGCGGTCCGCCTGAGGCCCGGGAGGAGTTCATCGTGACGACGGAGATACTGACCCGGCCCGTGAGCGGCCCGAGCGCGTGGACGGCCGCCGACCTCCAGTCCGGCGAGCCGTACGTGCGGCACCTCACCGCCGCCGAACTCGACGCCGCCGACGCGGCCGCGGACAAGGCGGCCGACGACGCGGCCGACGAGGCATCCGACTCCGGCCTGGAGGGCGTGGTCGAAGACCTGGTCGAGCGGCTGGAGAACGGTGTCGGCTATGCGGTCCTGCGCGGCCTGCCGCTTGGAACGCGCCACACGCCCGAGCGGGCGGCGCGCGTCCACCAGGCGATAGCGCGGCGGCTCGGCGAGATCGTCCCGCAGAACCGGGACGGCGACCTGGTCAGCGTCCTGGAGGACGCCCACCACCCAGCCCAGCCCGGCGGGACGTACGCCAGCAAGGCCGGTGCGCCGTTCCACACCGACCCCACCGACATCGTCAGCTACCTCTGCCTGGCGACGCCCACGAGCGGCGGCGCGCGGGTCCTGGTCAGCGCGGCGACGGTCTACAACGCCCTGGTGCGCGAGCACCCGGAATGGCTCGACCTCGTCTACCGCGAGTACGCCACCGACTGGGACGGGCAGGAGCCGACCGGCGAACCGGGCTGGAGCCCGCGCCCGATCTTCTCCTACGTCGACGACGCGCTGACCTGCTCGCTGTCGCCCAAACGGATCATGAGCGCGATGCGGTTCGAGGACGTCCCCCGGCTCGGCGCCGAGGAGATGACGTGCCTGATGTACCTGGAGTCGCTGCTGCGGCGTCCCGGCACGGCGGTGCACGTCGAGCCCCGGCCCGGCGACATGGAGTTCGTCAACAACCACGCGGTGATCCACTCGCGCACCGGGTTCGTCGACGACGCCGACCACCGGCGCCGCCTGCACCGGCTGTGGATCAGCCGTGGCGCCGCCGGGCGTCCGCTCGTCCCAGCGCTGCGCCGATGGCGGGCCGGGGTCTCGTGAACACCGCCGAGTGCGCGCTGCGCGCGACGGGCCTGCCGCTGTCCGCCGACGAGATCGCCCGGCTCGCCGCCGACCACGCCGTGCTGCGCGCGAAGGCCGACGCGCTGTCGGCGCTGGACCTGCGCGACGACCCGCCGGTCGACCCCGTCGCCATGTCCCTGACCACGGTGTTGTCCAGCGGGGGAGTCCCACGATGACCCTGCCCCTGTCCCGGCCGTCGACGCTGCCGCTGACCATCGAGGACGCCGCCGCCGCGCTGCGCGCCGGTGCGGTGACCTCGGCCGCCCTGACGCGGACCGTGCTCGACCGGATCGCCCGGCTCGACGGCGACCTCGGCGCGTACGTCACCGTCTGCGAGCAGGGCGCGCTCGCCGCCGCGGCCAAGGCCGACGCGGACTTCGCGCGCGGGCACGACAGGTCACCCCTCCAGGGCATCCCCCTGGTCGTCAAGGACATCATCGCGACCCACGACGCCCCGACCCGTGCCAACAGCGAGGTCCTCGATCCGGGCTGGGGCGGCGGTACGGACGCGCCCGCCGTGGCTCGGCTGCGCGCGGCGGGAAGCGTCCTGCTCGGCAAGTCCACGACGAACGAGTTCGCCTGTGGCCTGCCCGACCGCACGGCGCGCTTCCCGTTCCCGCGCAACCCGTGGAACCCCGACCACACGCCGATGGGGTCCAGTTCCGGGACGGCCATCGCCACCAGCGCGGGCCTCGCACTCGGCGGTCTCGGGACCGACACGGGCGGGTCGGTGCGCGGACCGGCCGCCGCGAACGGCGTCACCGGGCTGAAGGTCACCTTCGGCCGGGTGCCGAAGAGCGGCGTCGTCCCCCTGGCGTTCAGCGCCGACACCGTCGGCCCGATCGCCCGCAGCGCCTACGACTGCGCGCTGATCCTGGACGCCATCGCGGGCCACGATCCGAGCGACCCGTACTCCTCGCCGGTCGCGCCCGACCACTACGCGGACGACACGCGCCGGGGCGGCGTCGAGGGGCTGCGGATCGGCGTGCCGACGCGGTACTTCCTGGACGCGCCGCAGCTCGACGCCGAGGTGCGCGACGGCGTCCTGCGCGCCGCCGACGTGCTGGCACAGGCGGGCGCGACGGTCACCGACGTCACCGTGCCCCACGCGCAGGAGGCGAACGACGCCAACAACATCACGTTCCTTTCCGAGGCGTACGCCTACCACCGCGCGAACCTGACGAACCGGTGGGACGACTACGGCAGGACGACCCGCGAGCTCCTCGCGCGGGCGGCGTTCTTCACCGGCGCCGACTACGTCCAGGCCCAGCGGGTCCGGGCACTGTTCCGCTGGGAACTCGCCGAGGTCTTCGACCGGGTGGACCTGCTGCTCACCCCCGTCGCGCTCATGCCTCCCGCGCCGATCGCGTCGGCGGACATGGCCGCGGCACTGCTCCGGCCCGGTTTCCACGGCCTGTGGAACGCCGCCGGACTCCCGGCGGCCGCCGTGCCCTGCGGGTTCACCGAGGCGGGGCTCCCCCTGTCGTTCCAACTGGTGGGCCCGCCGTTCGCGGAGAGCGCGGTGCTGCGCGCCGCCGACACCTACCAGCACCACACCGACTGGCATCTCAGAGTGCCGCCATCGCACGAGCCCGCACACCAGAGGGTCGCACGGTCATCGCACAATCCACGAGAAGGGCGAGGATGACATGTCTTCCCAGAGAACGCACGCCAGCGGCGGCGGGCGTCAGCGACCTGCGCGGCTCGCGGCCCTGATGGTCGGGGCGCTCGCCCTGGCCGTCGCGTCCACCGCGGCCGCCTGCGGGTCCGACTCCGACTCCGGTTCCGGCTCGGGGGGCGGTTCCAAGTCCCTGGTCGTCGCCGGATGGGGCGGCTCGTTCACGGCCGCGAACAAGGAGTTCTTCTACGACCAGTTCGAGAAGGACACCGGCATCAAGGTGACCGTCGCGACGCCCGGCGGCGGGTTCGCCGCCAAGGTCGCCGCGCAGCGCGCCGGGAACAACATCGAGTGGGACCTGCTGGAGGCGCCGGGCGGCGACACCTCGAAGCTCGTCCTGGACGGGAACCTGGAGAAGTTCCCGGCGTCGCTCGTCCAGCAGATCACGCCGCTGGTCGCCGACGGCGCGATCAGGCCGGGGCCGTCCGAGCCCTACTACCTGGACCACGGCGGCACGGTGAACCTGATCGGCTGCAACACCAAGCTGATCAAGAAGTGTCCGACGAACCCGCGCGAGTTCTTCGACGTGAAGAACTTCCCCGGGACGCGGGGCATCACGGCGAACAACCCCATCTTCACCAGCCTGTTCGCGCTGGCGGGCGACGGCGTCCAGCCCCAGCAGTACTTCCCGGTGGACGTGGACCGCGCCATGAACGCCCTCAAGCGCATCAAGCCGAACGTGCAGGTCTGGTCCACCAGCCCCGCGCAGATGCAGCAGGCCGTCGTGGACGGTGAGGTCGGCATCATGCAGGCCCCCAACACGGTGCTCATCTCCGCGATGAAGGAGGTCCCGCAGCTGAAGCTCTTCTGGGACGGCGGCCTGCTCTTCGACGAGGGCTGGTGCGTGCCGAAGGGCGCGAAGAACAAGGAAGCCGCGTTCGCGTTCGTCAAGTGGTACGCGGAGCACCGGGAACTCCAGGCGAAGTTCACGGAGAAGATCTACAGCGGCACCGGCGGGCGCGACATGCAGAAGTACCTGTCGCCCGAGGTGGTCAAGAACCTGCCCATCAACAAGACCGGAGTCACGCTCGTCGACGGCAAGTCGGGGGCGAAACAGCAGCTGGAACTCGGCAAAAGGCTACGCGAGGTCCTCGTCGGCTGACGGGGCGCGTGCCGGTGGGCCCCCGCGGGTTCCACCGGCACGCCCGCCCGCGACGAGCGCGGAACTAGCACGGTGGGAGATGAGCAGGAGATGAGCGCATGCCCCGGATAAGGCGCCGACCACGGAACAAGGGTTGGCAGTCGACGTTCTCCGGCCCGGTCGGGCTGGCGCTGATCGCGCCGTTCCTCGCCGTCGCCGTGGTGTTCATCGGCTACCCGTTCGTCGAGTTGCTGCGGACGGCGTTCGGCGAGCCGAACGGCCTCGGCAACGTCGGCGACTTCTTCGACAGCCCGGCGGCGCGGAAGACGCTGTGGACGACCTGTTTCACCTCGCTGATCGTCACGGTGATCGTCGTGGTGGTCGGCGCCGTGCTGGCCTGGTCGCTGCGCACCACCAGGAGCCGGTTGGTCCGGATGGTGATCGCGATGGCCGTGTTCATGCCGCTGTGGATGGGCGCGGTGATGAAGATCTACGCCTTCACCGTCCTGTTCGAGCGGTTCGGAGTCGTCAACCGGACTCTGACCTGGCTGGGCGTCATCGACGAGCCCATGCAACTGCTGCGCACCCAGTTCGCGGTGGTGGCCGGGATGACGTACCAGATGCTGCCCTACGCGGTACTGCCGATGTACGCGGTGTACGTGACCATCGACCTGAACCTGATCCAGGCGTCGGAGAGCATGGGCGCGTCCCGGATCCGGGCGCTGCGGGACGTCGTCGCGCCACTGGCCCTGCCCGGCCTGCTGGCCTCCACGGTGATCGTCTACGTGATCTGCATCGGCTACTACCTGACGCCGGTGCTGCTCGGCGGCGCGACGGCCCCGTTCACCGCGAGCCTCATCGCCGACGACATCTTCAACCTGTTCGACCCGGCGCAGGCGGCGGTGGCCTCGGTGCTGCTGCTGGTCGTCGCGGGCCTGGTCATCCTCATCGGATGGCGCCTGGTCGGCAAGGAGCGGATGCGGAGGGCCCTCGGATGACGACCGACACCCTGAACACGTCCGTCCCGCCCGAGACGGCTCGGCGGGCCGTGCCCAACACGGTGGGACGCCGCGTCCTCGCCCATGGCGCGCGGGTGACCGACCTCGTCGTGCGCGTGGCGGCGGTGCTCTTCCTCGGCGTGCCGATCCTGTGCGTCGTCGTGCTGTCGTTCTCCAACGCCAAGGTGCTCCAGTTCCCGCCGAAGGAGTGGGGCCTGCGCCAGTACCGGTCGTTCTTCGGCTCGGACGTCTGGATCGACGCGATGCTGCTGTCGTTCAAGCTGGCCATCGTGTCGGCGGCGATCGCGCTGCTCATCGGCATCCCGGCGGTGTTCGCGCTGCACCGGTCGCGGCTGCCGCTGAAGGGGCTGCTCCAGGCCATCGGCCTGAGCCCGCTGGTGATCCCGGGCGTCGCGTACGCGGTCGCGCTGTACACGCTGTTCGTGCAGTTCAGGCTGACCAGCAACCTCGCGGCGCTGGTGCTGACGTACGCGGTGCACGGGCTGCCGTTCGTCCTGCTGATCCTCGGGTCGGCGATGGCGCGGCTGCCCGCCGAGACCGAGCTGGTCGCGATGACGCTGGGCGCGTCCCGGCCGCGCGCCATGGTCGGGATCACGCTGCGGCAGCTGCTGCCCGCGATCGGCGCGTCCTACATCTTCGCGTTCATCACCGCGTTCGACGAGGCCGTGCTGATCAACTTCCTCGGCGGACCGGGGACCGTGACGCTCCCGAAGGCCATCTTCGACAACGTCAAGACCGGACTGGATCCCAACATCACCGCGATCGCGACCCTGCTCATGGCGGGCACCGGAGTCGTCGGCTCGCTCGCATTCATGCTGCGGAGGAAGGTATGAACGTCAGGGCACGCAAGGAGCCGCGGCAGCAGGCCGCGGCTCGGCCCGACCCCGCTTCCGGAACGGCCGCACCGGCGGGCCTGGAACTGCGCGGGCTGATCAAACGGTTCGGCGGCACCGAGGCGCTGCGCGGCATCGACCTGGTCGCCGACCGGGGCAACTTCGTCACCGTCCTCGGCCCGAGCGGCTCGGGCAAGACCACGATCCTGCGGGTCGTGGCGGGCTTCCTCGCGGCCGACCTGGGCGAGGTGCTCATCGACGGCCGCGACGTCACCCGGATGCCCCCGGCCGCGCGCGAGATCGGGATGGTGTTCCAGAACTACGCGCTGTTCCCGCACATGACCGCCGCCGACAACATCGCCTACGGCCTGAAGATGCGCCGCTGGCCGAAGGCCGACCGGGACCGCCGGGTGGCCGAGATGCTGACCCTCGTCGGCCTGGACGAGCTGGGCGGACGCCTGCCGCGCGAGCTGTCCGGCGGGCAGCAACAGCGGGTGGCGGTCGCGCGGGCGCTGGCGTTCCGACCTCAGCTCCTGCTGATGGACGAGCCGCTCGGCGCCCTCGACCGCGAGCTGCGCATGCGGATGGCCGTGGAGCTGCGCCGCCTGCACCAGGAGGCCGCCGCGACGACCGTCTACGTCACCCACGACCGGGAGGAGGCGCTGACCCTCTCCGACTGGATCGTCATCATGCACGACGGCCGCATCGACGCGGTCGGCACCGCCGAGGAGCTGTACACCCGTCCGCGCACCGGCTTCGTCGCGAGCTTCTTCGGCGGGCACAACGTCGCCGAGGCGACCATGGTGGGGCTCACCGGCGACCGGGCCCGCGCCCGGTTCGCGGGCTGCGACATGGAGGTCGCGTGCGGGCAGCCGTTGGAACGTGCCGAACGGGTCGGCCTCAGCATCCCCGAGGAGGCGCTGAGCCTGGAACCGGCCGGGGCGGCACCCGCCCGCCTTGAGCTGCACGTCCTGGACGACCTGTACCTGGGCAACGGGGTGCGCGTCACCGTGCGCACCGACGACGGCGTGACGCTGCGCGCCATCCTGCCGAGGGACGCCCGCGAGGCGATCCGGCACGGCGGCACCGTGACCGCCTACCTCGACACGACGCTGGTGGCGGCGGTGCCCCATGACCGGTGATCAGGACCGGACGTACCGCCAGCCCGCGCTGCACGACCTGCTGAACCCGAAGAGCATCGTGATCGTCGGGTTGTCGGCGCGCGCCGGGTCGACGGGCCGCCGGATCCTGGAGAACCTGCGGCGGTCGGACTTCGTCGGCGCGGTCTACGGCGTGCACCCGAGCGGGCGGAACGTTGAGTCGGTCGCGGTGTATCCGTCGCTGGCCGACGTGCCGGACACCCCGGCGGTCGCGCTGATCTGCACGCCCGGCGACACCGTGCCGGGGCTGGTCGAGCAGGCCGGGGAGAAGGGGTGCCGGGGCGTGGTCGTCTACGCCTCCGGGTTCGAGGAGACCTCGGACGGCGCGGCGCGGGCCGACCGTTTGCGCGAACTGGCGGGCCGGTACGGCATGAGCGTGGTCGGGCCGAACTGCCTGGGCGTGTTCAACCCGGGGCGCGAACTGTGGCTGGCCGGTACCGACTTCGGTGCGGACCTGCGTCCCGGGCCGGTCGCCGTGGTGTCGCAGTCGGGGTCGGGGTGCATTCTGCTCGCGGGCTCCGGACGGCTCGGGTTCTCCTACGTCATTTCGAGTGGCAACGAGACCGTGACAGGGCTGGCCGACTATCTGGACTATCTCGTCCAGGACTCTTCCACCCGGGCGGTCGGGCTCGTCATCGAGGGGCTCCGGGACGCCGACGCCGTCAGGGACGCGGTCCGGAAAGGGCACGAGAACGGCGTCGCGGTCGTGGCGTTGAAGGTCGGGCGGACGGAGTTGGGTGCGCGCAACGTCGCGTCCCACACCGGAGCCATCGCCGGGGACGCGCGGGCCTACGAGGCGTTCTGCCGCCGGGCCGGGATCGTGCCGGTCACCGACTTCGACGAGCTGACCGAGGCGCTGGCCGCGCTGTCCACCCTGCGCGACCTGCCGAGCGGAGACCGCGTCGCGTTCGTGGGCCTGTCCGGCGGCGAGATCGGGCTGGTCGCCGACGCCGCCGGTGCGGTGCGGCTCGCGGACCTGTCGCCGGGCACCCGGGACGAGATCGCGCGGATCCTGCCGGACTTCGCCACCGTCGCGAACCCGCTCGACGGCACCGGCCAGTTGGTCGGCGATCCCGAGCGGTTCGGGCGGCTCGCGGCGGCCCTGGCCGATGATCCCGGGGTCGATCTGCTCACCGTCGTCCTGGACGCGCCGCCCGCGCTCGGCGGACGGCTCGCCACGTCCTACACCCGCCTGCTGGCGACGCTGCCGGGCGTCCGGGAGCGGAGCGGCACGCCGATCATGGTGCTGTCGAACTACGGCGGCGGGCTGCACCCGTTCGCCGCCGGGGCGCTGGCGGGCTCCGACATCCCCGTCGTGCACGGCACCCGCGCGGGAATGGCCGCGATCACGGCCGTGACGTCGGTCGCGACGCACGCCCACGTCCCGCGCGAGGACGAATCCCGGCCGGACGTGACGTCGGCGCAGTCCGTACGGCGAGCGCTGGACGAGGCACCGGCAGGGCAGGTCCCGCACGACGTGCTGGCGGAACTGGCCGAGGAGTACGGGCTGCCGCTGCCGCGCCGGGCCGCCGCCGCGTCCGCCGCCCGCGCCGTCGCGGCGGCCGAGTCGATCGGCTTCCCCGTGGTGCTCAAGACCGCGTCACCACGGGTGGTGCACAAGAGCGACGTTGGCGGCGTCGCGGTCGGGTTGTCCACGCCGTCGCAGGTGCGGGACGCCTACACGGCCGTCACGGCGTCGGTGGAACGTCACCTCGGCGAGCCGTCCCCGCGCGTCGTGGTGGAGGAGATGGTCACCGGCGGCGTGGAGGCGTTCGTCGGATGCGGGCTCGACCCCGTGTTCGGCCAGGTCCTGGCCCTCGGCGTCGGCGGGACGCTGGTCGAACTCCAACCCGACCCGGCCCTGGCGCTGCCACCGGTGTCGCCGGACGACGTTCGCACGCTGGTGGACGCCACGCCGCTCGCGCGCCTGTTCGCCGGGTATCGCGGCTCCCCGCCCGCTGACGCCGACGCCTTCGCCGACCTCGTCCAGCGGGTCGCGCGGCTGGCCGCCGACCTGCGCGAGGCGGCGGTGGAGATCGACCTGAACCCGGTCGCCGTGCTCCCGCGAGGGCAGGGCGTGCGGGTGCTCGACCTGCGGATCGTCCCCGCCGACGTCCCCGAACCACAGAAACGTTAGGAACGCTCCATAGTGGACTACGAAACGATCCTGTACGAGGTGGACGACGCCGTCGCCACCCTCACCCTCAACCGGCCGGACGTCATGAACGCCTTGTCGGCGGACATGGAACGGGAACTGCACGACGCCCTGCGCCGCGCCGGGTCCGACCCGGGAGTGCGCGCGGTCGTCCTGACGGGTGCCGGACGGGCCTTCTGCTCCGGCTACGACATGGGCGCCGTCGAGGGCGGCAACGCGCCCGACCAGGCGGACCGCTATCCGGCGGACGTCATCGCCACCTGGTACGAGCGCAACCAGGACGAACTCGAACACCTCCGCGACATCTGGAGCCTGTCCAAGCCGGTGATCGCGGCGGTGAACGGATGGTGCATGGGCGGCGGCTTCTGGTACGCCCTGGCCAGCGACATCACGATCGCCTCCACCGGCGCGGTCTTCGCCCAGCCCGAGGTGCGGATGACGTCCAGCTCCATCTTCCTGTTCGCGGCGCTGTGCGGATGGAAGAACGCCAACCGCTACGCCCTGACCGGCGACCACTTCGACGCCGCCGAGGCGCTGCGCATCGGCGTCGTCAACGAGGTCGTCGAGCCCGACGATCTGCTGCCCGCCGCGCGTCGCCTCGGTCGTCGCATCGCGCTCGTCCCGGAGGCGTCGGTGCGGCTGAACAAGGCGATCGCCATGCAGGGCCTGCGCGCGGCCGGGATCGACAGCGGACTGCTGCTGAACGGCGCGCTCAACGCGCTGGCCCACTCGTCCTACGGGCCGGAACGCGAACGGCTCAACGCGGCGAAGGCGGAGGGCGGGCTGCGGGCGTTCCTCAACGCCCGCGACGAGCCGTTCAGGCCCGAGCCGTTCGGGCCGAAGTCCGCGAAACCAGACGACGGCACCAAGTGAGCGGGGGAGATCCGATGGCGGACGAAACGGAGCCGAAGGTTGGCAGGGCGGGGGCGCGGCCTGTCCGGGCGCCCCACGGCACGGAGCTGACCTGCCGGGGCTGGGCGCAGGAGGCGGCGCTGCGGCTCCTCATGAACAACCTGGATCCCGACGTCGCGGAACGTCCCGACGACCTGGTCGTCTACGGCGGCAACGGCCGGGCCGCGCGGTCCTGGGCGGACTTCGACGCGATCGTCGCCACGCTGCGGCGGCTGGACGACGACGAGACGATGCTCGTCCAGTCGGGCCGTCCGGTGGCGGTGTTCCGCACGCACGAGTGGGCGCCCCGGGTGCTGATCTCCAACGCGATGATCGTCCCGGAGTGGGCGACGCTGGAGGAGTTCCGCCGCCTGGAGGACGCCGGGCTGACGATGTTCGGCCAGATGACCGCCGGGTCGTGGGCCTACATCGGGTCGCAGGGCATCCTCCAGAGCACCTACGAGACCTTCTCGGCCGTCGCGGCGAAACGCTTCGGCGGGACGCTCGCCGGGACGCTGACCGTCACCGCCGGGCTCGGCGGGATGGGCGGCGCGCAGCCCCTCGCGATCGCCATGAACGGCGGCGCGGCCCTGTGCCTGGAGGTCGACCAGGCGAAGATCACCAGACGGATGCGGCTCGGGTATCTCGACGTCCAGGCCCAGGATCTCGACCACGCTCTGTCCCTGGTGCTGGCGGCGCGGGACGAGCGCCGGGCCCTGTCGGTCGGGCTGCTCGCCAACGCCGCCGAGGCCCTGCCCGAGATCGTCGCCCGGGACGTGCCCGTCGACATCGCCACCGACCAGACCTCGGCGCACGACCCGCTGCTGTACGCCGTCCCCGACCTGTCGCCGGAGGACGCCGCGGACCTGCGCGTCCACGACCCGAAGACGTACGTGATGCACGCCCGCACGAGCATGGCCGACCACGTGAAGGCGCTCTGCGAGCTGCTCGACCGGGGCACCGAGGTGTTCGAGTACGGCAACGGGATCCGCGTGGAGGCCGACCTCGGCGGATTCAAACGGGCCATGGACTTCCCCGGCTTCATCTCCGCCTACATCCGCCCGCTGTTCTGCGAGGCGAAGGGGCACTGCCGCTGGATCGCGCTGTCCGGCGACCCGGCCGACATCGCCGTGATCGACGCCGCGATGCTGGAGGAGTTCGTCGACAACGAGTCGGTCACCCGGTGGCTGCGGCTCGCCGCGCGGCACGTCCGCGTGCAGGGCCTGCCCGCGCGCACCTGCATGCTCGGCTACGGCGAACGTGCCCGCGCGAGCAGGATCATCAACGACCTCGTCCGGGACGGGAAGGTGCGGGCCCCGGTCGCGGTCGGCCGCGAGCATCTCGACTCCGGTTCGGTCGCGTCCCCCTACCGGGAGACCGAGGGCATGCTGGACGGCAGCGACGCCATCGCCGACTGGCCGGTGCTCAACGCGCTGCTCAACGCCTCCAGCGGCGCGACCTGGGTGGGCGTGCAGCACGGCGGCGGCACCGGGATCGGCCGGTCCGTCCACACCGGGATGGTGGTGATCGCCGACGGGACGCCCCTCGCCGCGCTGCGCCTCGACCGGGTGATGACCAACGACCCCGGCAGCGGCGTCGTCCGGCACGCCGACGCCGGATACCAGCGGGCCGTCGAGTTCGCCGCGGAGCAGGGCATCCGCATGCCGAGCCTGGACGCCGCGACGGAGGAGGAGTCATGGACGACGCGCCCCTGAGCGGCATCCGCGTCCTGGAGTTCGGCCACTACATCGCCGGACCGTTCTGCAGCCAGATCCTGGCCGACCAGGGCGCCGACGTGATCAAGGTGGAGCCGCCGGAGGGCGACGCCAGCCGGGGCACCGAGACCCTGTCGTACAACGACGTCTACTTCCACGCGCTGAACCGCAACAAGCGCAGCGTCATGCTCGACCTGAAGTCGGACGGCGGCCAGGAGGCCCTCGTCACCCTGCTCCGCACGGCCGACGTGCTGGTCACCAACTACGCGGTCGGTATCCCGGAACGCCTCGGCTTCGGCTATGCACAGGTCAGGGAGATCAACCCGCGCCTCGTCTACGTCCACGTGAGCGGGTTCGGCAACGACAGCCCGTACGCCAAGCGCCCGGCGTTCGACGGCATCATCCAGGCGATGTCGGGCCTGGTGCACCTGACCGGCGAACCGGACGGCATGCCGATGCAGGCGGGCCTGTTCGTCCCCGACCACGTCACCGGCCTCTACGCGGCGCTCGCCGCGATGTTCGGGCTCAGCCGTCGCGAGGGCACCGGCGAGGGCTCGTTCACCGACCTGAGCATGCTCGACAGCATGATGTCGCTGCTCGGCCCCTGCCTGGCCGAGGCGCTCCAACTCGGCGTGAGCCCCATGCGGGTGGGCAGCAAGGTCCGGCGCTCCTACGCGGGCACCTACACGGCGTCCGACGGTTACGTGTATCTCGCGCCAATGACCCTGCGCATGTGGACGGCCCTGACCAACGTCGTCGAAGCCCCACAACTACTGCCGTACTTCACCGACCCGGACACCGACATCCGCCTGGACCACCGCGACGAACTCGACCGCGTCATCGAGAAATGGACCCGCGCTCACCCCGTGGCCGACATCGTCGCGCGGCTGGGCGAGGTCGGCGTACCGTGCAGCCCGATCTTCACCGTGGACGCCCTGGCCGTCGACCCGCACGTCCAGCACCGGGGAATGGTCCGGTCGATCCCCCTGGAGAGCGGCCCCGGCGAGGTCTTCGTGCCGGGCTCCCCCCTCCCGGTGATCGACACCGCCTACTCCGCCGGACCACCCTCCGTCGGCCAGCACACCGGCGAGATCCTCGGCACCGACCCCGTCCCGGCCGACCTCGCGTCCCAGCCCGACTAGCCCTCAGGCCAGGCATTCATGGCCTGGTCGGCGACCTTGACAAGATCCTGCTCGGTGGCGCCGTCCCTGGCCTGCTGCGACATCCCCCTGGATGACAGTGCCGACAAAGCGGGCCAGGGCGCGGACATCCGTCGCCGCGGGCAACTCACCCCGGTCACGCGCCGCCTCCAGCCGCGCCTCGAAGTCGCGGAGGTTGGCGGCGCGGATGCCCCGCAGGAAGGTCGCGATCCCGGCGTCCTGCGGGGCGACTGGCTGCGCGGAAACCCCGAGGCCGAGGCCCACGCCGCCGCGCTGCACGCGCTGGGCCGCGTCGGACGCCCCGACGACATCTCCGGCGTCGTGGCCTTCCTCGCCTCCGACGACGCCCGCTGGATGACGGGCCGTGTCGTCGACGTCAGCGGCGGCGCGGCCCTGTGACCCTTGACCGAACCCCCGAAATCGGCAGGACGATCACCGATACGCGGCCCCGGCTGATTTCACGTCCCGTTCCACATTCATTGGCAGTCACTCCATGGATTCCCTGATTCCTTTCGCGATCCCGAGCCCGGTCTCCGGCCCCGAATTCATTTGCCAAAGGCCGAGTACGACCTGGTGGACAACCTGACTCCGCTCTTGAACTCTCCGGCGGTGAACGAACGAGCGTCGGGTCGTGCGGGGCCACCCCAGATCGGGCCCGCCGTGCCCGATCTGGGGTCACACGGCGCTGTGGCAGCCGGGGGCCCGCCTCGGCCGTGGTCTCCACGGAGGCCCCGATCCTGATCAGGTGGTACGCCGAAATCCGTAATCGGGCGGGGGTCGTCCGTGCCCCCGAATTGGAACGGACCATAATCGGACCGGGGGGCGAGCAAAGGTTCGCCCCCGGGCGGAGACATCTGCCTTCTCAAGGCCGATATCGACCCGAGTGGCCCGAGATTAGGGCCGACCGATGGGCATCCAATGTTCAGCGCTCTTGTTACGCCGGACGGCGGCGCGACGGCGGCCACTGGTGAGTGACGCCGTCCTGCCCCCGTCCTCCGGATGAGCCAGGTTCTCGTGGGGCCCAGCCTGGCCGCGTTTCTCGACGGGGGCACGCACGAGCGCGTGGCCGGGGGCCGACGGCACCCTGCGCGCGGGTCCCGACGGAGATGGCTGGCTGGTCCATGCCACCCCCAGGCGCCGAACCGCCGCCGAGGCGGACTCGGCTGGCCCGAACTGCTGGACCTGACGGCGCCCGTATGTGCGTCGGGGTCCCGCTGCTGGCCGCAGGTCGGCCCATGACGGGCTCGGGGGCCTTCTCGCGGGGCCTGTCCGGGGTGCTGTTGGCGCATGCGCTCATGCCGTAGAGGCCGTGGGGGGCGCCGGTGGCGGCCCTGGCTGGGGCGCGGCATGATCTGTGCCACGTTCGTCAGTCGCCCGAAACGGTTTGTCCAACCGGAGATGAATCGTGACAACGTGGGTGTTCCGCCAGTCCTGGCGCGCGGCGGCATATGATCGACTAACGTCTTCGCAACGGTCTGACTTGGCTAGAATTCGTCCGTTAGGCGGGGGCTTCCGCGTTTGTGAGCATGATGTCGCGCTCCGTTTCCCGTGAGGAAGCCTGACGTTCACCGTTTTCGCTAAGGAGTCTGTGCATGCCCGTGGAATCCCAAGGGCTCGTCCCGGCGGCGAGTCCCGTGATCGGGGAGGCGGAGATCGAGGCCGCCGTGCGCGTGCTGCGCGGCGGACGGGTCGTCCAGGGGCCGGAGGTCGCCGCGTTCGAGGAGGAGTTCTCCGAGGTCGTGGCGGGCCGGCACTGCGTGGCGGTCAACTCGGGAACGTCGGCCCTGCATCTCAGCCTGCTCGCGCTCGACCTCGGACCCGGTGACGAGGTGATCGTCCCGTCGTTCACGTTCGCGGCCAGCGCCAACGCCGTCCGGCTGGTCGGCGCCGACCCGGTGTTCGTCGACATCGACCCCGCGACGTTCTGCCTCGATCCGGACGCCGTCGCCGCCGCGATCGGCCCGCGCACCGCCGCGATCATGCCGGTGCACCTGTACGGGCACCCGGCGGCCATGGACCGCATCGGGCCGCTCGCGGAGCGGCACGGGCTCGCCGTCGTCGAGGACGCCTGCCAGGCGCACGCCGCCGCCGTGGACGGGGTCCCGGCGGGCGCGCTCGGGACGGTCGGCTGCTTCAGCTTCTACCCGACGAAGAACATGCACGCCCTGGAGGGCGGCATGATCACGACGGCCGACGCGGAGACGGCGCGGACGCTGCGCCTGCTGCGCAACCAGGGCATGGAGCAGCGCTACGCCAACGAGATCGTCGGCGCCAACATGCGGCTCACCGACGTCGCCGCCGCCGTGGGCCGCGAGCAGCTCAAGCGGCTCGCGGAGTGGACCGAGCGCCGCATCGCCAACGCCCGGTTCCTGGACGCGAAGATCACCGGCGCGGTGACCCCGCCGGTCGCGGACGGCGCGCGGCACGTCTACCACCAGTACACCGTCCGCGTGCCCGACCGGGACGCCGTCGAGCGGCACCTGGTCGAGCGCGAGATCGGTTGCGCGGTCTACTACCCGACGCCCGTCCACCGGCTGCGGCCGTTCCTGAAGGACGGTGCGCCCGACCCCCGCTGGGACCTGCCGGAGACGGACCGGGCCGCGGCGGAGGTGCTGTCGCTGCCGGTGCACCCGAAGCTCACCGAGGACGACCTCGCGCGGGTCGCCGACGCCGTGAACGAGGCCGTGAACGAGGCGGGGTCGTGAGCGCGCCGCTGCGGGCGGGCCTGATCGGGCTCGGCGTGATGGGACGCAACCACGGCCGCGTCCTGGCCGGGCTGGACGGCGTCGAGCTCGTCGGCGTCGTCGACCCCGCCGGGCAACCGGAGCGCGCGCCGCACGGCGTCCCGCTGCTGGAGTCCCTGCCGGACCTGCTGGAGCTCGGCATCGACTACGCGGTGGTGGCCTGCCCGACCGCGCTGCACGAGGAGACCGGGCTGGCGCTGGCCGAGGCCGGGGTCAGCGCGCTGATCGAGAAGCCGCTCGCCGAGTCGGTGGCGGCGGCGGAACGGCTGGTCGCGGCGTTCGAGTCGCGCGGCCTGGTCGCCGGGGTCGGGCACATCGAGCGCTACAACCCGTCGCTCCAGAGCATGCGGACGCGGCTGGAGGCGGGCGAGCTGGGCGAGGTGTTCCAGGTGGTCACGCGCCGCCAGGGCCCGTTCCCGCACCGCATCGCCGACGTCGGCGTCGTCAAGGACCTCGCCACCCACGACATCGACCTGACCGCGTGGGTCACCGGCCAGGACTACGTGTCGATCACCGCGCACACCGTGGCGCGCAGCGGCCGTCCGCACGAGGACATGGTCGCCGCAGTCGGGCGTCTCGCCGACGGGTCCATGGTCAACCACCTGGTGAACTGGCTGAGCCCGCTGAAGGAGCGCACGACGGTCGTCACGGGCGAGCGCGGCTGTTTCGTCGCCGACACGCTCACCGCCGACCTGACGTTCTACGCCAACGGCGAGGTCAGCACCGAATGGGAGGCGCTGCGGGCGTTCCGCGGCGTCTCGGAGGGCGACATGATCCGTTACGCGATCCCGAAGCGGGAGCCGCTGCTGGTCGAGCACGAACGGTTCCGCGACGCGCTCAGGGACGGCGGCGGCGACATCGTGACGCTGCGCCAGGGCCTGCGGACGGTCGAGGTCTCGGCGGCGGTCCTGGAATCAGCGAAGCGCGGCGAAACAGTCTCGCTCCGGCCCTCAGGGGTGCTGGGTGCCGTCTGAGGCGGACGTCCCGGGGGGTGTGGGGGGTCGCCCCCCCACCGGGGAGCGGGATGGCGTCGACGTCACGGTCGTCGTCGCCGTGTACAACACGATGCCGTACCTGACCGACTGCCTGAACTCGCTGGTGAAGCAGAGCATCGGCGCGGAGCGCATGGAGGTCGTCGCGGTCGACGACGGCTCCACCGACGGCGGTGGCGCCGAACTCGACCGGTTCGCCGAGGAGTATCCCGGCATCGTGCGGGTGCTGCACCAGGCCAACTCGGGCGGCCCCGCCGTGCCAAGCAACCGCGCCCTGGACATCGCGTCCGGGCGCTACGTGTACTTCGTCGGCGCCGACGACCACCTCGGCCGGGAGGCCCTGGAACGGATGGTCGCGGCGGCCGACGAGTGGGGCTCGGACGTCCTGGTCGGCAGGATGAAGGGCGTCAACGGGCGCGAGGTCCAGCAGGACCTGTTCGCCGCGAACCAGCCCGAGGTCGACCTGTACGACTCGCCGCTCCCGTGGCTGCTGTCGAACTGCAAGCTGTTCCGCCGCGAACTGGTCGAACGGCACAAGCTCCGCTTCCCCGAGGACATGCGCATCGGCAGCGACCAGCCGTTCACGATCGAGGCGTGCGTCCGCGCCGAACGGATCTCGGTGCTGGCCGACTACACCTGCTACTACGCGCGGCTCCGCGACGACGGGGGCAACATCACCCAGGGCACCGTGGAGATCTACACCCGGCTGGAGTGCGCCGAGCGGCTGTTCGAGTTCGTCGCCGGGCTGCTGGAGCCGGGCCCCCAGCGGGACGCCATCGTCCACCGGCACGCCAAGTGGGAGCTGACCAAGCCGATCAGGGAGAGCCTGCTCGACCTCGACGACGCCGGGCGCCGCGACGTGTGCGACCGCGTGGGCGCCCTCGTCGACCGGTACGTGCCCGACCACGTGCTCGACCTGCTCCCCATCCGGCGGAAGGTCCGGCTGCGCCTGGCGCAGCGCGGCGAGGCGGACGCCCTGTGCGAGTCGATCCGCGCCGACGCCGCAGGCCAGGAGTACCCGGTCGTGCTGAAGGACGACCGCGTCTACTACGCCTACCACGGCTACGGCCAGGGCCTCCCCGACGACCTCTACGAGATCACCAAGGGCCTGCGCCGCCGCCTCACCGAGGCGTCCCGCGCGGTCGTCGCGGTGTTCGACGGCGACGCCCTGGCGATCACCGTCCAGACGCAGATCATCGGTCCCGACGCGGAGAAGGTCGGCCTCGCGCTGGCCGTGCGCGGACGTGACAAGCGCGTCCCCGTGACGGACGTCCACCGCACCCTCGGCGAGGACGGCGTGACCCTGACCGCGCGGATCCCGACGGCACGGCTGTTCGCGTCCGGCAAGGACAGACGGACTTTACGAGTCGTCGTCCGGGCGTCCGGCGAGACGCACGACGCCGCCGTACCGGCCGACCTGTCCGGCCCGTGCAAGGCGTTCGTCTGGCGCGGGGCCCGGCCCTTCCGGCTGTCGGTGCGGCGCGACGGGCGCGGCACCATGGCGATCGACACCCGCCCGTCCGTTCCGGTCCGGGCCGCCGCCAGGCGGCTCCGGCGCGCGACGTTCCCTGGAGGTAAGTAGCACATGCGGATCTGCGTGGTCGCGCTCGGCAAGATCGGTCTGCCGCTGGCGGTGCAGTTCGCCCGCAAGGGCCACCGAGTGATCGGCGCCGACGTGGACGAACGTGTCGTCGCCGACGTCAACGCCGGTCGCGAACCGTTCCCCGGCGAGGCGGATCTCGACGTCCACCTCGCGGAGGCGGTCCGGGAGGGTCTGCTGACGGCGACGACCGACACTCCGGCGGCCGTCGCCGAGTCCGACGCGGTCGTCGTGGTCGTCCCGCTGTTCGTGGACGAGGCGGGCACCCCCGACTTCGGCTGGATGGACGCCGCGACCCGCTCGATCGCGGCGGGCCTGCGTCCGGGGACCCTCGTCAGCTACGAGACGACGCTGCCGGTCGGCACCACCCGCGAGCGCTGGGCGCCGATGCTGGCCGAGGGTTCGGGCCTGACCTCGGGCACCGACTTCCACCTGGTGTTCAGCCCCGAACGGGTGCTGACCGGCCGGGTGTTCGCCGACCTGCGGCGCTACCCGAAGCTCGTCGGCGGCGTGGACGAGGCGTCCGCCCGGCACGGCGTGGAGTTCTACGAGCAGGTCCTCGACTTCGACGAGCGGCCCGACCTCGACCGTCCGAACGGCGTCTGGGACCTCGGTTCCGCCGAGGCCGCCGAACTCGCCAAGCTCGCCGAGACGACCTACCGCGACGTGAACATCGGCCTCGCCAACCAGTTCGCCCGCTACGCGGGTAGCGTCGGTGTGGACGTCATGAAGGTCATCGAGGCCTGCAACACGCAGCCGTTCAGCCACATCCACCGGCCGGGCATCGCCGTCGGCGGCCACTGCATCCCGGTCTATCCGCGGATGTACCTGTGGAACGACCCGGCCGCGACCGTCGTCGCCGCCGCCCGCGACGCCAACGTGGCCATGCCCGCCTACGCCGTCGGCCTCCTCGCCGGGACGTACGGTGACCTCACCGGCGCGCCCGTCCTCGTCCTCGGCGCCGCCTACCGGGGCGGCGTGAAGGAGACGGCGTTCTCCGGCGTCTTCCCCACGGTCGAGGCGCTGCGCGAGCGCGGGGCCGTCCCGTACGTCTCCGACCCGATGTACACGCCCGAGGAGCTGGAGGCGCTCGGCCTCCCCGCACACCGCGGCGAACCGGTGACCGCCGCGATCGTGCAGGCCGACCACGTCGAGTACCGCGACCTGACCCCCGACGCCCTCCCGGGCGTCAAGGCCATGGTGGACGGCCGCCGTATCACCGACCCCGCCCGCTGGGCCGGCGTCGCCCACACCGTCATCGGCGCACCCGACCAGGGCGGCACCACCCGCTGACCCCCCGCCGCACGCTCGACCGGCCTCGATCCCGGATGACCTCGTCAGAACCGAGTGGAGAAGACCGAATGCAGACCGAAGACGATGGCGGCCCCCAGGAGGGCGGTCCCGGCGAGGGGTGTGCCGCGGAGTCGCGCGGCCGTATCGTCATGCTCGTCGACAACGGCGTCAACGGAGACTCCCGGGTGCAGAAGGCGGCGGCCTCCATCGCCGCCGCGGGCTGGGAGGTGCACCTCGTCGGCTGCGTCCAGGCCCGCAGGAAGAAGCGCTGGACGCTGGGCGGGGCGAACGTCGTGCTCGTCCCGCAGCCGCCCCGCCATGTCGGGCCGAGGTTCAGCATCGTGCGGTCGACGCTCCGCCGCCCGCTCGCGTATCCGCACCCGGAGGTCGCGGCGTACCGGCGGCGGCTCGTCCAGAACCGGCGCGCCGACATCGCCGCGGCCCGGCTCGCGCCCGGCTTCGGCGGACCGGCGCGGACGGCCTGGCTGGCGGCACGGCGCGTCACGGCGAAGGCCCAGTGGTTCTGGGTCAGGCTGCGCGGGCGCCAGACGAAGTCCCTGGCCAAAGCCCGGCTGAACCGGAACTCCCCCCTGGAACGGTTCACCATCGCGTTCTGGCAGAAGCTTCTCGGCGACCGGTCCTGGCGCGTTCTCGACCGTGGTCTGTGGGACTGGGACAGCGCCTACCGCGGCACCATCGACAAGCTCGAACCGGACATCATCCATGCCAACGACTTCCGGATGCTCGGCGTCGGCGCTCGCGCCGTGCGGCGGGCGCGCGCCAAGGGGCGCGAGGTGAAGCTCGTGTGGGACGCGCACGAGTTCCTGCCGGGCATCCGCCCCTGGCATGACGAGGTGCGCTGGCATCCGGCCGTGTGCGCGTACGAACGCGAGTACGCGGGCGCGGCCGACGCGGTGGTGACCGTCTCCGAACCGCTCGGCGACATGCTCGTCGAGCACCACGGCCTCAGGCACAAGCCCGCCGTCGTGCTCAACGCCCCGATCATCGACGGTGAGCCGTCCAGCGGCGATCGCGTCCCGGACCTGCGGGAGCTGTGCGGCGTCGACCGGGACACGCCCGTCGCCGTCTACAGCGGCGGCTCCCCGCAGCACCGCGGCCTGATCATCATGATCGACACGCTGCCCCGGCTGCCCGGACTGCACGTCGCCCTGGTCGTGCCGAGGCCGGACGGCTCCGAGATGGCGCGGCTGCTGCGGCGCGCCGACGAACTCGGCGTCCGCGACCGGGTGCACATCCTGTCGTACGTGCCGTTCGACCATGTGGTCCCGTTCCTGTCGGCCGCCGACTTCGGGGTCATCCCGATCCACCACTGGCCGAACCACGAGATCGCGCTGATCACGAAGTTCTTCGAGTACTCGCACGCGCGGCTGCCGATCGTGGTCAGCGACGTCAAGGCCATGAGCGAGGTGGTGCGGGACACCGGGCAGGGCGAGGTGTTCCGGGCCGAGGACGAGGACGACTACGTGCGCGCGGTCGAGGCGGTGCTGACCGACCCGAAGCGGTACCGCGCCGTGTACGACGACCGGCCGGACCTGCTGCGCGCCTGGAGCTGGGAGGCGCAGGCCGAGATCCTGGACGGCGTCTACACCGAGCTGCTGCCCGCCGCCGCGAAGCCGGCTCCGGAGAAGGTCTAGGTGATGATGAGCGAAACCGCCGACAGGGACGTGGCCGTCCTCACGCCCTGGTACCCCTCTCCGCACCACAAGTTCTCGGGCGCCTTCGTCCAGGCGATGGTGGAGGCGATCGCGCCGGGCTGCGGCGACGTCACCCTCTACCACACCGACGGCTGGCGGCTGCGGGCACCGGAGGACGACCACGCGGCCGAGGACGCGCACCGGCGCCTCCTGCCGGAGCTGCTGCGTCCCGTTCCGACAGTTGGGGGCGCCTCGCTGGTGCGCGTCCCGATTCTGATGCGCGGGCGCACCTTCGGGTCACAGTCCGTCGAACACGCGAGGGGGCTCGGCTGGGCCCTGAACGGCGAGCCGATCCCGGCGAAGGTCGTGCACGCGCACGTCGGCCTGCGCGGCGGCTGGACGGCGCTGGAGAACGCCCGCCCGGACGCCCGCGTGTTCATCACCGAGCACGCCTCCTACCTGCACCAGGTCCTCGAACAGCCCGACTCGCGTGAACTGTACGAGCAGGTCCTCGACCGTTGCACGGGCCTGTTCGCCGTGACGGACGCGCTCCGCGAGCAGTTGGTGGAGGCGTTCCCGGCGCACGCGCACAAGATCGAGGTGATCTCCAACCCGATCTCGTTCGCCCAGACCCGTCCCCGGCCGGTCACCGAACTGCGCCGCTGGCTGTACGTCGGCAGCCTCATCGAGCGCAAGGGCGTCGACTGGCTGCTGGAGGCGTTCGCCAAGTGCCACGCCGAAGACCCCGAGCTGACGCTGACGATGGTCGGCGAGGGCAAGCTGGCCGAGCGGCTCGCGGAGCGGGCCACCGAACTCCAGGTCATGGACGCGGTGACGTTCCTGCCCTCCGTCCCGCCGGACGAGTGCACCCGGCTCATGCGTGAGCACGACCTCCTCGTGCACGCGGCCCGCTGGGAGACGTTCGGCGTGTCGATCATCGAGGCGGTGGCGGCGGGCCTGCCGCTGCTCGTCACCCGCTGCGGCGGCCCCGAACGCACCCTCGCCGGCATAGAGAGCGCCGTGGGGGAGATGATCGAGGTCAGGGAGGACGCGGACTCGATCATCGAGGGGTACCGGCGGCTGCGTGACCGGTTCCCGGACGACCTCGATCTGCCCGAGGCCAGGCGGGTGCTGGAGTCGCGGTTCGGCTACGGCACCGTGGCCGAGGCCCACTACCGGCACTGGTTCCCGGAGACGGGTGCGAACGGAGAGGGGGATTCGTGAACGTCCTTTTCCTCGCCATCGGCGGCTCCCGGCGGCACGTGATCGTGGCCGAGGCCCGGCAGGTCATCGACGCGGGCGGAACCGCGACCGTGCTCGTCGGCAAACCCGCCAAGTGGAACAACGACCCGCTGCCCGAGGGCGCCGACATGGTCGACTGGAGTGCGTTCGAACGCCGTTACCGGCCCGCCGCGGTACGGCTGCTGATCGACCGGATCCCGCTGTTCCTGATGCGCGTCTGCCTGCGCGGCCCGCTGAGCGGGTTCGGGCGGCGCCTCCAGTCGTTCTACCGGCGCCGCGTCGCCAACCCGATCCATCGCCGCCTCGGCCGCCTCTACCGGCGGAACCCCGCCGAGATCCGCGAGCGCGCCATGCGCCGTGACGTCCTCGCCCGGCGGCCGGTCGACCTCGTCGTCGTCGGTGACGCGGAGTCGATGGTCACCGCGTCCGAACTGCGGGACGTGTTCGTGGACTCGGGCGCCAGGCTCGCCTACTCCGTCGCTCACGAACTGTCTCCGGCCGGCCACGCTAAAGGATGAAGAGCATGGGCAACCGCCGTCCGCGCCTGCTGTATCTCGCCTTCTATTTCCCGCCGTCCAGGGCCAGCGGTGTCTACCGTCCCCGGGCGACGGCCAACCTGCTGGTCGAGAAGGGATGGGACGTCACCGTTTTCGCGGCGCCGCTGCCGTTCTTGCGCGACGCCATCGGCTCGTTCGACGAGAAGCTCCTCGACTCGGTCGATCCGCGGATCAATGTGGTGCGGCCGAACCTGAACCAGTTCATGTGGAAGCGGGACGTGCGCGACTTCAGCAGGTTCCGCGGGACGTTCCCGCACCTCGCGCACTGGATGTACAACTGGGGTCAGAAGCACGTCTTTCCCGAGAACTACTCGTCCTGGGCCCGTGCGAGCGTCCGGCGGGCGCTGCGCCTGCACGCCCGGAAGAGATTCGACGTCGTGCTGGCGACGGGGAATCCGTTCGCGTCGTTCGCGGCCGCCTACCTTTTCAACAGGCTGACCCGGACTCCCTACATTGTCGACAACCGCGACGCCTGGACACTCGACCTCTTCAGCGAGGAACCCGCGTTCGAGGACGGGCACCCGGCCTATTCCTGGGAACGGCGGGTGCTGAAATCGGCGTCCAACGCCGTCTTCGTCAACGAGGCGCTGCGGTCCTGGCACGCCGAGCGCTATCCGCGCGTGGCGGACCGGATGCTGGTCGTCCCGAACGGCTGGGACTCCGACACCCTCGTCGGCGCGCCCGAGCCGCCCGCGAAGATCCGCGACGGGCAGGAGGAGCGCCGCCCCCGTTTCTCCTACGTCGGCACGCTGACCGGCAAGCAGCCCATCGAAGCGATGATCGACGGATTCGGCCGCGCCCGCGAACACCCGGACCTCGCCGGTGCGCAACTCGACCTGCACGGGTATCTCGGCTTCTTCAAGGGAGCCGACGTCAACCTCCTCCACCGGCTCACGTCCCGTCCCGACGAACCGGCCGAAGCTGAACAGAGCGAGCAGGGCGAGCAGAACCAAGAGACCGAACAAGGCCAGGAAGCCGCGCAGAGCCAGGAAGCGGCGCCAGTCTCGCCGGACAAGCAGGAAACGGTGAGCGAGCAGGGCGGGCAGGATCTGGCGCCGGGAGTGAACTACTGCGGACCGGTGTCCAAGACCGAGCTGTTCGAGGTCTACCGGAACTCCGACGTGCTGGTGTTCCTGGCGGGCGGCGCGCGGTACGTCACCTCGGGGAAGATCTTCGAGTACATGGCGGCGGGACGTCCGATCGTGTCGGTCCACGCGTCCGGGTCGGCGGCGGAGGAGGTCCTGCGGGACTATCCGCTGTGGTTCAACCCGGGCGGGCTCGAACCGGAGGCCATCGCGGCCTCGATGGTCGAGGCCGCCAAGGCCGCGGCGGGGCTCGACCAGCGCCAGATCGCCGAGGCGTACGAGTACGCGAAGCGGTTCGAACGCACCGCGTCGCTTGAGCCGCTGGTGCGGCGGCTGAACGAACTGGCCGCTCGCAGAGGTGCCGACGTCGAATGACCGAGCTGGGAGACGAAGACGTGAACGACGGGGCTGCCCCCCGGGTGCTGATCCTGGTCCTCGACCCGAGGAGCCACAAGCGCAGCTTCAAGCGGGTCGACGGGTTGGCCAGGCACTTCCTGGACGAGGAGGGCGCCAACGTCGACGTGGTCACCGCCGAGCCGCGGGGCTGGGACCTGCTGGACGAGCGGGCGCGCCTGCACATGCTCGACAAGGCCGAGGCCAGGCATCCGCTGCCCTGGCTGGAGCGCACGGTCGTGAGCAGGGTGCCGAGGCTCCTCGTCCGGCCGCTGAAGCCGCTCGGACCCGTCGGCAGGTTTCTCGACCGCGCGCAGACCCGCGTGTCCGGGATCGTCCACAAGCGGGTGTTCCTGCGCTTCTACCGGCACGTCCGGCCGCTTCTGCTGATGCGGATCGTCCGGCGGTGCGTCGACCGCGACATCGACATGGCGGAGGTCCGCCGCGTCATCGTGATCGACTACACGTCGGTGCCGTTCGCGTGGCGGCTGGCCCGCCGGTACCCGGACCTCACCGTGACGACGCGGCAGGAGCGGACGCTCCAGCCCTAGACGGAAGGCCCGGCCTACCGGCGGGCGGAAGGATTCGGTCTACCGGCTCGCGCGTTCGGCGAGGATCGCCGCGACGGTCTCGGCCGCGTGCCCGTCACCGTACGGGGTGCCGCGCGGGGCGTCGGGCGCGGGCCGGGTCGCGGTCGCCGCCCAGCGGGCGGGGCCGAGGACGGCGGGGTCGGCGACCAGTTCGTTCCATCCCCCGGCCAGGGTCTCCGGCCATTCCGTCTCGGTCCGCAGCGTCGTGCACGGACGTTCGAGGAGGAACGCCTCCTTCTGTAGGCCGCCGGAGTCGGTGATCACTCCCTGCGAGCCGAGCACGGCCGCGACCAGGCCCGCGTAGGGCAGCGGACGGCCGACCCGGACGGCGCCGCGTCCCAGCTTGATGCCGTGCGTCTCGGCGCGGGCGACCAGCCGGGGGTGGGCCAGCAGCGCGACCTGGACGGGCAGGTCGGCGAGCGCGTCGGCGAGCGAGGCGAGCCGTGCCGCGTCGTCGGTGTTCTCCGCCCGGTGCACGGTGGCCACCAGGTAGGGCCGTTCGGGGTCGATCCCGTCGGGCAGGACGGGGGCGTCGACGCTCCCGGCGCGGACGGCGTCACGGACGCGGAGGCACACGTCCACCATCACGTCGCCCGTGCGGACGCTCCGTTCCGCGAGCCCCTCGGCGGCGAGGTGACGCATCGCCTCCTCCGTCGGGGCGAGGAGCAGGTCGGCGGCGTGGTCGGTGAGGACGCGGTTGTGCTCCTCCGGCATCCGGCGGTTGAACGAACGCAGTCCCGCCTCAAGATGCGCGACGGGCAGGTGCAGTTTCACGGCGGACACGGCGCCCGCGAGCGTCGAGTTCGTGTCCCCGTAGACGAGGACCCAGTCGGGGCGTTCACGTTCCAGGATCGGGTCGAGGGCCGCCATCACGGCGCCGGTCTGCACGCCGTGGCTGCCGGAGCCGACGCCGAGGTGCACGTCCGGGTCGGGGATGCCGAGGCCGGAGAAGAACACGTCCGACAGGTCGGCGTCGTAGTGCTGGCCCGTGTGCACGATGACGTGCCGCTGGCCCGCCGAGGCGAGGGCGGACGCGATGGGAGCGAGCTTCACCAACTGCGGGCGCGCGCCGACGACGCTGAGGACCTTCAGGCTCATGCTTCCCTCTCGATGAGGACCGTCTTCTCGGAATCGTTCTCGGCGGGTGTCTCGACGTAGCGGGCACCGGTGCGCGGGCACTCCCACGTTCCGTCCGGACCCTGCGTCAGGCGGGCCCCGGCGCGGCCGACCCAACCGAGGCGGCGGGCCGGGACGCCCGCGACCAGGGCGAAGTCGGGGACGTCGCGGGTCACGACGGCGCCCGCGGCGACCATCGCCCAGCGCCCGATCCGCACCGGCGCGACGCAGACGCTGCGGGCCCCGAGGGACGCGCCCTCGGCGACGTGCACACCGACCGCCTCCCAGTCGCCGCCGCGCTTCAGTTTGCCGTCCGGGTCGACGGAGCGGGGCTCGCGGTCGTTGGTGAGGACGACGGCGGGGCCGACGAACACGCCGTCCTCCAGGACGGCTGGCTCGTAGACGAGCGCGTGGTTCTGGAGCTTGACGTTGTCGCCGATCCGCACGCCCGCGCCGACGTACGCGCCGCGGCCCACGATGCAGTTCGCGCCGAGGGTCGCGTCCTCACGGACCTGGGCGAGATCCCACACGGTCGTCCCGTCACCGAGCCGCGCGGACGAGTCCACCTGCGCGCTCGGGAGGATACGGTGCGTCATTCGGTGCCTTCCTGGCGGATTCGATGGTCTGGCGTTCGACCATTATCGAGGGTCCGCGGACCGCCGTCGCGGAAGGCCCCGCACTCGCAGCAGCCTGCCCGCCCGCTGCCGCACCGGGTTGGTGACCACCGCCGCCAGCCACTTGTCGTCGAGCCGGACGCGCAGACGGCGCGGCGGCACCCACGACACCGTCACCGGCCCCAGCGCACCCGCCCCTTCACGAAGCCGCAGCCGGACGGGCTCGCCCACCCCGTCGACCTCCAGGAACCCCTTCCACCGCCCGGTGCGGGCACGTGCCACGGGCAGATCGGCCCGCAGGTGGGACGCCCCGTCCGGCTCCAGCACAGCGCGAATCTCGGCGCTCCCCTTACCAGGGTGGCAAAGGACGACGCTCATGATAGGCGCGGACCCGGCCCCGAAGACGGCCGGGGCAGCGATCCGCACCCGCAGCCGGTTCCCGGACTCCAGACTGGCCTCGGCGGCCGGGAAATCGGCGGGTTCCGGCTCGCCGCCCAGTTCCAGCACGAGATCGCCCCGACCGTGAACCGGCAGCGCCCGGACGAGCCGCGCGCCGCCCGCCGCACGGGCGTTGATCACGGTGGGGATCTCCATACCCGCAGGCTTGGTAAGGGTGACGGTCTGCTGGTACCCGCCGATGGCGACGTCCACGGCGACCGCCCAGAGACCGTCCGGCCACTCCTCGGACACCGGGCGCAGCCCGGCGGTGTAGGACGTCGCCATGCCCGCGTCGGTGAGCTCCGACAGACCGACCTCGCAGGCGACGCGACGCTGGACGCCGTCGCCGTCCGTGACGGTCAGGCTCAGCTCGGGCGTGCCCTCGTCCGTCCCGCGCACCGTGACGAGGCCGCTGATCTCCAGCACGCCGTCCGTCCACTCGGGACGGTTCAGGTTGTGCACGATCGTCGGCGGCGTCTCGACCTCGTAGCAGTCGTCCGGAATGGCCGCCTCCGCGTCCCGGAAGAACGGAAGCTTCTGGTAACTCCGCCCGTCCTCCAAATGGAGGCGCGGACGCCCGAACTCCTGGAAATGCCGGAGCACAGTATCGAGTTCTTCGGCGAAATCATTGAGCACACAATGAGCGGCCACGCGGTAAAGCGGCGGGAGATGCCCCCGCAGCCCCGGGGTGAGCCACCGCTCCAGCAGATCGCGGCAGGCCGCGTAGGTGATCTTGCGTTCGTCGTCGGGGGCGTCCACGAAGCGGCGTTGCAGCCGTCCGAACACCTCCTGGTCGAAGTACCGCCGGTGCAGTTGGTCGCGGACCTCGCCGGGCTCGGCGTACCGCGCGGTCAGCTCCAGCGCCTCGCTGGTGATCGCGTAGACGTCGGCGGCGCGGGCGCCACCGACCTGCGTGCTGCTCGTGCCGTCCTCACGGGCGGCCCAGTAGTAGCAGTCGTAGTCCGCGAGGATGGACACGCCCCGGGCGCGCAGGTGGGCGCCCGCGGTGAACAGCTGGTCCTCGTGCGACAGGAGGCCCTCGGTGAACCGCAACCCGGCGTCCTCGATCAGGGAACGGCGGAACAGCTGCAACGCGGCCATCGACATGCGCCAGAACAGGGTGGAGCCCGGTTCGAGGACGTGGGCGCGCTCGACCGTCTCGTCGAAGATCTGGGGCGTCCTGCGGCCGCCGGTCCCGACCTGCTTGCCGATGACGATGTCGGTGTCGTTGCGCTCCGCCATCGCGGTCATCCGCTCCAGCGCCTCCGGACCGAGCCGGTCGTCGGCGTCCAGGAAGAACACGAACGTGCCGGTCGCCAGCTCCAGGCCCCGGTTGCGCGGCGCGCCCGCACCCCCCGAGTTCGGCTGGTGGAGCACGGTCAGCCGGTCGTGGACGAGGGCCAGCTCGTCCAGCACCTCGCCGCTGCCGTCGGTCGAGCCGTCGTCGACGGCGATCACTTCGACCAGCTCGGGCGACAGCGACTGCTCGAACGCCGAGTCCACCGCCCGGGCCACCGTCTCCCGGCAGTTGTAGACCGCGGTGATCACACTGACCAACGGTTGCGTCATAATGCCTCAGCAGAGTCGTTCGAGTATCGACCGACACTCTAAGCGGGATCGAGTACCCACCGTGCCCGAAATGTACCTAGCCCGAGGAGAGGAACTAGGCGGGTTCGGCGGGAGCGGTTCGCCGTGGGTCGCCGTGGGTGTGGAGGGTTGAGCGGGGGCCTGCGGCGGCGAGGGTGTCGACGGCGGTGGCGAAGCGGGTCATGGCGTCCGGGTGTTCGGGGCCCAGCAGGTAGTCGCGGAGCCTGTGGCGCTCGTCGGCCAGGGGGTCGGCGCCGGGGGACGCGGCGACGGCGATGATGTCGGTCAGTTCGGCGCAGTCGGGGCCTAGCAGGTAGGCGGCGGACGCGGATGGGAAGTCCGTGCGGAACGTCACGTCGTTGGCGGCGTGCGGGTTGGTGACCACGTACGGCTTCAGGCTCGGCATGTAGTCGGAGATGACGCTGGAGATGTCGGTGATGAGCATGTCCGACTGGTTGAAGCAGTCGTGCAGGGACGCCTCGGCACCGGTGACGACCCGGTGCGCGCCGCCCGCCTGGTTGGCGGCCTCGATCATCGCGATCACCCGGTTGTGCGCCGCGTGCGCGGCGGCCATGCGGGTCCCGGTGTAGGGGTGCGGGCGGTAGATGACGCGGAGCCCGGCGCCCTGTTCCAGCAGCCTGCTGACGATCCTGTCGCCCATGGTGAGCAGGGAGCAGTAGCTGTGCTCGCTGTCCCAGCCCTCCCACGTCGGCGCGTACAGGACGGTCGGCACGTCGTTCCCGGTCGGCCCGGTGGTGATGCCCGTGAGCTGCGGGCGGCCGACCTCGATGATGGCCTCGTCGCGGACGCCCGCGTCGGAGTTGCGGTAGCGGTCGCGTCCGGCGGGGCCCGCGACCCACACCTCGTCGAAGACCTTGCTGACCGGGTTGGAGCTGGAGTCCTTGTCGCTGTCGCCGTGGCCGACGAAGACGTGCTTGATGTCCGGCTCGCGGAGCAGGTGCAGGTTCTTGCCGGTGTTCCCGGTGTAGAGCGCGACGCGGACGGTCGACCAGTCGAAGTTCATCATGTCCTCCGCCCGGCTGACGCACACGATCGGCAGCCGCGTGGGGGCGAGCGCGGCCACGACCTCCGGCGTCCGGACGAGCACCAGCGCCTTGCGGTCGAGGCGCTCCAGCGTCTCCAGCCACATGTTGGCCTGGTAGCAGTTCACGGCCATGCCGGTGAAGTACAGGACGACCTCGGGCCCGTAGCCGGCCACGCGGCGCTGCACGTCCTTCCCGACGCGCCTGCCGTTGAACAGGCGCCGCATCTGGCGCAGCTGGGGGATCTGCGCGGCGTAGGAGACCAGCGTGCCCGCCGCCGAGCCGAGCAGCCCGACGATCACCAGCGCGGGGACGTCGGCCAGCAGCCCGACGGCGCCGAGCGCGAGCGGCGGGAGGTCGGCGTACCCCTCGATCAGCGTCACGAGCCGCACGTGCCAGGCCGGTTCGGCCGGGGGGTGGGCGGGCTCGCCCGCACCGAGGTTGCGGGTGGCGTACGGGAGCGAGTTGGCGCGGCGCAGGACGGCCGAGCCGATCAGCGCCCCGGCGCGGAGCCCGTTGAGGAGGAAGAACCCGAGGGCGGCCGTCGCGACGGTCGCGTCGCCGACGCCCCCCGCCTCGACGAGCAGCAGCACGAACGAGCCCTGCCGGATCAGCACCCGCGCGGCCGCGCCCAGCTCGCCCAGGCGCAGCGGCCGGTCCGCGTCCTGGAAGTACCGGTAGACGAGCGGCTCGGCGACATAGGAGGCGACCGCGGCGCCGAGGAACCAGCCGGGCGCTCCCGCCACCGCCGCGAGGATCATCAGCGCGTGCGTGACGGGCAGGGGCAACACCGTGGAAAACCGCAGGAGCTTCGAGTACCGGGTGACGAGTCGCCGCACGGTACACCTCCATCTTGTCAGCGCGGCCCTGGGGCGGCGGCGAGGGGTCGGGGGCACCCGGGCCGGGGACGGCGGGTGCGCGAGGGGCGAGGGCGGGGCCCGGTCAGCCGGTGCGTGCGCCGGTGAGCGGGTCGTCGCGGCGGACGTCGATGACCTGGCCGGTGAGATCCGACAGCAGAACGTTCAGCGACGTTCGCGCTACCTGGTCGGCGCTGAGCAGCGTGTGCGGCGGCTCCTGCCCGAAGGCATTCGTCCGCATCGGGGTGCTCGTCCGTTCCGGGTTGATGCAGTTGATCCGCACGCCGTCGGACGACCACTCGTCCGCCAGCGCCTGCGTCAGGTTCACGGTGGCGGCCTTCGCCGACGAGTACAGGCTGTAGTCGGCGCGTCCGCGCGTGTAGGAGCTGGACGTGTACAGCAGCAGGTGCCCGCCGGTCTTGGCGAGGTAGGGGAACGCGGCGCGGGCGATGTGGATCGGCGCGAGGTAGTTGACCCGCAGCGCCTCCTCGATCGCCTCGGGCTCGATCGCGTCGAGCCTTCCGATCCGGAGGACGCCCGCCGTGTTGACGACGAAGTCGACCCGTCCGGTCGCCGAGTACGCCTGCGCGAGAGCGGCGGCGACGTCGTCGGGACGTTCGGCGTGCGTACGGGTCGCGCCCCGGCTGTAGCCGAAGACGCGGGCGCCGAACCGCTGGGCCAGCTTCGCGACGGCGGCGCCGATGCCCTTGCTCGCGCCGAACACGACGACGGTCTTGCCGGTGAGCGCCTCGGCGTACTGGTCCTCGGTCAGGTCGGGGGCGTCGGACGACGCGAGCTGGAAGAGCTTGTCCGCGACGAACATGTCGACCGGCTCGGTGACCTTCATGTTGTGCTCGTCACCGGGGACGACGTAGATCGGGGTGCCGGGCAGGTACCGCAGCACGACCGAGCAGTCGTCGGTGGCCTCGAACCCGTCGTCCCGCCAGGCCTTCTCGTAGGCGGCGCGGATGGTGGCGAGCCGGAAGCCCTGCGGGGTCTGGCCGCGGCGCAGGTTCGCGCGGCGCGGGACATCCACGATGACGTCCTCGTCCACCTGGATGATCGTGTCGGCGGACGGGATGGCGACGTCCACGGCGAGGTGCTCGCGGAGCGCGGTCACGCAGTCGCGGATGATGCGCTGCGACAGCAGCGGGCGCACCGCGTCGTGGAACAGCACGTTGGTGCTGTCGGCGGGGTGGTCGGCGAGCGCGTCGAGCGCGAGCTGCGTGGTGGCGTTGCGCGACGTCCCGCCGGGCAGGACGGCCGTGACCTTCGAGCAGCCGGCCTTCTTCACGCACTCCGCGGCGTCGTTGAGGAAGCCGGGGTTCATCAGGACGAGGATCTCGTCGATGTCGGGCGCCTCCTGGAAGACGCACAACGTGTGCTCCAGGATCGTCTTCCCGGCGATCTTGAGGAGCTGCTTGGGAGTACTGAGGCCCATTCGCTGCCCGCTGCCACCCGCAAGGATGACGGCAACGGTGCGCTGCTCGCCCTGCGGCGCCATGACCAATACGACCATCCTTTTCCGTTTGACGGTCGTATCGACCGCCATCGTGACACCCGCGCAGTCACCGGGTGAGATCCATGGGAGCGACGGGGCCGCGGCGCAGAGCAGGGCTATGGATGCACACGGGGATGAACTGCGGCTTAACTGTACCCGGTCTGTAGGATTATGTGACGGTTTCAGCGATCTTGCGGTTTGCCGTGATCTGCGCGTTACCGGCGAGAACGGTTGGTGACCGAAGAGTCACTGTTTGGTGAAAAGTCGCTGGATATCGGGCTCCACCGCCCACCGCGTCACCCGCCGGACCGGGCTCGTGCTCAACAGCGTCGCGACGACGCAGCACACCCCCGCGATGACGAGGACGCCCGGGATCGTGTCGAGCCACCCGGCCTCGTTCCACCCGGAGAACGTGAACGACCGGGTGAGGAACCCGTGCAACAGGTAGGTGTAGAGGGTCGCCGCGCCGAGGTCGGTGTACCAGGTCCGCCGGGACGGGACGACGGCCAGGAACGCCGCGATGAGCACCAGGCCCGCGAGCAGCAGCCCCATCCGCATCAGCGTGCCGGGCACCTCGCCGACGCCCATGTCGGCGTTGGAGTCCGTCCAGCGCACCCAGCGCGGGTCCATGTGCGGGTACGCGACGTACGTGGCGGCGAACCCGGCGACCAGGATCACGGCGCCCGCGATCCGCGCGGCGGGCCGCCGGACCAGCGCCAGCGTCTCCGGCCGCAGTGTGAGCCCGAGCACGTAGAACGGCATGAGCCCGAGGATCCGGTAGATGTCGAGCGTCCCGCCGAGGTCGCCCATGAACGCCAGCAGCGCCACCAGCACGGCCCCCGCCACCGGGAACCGCGCCCGCCGCCACACCGGCGTGAGCAGCCGCCAGACGAACAGGGCCAGCAGGAACCAGGTGATGTAGTACGGGTTCAGCAGCGCGATCTCGAACTTGCGGTCCCTGGCCGCCCAGGCGAACAGGCTGTACGCCGTCTGGAAGATCACATAGGGGGCCAGGGTGGCGCCGACCAGCTTGACGGCCCGGTCGTCGGTGAGCGTGAACCGCTTGGCCAGATAGCCGCTGATCATCACGAACACCGGCATGTGGAACATGTAGAAGAAGTAGTAGGCCGTGGCGGCCAGCGGGACGTCGCTGAGCCCCGCCATCCCGTGCCCGGTCGCGACGAGCAGGATCGCGACGAACTTCACGTTGTCCAGGTGCGGGTCGCGTCCCCGTGACGGTGCGCCGCCCGCCGCCCGCCGCGTCTCCGGCGGACGTCCGGACGAGGGCTCCGCCGTCCCCGGGCCCGTGCCGGACGCCGGACCCGTGCCGGACGCCGGACCCGTGCCGGACGCCGGGCCCGCGACGGACGTCTCGGGTGTCTGTGTCATCGACCTCTGATCCTGAGAGGGGCAACCCGGAGCATATAGGACCAAATTCGCCGCATTCCGTGAATCCGCCGGTCACCCCGGGCGGCGGTGGGCGCGCGACACGAGGCACCGCCGCCACCCCGGACGCCCGTCCAGGGCCGTTGTGGATCTACGCTTGGGGGCCGGATCGGACGGAGGGCGACCAATGGGGTACACGAGGCACGCCAAGCGCGGCGTGATGATCGTCGTCGGCGGCGCGGTGCTGCTGACCGGCGTCGCGCTGCTCGTCCTGCCGGGCCCGGGGCTGCTGCTCGTGCTCGCGGGCCTGCTCATCCTCGCCCGCGAGTTCCCGACCCTGGACCGCTACGTCGAACCCGTCCGCGAGCGCGCCGTCCAGGCCGCCGAGGACAGCGTGACCTCCTGGTGGCGCCTCACCGGCTCGATCCTCACCGGCCTGGCCCTCCTCGCCGCGGGCGTCGCCTGGGGCGTCGTCGAGGAACTCCCGCTCTCCGGCTGGAGCACGGGCTCCGGCCTCATCCTCTCGGGAATCATCCTCTTCGCCCTCCTCTACTGGAGCTACCGCCGAGTGAAATCCGCCCGCACCACCTGACGGCCGTTTTACGCCGCCATGAGACGCACGTGGCACACAGGGTTCCGCGCGAAACGGCCGTTCTGAACGGAACGAAATTATTTCGGGGATTCGTTCGGCGGATTTGATCCGTGGAGCGGGTACTCCCGTGCCATGGTCATGGGCATTGTTCTTCGTCTTCTTGTGGCCGGGGGGCTGGCGGCGGACGCCGTCGTCCATTGGCGGTTCGCGCCCGACATGGCGCCCGGGCCCCACACGCCGAGCGGGACCATCGCCGGTGACGACCTCTTTCGCGGACAGGCGGTCGCGGCCGCCGTGGCGGGTCTGCTCGTGCTCTTCTGGGCGCGCAGGTGGACCTATGCGATCGCGTTCGTGGTCGCGGCGAGCGCGGCCGGGGCCGTCCTGCTCTACTACTCCGTCGACTTCGGGCGGCTCGGGCCGATTCCCCGGATGTACGACCCGTCCTGGTACGCCGACAAGTCGATCAGCCTGGCGGGGGAACTCGTCGCCGCGCTCGCCTCGTTGGTCGGGTTCTTCACCGTCCACCGGTCCCGGAATGGCGGGCGGGAGGACGGGTAACCACGCGGTATGGACACCGCGCGAGTGACGATCGACCTCCCGGGCGCGGCGCTGCCGGGCGACCTCGCCCTGCCGGACGAACCGGGCGGCGTGGTCCTCTTCGCGCATGGCAGCGGGAGTTCCCGGCACAGCCCCCGCAACCGGGCCGTCGCCACCGGCCTCGCCGAGGCGGGCCTCGGCACACTGCTGTTCGACCTGTTCACGGCGGAGGAGGACGAACGGGACGCGCGCACCGCCGAGCTCCGCTTCGACATCGACCTGCTGACGCGGCGGCTCGTCGGCGCGATCGACTGGCTCGCCGCCGCGCCGGAGACGTCCGGATATCCGATCGGCCTGTTCGGGGCGAGCACCGGCGCCGCCGCCGCGCTGGCCGCCGCGGCGGAACGTCCAGGACGGGTCGGCGCCGTGGTGTCACGCGGCGGCCGCCCGGACCTCGCGGGCGACGCCCTGGGACGGGTCGCCGCGCCGGTGCTGCTGATCGTGGGCGCCCGCGACCCGCAGGTGCTGCGCCTGAACGAGGACGCGGCCGGACGCCTGTCTCTGGCGGCGGGCGGCGCCGTCCACCGCCTGGAGGTCGTGCCGAGAGCCACGCACCTTTTCGAGGAACCCGGCGCGCTGGAACAGGTCACGATGTTGGCCGTGGGCTGGTTCGACCGTTACCTGACGCAGCACGCCGCCGTTCCCTAACGCAGGGGGCGGAACGTCCGGCGGAGGTCGTCGACCCATTCGCCGGGGATCTCCCACGGAATGAAATGGCCGCCGTGGTCGTGCGCCGTGAGATTCGTGTGGTTGTACCAGGCGGCGCGGTCGCTGTCGATGAAATCGCGGACGCGCTCGTCTGCGGTGCTCACTCCCGGCGGGTTCTCGTAGCCGACGAAGGTGATTCCGGTGGGCGCCTCGATGACGGGCCACCGGTCGTGCGACGGCGTCCACGGATAGCGGTTGTTGTTGGCGTACGTCCGGATCGACGTGCCGATCGAGTTCGTCACCCAGAAGATCATCGCGTGGGTGAGCAGGTCGTCCTTGCCGAACACCGACTCGATGTCGCCGCCGTCGTCGCTCCAGCTCGCCCACCGCCGCAGGATCCAGGCGAGCATCCCGGCGGGGGAGTCGGACAGCCCGTAGGCGAGGGTGCTCGGGTCCAGCATGTGCGCGGTGAGGTGGACGGCGAACCGTTTCTCCAGCTCGACGATCCGGGCGTGCACGTCGGCGGGCAGCCCGTCCGGGATGGGCCGGCCACGGCTGATGTCCCAGGCCCGGTCGCCGTTGAAGAAGTCGAGCCGCAGGCCGGAGCCGATGTGGATGCCGTACAGCTCGTCCGCGTACTTGTGCCCGAGCTGCCCGGTGACGAGGGCGCCGACGTCGCATCCGGCGGCGGCGTACTTCTCATGGCCGAGGACGCGGGTCATGAGAACGTGCCACAGGTCGGCGACCTTCCAGTAGTTCATGTCCGGGTTGTTCGGCAGCGGCCCGGAGAACCCGAACCCGGGGAACGACGGGACGATCACGTCGAAGGCGTCGGCCGGGTCGCCGCCGTGCGCGCCCGGGTCCGCCAGCGGGTCGATGACCTTGGACCAGTGCCAGAACGTCCAGGGCCACCCGTGCGTGAGGACCAGCGGCACCGGCGCGGGCCCCTTGCCCGCCCTGCGCATGAAGTGCACCGGCACGCCGTCGACCTCGACGCGGTGCTGCTCGTAGGCGTTGATCGCGGCCTCGGCCTTGCGCCAGTCGTACGCCGTCCGCCAGTAGTCGACGAGTTCCTGGAGGTAGGCGCGGCTCACGCCGTAGAACCAGTCGTCGTTGCCGACGTCGTCCGGCCAGCGGGTCGAGTCGAGCCGCGCGAGCAGATCGGTGAGCACGGCGTCGGGCACGCGGATCGGCCAGTGGCTCGTCGTCGGCTTCTGGCCTGGGCGTTCGGCGGAAGACATGATCGTCATCCTGGCATCCCCGCCGGATTCGCGCCCGCCTCGGGTACCGCGCCCGGCGTAGCCGCGGGACGGTGGCGTGCGCCGGTCGTCGTACCCCCGGTGTAGCCGCGCGGCGGACGGCATCCGCGCTGCGAGCCGGGATCGTCGTTGGTGCTGTTTCCAGTGCCGAGAAGGACGTGACGACATGGCAGTGCGCGAGGCGAACCCCGTACCGAGATCCAGGGAGGGGGACGGCTGGTTCCGGCTCGGACGCCGCTGGCGCAGGACGGTCCTGGTCATCCACATCGTGTCGGCCGGCGCGTGGATCGGGATCGACGTGATGGTCGCGATCCTGGTGCTGACCGGCAGGTTCGGCACCACCGACGAGGTGCGCGGCCTCGCCTACCAGGCGCTCGCGACCTTCGTGGTGTGGCCGATGCTGGTCAGCGGCCTCCTCTGCCTGGTCACCGGCCTGGCACTGGGCCTCGGCACCCGCTGGGGCCTGCTGCGCTACTGGTGGGTGCTCGTCAAGCTGACGCTCAACCTCGTCCTGTGCACGCTCATCCTGGTGGCGCTCCAGCCCGGGATGGACGAGGTCGGCGACTACGGCCGTGACCTGGCGAACGGCGCGTCCGAACCGGCCGTCATCTCAGACCTGGTCTTCCCGCCCGCCGTCTCGTTGACGGCGCTGACGCTGGCGACCGTCCTCGCGGTCGCCAAGCCCTGGGGTCGAATCCGCCGCGTCCGCCGCACTCGCCGATGACTGCCGCGCCCGTATGGCCCGCACCTTGTGCAAATTGCCGCAGTGCTCCATGGAGCACCACCGGCGACGTCCGGGCCGGGACGTGTCGACGTACACGAGCTGGCAGTTGTCGGCGGCGCAGGCGCGGATCCGATGCGCGAACGGCCCGGTCAGCAACTCGACGGCGTCCCGCGCGACGGTCGCCAACAACTGCGTGCCGCTGGAGACCCCGGCCCACGCCCGCTCCCCGTCCACCCCGACAGCCGGAGCCAGCGCGGGCCGAGCGGCCACCGCATTGATGACGTCCAACTCCTTGCCCGGATACGGCTCCCCGCGCAAGTGCACGAGCACAACCCCGAACAGAGCGTCCCGCAACCTCCGCGCCTCACTGACCTCCGCGTCGCTGACCTCCAACTCCGGCGTCGGCTCCAACCGGGACCGCTCCGCCCACGCCACAAGATCAGCAGGCTGGTGCAGAACCTCGTAGTGCCGGTACACCCCCGGCCCGCCGGTGGTCAGCAGCTCCAGGCACAACGCCCCGGGATCGAACCGGTAGGTGGCACCGGAACGAGCACGCAGCACCAACCCTCTGCTTGCGGTGGAGGCCATGTAACCAATATAACGGGTTACATGGCACTGGGATGGAAACTCGTCATAGACAGCGCGAACGCGCCCACGCTCGCCGACTTCTGGGCCGAGGCCCTCGGCTACGAGGTGGAGGATCCGAGTGCGCTCATCGAACAACTGCTCGCCGCGGGCCACCTCCCCGACCAGGCGGTCATCGAACATCGAGGCCGCAAGAACTTCCGCGGCTTCGCCGCGATCCGCCACCCCGACGACCCGTTCGACGCGACCAGCGGCGTGGGCAAGGGCCGCCGCCTCCTCTTCCAGGACGTCCCCGAACCCAAGACCGTGAAGAACCGCCTGCACATCGACGTCCACAGCGACCCCGGCGGCCTGGACGACCTGGTCTCCCGCCTGGAAACCCTCGGCGCGACCCGCGTCAACGAGGTCAACAAGGGCCCGGCGGGCCACTGGTGGGTAATGCGCGACCCCGAAGGCAACGAATTCTGCGCCGCCTGACCTCGGTCCGGGGGTTATGCTGACTTTAGGTCTAAAGTTAGGGGTCGGCGTGGCGCGGACGGTTGTGGTCAGTGGTGGGGGGACCGGCATCGGGAAGGCGGTGGCGGCGCGGTTCGCGGCGGATGGTGAGCGGGTCGTGGTGATCGGACGCCGTGCCGAGCCGTTGGAGGCGGCGGCCAAGGAGATCGGCGGGACGGCGATCCAGGCCGATCTGAGTGATCCGGGTGAGGTCGAGCGCGTGCGCGGGGAGCTGGCCGAGCGTTTTGGGACGGTCGACGTGCTCGTCAACAACGCCGGTGGCAACGTCGAACGGCATGGCGTGAGCGGGGGCGTCGCGGAGCGGTGGACGGGCAACTTTCGGGCCAACGTCCTGACGGCGGTGCTGCCGACCGAGGCGCTTCGCGATCTGCTGAACCCGTCCGGACGGGTCGTGTTCATCTCGTCGGTCGCGGCGTATCGCGGTTCGGGCGGCACCTCGTACGGGCCGATGAAGGCGGCTCTGCACCCGTACGCCTTCGATCTGGCCGCCGCGCTCGGGCCGCGTGGCATCACGGTGAACGTGGTCGCGCCCGGACTGATCCAGGACACCGAGTTCTTCGGCGCCACCCTCGACGACGAACGCCGCGCGCTGCTCGTCGCGCAGACCCACACTGGCCGGGCCGGGACGCCGCAGGACGTCGCCGAGACCGTGCACTGGCTCGCCTCGCCGGGCAGCGGGCATGTCACGGCGCAGATCGTCCAGGTGAACGGCGGCGCCGAGCGTGGGCGCTGAGCCGCCGCGCGACGGCGCCGACGCCATCCAGGACGCCTGGCGGCGCGAGCTGCCGGGCGTCTCGGTGGAGTCGATCGGGGTCATCACCCGGATCTGGTGGGCCGCCAAGGTCTTCGGCGACGAGCGCCGCCGCCGTCTCGCGCGCCTGGGCGTGGACGTCGCCACCCTGGACCTGCTGTCCACGCTGCGGCGTTCCGGCCCGCCGTACCGGATGAGCCCGGGCGAGCTGGCCGACGCCTGCATGGTGACGCGCGGCGCGATCACCCAGCGCGTGGAGCGGGCGGCCGCGTCGGGCCTGGTCGAACGGACCACCGCCGGGACGGGCTACCACGCCCGCGCGGTCACCCTCACCGCCACGGGCAACGACCTGCTCGATCGCGTTGTCGCCGATCTGCTCGCGGCCGAGGACGACCTCATCGCGCATCTCGCCCCGGAACGCCGCGAGCAACTGGCCGACCTGCTCCGGGAACTGCTGGCCGGGCTCGGCGGCCCCGCCCCGTCCGGCCAGGTCGGCGACTGACCTACGCGGGTTTCCGCGCGCGCAGCGAGTAGACCAGCGGGACGTCCAGCCCGGCGGGCAGGCGGAAGTGTCCGTTGTCATGCTCGTGCAGGAACTCGACGCGCAGCCCGGCGGCGGCCACGGCACTGACGACGTCGCCGACGCCGTGCCGCCACTCGATCGTCAGGGTCTCGGTCGTCGGCACGTCGGGGGCGGCGTAGGAGCCGGGTTCGTCCACGACGATCGGGTCGCGCAGGAAGTAGTCGTGCTCGACGGTGTGGCCGTCCTCGCCGAGGACGTCGGCGACCGGATGGAACTCGGCCACGTAGAGAAAACCACCCGGCGCGACCAGCGCGGCGGCGGTCTGCGCCCAACGGTTGATGTCCGGAAGCCAGCACAGGGCGCCCATGCCGGTGTAGACGATGTCGAAGGTCCGCGCGTCCAGCGCGTGGACGGCGTCGTACACGTCGGCGGCGACGAAGCGCGCCGTGGTGACGCCGATCCGCGCGGCGAGCTCGCGGGCCGTCTCCAGCGCGGGCTCGGAGAAGTCGAGGCCGGTGACGGCGGCTCCGTGCCGCGCCCACGACAGGGTGTCGAGCCCGATGTGGCACTGGAGGTGCAGGAGCGTCCGGCCGTCGACGTCGCCGACCTCCGCGGCCTCGAAGCCCCGGAGCGTGTCCCGTCCCGCGACGAATCCGGGCAGGTCGTAGAACGCCCCGGCGGAGTGGACGGGGACGCGCTCGTCCCAGTTGGCCCGGTTGACCGCGCGCCAGTCGGAAGGAGTCGCCATAATGATCAACAATAGTGCCGTGACGCACGTCACCGACAAAGGGTGACATGGCGCTGTCGCGGCGGCGACGAACCACCGCTGAGCGGTCCGGCCCGCGAACGAGATGTGGACCGGCCGCGGTCGCGGTGACCGACATCGCGTTCGCGGCGAGCAAAACGGCGGCGGCAGCGCAAATGACGGCCGTGGTGAGGGTCGCGAAATCTTCCCAAACCTGGCGCTTCCCGCTACTTCACCCTGATAGTCGGCGGGTTTCGTGTGGCGTGGTGCAGGAAATGCGAGAGGGCATGGGGACGGGGTGGGTGGCCATGCGCGTGGACGTCATTTCGTGAAATTTCTGTGGGCGCCGACGTTGCTGGCGGTCGGGTTCCTGGTCTCGCCTGCGAATGTCGTGCCGGGGACGCATGTGTCGAGGACGGTCAAGACATGCGAGCCGGGCGACTTCGCGGGGCTGTCGGGGGACGCGCTGGTCCAGCAGGTCAGAGGGGCGTCGACGAGGTGTATTGGCACGTTGTTCGACTTGAGCGGGGATGACGCCCATCGGGTGTTCAGTGAAAGCCAGATGGTCACGGTCGCTCGGGCGTTGCGCGATGACGGCGTCCATTATGAGGGGGCCAATAGGGAGAACACTGTCCAGATTGTGCTTTATCTGCGTGCTGGGTACTACGTCCAGTGGTATCACCCGTCCGCTGTGGGGGCTTATGGGGCCGTGTTGAAGGACGCCATGCGGTCGGCGCTGGACGCCTTCTTTGAGAACCCGAAGTCGTCGGTGGTGAGTGAGGCGAACGGGGAGGTTCTGGCGGAGGCGGTCACACTGGTGGACAGTGCGCAGGAGAACGCCCGCTATCTGTATGTCGTCCGGAGGCTCCTGGACGGTTATGGCAGTTCCTACGACAAGTACCGGTCGATGCTCGACGCGGTCAACAACGTCTACCAGGTCTTGTTTCGCGGGCATCAGTTGCCGGAGTTCGTGTCTGCGGTCGAGTCCGATTCGCGGGTGCTTGGTTCGCTCGAATCGTTCGCTTCCGGTCATCTTGGTTTGCTCGGTACAGATCGTGGGTCCCTGACGGTTAACGCGGGGCGCGAGCTTGGGCGCTTCTTGCAGCATGGATCGCTACGAGTCAAAATGAGGCCGTTACTCAAGGGGTTGCTCGGCAAGAGCAGCATGACCGGGCGGACGGCGCGGCTGTGGGTCGGTGTCGCCGAGATGGCCGACCACTATGACCGTGGTGGTTGCGGGTATTACGGCACGTGCGATTTGAAGAAGCAGTTGGAGAAAGGTGTCCTGACCGTCGACCATGCGTGTGGTTCCGCCGTCAGGATTCGGGCGCAGGACATGACCGCCGACCAGGCGTCCGACACGTGTGCGAGCCTGGAGAAGCAGGACGCCCACTTCCACAGCCTCGTGAAAGACGACAACAAGCCCGTCGCCAACGACAACAACACCACCGTCGAGATCTGCGTCTTCGACTCCAGCGGCGACTACAAGACCTACGCGGGTGTGATTTTCGGCATCGACACCGACAGCGGTGGGATGTACCTGGAAGGTGACCCGTCCGCGCCCGGGAACCAGGCGCGGTTCATCGCGTACGAGGCGGAGGGGGCGCGTCCCGAATTCCAGATTCGGAACCTCGGTCACGAGTACGCGCATTACCTTGACGGCCGGTTCGACCTGTACGGCGGTTACGACCTCAGTACGCCGACCTTCTGGTGGGTCGAAGGGTTCGCCGAGTACGCCTCTTACTCTTTTCGCAAGGTGACAAACCATTCGGCCATCGCGGAGGCCGCCAAGAAGACGTACGCGCTGAGCACGCTGTGGAACACCACGCCCAAGCACGACGGCGCGCGCATCTACTCGTGGGGCTACCTCGCCGTCCGGTACCTGTTCGAGGAGCACCGCGACGATATCGCCACACTGCTCGGCTACTACCGGACCGGAAAATGGGACGCCGCCCGGACGTTCCTGACCACCACCATCGGCAGCCGCTACGACGACGACTGGCGAAAATGGCTCGGCAGGTGCGCCTCGGGCGGCTGCGCGGAATCCGCCGACCTCAGATGATCAGCCTGGCGCCCGTGCGGGACACGACCTCGTCCACGGCGACGCCGGGGGCCGTCTCCACCAGCGTCAGGCCGGACGGGGTGACGTCCAGGACGGCCAGGTCCGTGATGATCCGGTCGACGCACGCCCGGCCGGTCAGCGGCAGGTCGCAACGCTCCACGATCTTCGGCTTGCCGTTCTTGGCGTTGTGCGTGGTCAGCACGATCACGCGCCGCGCGCCGTGGACGAGGTCCATCGCCCCGCCCATGCCCCTGACCAGCGACCCGGGGATCATCCAGTTCGCCAGGTCGCCCCCGGCCGACACCTGCATCGCGCCGAGGATCGCGGTGTCGATGTGGCCGCCGCGGATCATCCCGAACGACAGCGACGAGTCGAAGTAGGACGCCCCGGGACGGACGGTGACGGTCTCCTTGCCCGCGTTGATCAGGTCGGGGTCGACCTCGTCGTCGAGCGGGTACGGGCCGACGCCCAGGATCCCGTTCTCCGAGTGCAGGACGACCCGCACCCCGGGCGGCACATGGCCGGGCACGAGGGTCGGCAGCCCGATGCCGAGGTTCACGTACGAACCGTCGGTCAGCTCGGTCGCGGCACGGGCCGCCATGTCGTCGCGGGTCCAGGCCATCAGGCGCGCACCGTCCTCTTCTCGATCTCCTTGGCCGCGGCCTGCTCGGGCGTCAGCTCCACGACCCGCTGGACGAACACGCCCGGAAGGTGCACCTCGTCCGGGTCGAGGGCGTCCACCAGCTCCTCGACCTCCGCGATCGTGACGCGGCCCGCCATCGCGGCGAGCGGGTTGAAGTTGCGGGACGCCTTGGCGAACACCAGGTTGCCGTGCCGGTCGCCCCGATACGCCCTGACGAGGGCGTAGTCGGTGTGGATGCCGCGTTCCAGGACGTAGGGGGTGCCGTCGAAGTCGCGGACCTCCTTGGCCGGGGACGGGACGGCGATCGTCCCGTCGGCGGCGTACCGCCATGGCAGGCCGCCCTCGGCGACGGGCGTCCCGACACCGGCGGGCGTGTAGAAGGCGGGGATGCCGCAGCCGCCCGCGCGGAGCCGCTCGGCGAGCGTGCCCTGCGGGATCAGCTCGACCTCGACCTCGCCGCCCAGGTATTTGCGGGCGAACGTCTTGTTGTCGCCGATGTAGGACCCGGTCACCCGGACGATCTGGCCCGCCTCCAGCAGGATGCCGAGGCCGCCGCCGTCCACGCCGCAGTTGTTGGACACCACGCTCAGCCCGCCGGGCGCGGCCTTGTGCAGCGCCTCGATGAGGACGTTCGGCACCCCGCTCAGCCCGAAGCCGCCCACGGCCAGCGACGCCCCGTCCGGTATGTCCGCGACGGCGGACGCGGCGCTCGTCACCACTTTGTCCATGCCGGATCCTGTTCGCCTAGTGAACTTTGCTTCATAATCGCAGATGAAGTGTCGGTGGTCGTGTCGACGATGTCAACAGGAGTACCCATGGTAGGAGCGGACCCGGTCGGCCCGCTGAAGCGCGGACTGGCGGTGCTGGAGGCCGTCGGACGCGCCGGTCCGCTGCGTCCGGCCGACCTGGTGGGGGCGACCGGACTGGCCCGCTCGACCGTCGACCGTGTGCTCAGCACGCTCACCGAGACCGGCTGTCTGCGCTGGCGAGGCCGGGACGTGGTCGCGACGCCCCGGACGATGGACGTCGGCAACCTCTACCTCTCCGGCCTTGACCCGGACGGGCTGCTGGCAGCACTGATCGCCCGGCTCGCCGACGACCTGGACGAGTCGGTCGTGCTCGCCGTCCCCGACCGGGACGGTGTCAGGATCGTCGGCCAGGCCCGGCCCCGAGGCTCGCTCGCGATCGCGTTCAGGGTCGGTGACCTGCTGCGATGCTCCTTCGAGACGTCCGGCTGGACGCTCGACGAGGAGTTCATCGAGCCGGGCCTCGTCGCGGTCGCGCGCCCCGTCCGGGCCGCGGCCGGGCCCTTGGACCTGGTCGTGGTCAGCCACACCAGCCGCCACACGGCCGTGTCCTTGCGGGAGCGGGCGGGGCCGTCCGTGCTGGCGTGCGTCGCCGACATGGAGCGAGCCGCGTCACGGCCTTCGCAACCGGTCGAGAGCCCGGCCGCCCGCGCGGACGGCGACGCGAAGGTCCGGCTCGGAGCGGAGTTCCTCCAGTCGCTGGACCGGGGCCTGGCCGTCCTGCACGCGATCGGCACCCGGTCCGAGGGCCTGACGATCTCGGAGGCCGCCGCCGCGACCGGACAGCCCCGCGCCACCGCCCGCCGCGCCCTCCTCTCGCTGACCGCGCTCGGCTACGCGCGCGAGGGCCGGGGCCGGTTCGGGCTGCTGCCGCGCGTCCTCGACCTGGGATACGGGCAGGTCAGCGGGCTGACGTTCGAGGAGCTGGCCCGCCCGCACCTGCGCGATCTCGTGCTGCGGGTCCATGACTCGGCGTCCGTCGTGGTGCTGGACGGCACCGACATCCGCTACGTCGCTCGCGCCCAGGCGTCCCGGCTGATGCGGGTCGACATCACCGTCGGCACGCGCTTCCCCGCCTACGCCACCGGGATGGGTCGCGTCCTGCTCGCGGGACTGTCGCCGGACGAGGCGTCCGACCTGATCGCCCGCTCCGACCGCCGCACCTTCACCGACCGCACGATGACCGGCGCGGAGGAACTCGAACAGGCCGTCGCCGTCGCCCGCGACGAGGGGCACGCCGTCGTCGACCAGGAGCTGGAGCTGGGGCTCAGGTCGATCGCGGTGCCGATCCACGCCGCCGGACGGGTCGTCGCCGCGCTCAACATCGCCGCGCCCGCCGCCCGCGAGACGGTCGAGCGCATGACCGAGCGCCTCCTGCCCGAACTGCTCGCCACCGCCCGCGCCCTGGAAACGGACGTCGCCGCGTTCACCCGCCACCAGCCCCTCCCGCTCTGACCAAGGGCACACGGGTTACGGTCGGTCTGTTGCGCGGTTTCGTCCTCGTATGACCTCGCCGGGAGGCTGACCCCATGGGAACCACCGAGACCGACCCGTCCGTCACCGTCAACGAGACCCTCGCGTCCCGCGTGCTGATCGGCCGGGGCGCGGTCGGGCAGGTCGCCGACGAGGCCGCGCGGCTGGACGCCCGACGGGTGCTGCTGGTCTCGACACCGTCCGCCGCCACGGCCGCCGACCGGGTCTCGGCGGCGCTGGGCGCCCGGCTGGCCGGACGTTTCGGACGCCCGGTGAAACATGTCCCCGTCGAGGTGACGGCCGAGGCCATGACGCTGGTCGAGGACACCGGCGCCGACTGCGTGATCGAGATCGGCGGCGGGTCCGCGATCGGTCTCGGCAAGGCCGTGGCGAGGCGGACGGGCATGCCGCAGATCGCCGTCCCGACCACGTACTCGGGTTCCGAGACGACCGCCGTCGTGGGCGAGACGGAGAACGGCGTGAAGACGACCCACCACGCCCTCGCGGTGGCGCCCGGCACGATCGTCTACGACCCCGACCTCACCCTGACCATGCCACCGGGCCTGACCAGGACCAGCGCCGTCAACTCGCTCGCGCACGCCGTCGAGGCCCTGTGGTCGCCGGACGCCACCATGCTCTCCGACGCGCTGGCCACCGAGTCCGCCGCCGGGATCCTGACCGCGCTGCCCGAGGTGCTCGCCGACCCGACCGGACCGGACGGTCGCGCCCGCCTGCTGTCGGCCGCGTGGCTGTCCGGGCTCTGCCTGTCGAAGATCCGCACCGGCCTGCACCACCAGCTGGCGCACGTCCTCGGCGGCGCCTACGACCTGCCGCACGCCGAGCTGCACACGCTGCTGCTGCCGCATGTCATGAGGTTCAACCTGCCGTCGGCGCCCGCCGCCGCGTCCCGGCTGGCCCGGGTCACCGGGGGAGATCCGACCGAGACCGTCGCCGCCCTGGCCCGCGCCCACGACGGCCCGACCCGCCTGTCCGACCTGGGGGTTCCCCGCGCGGAACTGCGGGACGTCGCCGAACGGGTCGTCGCCGCGCCGTACCCGAACCCGCGTCAGCCGACCGTCGACGCGGTGACGGAGCTGCTCAACGAGGCGTGGTGACCTGCGGCCCCCGGCTTCGCAGCGCGGCGTCGACGGTGTCCAGCGTCCACGACCAGGACGCGTCCGTTTCGCGCGCGGTGTGCCGGAACGCGCCCGCCGACTCCAGGCTCACGTACCCGTGGAACACGCTGCCCAGGAAGCGCACGGCGTCGGTCTCGTCCGGTTCCGCGAGGTCGTAGCCGCGCAGCACCGCCCGCATCATCGCCGCGTGGCGGGGGCCCGCGCTCCGCGCCGCGGTCTCCGGGTCGAGTTCGGACCTGGCCGCGGCGTACCGCCCGGGGTGGCTCCGCGCGTAGTCGCGGTAGGCGTCGGCGCACGCGGCCAAGGCGTCCCGGCCCGCGCGTCCTGCCACCGCGTCCGCGACCTTGTCGGCCATTTCCTCCAGAGCCAGCAACGTGACCCGCACCTTCAGTTCCCGCGCGTTCTCGATGTGTGCGTACAGGCTCGGATCACGCACGCCCAGCCTGCGCGCGACCGCCGACACGGTGAGCTGGTCGAAGCCGATCTCGTCGGCCAGCTCCGCCGCCGTCCGGGCGAGATGTTCGGGCGTGATGCGAGCGCGCGCCATCCGGTCTCTCCTAACTAAATAAGCCAATTGCCTAATTATATTAGGCGAGCTAGCCTGGGGGCAATGAGACCGATCAGCGAGAAGGACGTCCGCCGCTCGTTCGTCAACTGCTCCAAGGGCGAGGCGGCGCGGCTCGGCGTCCCGAAGGACCTCGACGCCCGCCCGTGGGACGATCTCGACTTCCTCGGCTGGCGAGATCCCGGCGCCCCCGACCGCGCCTACCTGGTCGCCGACCGCGACGGGCGCCTCGTCGGCCTCGCGCTGCGAGCGGTGAAGGGGACCGCGCGCGGCTTCACGTCCCGCGGCATGTGCTCGCTGTGCCTGACCACGCATTCCGGCGGCGGCGTGACGTTGATGAGCGCGCGCCGCGCCGGTGACGCCGGACGCCAGGGCAACACGGTCGGCCACTACCTCTGCGCCGACCTCGCCTGCTCCCTCTACGTCCGGGGCAGGAAACAGACGGCGGCCACGCAGGACCTGGACGAGAGCCTGTCCACCGACGAGAAGATCGTCCGCACGCGCACGAACCTGACCGCGTTCATCGACCGGGTCATCGGATAGAGCAGGGTCACCGGACAGAACAGGATCACCGGGCAGAAAGTGGGGCCCCCGGCGAACCGGGAGCCCCACATGAGCGGGGAGCTCAGATCACTTCAGGGTGAGGTTCTGCGATTGCAGGGCCTCGTCCAGCGGCTGGAAGTACGACTCGAAGCCGCCGTCGCTGCAGGACGAGGTGGCGATGCCGGACGTGATGCCGATGGCGGTGTTTCCGGCCTGGAGCGAGCCGCCGCTGTCGCCGGGCTGGGCGCAGGCGGACGTCGAGATGAGTCCGGTGACCGCGCCTTCCTGGTAGTTGACGGTCTGGTTGTAGGCCTTGATGCTGCCGGACGTCGTGCCGGTCGTGGAGCCCTTCTTCTGGACCTGGCTGCCGACCGGCGGCTGCCCGACCTGGGTGAGCTGGGCGTTGTCCAGCTGCACGCGGCCGGAGCTACGGATGATCCCGTAGTCGTTGCCGGGGAAGCTGCCGGTCAACGTGGTGCCGACCTGCTGGCCGCTCCGGTCCGTCCAGGTGGAGCCGATGTTGGTGCAGTGGCCCGCGGTGATGACGTACTCGGTGCCGCCACCGGTGGCGATCGCCGAGACCGAGCAGCGCGAGCCGCCGGTCAGGATCGCGTCGCCGGGGGCGAGCGCGACGTGCGGCGTCCCGGCCACGCGCTTGATCTGGACGGTCTTGCTGATGGCGCGTGCGCGCTTCACGAACGCCTTGGTGGCGGCGTCGTTGTCGCTCTGCGGCACCCGGACGACGACGGCGTTGGACATGACGTCGACGCCCCAGGCCAGACCGGTGGTGCCGGACGTCCCGGCGAGCCGGTCGAGCTTGGTCTGGGTGTCGGTGAGCGGTTTGATTCCGTACCTGACGATGCGGGGCGTCGCACCGGCGGCGGTGACCTGCCTGGCGGCCGCCGCGTTGGTGACGTTGACGACGAGCTTGCCGTTGGCGTCGAGGTACGAGCCCGCGTGCTGCGCGCCCAGCTGGCCGGTGACCCGGTCGGCCAGCTGTGCGAGGGGGAGGTAGGCGCGCTGGACGGTCCCCGTGGGAGCGGTCTGGGCCGTTGCCGGAACGGTCCCGACCACGGGAAGCGTGATCAGCGCCGCAGCACTCAACAGTGGGGTCACCACCCGTTTGAGGTGCGTTCGACGGTTCACTTTGGTCCACCTTTCGCCACCGGTCACCTGTGGGGGCGGCGGCATTCTCGGGGGTTGGCGGGGGGCATGGCCCCGTCACGTGAGCGCGCTGGTACCAGTCACGTGACAGAGGCATCGCGTGGGAGCAAGGTACTTCGGGGAAAGTATTGGCAACAGATTTCAAGCCGTAACTGAAATTTCAGTCCATCCTGAAAGGCCATGAATTTCCGCTCAGTGAGCCACCCGCTTGACGAGCCGTGGAAACAGCCGTTCCGCGTTGCCCCGGTCGATGGCGCGGCGCGCCCGCTCGTCCAGCCCCCGGTCACGGTCGAACGCCACGGTGTTGAGGGTGACCTCGCGCGCCGAGTTGGCGGGCCAGTCGGTGCCGAACAGCACCCGGTCGGCGCCCACCGCGCCGAGCAGGGACGGCGTCGCGTACGGCGACATGGGCAGGGCCGTGTCGTAGTGGAAGCGCCGCAGCGCCTGCCGGACCTTCGCCGGGTCGGGCCCGTCGTCCTCGCGGCCCCAGCGTTCGGCGCGTCCGGCCATGTACGGCAGGAACCCGCCGCCATGCGACAGGATGACCGACACGCGCCGGTACCGGTCGAGCGTCCCGGCGGAGATGAGGCTGAGCGCGGTGCGCGTGGTGTCGAGCAGGAAGTCGGCGAGCCAGTCGCCGACGCCCGGCACCTCGGCGGCGTCCTTGGGCGCGAACGGATGGGTGAACACGACCGCGCGGCGCCGGTCCAGCTCGGCGAACAGCGGCTCGAACCGGCGGTCACCCAGGTAGAGCCCGTCGGCGGACGTGTTGAGGATGACCCCGTCCGCCCCCAGAACGTCGAAGGCGTGGGCGATCTGCTCCAGCGCCAGATCCGTGTGCAGCATCGCGACGTTGGCGAAGAAGCCGAACCGCGTCGGGTGGTCGCGCACCAGATCCGCCAGCGACTCGTTGCACACCCGCACCCCCGTGACGGCGGTCTTCCGGGGTCAGGGCGGACACCTGGAGGACGCGTCGACGGGACAGCTCGGACATGGGTCTCCCCTGGATAGTCGAAGCCGCCCACTTCGGACCTGACGAGAAAGTCTCAGATGAGAGTATATCAGTTGGCCCTACCATGGAAGCCATGCTCGACGACCTGCTCGGACGGGTGCTGTCCGAGGACGACGACCCGGCCCTCCGGCACGTGGGCCTCGGCATGCTCCTGGCGTCCGCGCACGACCGCGCCCGCGAGATCATGAACGCCGGGTTGCGTCCCCTGGGGATCGACGTGCGCGGCCTGTGCATGCTGATCGCGTTGGAGCTGTACGGGCCGTCCAGCCAACGCCGTCTGATCGACCTGTCCGGCATCGACAAGTCCACGATGGTGCGGGTCATCGACGACCTGGAGACCGGCGGCCTGGTCCATCGCGAACGCGCCCCGAACGACCGGCGCGCGTACTCCATCACCCTGACCAACGACGGCGAACGCGCCCTGACCAACGGCCGCCAGGTCGCGATCGACGTGGGCGACCACCTTTTCGGTGATTTCGCCCCGCCAGAACGTGACGGGTTCGTCGGCCTACTTCGCCGCCTCGCCGACCGTCCCGGCCTTCCCTAACCGGCTTGCACGGGCTCACTTCGAGCGGACCGGTAGGGGTCGACGGCGCGAACGGCGTAGGTATGGCTGCTCCCAGGGCTCAATCCGGCCCTGACCGATCTGGAGACCGGCGAAGAACTCTGCCGCCCGCTCCTCTTGCCGAGCAGACCGAACACGTTGACCGTGACCCGTGACGGTGACCTGATCGTCGGGTTCGGGAGCGATCTGGCGCGGTTTCACCCGCCTATTCGGTGAGGCGTTCTTCGAGGAGGGTCTGCTGGGCCGGGTTGGTGGTGAGGGCCAAAGCCCGTTGGTCGGCTGTGTGGGCGGCTTTGGGGTCGCCTAGGGCGCGGAGGAGTTCGGCTCGCGTCGCGTGGTAGAGCGGGTAGTGCTCCAGGGTTTTGCGGTCGGTGGACGGGAGGGCGTCCAGGTCGGCGAGGGCGTTGCGGGGGCCGCCGCGTTGGCCGGGGTGGTGGTGCAGGGCGATGGCGCGGTGCAGCCGGTGGACGGGGGACGGCACGAGGCCCAGCAGCATGTCGTAAAGGACGACGATCTGTGGCCAGTCGGTTTCCGCCCAGGTTGGGGATTCGGCGTGGCAGGCGACGATGGCGGCCTGGAGTTGGTAGGGGCCCAGATGCCGCAGCTTGGCGGCCCGTTCGATGAGGTGGATCGCGTCGGTGATGGCGTCGTGGTCCCAACGGCTCCGGTCCTGGTCGGGGAGCGGGACGAGACGGCCGTCCACGGTGAACCGCGCCCCGGTCCGGGCCTGGTGCAACCGGATCAACGCCAGCAGACCGAGAACCTCCGGCTGCCGGGGCAGGAGCCATGCGAGTTGGGCGGTGAGCCATTCGGCGTCGTCGGCGAGGTCGCGGGCGTGTGGTCGGTCGCCGGTCGTCGGCAGGTAGCCCTCGTTGAACAGCAGGTAGATGACGGCCAGGACCTGGTTGACGCGGTCGTCCAGGTCGGCGTCGTCCGGCATCCGGTACGGGATTCCGGCCGCGCCGATCTTCCGTTTGGCGCGGGTGATGCGTTGCCCCACGGTCGGTTCGGGGACGAGGAACGCGGCGGAGATCTGCGCGGTGGTCAGCCCGCACACGGCCCGCAGGGTGAGCGCGACCTGCGCCGCGCGGGACAGCGCGGGATGGCAGCACATGAAGATCAGCTTGAGCCGGTCGTCGGGCTCGGACGGCACCGGCCCCCGCAGCCGGGCCAACTTGTCGCGGTGCAGTTCCCGGCGGCGCAGGACGTCCAGGCCCCGCCGCCGCGCGACGGTCAGCAGCCAGGCGTCCGGATGGTCGGGGACCCCGTCCTCCGGCCAGCGTCGCAGAGCGGTCTCGACGGCGTCCTGCACGACATCCTCGGCGGCGGCGAAGTCGCCCAGCACCCGCACGAGGCACGCCGTCAACCGGCCCGTGTGCTCGCGGACCACACGGGCCAGTTCGGCGTGCACCTCGTCCATCAGGTGATCGGGCGGATCTCGATGAGGGGACAGGCGGGCCACGTCCTCGCCACCGCGAGGGCCTCGTCCAGGTCGGCGACCTCGATCTCGGCGTAGCCGGAGACGACCTCCTTGCCCTCCACGAACGGCCCGTCGGTGATCAGCGCGTCACCGCCGCTCAACCGCATCGTCGTCGCGGTCTCGGCGGGATGCAGATGGGAATGGTGCGTGATCACGGCCGCGTTCTCGGCGAACCAGCGTCCGACCGCCTCGAACGCGGCCTCCCGCTCGCTCTCGTTCATCTCCTCCAGCTCGCGGGCGAACTCCTCGGTCTCGACGAACAGCAGCACGTACTTCATGTGCGGATCCTTCCCGTAGAAGGCCAGGCGGAGGCTACTTGGACGCCAGTGGGCAGTACAGGTCGACGCCGTTGCCGTCGGGGTCGACGACGGTGGCGTACCGCATTCCCCAGAACGCGTCCCACGGTTCCTGGACGCCCGTGTACCCCGCCTCGGTCAGCTCGGCGTACTTGGCGTCCACGCCCGCCGGGTCCTCGAACTGGAACGCCAAGAAGGTGCGAGGGTCGCCGGACGGACGCGTCCACCCGCGCGTCTGGCTGCTCCCACGGAACTTCTCGGTATCCAACATCACGTGCAGCCCGTTCGGCAGGTCGCATCCCGCGTGGTCGGGGTAGGCGTCATCGACCGTGAACTCCAGCCCGAGCCGGGCGTAGAAGGCGATCGCGGCGGGGATCTCGGACACCACGATGTCGATGACGTTGAACGTCGCTTTCATCATCCGCTCCTCTCGACACGGCCAGGACGCATGCCAACGCCCCGACCACTTCACCCCCTAGACGAACGACCCACATCCCGATCCGACATCTTCCCCACCGAATTTCTCAGTAGAGCGTCGCGACCGCCGCCAGAACACGGACCCGTGCCGCCTCCACCCCAACAACACCGATCAGCACGTAGTAGGCGAGCCCTTCGGCGTGGGCGACGAGGTCGACGGCCGCGCGCTCCGGGTCGGCCGTGGTGATCAGCCCGGCGTCCCGATCACGCCGGATCAGGTCGGCGATCTGCCGGTGGAAGCGGGCGTACTCGCACACCCTCCTCACCATGATCGTCGGCTTGCGCGTCACGCCACGGCTGATGCGGCGCGTCCCCGACCGGACGCTCGTCATCGTCGGCGCCCTCATTGCCTCCGGGGGCTTCCTCTGGCAGAGCGCCATCACCGCCGACGGCGGCTACGTGTCCGGTCTGCTCGGGCCCGCCGTCCTCGTCTCGATCGGCGGTGGGCTGTTGAACACGCCGCTGACCAGCACGGTCACGTCCGGGATCAATAAGCGGGACGCGGGCGCGGCGGCGGGGCTGATGAACACCGCGAAGCAGGTCGGCGGCGCGCTCGGGCTCGCCGTGCTCACCGCCGCCGTCGCGGGCCACGGCACCGCACCGGCCGCGCTCGCCGGGGCCTACGGGGACGCCTTCCTGATCATGGCCGCCATGCTCGCCGTCGTCGCGGCGGCGTCCGTCGTCCTTCCGGCGCGGTCCCCGGGTGCCGGGTTGCCGTCCTAAAAGGGGGAGTGGTTTATTACTCGGATGACTGACGCCGATCGCAAGCTCTCGACCCGCGAAGAGCGTCGCGCCACCGTCATGCGGGCCGCGACCGGGGTGTTCGCGGCACGCGGCTACTACGGGACGACGACGACCGAGGTGGCCGAGCGAGCCGACATGTCGCAGGCGTACCTGTATCGCCTGTATCCCGACAAGGAGGCGCTGTTCGTCGCGGTGGTGGAGTACTGCGGGACGCGGATCCTGGAGTGCGTGGCCGAGGGCGCGTCGCACGTGCGGAGCGGTGACCCCGAGGCGGTGCTGTTCGCTATGGGGGACGAGTACGCCCGGATGGTGGCCGCCGACCACGACCTGGTGATGGTGTTCATGCAGGCCGTCTCCGCAGCGGGAGAGCCCGCCATCGGCGCCGCGATGCGCGGTATGTACGCGCGGGCCGTCGAATACGTGCGGACGGCGTCCGGCGCTCCGGACGAGGCCATCCAGATGTTCTTCATGCGCGGGTTCTGGTGCAACAGCGTGATCGCCCTGGGGGCGGGGAACGTGGAGGAGCCCTGGGCCCGCACCCTCACGCACGGTTTGCTGCGCTATCCGCCGCAGGCGTCCTGACATACGGACGGCGAGTGACGCTGATTACGGCCCGGTGGTCACCGGGCACGATTGTGCTACCTTGAGGCCACGTAGGCCTGCCCCATCTTGCCGAGGGTACGGGATCCGTGGACTCGCAATGGACAAACCCCTTGCTGTAAGGCCGTCCCCCGCCGAGAGCCTTCCGACCTCCGATTCGCCGTCCCACGCGTGGGTGCTGGCGCTGTTCGCCGTCTCTCTGGGGATGTGGATCGGTCTTCTGGCGTCCGCGCAGGTCCTGTTGCCCAGTCAGATCGCCACGATCGACCCTGACCACAAGGTCTGGGCCATGGGCGTGGTCACCGCCGTCGGTGCCGTCGCGGCCGTGCTCTGCGGGCCCATCGTGGGTGCCCTTTCCGACCGCACCGGATGGCGGTTCGGGAAGCGCCGGTCCTGGATCATCGGCTGTTCCGGGTTATGTGGTGCGGCGCTTCTGATCCTTCCCTGGCAGTCCTCGCTCGTCGCGGTCGGCGCCTGCTGGGCGGTCGTCCACGGCGGCGTGGGCGGCATCTCCGCCGCGTTGTGCGCGGTGGTCTCCGACAAGGTGCCGGTCAACCGGCGCGGGACGGTCTTCGCCGTCGTCGGGTTCGCCCAGCCCGTCGGGTTGGTGTTCGGCACGCTGCTGGTCTCCGGCGTGTCCTTTCGCTCCGGCTACCTGTTGGTCGTCATCCTGGTCGCACTGCTCGCCCTGCCGTACGCGCTGATCGGACGGGACGTCCCCCGCACGTCCCGCCCGTCGCCCGTCTGGCAGGGCCTGCCGAGCCTCACCGCCCTCGGCCCCGACTTCGGTTGGGCATGGGCGGGACGGTTCGCGGCCCAGTTCGCGACGTCGCTCGCCACCGTTTACCTGCTGTACTTCCTGCGCGACGAGATCAAGATGGACGATCCCGCGCGGGGCGTGGCGGTGCTCAGCCTGATGTTCGCCGCCGGGATCATCGTGGTGGGCCTGCTGACGGGCCGCGCGTCCGACCGCGCCGGACGCCGCAAGGTGTTCGTGATCGTCGCCGCGTTCCTGATGGCGTCGGGCCTGGCGGCCATGGCCCTGGTCCCGACCTGGACGGTCGCCGTCGTCGCCGCGGCGGCGCTCGGCGGCGGATACGGCGCCTACCTCGCCGTCGACCAGGCGCTCGTCACGCAACTGCTGAAGAATGACGACGACCGGGGCAAGGACCTCGGGCTGATGAACATGGCGGGCAGCGGCGCCGTCGCGGTCGCGCCCATCGTCGCCGCGGGCAGCGTCGACCGCGGCGGTTATTCCTTGTTGTTCCTGCTCGCGGCGGCCGTGGCCGTCATCGGCGGGCTACTGATCCAGCCGATCAGATCGGTTCCCTGACGGGACTGGTGTGAGGGGCTCTGATGCGTTCGGCGGGGGTGTGGAAGGCATGGCGACGGAGGGCGTGTTCTTCCGGGTCCTCGGGCCGTTGACGGTCAGCGTCGACGGTGTCGCCGTCGCGCCGCCCCGGTCCCCGGTCCTCCAGGGCCTGCTGGGCGTGCTGCTCCTCGCGCGGGGCGAGCCGCTCACGACGGCCCGGCTGGCCGAGCTGGTCTGGACGGACCGCGCGGGCGAGACGAGCCGCGAATCCGTCCATGTCGGCGTCTCCCGGCTGCGCAAGTGGCTGACCCGTCTCGACACCGGACGACCGGGCCGGTTCGAGATCCGCTACCAGGACGGATACCTCCTGCATTGCGCGTCCGACCGGTCCGACCTCGGCCGCTTCCTCGCGCTCGCGGGCGAGGCCCGCGGTCTGACCGAGCAGGGCTCGTCCGAGGGGACGACCCCGCGGAACGACCCCGATCACCAGTACCGGGCGTTGTCGTCGGCGTTCGCCGAGCGCCGGGGCGCGCTGCTGTCGGGCCTCTCGCGGATCGACCGGGAGGACACGCTCGTCCGGGGCGTCGAGGAGGAGATCCGGCGGGCCGCGCTGGACTTCGCGTCCGCCTCCCTGCGCGCGGGCGCCCCCGAAGGAGCGGTCACGGCACTCGGCGCGATGACCGCGGAACTGCCGTTCGACGAGCCCCTGCACGCCGCGCTCATCGACCTCCTCACCGAAAGCGGACGTCCGGCCGAAGCCCTCCAGACCTACCGGCGGCTCGGTGAGCTGCTCTCCGCCGAACTCGGCGTCGAACCGAGCGAGGAGGTGCAGCGGGCGCACTTCCGCGTCCTGTCCGCGACCCGCACGGTCGACGACCCGGAGGCGGCGACCGGGGCGCCGCCGGTGCCGCCGCCCGCCCAGCTTCCGCCCGACATTCCCGACTTCACCGGACGCAGCACCGAGGTGGTGGAGCTGGCCGAGATCCTGATCGGGGGCGGCGGGGCGGCCCGCCACCGGACGGTGGCCATCGCGACCGTCGCCGGGATGGGCGGCGTCGGCAAGACCACGGTGGCCGTGCACGTCGCCCACCAGGTCGCGAACTTCTTCCCCGACGGTCAGCTGTACGTGAACCTGCACGGCGACTCGTCCGCCCCCGCCGACCCCGTCGAGCTGCTCGGACGGTTCCTGCGCACGCTCGGCATGACCGGCGTCGGCATCCCCGCGACGCTGGACGAACGGGTCGCGCTGTTCCGCAGCCGCCTGGCCGGGCAGAAGATCCTCGTCGTGCTCGACAACGCCGCCGACGAACGCCAGGTGCGGCCGCTGCTGCCCGGCAACCCGGAGGCGGCCGTCCTCATCACCAGCCGCAACGCCCTGATCGGACTGGAGGGGGCCAAGCCGCTCAACCTCGACGTGCTGCCGTCCGCCCAGGCCGTCCAGCTGATCACCAACATCGTGGGGGAGCAGCGCGTCGCGGCCGAGCAGGAGGCCGCCGCCGAGATCGCCCGGCTGTGCGGGCACGTGCCGCTGGCGGTGCGGATCGCGGCGGCCCGGCTGCTGGGCCGCGGCCACTGGACGCTGTCGCGCCTCGCGGGCATCCTTCGCGAGGAGCGGGGCCGCCTCGACGAGCTGGTCGCGGGCGACCTGGAGGTGCGGGCCGGGTTCGAGATGAGCTACCGGCTGCTGTCCGCCGAGGCCCGCCGCACGTTCCGGCTGATCGGGTTGCTCGACGCCCCGGACTTCGCGTGCTGGACGGTTGCCGCGCTGCTCGACCGGTCCGTCCCGGAGGCGCAGGCGCACCTCGAAACGCTGATCGACGCGCATCTGGTGAGCGTCACCGGCACCGACCAGACGGGCCAGCTCAGATACCGCCTGCACGACCTGCTCCGCCTCTACGCGCGGGAACTCGCCGAACGCGACGACCCGGCTCCGCAGCGCGCGGCGGCACTGCGCCGCGCCCTCGGCGGCTGGCTCGCGCTGGCGGAGGAGGCCGCCGAACACGTGCCGGGCCCCTGCTACGCCGCCATCCACGGCCCGGCGGAACGATGGTCACCGCCCGGGCACGTCACCACCCGGCTCCTCGCCGACCCGATGAAATGGTTCGACGCCGAACGCGCGGCACTCGTGGCCGAAGTAGGCCAAGCCTGCGAGATGCGGTTCACCGAGTACGCCTGGGACCTCGCGGCCTCCTTGGAGAAGTACTGCGACGTCCGCGGCCTTTACGACGACTGGCGCCGGATGCACCGGGCCGCGCTCAAACTGTGCCGGGAGACCGGCAACCGGCGCGGCGCGGCCGTCGTGCTGCGCGGCCTGCTGGAGGTCACCACCTGGTCGTCGCCCGGCGGTTCCGGACCGGCGATGACCCGCATGCACCGGCTCGCCATGCTGCTCCTCGACCTGTTCACCAGCCAGGACGACACGATCGGCATCGTCGACGCGATGGTCGCGATGGTCTGGGCCAAGGTCGCCGAGGGCGACCAGGCCGAGGCGCTGGACGTGGCCGAACGCGCCCTGCGTCTCGCGCGCGAGGCGGGTTACACGGGCGGGCAGGCGCGGTCTTTGCACGTCATGGCCGTCGCGTACGGGGAGGGCCGTCCGCACGAGGCGCTCGAATGCCTGGAGCAGGCGCGGGTGATCGCGGGCGAGCTGGGCAACCCCCGGCTGACCGCGACGATCGTCCAGTTCCTCGGCGCGGCCCGTGCCCTGTGCGGCGACATCGCGGGCGGCAAGGAACTCCTCGACGAGTCGATCCTGATGGCCCGCAACCTCGGCGACCGCTACCTGGAGACGTTCTCCCTGCTCTACCTCGCCCGGCTGTTCATCGCGACCGGCGACGGCCGGGCCAGGCCGACCCTGGACCTCGCGCTGACCTACAGCCAGGCGGGCAACTTCGGCCACCATCTCGCCGACGCGCTGAGCGTCCTCGGCGAACTGAACCTGGCCGAGGGCGACGTGCCGGAGGCCATCTCCTGCCTCGGCCGCGCGGTCAAGATGTGGCGCACCCGCGGCTGGATCCCGTTCCTGGCCCGCACCCTGCTGACCTTGGGCGACGCGCAGACCGCCGCCGGTGACCACGAGGCGGCCAGGGCCAGTTGGACGGAGGCCCGCGAGCTGTTCGACCGCATCGACGACCCCGCGGGACACACCTCCGTCGAGCAGCGGTTGGCGTCCGGAGACAAGATCGGCTAACGGGACGGGCCCGTTCGGTTAGCGATCGGTAAGGCACCCCCCTATAGCTTCGGACTCGTACCGCGGGAAACCCCGAATCCCGGTGCGGTGAACGGCGAGCCACCTTCCCCACGTGGCCCGACTGGCGCGGGGGCGCAGTTGGCCACGGGGCCGCCGAACACCGAACCGGACGGCGGGCCGGGAACCTCACGGCACCCCGGCCCGCCGTCCCGTCCTGGACGGGATCACCGCAGGTGACGACCTCAGAGAGCGGGACGCGGCAGCGGCGGCAGCACCGCCTCGACGGCCTCGCCGATCGCCAGCAACCGGGCGTCGTCCGAGTCGCGTCCGACGAGTTCGAGGCCGGTCGGCATCCCGTCCCCGGACATCCCCGACGGGATCGACAAGCACGGAAGCCCCGCGCTGCTCGACGCGTTCGTGTTGCGGATGTAGGTGAGGAACGTGTCGACCTCGCGGCCGTTCAGCTCGACCGTCCGGTCGTCCCCGGCGGGCCGGTGCGGACGCGCGGGCAGCGGCGTCGTCGGCACGACCAGCGCGTCCACCTCATGCTCGGTGAAGTACGTCGCGTAGATGCCGCGCAGCGCCGGTCGGTGGACGGTGAGCGCCTCCCGGTATTCGGCCGCCGACACCCAGTCCTTGTCCAGGATGGATTCGAGCGTCTCCCGAACCTGCGGAATCGCGACCTGCGCGACCAACTCGCGCAACGTCACCGGCACGTCGTGCTGGTACAGGTAGGCCGACAGCTCGCGTCCCACCTCGTACAACACCACGGGCAGGTCAACCAGCTCGTTCAACTCCACCAGGTCGGGGATGTCACGCTCGATCAGAACAGCACCCCGCGCGGCCAACGCGGACAGCGCGTATTCAGTGGCCGTGGCGACGTCAGGGTCGAGGTCTTCGTAGAAGAACCCGCGCGGCACCCCGAGCCGCACCCCAGCCAGATCCACGGACGCCTCAGGATCAGCCCCCGAAGGCGCGCACACGGCGTCAACGAACCGAACATCCGCCACCGACCGTGCCAGCGGGCCAGGGGTGTCCCGCGTTGTGGAGATCGGGATAACGCCCCGTCCGTCATACCGTCCATGCGTGGGCCGGAACCCCACGCACCCACACAACGAAGCCGGGATACGACACGACCCACCGGTATCGGCACCGATAGCCACCGGAACCAGCCCGGCGGCGACTCCCGCAGCCGTCCCCCCACTGCTCCCACCGGGAATGTGGTTCTCCCCATAGGGATTGCGGACCGTTCCAAACGCGGGGTTGTTCGCCGTCATCCCGAACGACAGTTCACCCAGCGCCTGTTTGCCCATCAGCGTCCCGCCCGCGTCCAGCAGCGCCCGCGCGATGGGCGCGTCACGCTTGGGACGCCACTCCCGCAGCGCCGGAGTAGCCGCCGTAGTAGGCAGATCAGCGGTGTCGATGATGTCCTTGAGCGCGAACGGCAGCCCGTAGAGCGGCCCGGACGGAGCACCCCCCTCGGCCACCGACCGCCGAACGAGATCGGGCTCGTGGCTGATGTAGGTGTTCAGCTCCGAGAGCCGCGCGGTCCGGTCGATGAGCGCCTCGACGTACTCGTCGAGCTTGAGCTCCCCCTCGCGCAGCCGCCGCACGGCCTCCACCGCCGACAGCCAGTGCAGATCGTCACTCACCGTGGTCACCGGCCCCGCCGGACGGGACGTCCGGCCTCGGCGGTTGTGATGTTCGTCAAGTCGCGCTCCTCGCTGGGTCACTCGAAATCGGTCGCGGCGGGGGTGTCAGTGGTCCGCGGGCGCGGCGAGCGCGGCGGTGAACATGGCGGTGAGCCGGTCGGTGAGCGCCGCCTGGTCGGTGGCGCGCAGATCGTGCAGTCCGAGCAGCCGTCGAAGCGGCCCGCCGCCCATGATGATCGTGGTCGCGAGGTGCGCGCGGGCGCGGGCGTCCGGTCCGTCCAGCTGCTCGATCAGGGGCTCGACGATGATGTCCCGCAGGTGGTGGAGCAGGATCTCCTGGACCTCGGGCTGCCCCGCCGACCGGTCCAGCATCCGCGAGACGGGCGTCCCGGACGGACGGTAGAGCTGCGCGACGAAGTGCTCGGCGAGGCGGCGCGGCAGGCTGTCGGGCTCCCCGGCGATGACCTCGCGCAACAGGGACTCACCCGCCAGGACCTCGCCGAACAAGGCCGCCTTCGAGCCGAAGTACCGGTGCACGAGCGCCGTGTTCGCCTCCGCCCGCGCCGCGATCATGCGGACGGTGACGCCGTCGTACCCGTGCTCGCCGAACAGGTCACGGGACGCGTCCAGGATGCGCCGCCGGGTCGCCTCCCGGTCGCGCTTCGGCCTGGCGCGCTCGGCCTCCTCCTTGACCTGCATCACCACATCCTGGCGATGGTCACCGCCCGTGTCCAGTTCCGTGGAGTTGCAAGTAAACAGGTGTCTACATAAGATACATGCAGAGCACAGCTAATTCATTGGAATGTATTCCAGCATGGGGGCAGGGTGGCTCAGGCGAGCGTGGCGTCGCACGGCCCGGCGGCGTCAGAGCAAGCGAGACCGCAGTACACGCACCGCCAGATCCTGGAGATCCTCTCCGGCCTGATGCTGGCGATGCTGACCGCGATGCTCTCCAACTCGGTCATCGCGACGGCGCTGCCGACGATCGTCGGCGACCTCGGGGGCCAGGACAAGCTGTCCTGGGTGGCGAGCGCGTCCCTGCTGACCATGACCGCGTCCACGCCCCTGTGGGGCAAGCTCTCGGACATCGCCGGACGCAAGCTGATGTTCCAGACCGCACTCGGCATCTTCGTGATCGCCTCGATGGGCGCCGGACTCTCCCAGGGCATCGGCCAGCTCATCGCGGCCCGCGCCGGCCAGGGCCTCGGCGCGGGCGGCCTGTCCGCACTAGCCCAGGTCATTCTCGGCGACGTCGTCGAGCCCCGCCAACGCGGCCGCTACGCCGGTTTCATGGGCGCCGTGTTCGGCGTCGCGACCGTCGCCGGACCGCTGGTCGGCGGCTTCATCGTCGACGCCGACGCCCTCGGCTGGCGCTGGTGCTTCTACGTCTGCGTGCCGATCGCCATCGTCGCGTTCCTCGTCATCCAGCGGGTGCTGACGCTGCCGAAGATCCGCCGCGACACCCGCATCGACGTCTTCGGCGCCTTCACGATCACCGGTGGCGCCGCCGTCCTGATGCTGCTGCTCTCCATGGGCGGCAAGCAGTTCGCCTGGAACTCCGTGTGGACGTACGGCCTGGTCATCGCCGCCGTCGTACTGATCGTGCTCTCCGTCGTCGCCGAACGCGGCGCCCGCGACCCGATCCTCCCGCCCCGCCTGTTCCGCAACCCGACGTTCGTCCTGACGTCGTTCATCTCCATCTGCCTCGGCATGGCGATGTTCGGGACGATGATCTACATGCCGCAGTACCTACAGATCGTCAAGGGCATGAGCCCCACGGCGTCCGGCCTGATGACGCTGCCCCTGGTCCTCGGCATGCTGGTCACGTCCACCAGCTCCGGCCAGGTGGTCACCAGGACGGGCCGCTACAAGCTTTTCCCAATAGCCGGAATGGCCTGCGTGGCCACCGCGATGTTCCTCCTGTCCCGCCTGCACACCGACTCGTCGAAGGTGCTCATCGGCGTGGACGTCGCCATCCTCGGCATCGGCATGGGCCTGACCCTGCAAATCATGATCCTCGCCGCCCAGAACGCCGCCTCGACCGCCGACCTGGCGTCCACGACGTCCGGCGTCTCGTTCTTCCGCAACCTGGGCGGCGCGATGGGGGTAGCCGCTTTCGGCGCGATCCTCACAAGCCGAGTGGCGTCCGAGATCGCCTCCGGCTTCCGCTCCGCCGGAATCTCCCGCCCCTCCGGCGGCAGCACTCTGGGCTCCCCAGACGAGATCGCGAAGCTCCCACAACCGATCAGAGACATCGTCCGAGACGCCTTCACCAGCTCCCTCGAAACCGTCTTCCTGGTAGGCGTCCCCGTAGCCCTCCTGGGCCTCCTGGCGGTCTTCGCCATGAAGGAACTCCCCCTAAGAGGCTCCAGTCACCGAGGTAAGGACACCCCCACCCCAACGACCCCCGAGCCCACCCCCTAACCACTGCGTGATCACTCCACCGCTTCAGCCTCGACCCGGCCCGGAGCCCACAGACCTCCTGCCAACCCGGGTCGACCAGGCTCAAGATCCGCCGCCGAGCTTTCCTAGCTGTTCAACATCCGGAACCCGCCGTCGATCGGGATGAGGGCGCCGGAGACGGCGTGGAATCCGCCTTCCGCGATCGTGGTGATGAGTGCCGCGACATCGTCGGGTTCGGTGATCCGGCCGAGGACGGAGTTCTTGGCGAAGCGCACTTCGCTGTCCGGGGTGCGCGCCGCGCTGCTCGCCTCGGTGCGCACCATGCCGGGGGCGATGGTGTTGGCGGTCACGCCATAGTGGCCGGCCTCGGCCGCGACCTGCCGGGCGAAGGTGTTGAGCGCGGCCTTCGCGGTGGCGTGCGAGATCGCGTTCGGCATGGTCATATCGGCGACCACGCTGGAGACGTACACGATCTGCCCGGACCGCTGCTCGCGCATCAGCTCGAGCACCCGCTGGGTGACGTGGAAGACGGCCGCCAACTCGCCGGTGACCTTTCCGGCGAAGTCCGCCCAGCTCATCATGCTCAGCGGAGCGAAGGTGGGCGGGATGTTGGCGTTGCACACCAGCAGGTCGACGCGGGTGGTGGCGGCGACGAGCCTGGCCACCTCGGCCGGTTCGCGCACGTCGGCCTGGACCGCCTCGGCCGTGCCGCCGACCTTCTCGATCTCCTGAACCACAGCACGCGCCGCGGTCTCGTCGCTGCGGTAATTGACGATCACGTGAAATCCGCAACCGCCCAGCCGGACCGCGGTCGCGGCGCCGATCCCACGACTCGCGCCGGTGATCAAAGCGGTTCGTTCCATGTGCCACCTCCGTGTCGGGTTGTCCTGGCTGAACGTACGGAACAAGCTAACCTTTCGTAAGGACGTACCTTCGGGTAAGCCCAGGAACCCAACGACGGTGTCTAGGTGAGGAGAGGCCGACGCGGACGATGAGTGACGTATTTCATGTCGACTGCCCAGCCCGCGCGGTGCTCGACCATGTCACCAGCCGCTGGGCCACGCTGATTCTGACCGCCCTGCGCGACGGGCCCCTGCGGTTCTCCGCACTGCACACCAAGATCGAGGGCGTCAGCGAGAAGATGCTGTCCCAGACACTGCGCACGCTGGTGCACGACGGCCTGGTCATCCGTACGGTGCATCCAACGACACCGCCGACGGTCAGCTACGGGCTGACCGAACTCGGCGGCGGCCTCACCCAGCTCCTGCATGGACTGATGACCTGGATCGGCGAACACGCGGCCGAGATCCACACCGCCCAGGCGGACGCGACAGCCAATGCGCCCCGACCCACCCAACAGTGACCGATCGCCCCGGCACCGGCCGCGAGCAGAGCAACCACCGGTGACTACCGGCCCGCCGCGACCGACCCACCGGCAACAAGGGATGGGGAGCGGTCGCAGGAACCCGCACCACCCTGAAACCGCAGATACAGATCAGTGCCCACGATCGCAGGCAAGCCCAAAACCACCCCCGCATGGTCACGGCAGCTGACCACTCGCTCGGAACACACCACCAACCAGCCCGAGCACCGACAGACACCCTCACACCAGGCCCACGACCTGCAACGTCAAGATGGCCGATCTTCACGCCTGTGGATATGGACGACGGTCGTCAGCCCCGGATCGTCAGCCACGTCCGCAGGGCGCCATTGCCACCACGCCAAGTCTCAAATGAAGAAGTAATTCATGTTCGGTAAAGCGTTTATCAACGAAGAGCGGATCTCCGTCGTCCAGGAGAATCTGTCTCGAACCTTGCTGGTCCACTTTGATTCCACGGCGACGACCGTCATTGGTGGAGTAGAAGTCGAGATTCGCCGCAACTCGGATCGAGCTTCCAGTGGACAGACAATAGGCGACTTCACGTTCTGGCCAGTTTTTGTGGAAATAGAGGACGAAGAGTCCGGTGTGACGGATTCGATCGTAGAGATCACGTCGCGAGTCATAGTTGGCCTGTGGGAGGTCGGTATCCCCGTAGTGGTCGCCTGTGACTTCGAGGACCTTCTCCCATGGAAAGGGGGAATCGAAAGAATTGCTGACCCATTCTAGCGGGCAGGCCTTGGCTCGCCAGCCTGATTCACCCAACAACTCTCAAGCGCTGCACTATATTGGCGTCATGTCTCTCGGTGACCCGCAGCACGAGGCCAACACGCTAACCCCTGTAGCCCGCATGTCGATAGCCAACGACAGCGACGACGTGCTCAGGCTGACCTTGGAGCCATACGCCTCCGACTACTGGCTGGCGCCAGGTGAAACCGTCTACGTCGTCAAAGCAATTAACGAAAAACATGATAGGCCCGAATCGGGGACCTCCTCGGCGCAGCACTTCTACGTGCATTATCATGGCCCGGCATGGGTCATGGTGTCTCCAAATGGCCACGGTTGGCTCGAGGACGCCGACGGAAACGCGCTGGACTAGCATCCCGGCGAGCTGGAGGGCTGTGTGGCCTCGGGTTCGCGTCCAACCAACGCCTGGCCCGTCATCGCTGAGAGCATTGAACGTAACCCGGCCCGGCGGCTCCCCTATGATCGTCACGGCCGCGCACTGCGACCCATTCTGTGGGCGGGGGGCATGGTCGGGGAGAAGACTGCCCAACATCCCGCACGGGTGCCGTGTGCCTGCGGACGCGCGTCGTGGCGAGGCTCAGGCTCGGCGAAGTGGTGCGAGGGCGTTGGCCCAGGTGGTCACTTCGGTGAGCATCTGTTGGAGCATGGCGTCGTGGAATTCGGTAGGCGTGAAGGTCGCGAATTTCTCGAAGTCGGTCATGAGCGACAGGTTGACCTGGGTGCGCACGGTTGCCAGTTGCAGTGCCCCGGCGATGAGCCGGAGGTGTTCGACGGCGCGGGCGCCGCTGACGTTGCTGCCGTACGCGACGAAGCCCGCAGCTTTGTTGTTCCACTCGCGGTAGAGGAAGTCGATGGCGTTCTTGAGTGCGGCTGGGATCGACCGGTTGTATTCGGGGGTGACGAATACGAACCCGTCGAGTTCGGCGATCCTGGCGCTCCAAGCGCGGGTATGGGCATGCTCGTACTCGCCCGTCAGTGGGGATCGTGGCTCGTCGAACAGGGGCAGGTCATAGTCGGCGAGGTCGACGAGTTCGAAGTCGGCGTCCACACGTGTTCCGGCCATCTTCTCGACCCACTGCGCGACCTGCGGCCCGACGCGGCCGGGACGGGTGGTGCCGAGGATGATCCCAATTCTGGTCATGTGCATTCCAAGCGGTGGTGAGAAGTAAAATGTGGAACGAGCACGCCACAACTTACTATCAGTATGAGCTGAAAATGCCGGGACCGGCCCCGCTCGCCATTACGCACTTTGAAGTCAGTCACGCATTCTCAGGGCGGAATCGCGCCAGCACTGACCTAGGCGCCGCACGTTACGTATCCGAGGTTGCCCTCCTCGGCGTGTCAGCTGGTTCGAGAGCGGCTACGAGGCCGTTCAGCCGCAGGCGTGTCCCGCCGTGGACATGCCGCAGGTCGTCGCTTCCGTCGCCTGTCGGTGCGACGAACGTGAGCTGCTCCGTCCAGGCGAGTTCGGTCCCATCAGGCTCGGCATGCAGCTCGACGGTCGCGAGGGACGTCCAGCGCAGGACTCCGTCGACGTGAGCCTCGTAGACATAAACGATTCGGACGTCTGGGGTGATGTCGAGATACCGCGACCAGTACTTGAGCCGCTGCGGTGGCGTATCGAGAGTCGCGAAGGTGCTGTACGCGGTCTCACCGCCGCCGACGCGGAAGTCGTGTTCGTACGTTGCTCCGCTGCCGGGGAGCTTGAACCACCGCCGCCGGAGGCCGGAGTCGGCGAACGCACGGAACACTTCGCCGGGGGGCGCCGAGAGGCGGAGCGTCACCGTGAACGTGTCGTGCCGGACGCCACCGGGAGCCGACTCGGGCGGCGTGCCGTGGGCCTGCTGTACTGCGCGGTCTCGATCCTTGGTCATGGCCGTGTCCTCCTGTCTGCCAGTTACGATCAGTAGGAAACGGCGTGACCTTTGGGATTAGTCCGGCGCGGGCTCACGCACTTTGACGTCACTTGCTTACGCGAGAGGAAGAATCGTATGGACACCACCCTCCGTTCTGATCTCGCGGCAAGGGGAGTCGCCCCGGAGTGCATCGAGACCATCGACCTTGTACGGGATGTGCTCGCCCGGGTGGGCGACAAATGGACCGTCCTGGTGATCGCCGCGCTCGCCTCCGGGCCGCTACGCTTCACTGCCCTCCACGAACAGGTGGCAGGCATCTCACAGCGGATGCTCAGCCAAACCTTGCGGCTCCTGACCAAGGACGGTCTGGTGACAAGGACGGCGTACGCGGAAATCCCACCCCGCGTCGAGTACACCCTCACGCCACTGGGCCGATCGCTCAGCAACGCCGTAGACGGCATCGTCCACTGGGTCCAGGAACACCAGGCAGAGGTCGTCCAAAACAGAACCAAGTTCGAAGCAACACACCCCCGCCCCTGACCTCCAACCAACCTGACCCCGCCGACGTCCGAGATCGCCCGTCTTGATTGGCGCCTACTGGCGGGGGGTTTCCCCCTGGGATTCGTCAAGGGTTTAGGTGTTTGGTGAGGTCGTCGAGGCGGGACGTGAGGTCTTGTGGGGTTGCGAGTTCGTAGTGGGTGCTGGTGCTGGCCCCGGTGGTGAGGTCGCCGGTGTCGAGTTCTGCTTCGCCGCTGGTCCAGACGTTGCGTTCCTGGACGGCGGCCGCGAGGGTGGCCAGATCGAACTCGGTCATGCTGGTGATCTTCTCAGACGGTTACCGCACCCACGTTATGGCGAGACGATGACTTGGTCACAGACGATTGCCTCGTCCCAATGAGCGGTCCACCGACGCCACCCGTCCCGGTGACAACACCCCCCGGATCATGCTTGCGACAGGGGGGCTTAAGGCATTTCGGGCCGGGTGACCTGGCTGCCCACCAACCAGCGGTCGGCGGGGACGTGAAAAAGATAACAGGGGAGTGGGGTGGTCAGCGAAACTAGAGTTCCAGTTGAGAAATCAGGGATCCAATGTCAGGTGCGATGTACACCCAGGCGGTCGGACTTTGATTTCTTAGGTAGATTACCCGGGGATTCTCGCTGAGGCGGTAGTCCAGAGCGATTGGCATGTCGGGGCCGAGATCTGCAACGAGGAGGGACTTCCGGGAGTCGACTCCCAGGCTTTCTCCTGGTCGTTCTTTTCCAAATACCTCGTCCTCGCTCAGACCGGGCCAATGACTATTTTCTCGTGCCATCGTATCGAGGTCGTAGAACATTGGGTGCACGGCCGGCTCGCCGAAGACGGCCAGATACGTTGGTTCTTCTTCTCGTGGCGGAGTCCAGCGGCCAGATTCGATGGTCGACACCAGTTCCTTCGGAACTCTCAATCCATTAATCATGTAAGACATCCGGGATCACTCACGCTTCGGTTGTGGGTAAGCGCGGAAGTGCTGCTTCTTGAGCAAGTTTATGCTATACGGGAGTTTCCTGGGTGGGATTCTGGTAAGGGTGGGGCTTTTCGACGTCCACGGGGTCGGGTACGTCGGTTCGACGCGGGGTGGTGATTATGCGGTAGCTCAATGTAATGGGGGTGCGGCGAGGGTGGTGATCGTGGGGGATTGGTTCGTGGTTTTGGTGGGAGATCAGTAGGGTTTGTGGGGTGTTGGACCCGCAAAGTACTCGGCCGGATCCTGTGGGGTTGGACGGGTGGCCGTCCGTTGAGCGGCCCGCTGATGTGGGTGTGCCGTCGTTCGGGGTTGTGAGGCGGGCTGTGCAGGCGGGCGCCGCCATCGTTGGGGTTCAGGTTCTGGCGGTTGGCATTGCGCTGTTGGTGATCACTAGTTACCGGAGGGCGGCCGCTGGGTGGCTGCTGCCTCTGGTCGGGGTTGTTGATGCGCTGGTCACGCTGCAAATCGGGTGGCTGGCTGTTCGGGATATTCGTCTCGCTGGGAGACGGACTGTTGGAGTTCGCGTCTTTTTGGTGCTCCTGGTCGTCGCCTTGCTTGGTGGGGCGGGGGTGGGAGCCCTTGCTGTCTACCGTTACGTCAATCGTCCGGCCGAGGGGGTTTTTGGCTCGCCGGTGATGGACCGTGACATCAGGTTCACGGCGACGGAGTTTCGGTGCGGTGGGAAGATCAAGAGGGTGACCGTGCGCGGGACGCTGTGTCGGGTGAAGCTCAACGTTGCCAACACGGGGTCGGCGAAAGTGCTTGTCGAGGCCAAGGTGCAGCGGTTGCGGGACGAGGGTGATGAGTATCCCGGGCTGCTTCTGATCGAGGGGCGGCGGAGGGGGACGGCCTGGGGAGTCGAGGCTGGTGCGGAAGTGCGGGGTGTTCTGGTTTTTGACGTTCCGCGTGGGTCGGTGCTTCGCTCGCTCGAAGTGCATGCGGATGGAGAGAGCCGGGGAGTGCGGCTTCCTGTTCCTGCTGAGTTGCCTCGGCCTGGGAAGTCATAGCGGGTCTCTGCGTTGCCAGAGCATCTCCAAGCCCAGAATGATCGCGCATAGGACGGCCAGGGAGCCGGGGACGGCTACGAGTGCTACGTGGATCGGGCTGCTCTCGTCCGGGATGAAGAGGTCCACCCAGCCCAGGGCCAGGGACACTGCGGCCGAAACCCCGCCGATGCGGGAGGCCCATTCGAAGAGTTGTGCGTGCCACGGCTTCGAGTCCGCCGAATCCCGCGAACGCACGTCGATGCTGAAAAAGATCAACAAAACGGCGAGAAACGAGATCAGGATGACCATGTCGGACGACGGCATCTGACGCACATCGCGACCCTAGCCACTCTGCTGTGGGGCCCCTTCCCCGTCACTCCGCCACCCCGTCACTCCGCCCTCTTCGCCCCTTCACTCCGCCACCCCGCTGTTCCGTCACTCGGGCTGAGGGCGCTCCTATGACGAACGGCCCCATCCTTGAGAAGGACGAGGCCGCTGCCGGGGGCGTCAGGTCAGATGTTCAGCTTGTCCGCTTTTGCGGCGGTGATGAGCTGGGTGAAGTTCTCGGCTGTGAGCGTGAGGTGCCCGGCCCCGGGGGCCTTGCTGTCACGGACACCGACTGTGCTGGAGAAGGCGGCCAGCTCCACGCATCCATCGCCACCACCGTTGGCGCCCCCGCTACGGGTGGACTTACGCCACACGGGTTCGCTCACTTCATGGCCTCCATCAGGTCGCGCAGGAGACTCCGGGTCGAGTCTCGGGATAGGGCATCATGCCCTATGAGGTCCCACCGTAGCCGGTAGTCCTTTACCTTTGCGGGGTCGGTTACGAGCCGCCCGCCGTTCACAGCGGGCGACCAGGCGTGTTCCACCTGCTCTGAACGCAAGAGTGTGAACGAACCATCAACCCCTGCGTGCGTGGCTTTGGCCTTCGCGAGAGCTCGCACCACGACACCCTTGCGGTGGCTCAGCTCCAACAAGTGCGCGAGCTGTCCCCGCATAACATCGGGGCCACCGACCGGGTCTTCTAGCACTGACTGCCGCACGAACAATCGCAGGTCAGGGGCATCAGGGGAGTCCAAGATCCTGCGTCGCGCCATCCGCGAGGCAAGCGTGCCCTCGACGTCGTCGACAACTTGCGCACCCTCGATCAGCGCCCGCGCGTAGTCCTCGGTCTGGAAGAGCGCATGTATCACGAGCGCGGAATACGCGCAGACTGCATCCGCCCTCTCCTCGTACTGCGTGTACTGATCGAACCAGTTCGGGTCGTGAGCACTCTCCGCCAAACGGCGAAGTCGGGCGAAATGGCCACGAGTCTTCCATACTCGGTCAAGAGTTTCGGCGTGCTTCTGCGGCATTTTTGCTCCAGCCGATTCCCAGTTGGCAACCCGAGAATTATCCACCCCGCAGATCCGGCCGATGTCGGCCTGCGACAGGTTGCGCTCCAGGCGCCAAACCCGCAGGTCAGCGGCCAGCCAGTGCCAAGAGTTGTTGTCCGGATCGAGGTTGTCCACTCTTGTCATCTGAGATCTCCTTATTGGCGATCTTGAAACGCAATAGGACAACGGTACTTGCTCGCGGCAGGGTGTGTCCTGGAAACGGAACTGCGAAAGGCCACCCCGTGAACGTCACCAAAGGCAAGGTGGAACAAACCAACCAATTTGCGGTAATAGTGACCGCATGCCGCGAAACCGTCTACCTGACTCGCGACCTCGTGCGGAGCGGCCTCAGCGCGTGGGGGCTCGACGCCTACGGCAGTGACGCATGCCAGATCATGTCTGAGCTGGCGTCCAACGCCGCGCGGTACTGCGTGAGCGAGAAGATGCGCGCGTGGGTCAGTCGGCTCGACGTCGGTGTCGAGATGTGCGTCTGGGACGACCATCCCGGCCGTCCCGTGTTGCAGACGCCCGGACAATTCAGCCAGCACGGTAGGGGCCTGATCCTGGTGCAGGCATTCGCGTCCGGCGGCTGCGGGTGGACCGAACTGGCGACTGGGAAGCTCGTGTGGGCGCGGATCGCGATTGAGGAGCGGGTCATGCGGGCCGCTGCCTTGGGTGCGGGACGGCCGATCGTCGGCAGGCTTCCGCATGTGGACCGGGGGCAGCGCATCGCGCCGTCCTCATAGGCGGGTCCTCGCCTCTGCGATCGTCCCCCATGTGCGTCCGGCCCCCTCGGACGCGCCGCAGAGGCGGGGGCCGTTAGCGGCGGCCCTTGAGTTCGCGGGCCAGTTTGTTCGCGGACGCCTTGTCGGGGTTGCCGGTCAGCGCGATCTTGCCGTCCAGGATCGCCATGTCGACGCGGGGGAGGATGATGAGCCGTCCTCGGACGACGAAAGCCAGGTCGCGGCCGATGGTGTTGCGGGTCAGTTTGGCGAAGGCGTCTCGGTCGACCGGGCGGAGAGTGACCGCGACGTCGTAGCCGCCGGATCGTGCGCGTGACTTCTGGACGCGCATGTCCGCGACCTTGTAGATCACGATGCCCTGTACGAGGCGGTAGCAGGTCGGGCCCGCGGCGGATCTTCCGGTGATGCCCTGCGTCCCTACTGGGCACTGGCCCGGTATCACCTGTGTGACGGGATAGATCTGTAGCGGTGAGGCAAGTGTCACCGGGCGCGTTCGCATCGAGGACGCGATCATGCCGCCGGTCACCACGACCGCCGCGATCAGCAGCCCGAGCGTCAGGACCATGACCAGCAGGGCCGAGCGGTGTTGGTCGGCGGCCTTGACCGTTGGGGCGGGGTAAGGGTGCTGTTGCCTTCGCGCGGCTCGGCTGCGCTTGGCCTCCTGCGCCGCGCGCCGACGCTCGGCCACCTGTGCACGGCGTCGCGCCGCCGTGATCTCGGCCGCCGAGCGTGGGGCCACCGGCTGCGGCGGCACGGGTGGCGGCGGAGGTGGGGGGACGTTCGGGGCGGGTGGTAGGACGGCCGTCACCGGTCCGCGAGCTTCGGGTGGTCGGGCGGGCACGCGGCCGGGGTGGTACGGCTGTGTCGCGTCGACGGCTGGCCGGGCGGGGTTGGGAGGAGTAGGGGCGGGTACGGGAGGATCGTCCCGCCGACGACCCCTGCTGCGGCGCGGATTGACGCGCATCGTCACCTCCCGGTCACCTGATCCCGCCAGTCTTGCAGGACGCGACGCCGTCCCGCATCGGGACTGCCCGGAAGACCGGTGGCCGCCTGCCTACGTGTGAACCGTGCCCCATTCCACGGGTTTCAATACGCAAGATGATCTCTTCTGGTGGTCTTCTCAGACAAGTGACAGGCCCGGCTCCGGGCAATCCGGGGCCGGGCCTGCGTGAAGCCTGGTAGGCCGTGTTCTCAGTCGATCTGCCAGGTGTCGCCGCTGCTGAGCAGGGCCGCGAGGTCGCCCTTGCCCTGCGTCTCGGTGGCCTCGGCGAGCTGGGCCGCCATCAGCTCGTCGTAGGACGGACGGTCCACGTCGCGGAAGATCCCGATCGGGGTGTGCTCGAACGCGGGCTGGTCGAGCCGCGACAGCGCGAACGCCATCGACGGGTCGGGGTTGTGGGCGTCGTGCACGGCGATCTCGTCCGTGCTGACGTCCGCGACCTGCACGACCTCGAACGAGCCGGACGGGCTGCGGCGCAGTGCCTTGGACCGGTCCGCGCCGAAGATGATGGGCTCGCCGTGCTCCAGCCGGACGGTGATGTCGTCGCGGACGGAGGCGTCCTTCAGAGGCTCGAAGGCGTTGTCGTTGAAGATGTTGCAGTTCTGGTAGATCTCGACCAGCGCGGTGCCGCGGTGCTGGGCGGCGGCGCGCAGCACCGACTGGAGGTGCTTGCGGTCGGAGTCGATGGTGCGGGCGACGAACGTGCCCTCCGCGCCGATCGCGAGCGACAGCGGGTTGAACGGGGCGTCCAGCGAACCCATGGGGGTCGACTTGGTGATCTTGCCGATTTCGGACGTCGGCGAGTACTGGCCCTTCGTCAGGCCGTAAATCCGGTTGTTGAACAGCAGGATCTTCAGGTTGACGTTGCGGCGCAGCGCGTGGATCAGGTGGTTGCCGCCGATGGACAGCGCGTCGCCGTCCCCGGTCACGACCCACACCGACAGGTCGGGACGGGACGTCGCGAGCCCCGTCGCGATCGCGGGCGCCCGGCCGTGGATCGAGTGGAACCCGTAGGTGTTCATGTAGTACGGGAACCGCGACGAGCAGCCGATGCCGGAGATGAACGCGATGTTCTCGCGGCGAAGCCCCAGCTCCGGCAGGAAGGACTGGACGGCCGCGAGGATCGCGTAGTCACCGCATCCGGGGCACCAGCGCACCTCCTGGTCGGTCTTGAAGTCCTTCAAGGTTTGCTTGACGTCGGTCTTCGGGACGAGCGAGAGCAGGGTCTTCTTCCCGTTCCCGTTCACGGCGCCGTTTCCGTTGGTTCCGTTGTCACTCACTGTCGATCACTTCCTGGATCACGCCCTGGAGCTCTTCGGCCTTGAAGGGCAGGCCGCGGACCTGGTTGTAGCCGATCACGTCGACGAGGAACCGGCCGCGCAGCAGCATCGCGAGCTGGCCGAGGTTGATCTCCGGGACGACGACCTTGTCGTAGGAGCGCAGCACCTCGGGCAGGTTCGCGGGGAACGGGTTGAGGTGCCGGAGATGGGCCTGCGCGACGTGCTGGCCCTGCGCCCGGACGCGGCGGACGGCGGCGGAGATCGCCCCGTACGTCCCGCCCCAGCCGATCACGAGGACGCGCGCCGCGCCGGACGGGTCGTCCACGTCGAGGGGCGCGATGTCGTTCGCGATCCCGTCCACCTTGGCCTGCCGGATCCGCACCATGTGGTCGTGGTTGGCCGGGTCGTAGGAGATGTTTCCGGTGACGTCGGCCTTCTCCAGGCCGCCGATCCGGTGCTCCAGACCCTCGGTGCCGGGGACGGCCCACGGCCGCGCCAGCGTCTCGGGGTCACGCTGGAACGGCTGGAACTCCCCGTCCGGTGACGGGGCCGCGAAGTTCGGCTCGATCGTCGGGAGGGACGCGACGTCCGGCAACCGCCACGGCTCGGAGCCGTTGGCGAGGTAGCCGTCCGACAGCACGATCACCGGCGTGCGGTACTTCACCGCTATGCGGGCCGCCTCCAGCGCCGCGTCGAAGCAGTCCGACGGGGACTGCGGCGCGATCACCGGGACGGGCGCCTCGCCGTTGCGGCCGTACATGGCCTGCAACAGGTCGGCCTGCTCGGTCTTGGTCGGCAGTCCGGTTGAGGGACCGGCCCGCTGCACGTCGATGACCAGCAGCGGAAGCTCCGTCGCGACGCCGAGGCCGATCGTCTCGCTCTTCAGCGCGATGCCCGGACCCGACGTCGTGGTGACGCCGAGGGACCCGCCGAACGAGGCGCCGAGCGCGGCGCCGACGGCGGCGATCTCGTCCTCGGCCTGGAACGTCCGGACCCCGAAGCGCTTGTGCTTGGAGATCTCGTGCAGGATGTCGGACGCCGGGGTGATCGGATACGAGCCGAGGAAGATCGGCAACCCGCTCTGCACGCCCGCGGCGACGAGCCCGTACGCCAGCGCGAGGTTGCCGGTGATGTTGCGGTACAGGCCCGGCTGGTGCTCGGCGGGCTTGACCTCGTACTGGACCGAGAACGCCTCGGTCGTCTCGCCGTACGACCAGCCCGCCTGGAACGCCGCGAGGTTCGCCTTCATGATTACGGGCTTGCTGGCGAACTTCTTCTCAAGGAAGGAGGTCGTTCCCTCGGTGGGACGGTCATACAGCCAGGACAGCAGCCCGAGCGCGAACATGTTCTTCGCTCGTTCGGCGTCCTTCTTGGAGATGTCGAACTCGCTGAGGGCCGTGACCGTCATCGAGGTGAGCGGCAGCGCGTGCACCCGGTACTCGGACAGGGACTCGTCCTCGACGGGGTTGGCGTCGAAGCCGACCTTGGCGAGGTTGCGCTTGGTGAACTCGTCGGTGTTGACGATCAGATCCGCCCCGCGGGGGAGGTCCCCGAGGTTGGCCTTCAGGGCGGCGGGATTCATCGCGACCAGGACGTTGGGCGCGTCGCCCGGGGTGAGGATGTCGTGGTCGGCGAAGTGGAGTTGGAAGCTGGACACGCCGGGGAGGGTCCCGGCGGGGGCGCGGATTTCGGCCGGGAAGTTCGGCAACGTCGACAGGTCGTTTCCGAACGCCGCGGTCTCCTGGGTGAAGCGGTCGCCGGTCAGCTGCATGCCGTCACCGGAGTCACCGGCGAAGCGGATGATGACGCGGTCGATCTGCTGGACCTGTTTGGTCACAGAGGAAGACCTCCTCGACGCGCAGCGTCCGCCCTGGGGGAGGCACCCAGGTTCGTGACGCTACTTAGGCTTACCTTCATGGTATGTCCGGGATCAGATGGTGTTAGCGGGAACGGACGGCCCACGGGGACGATGACACGGCTGGTCCCGTGGCGCCCGTTACTCAGTGACCGCCGGTCCGCAGAGGCATGGACCGCGGTCGGCATTCCACCCGACATGTGACGTCCCGCTTTCAGGGAGGTCGTGACCCCGTAACACAAGACGTATCACTTCGGGGCGGGGTTCAGGCGGGTCTTCCGGATTCGGGCAGACCCTATCGGCTGGTACGACCTGGACGGGCCCTCTAGTTCACGCCGAACACAGGCAGCTGCGCTGACGGCACAGGTCGACGTGCAACCGCCTGACCAGCCGACGCGCGGGGATCGTCGAGGAGCCGAGGCTCCCCGGGGGCGTGGAGTTCACGCTCCGAAGTGTAGACAGCGCCAATTCCGGTCGGCGGCACCGCCCCCGCGCCTTACCCTCCTGACGTCTCCGGCAGGAGGTTGTCACGGGCGGGAACGTCGCGACCGGGCAGGTCACGGCGTTGGCGGGGACGCTGACTGGGCGACCTCCGGCGGCGGCGCGCTCCGCGACGGCTTCGGCTTCGGCTTCAGGACGGCGCGGCGCTCGCGGTCGACGGCGGCGAGCAGCTTGGACACGTCCGCCGTGCCCACGGCCTCGCCGATCACGTGGGCCGTCGCCTGGTACGGGTACGAGCCGGGGTTGTCGAGCGCGTCCCGCACCCAGTGCCGCCACTGGCTGCTGGTGACCGTGCAGCGCAGCGCCAGCGACCGGGCGGCCGGAACCGGCCCCGACGTCCGGCAGGAGCCGAGCGCCTTGCCCCGGGACGTGATGGACGCCCACAACGCCGCCCGCGCCCCCGACGGCACCGAGCCCGAGGGCGTCGTCAGCGTGGCCGGGACGTTCACGGTGCAGCCGTTGGTGTTCTGGTCGCAGTTGTCGAACGTCAATGTGCCGGGACGAAACAGCAGCCACGGGTCGGCGGCGCCGCCGAGCTTGGCGACACGCGGCCGCAACTCCGCGAACAGCGTCGCCGGTGCGGCCAAGGGCGCGGCCGTGAACCATGCCGTGTTCTGCCCGGACGGCCGCACGGACAGCAGCCGATGCGGCGCCGCCGTCGCCACCAGGTACTCCGCGCCCGGCGTCTTCACCCGGTACGCGGGGACGCCGTTGACCTTCTCCGTGGGTGTTTTCGCTGTTGTCTTGGTGAGCGTCTGGGCGATGTGTTTCGGGCCGAGCACGCCCGGCACGTCGAAGCCGGGCAGGGCGGCGGGCGCCTTGGACCAGCGTCCCGCGTAGTACTCGGGGTGGCGGGTCTCCCCGGCGTAGTCACGCCAGAACACCGTGCCCGCCTTGATGAAGGTGTCACCGTCGACGGCGACGACGTCCGCCCGCAGAGTGCCCGCCGTGAGCGCGCCCGTAGCCAAGCCCGCCGGAGTCACCCGCAGATGCGCCTGGACGGGCCTGCCGCCCACCGTCAACGTCCCGTCGTACCGCACGCCCTTACCGGACGTGAGCAACTGCCCCGCCTGAACAGACCAACCCGGAGGCCCGGCAGGCGCCGCCGGTTTCACCGGTTTCCCAGACGGCTCCCCACCCCCGGTCAACACCACAGCCAACACCGAGCCCACGACAAGCGCTCCAGCCGCCGCCCCCGCCACGGCGACCACCCGCCGCCTCCGCGAACCACCTCGGCCCCCGGCGTCAGCCCCAACCGCCGCCCCGGCCCCGGCACCCGGCCCGGCCTGTGGTCCGCCGAGCAGCCCGACCTGTGGCCCGGCTCCCGGCGCGGCCTGCGGCCTGGGTCCCGGCGCGGCCTGCGGTCTGAGTTGCGGTCCGGTTCCGGTGCCCGGCGCGGGACCGGCTGCCGGTATGAGCGGAATTCCGTCCCGCGGCGTGTCTCCCGGCCTGAGTGGTGGGCCGACGCGTGGGCCGTGTTCGGGGAGTGGGGGGCGGGAGGGGTCCGCCGGGGGCGGGGGGTCCTGGTCAGCGCTCACTGGGTCTCACTCTGCTCACTTTTGGGGCCCGCACATCGGGCCCGACAGTCAGGCACAAAGCAAGGGGTTTTGGTGGCGGCCTCCGGGTGGTGCCGACGGGTGCGCTGCGGCAAGGGGGGCGCCGTCGGTCCCGGGGGGCGCCTTATGAGCATAAGGGTGCCCGGTGGCGTTTCCCCCGGAACCGGGGGAAACGCCACCGGGCGGTGGCCCTGTCGGGATCAGCGCGCGGTGCGGCCGACCTGGGGGTTACTCGCTGTCCAGGCCGTTCTGCATCGCCTGGACCTCTTCGGACGTGGCGCCGATCACCTTGTACGAGGCGTGCTTGTAGAACGTTCCGCCCGTTCCCTTGGCCCAGCTCGTCCAGGCGCTGCTGGTGACCCGGCAGCTCGCCCACTGCGGGCTGGAGCTGGTGATGGTGATCCGGGTCGTGCAGTTGCCGAGGTCGCGGCCGGTCAGCGTCGTGGCGGTGATCCGGAACCGGACGTCGATCGTGACGGGCGTCTCCACGTCGTACGGCGGACGGATCTGCGCCTCGACCGTGCAACCGGAGTTGCCGTTGCAGCCGCCCTTCTTCCACTCGGAGACCCGAGGCTGCGCCGAGCTGTTGAAGGAGTCCTTCAGCTCGCCGATGTTCGTCCGCATGTCGGAGATGACGGACGCGGCGTCGCTGGCGCTCTTCGGGGTCACGTCCACCTGGACGCGCGGGGTGGTGGCCTCGTAGCGCAGCAGCTGCGACTCGTCCTCGTCGCTGATGTAGATCGTGGACGAGAACGTGCTGAACTTCAGCGCCTTCTTGCCCTTCCAGTTCGTCTCGATCGGCTTGATCTTCGAGCGTCGGGCGGAGGCGAGCTGGCTCGCCAGCGCCGTCGGCGACAGCTGCGCCTTGAAGTCGATGTTGAGCTCGTCGGTGTCCATCCGTCCCCACTGCTGACCGGCGGTCAGGTAGTACGGGTCGTCGGAGGCGGAGATCTCCCGCTTCCAGTAGGACTGGTCGGCCTTCACGAACAGCTTGCCGTCGGCCGACAGGATGGTGACGCGGTCGCTGTTCCAGGTGACCGGGCCGGTCGCGCGGCCGCCCTTGGTCACGGTCAGCTCACCGGTCAGCGTCCCGGCGCCGCCGAACGTGCCGTTGAGCGCGACGGCGCGGGCCGTGGACACGCTCGTCTCGGCGGCCGTCAGCTTCTCCTCCGGCGTCTTGCCGCCGTTCGCGGCGAGCACGAACACCACGACGCCGATCAGGACGAGGACGACCAGTCCACCGCCCAGCAGGGCCGCGATCAGCGCGCCGTTGCCGCGCTTGGGCGGCGGCATGCCCGGACCCATCGGGGCGCCGGGAGGCGGCGGGAAGAAGGGCGGCGGTGTCCCCGGACCGCCGTATCCGCCGGGCGGGGGCGGTGGGCCGCCGGGGGCTCCCGCTCCACCGGGATGCCCAGGCACGCCCGGCATTCCGGGCCCACCCGGCATTCCGGGCCCGCCCGGACCCGGTCCGCCGGGCCCTGCGGGCGGCGGCGGAGGCGGCCAGGAGGCACCGCCCGGAGAGTCCCACCCCGGGGGCGGCGGAGGGTTGCTCATCTGGTCACGTCCTTCCAGGTCAACTGACCCCAATGCAAAGCCTAGTCTGTAGTAAAACCATGACATCCCGCGCCTCCGATGTGGAGGTACAAGGTCACATTCCCCCGAGCGCCGTTGAAGGGGATACTGGATGAGACGCAGCCGGGGAGGCTCTGGTGCATAACTATTTCGACACGTATGTCGTGGTAGTCGGCCTGCTCCTCGTCGGCGCCGGGATCGTCGGGGGCGGTCTGGCGGCGAACCGGATGCTGCGTCCGAGCCGTCCCACGGCCGAGAAACTGACCACGTACGAGTGCGGTGTCGACCCTGTTGGGGAGGGTTGGGCGCACTCCTACGTCCGGTACTACGTCTTCGCCTACCTGTACGTGGTGTTCGCCGTGGACGCGGTGTTCCTCTTCCCTTGGGCGACGGTGTTCTCCGCTCCTGGGTACGGCGCGGCGACGCTCGGCGAGATGTTCGTCTTCCTGGGGTTCCTCGCGGTCGGGCTCGCCTACGCGGGCAAGAAGGGCGTGCTGTCCTGGGTCTGATCCCGGGTTGATTCCTCTGGGCCTCTGGCCAGATCGCGGTGGGCTGTAACAATGCTCCCGTGGGCACTATCGATCTACCGCCGCCGAGCGTGGGACCGCTGTCGCGGCTGGCGCCGAAGCCCGTCAAGTTCGTGCTCAACTGGGGCCGCCGCTACTCGCTGTGGGTCTTCAACTTCGGTCTGGCCTGCTGCGCCATCGAGTTCATCGCGACGTCGATGAGCCGCCACGACTTCATCCGGCTCGGTGTCATCCCGTTCGCGCCCGGGCCCCGGCAGGCCGACCTCATGGTCGTGTCCGGGACGGTGAGCGACAAGATGGCGCCCGCCGTGCGCCGCCTGTACGAACAGATGCCCGAACCCAAGTACGTCATCTCGTTCGGCGCCTGCTCCAACTGCGGCGGCCCGTACTGGGACTCCTACTGCGTGACGAAGGGCGTCGACCAGATCGTGCCCGTCGACGTGTACGTGCCTGGCTGCCCGCCGCGTCCGGAGGCGCTGTTGCAGGGCATCGTCCGGCTCCAGGACAAGATCGCCGGTGAGTCGCTCGGCGACCGTTACGCTCCCCGCGACGGTGACGGCTCCGGCGAGCCGGTGAGCCCGCCGCCCGCGCCGCGTCCGTTGGCTGCGACGGTGTTGCGGCGTCCCGTCCAACCGCCGCCAGTGCCGGACGAACCGCACCCGGCGCCGCCCGAGGAGGAGCCGCCCGCCGACGAGGTGTTCGTCGAGGAGGAAGTGGTCTTCGAGGACGAGGTGCCGGTCGCCGCCGACGTGCGCGATCACGATCCGTCGATCATTCCGGGGCTCGTCGACGACGGCCACGACGACGAGATCGGACGCCACCGGTGAGCGACGAACCGGTCGTCCAGGCGCTGTCGGAGGCCTGGACCGCCCGTTTCGCCGACGAGATCTCCATGGAGGAGACGCACGGCGGCCTGGCCGTCGGGGTGCCGCCCGAGCATTGGCTGGACGCGCTGACCTTCGCCCGCGACGACCTGTCCTGCGCCTTCTTCGACTGGCTGACCGGCGTCGACGAGCTGGCCGAGGGTTTCGCCGTCGTCGTGCACGTGTACTCGCTGGAACGCCGCCACCACCTCCTCATCCGGACGCGCGTCCCGAAACGCGCGCCCGTCCTGCCCACGGCCACGGGCGTCTATCGCGGGGCCGGATGGCACGAGCGGGAAACAGCGGAAATGTTCGGCATCCTCTTCGAGGGCCATCCGAACCTCGTCCCGCTGCTGCTCCCCGACGGGTTCGAGGGCCATCCGCTCCGCAAGGACTTCGTCCTCGCCGCCCGCGTGGCCAAGCCCTGGCCGGGCGCCAAGGAACCAGGCGAATCGGGCCACGGCGCCCCGAGTCGCCGCCGCGTCCGTCCACCCGGCGTACCCGACGAGGGCGCCTGGGGCGCCGCCGCCGAACGCGCGGCCCGCCCCCGCCGCGCCCACCCCCCAGAAGGCGAGCCTTCCCCGGAGGCGGGCGCTTCGGCGACCGCGGCGGAGCGCCAGCCGAACGAGGACGGTCCCGGCGGCCCGCCTCCGGGGTCTGGGGAGCGTCCTCCGGAGGGGGAGGGGCGCGATGGTTGAGGTTGTCGTCAAGCTGGCGCTGGTCGCGGGCGCGTTCGCGTTGTTGCCGTTGCTGGTCGGGCAGGCCGAGCACAAGGTGATGGCCCACATGCAGGGGCGTCTCGGACCCATGTACGCGGGTGGTTTCCATGGCTGGGCGCAGCTCGTCGCGGACGGCGTGAAGTTCGCGCAGAAGGAGGACGTGGTCCCCCGGGACGCCGACCGGTGGGTGTTCAAGCTGGCTCCGGGCGTGGCGCTCGTCCCGTACCTGCTGGTGTTGCTGGTGATTCCGGTCGGGCCGGAAGGGCAGGTCGCGCTCGACCTCGGACCCGGGATCTTCTTCGCGCTCGCGGTGATGGGTGTCGGCGTGATCGGCGCGATCATGGCGGGCTGGGCGAGCGCGAACAAGTACTCACTGCTCGGCGGGATGCGGGTCGCGGCGCAGCTGATGTCGTACGAGCTGCCGATGGTGTTCGCGGCGTCGTCGGTGGCGATGGCGGCGGGCACGCTGTCGATGCAGGGGATCGTGGACGAGTGGCGCTGGTGGTGGCTGCCCTGGCAGGCGGTCGGCGCCGTCGTGTTCTTCGTCGCCGGGCTCGCGGAGCTGCGGCGCCCGCCGTTCGACATGCCGGTCGCCGACTCCGAGATCATCTTCGGCCCGTACACGGAGTACGGCGGGCTGCGTTTCGCGCTGTTCCTCCTCGCCGAGTACGCCGGGATCGTCGTGTTGTGCGCGTTGACGACCGTGCTGTTCCTCGGCGGCTGGAAGGGTCCGTTCCTCAACACCGAGCTGGGATGGTTGTGGACGCTGCTCAAGGGCGGCGTGCTCGCGTTCTGCGTGATCTGGCTGCGGGTCAGCTACCCGCGCATGCGCGAGGACCAGCTCCAGAAGCTCGCCTGGGCGTGGCTGGTGCCGCTGTCGCTGGCGCAGCTCGCGCTCACCGGCGTCCTGCGGGTCGTCCTCTGACGTATCTGGTCGGCTGACTCAGCGCAGGAAGATGGTGAACTCGGCCATCTCCGGGAGGACGTCGGGCGGGATGTCGGCGTCCACCGCCATCTCCTCGGCGGACACGAAACCGCCCTGCTGTTCGCGGTGGCGGACGATCCGTTCCACGAACTCGGCCTTCATGCCGGGCAGCGCGGCGAGGATCTCCGGCGGCGCGTGGTTGACGTCCACGAGACCGCCGTCATCGTAGGTGCGGGGCACGTCGGGACGTCCGATCCGCAGCTCCCGGGCGAGGGCCGGGTCTTCGGTGGCGAGCGCGCGGGCTTCCTCGCGCAGCGTCCGGCGGTACTTGGCGACCTCGATGGCGTGCTGGTTGAGGCGGTTGCGCGGCACCTCGCGGGGGAAGACGGACTTCCGCACGGCGAAGGCGTGCCCGGTGCCCGCGATCCACAGCATGATCGCCATGAGCACGCCGATGGCGACGAAGAACGGGTCGTCGGACCCGACCAGCGACACGACCCCGGCCGTCCCGACGCCGTATCCGGCGGCCGTCGCGCCCAGGCTCCACGACTTGCGCTTGACCGCCGCGTAGAGGAAGGACACCGGCGTCCCGTACCCGAGGGTGATGAACGGGACGAACGCCCACAGGATGCCGCGCGTCGTCTCGCTCGGCGGCGGGACGGGCGCGACGGGCGTCGGGGGCACCGACGTCATCGGCGGAACGGGTGGAAACGGTCGCCCCGGGAACGGCGGACGCCATCCCGGTTGCCCGTACCTCGGCGACGCCTGCTCATGCCCAGGGTGGTCTCCGTGTTGGCTCACAAGCCCTCCCCGCCCGCGAACGCGGCCACGACCACGCCCCCCACGTGCAGTAGGACGAACGCAGGCCCGGCCGCGTTCCCCCGAAGACGATCCTGCGCAATCATGGGGCGCGTGGGACGGCTACCAGGAGGCGGGCTGGCCAAGGGGCTGGCGGTCACGTTGCGAACGATGACGCGGCGTTCCATAACGCGTCAATACCCCGAAGTGCGGCCCGATCTGCCTCCGCGCAGCAGGGGAGTCATCGCGCTCTTCGAGGAGAACTGCACTGTCTGCATGTTGTGCGCCCGCGAGTGCCCCGACTGGTGCATCTACATCGACTCCCACAAGGAGACCCTCCCGGCCGAGGGCGGCGGACGGGCCAGGACCCGCAACGTCCTCGACCGGTTCGCCATCGACTTCGCCCTCTGCATGTACTGCGGCATCTGCATCGAGGCGTGCCCGTTCGACGCGCTGTTCTGGTCGCCGGAGTTCGAGTACGCCGAATACGACATCGCGGAACTGACGCACGAGAAGGAACGGCTGCGGGAGTGGATGTGGACGGTCCCGCCGCCGCAGGCGCACGACCCGTCCGCCGAACCGCCGAAGGAGATCGCCGCCGCCGAGAAGGCCGCCGCCCGCGCCTCGCGACGGGATCCGCGATGAGCGGCCAGGAGGTCGTGTTCGTGCTGCTCGGCGTCGTAGCGGTAGGGGCCGGGATCCTGGTGGTGACGACGCGGAACCTCGTCCACGCGGCGCTGTGGCTGGTGTTGTCGTTCGGTGCGCTAGCGGGCGGTTATCTCGTCCTGACCGCGGAGTTCGTCGCCTGGGTGCAGGTGCTGATCTACGTGGGTGCGATCGTCGTGCTGCTGCTGTTCGGGATCATGTTGACGCGGGCGCCGATCGGCGACTCCGCCGACCTGGACTCCGGCAACCGGTGGGCGGCCGCGGCCGTCGCCGTCGCCACCGCCGCCGTCCTGGTGACCGTGATGGCCATGGGTTTCCGGGACGAGCGGATGCCGTTGCGCGAGGGCGGCGGGTCCGCCGACGAGTTGGGCGCCGCGGTGTTTCGGACGTGGGTGCTGCCGTTCGAGGTCCTGTCGGTATTGCTGCTCGCGTCGCTGGTGGGCGCGATCGTGCTGTCCCGATCTGACATTCGTGCCCGTCCCGAGGCGGGGGCGCGGGCGGACGAGAAAGGCGACGGCTGATGCATCTCGCCTACCCGACCGTCGTCGCCGCGCTGCTGTTCTCCGTCGGCGTTTACGGGGTGCTGGCGCGCCGCAACGCGATCCTCGTGCTGATGTCGGTCGAGCTGATGTTGAACGCGGTGAACCTCAACCTCGTCACGTTCGACATCTGGTACCAGGACAGGTTGCACGGTGGGCAGGTCCTCACCCTGTTCACCATCGTGATCGCGGCGGCGGAGATCGGGCTCGGGCTTGCGATCGTGCTGCTGGTGTATCGGAACCGGCGGATGGTGGACGTTGACCGGCTCCGCGATCTGGCTGAGGACACGGCTCGTCCCGCCGAAGTCGAGCGGGAGGCCGAGCCGGTCGAGGAGGCGGCGCCGTGATCTGGCTCGCCTCGCTGGCGGTGTCGCTGCCGTTTCTCGCCGCGTTCGCGGGGATGTTGTTCGGGCCGTCTTTGACTCGCGTCCTCGGCGGGCGTCCCGAGGCTCCCGCGCCGTTGCGCAACGGCCCCGCTTTGATCGCATGTTTGCCGATCGCGGTCTCGTTGGTGCTGGCGGCGGTCGCCGCCTTCGTCGTGTGGCGCGACCCCGGCGAGCGGACCGGTGAACTCACCGTCATCCAGACCGGGTCGGTGCCGATTCGCGTCGGGCTCCAGGTGGACGGGCTGGCCGCCGTCGTCGGGCTGATGGTCTGCTGCGTCGCGCTCGCCGTCCAGGTGTACTCGGTCGCGTACATGCGGGGCGACCGGCGGTACTCGTCGTACGCCGCGTTCGTGTCGATGTTCACGGCCGCGATGCTGCTGGTCGTGTACTCCGGCGACCTCCTCGTCCTGTACGCGGGCTGGGAGGTCATGGGCATCTGCTCGTACTTCCTGATCGGCCACCACTGGGAGGACCGGGCGAACTCGCGGGCCGCGGTCAAGGCGTTCCTCGTCACGCGGCTCGGCGACGTCGGGTTCCTCCTGGGCATCCTGGTGCTCGGCACCCAGGCGGGCTCGTTCGAGATCGACGAGATCCTGCGCGACCAGGGCGCCCTGTCCGGGACGACCACGACCGTGGCGGCGCTGCTGCTCCTCGCCGGTGTCGCGGGCAAGAGCGCCCAGTTCCCGCTGCACACCTGGCTGCCGGACGCGATGGCGGGCCCGACCCCGATCAGCGCCCTCATCCACGCGGCCACCATGGTCGCGGCGGGCATCTACGTCGTCGCCCGGCTGTACGACGTGTTCGTCACGTCCACGGCCGCCCTGACGGTGCTCGCCGTCGCCGCGGTGATCTCCATGGTCGGCGCGGCGCTCGCCGCCCTCGCCCAGGACGACCTGAAACGGGTCCTGGCGTACTCGACGATCAGCCAGCTCGCCGTGATGGCCGCCGGGCTCGCGGTCGGCGCCTACAACCCGGCGATCTTCCACCTGCTCACGCACGGCGCGTTCAAGGCGCTGCTGTTCCTGTCCGCCGGATGCGTGATCGTGGTCGCGGGCTCCAACCTGCTGGCGCACTACGGCGGCCTGCGGCGCGGGATGCCCATCACGTTCTGGTCGATGACGGTCGGTTTCGCCGCGCTGGCGGGCGTCCCGCCGTTCAGCGGCTGGTTCAGCAAGGACTCCGTCATCGAGGCCGCCCAGCACGCGGCCCTGCACGGCGGCGAGTCCACGTCCGCGACGGCGCTGCACCGATTCTCCGTCGACGACACCTCGTCGCTCCAGTGGCCCGGCGACGTCGTGCCCACGTTCCAGAAGTTGCCAAGCGCCTATCAGTCGGAGCTCTCGATTGACCTGCGCGCTGCGACCGCCGTCGTGGACCTGCCCGCCGGTGTCGCGTGGCTGGTGTACCTGGGGTTGCTGCTGACGGTCGCGTTGACGGCGGCGTACGCGATGCGCGCGTGGCTGATGACGTTCTTCGGCGAGCCGCGCGGGACGTACGAGATCCGGGAACCGTCCAGGTTCATGTCGTGGACGGTCGCCGCGCTCGCCGTCCCCGCCGCGATCCTCGGTTTCTTCGGGCTCGGCAAGGAGGACCTGCGTCCGCACCTGGGCGCCGCGCTACTGAGCGTGCTACTGGTCGCGGTGGGTGCGGGTGCCGCGTACCTTCTCTGGAACCGTGACCCGGCGCTTGATCCCGCGCGCGCTCTGGGTGGCGTTCGTCCGGTGTTGGCGCGGGCCTTCTACGTGGACGAGCTGTACGCGGTTGCGATCGTTCGGCCCGTGCAGGCGTTGGCGCGGTATGTCGTGACCTTCGACCGGCGCCAGGTGGACGGTGCCGTCGTCGGGACGGGGCGCGGCGCCCGATGGCTCGGCGGGCTTCTGCGCGTCCCGCAGAACGGCAACGCGCAGACCTACCTGACCGGCCTGCTCGCCGGTGTCGTCGTCATCGTGGCCGGGGTGGTGATCTTCCTGTGATCTTCGTGCTGATGATGGCGATCCCCCTGGTCGGGGCGCTCGCGATGCTCGTCCCCGGGAATCGGTTCCTGCGCACCGACGCCGCCGTCCGGGTGTTCGGGACGGCGGTCTCCGGTGCCACGCTGCTGGTTGCGATCTCCGCGCTGATGGCGTTCGACTTCGGCGCCACGTCCCGCATGCAACTCGAAGTCGACCGGGAGTGGGCGCCCGCGATCGGCCTGCGCTTCCACCTCGGCGTCGACGGGATCTCCCTCCCGCTCGTCGTGCTGACGGCGCTGCTGACGTTCCTGTGTTTCCTCTACACGCTGCGGCACCCGCCCGCGGGCGGCCTGATCCGGCTGCTGACCGCGCTGATACTCGTCCTCGAGGTCGGGATGATCGGCACGTTCGTCGCGCTCGACCTCGTGCTGTTCTTCGTGTTCTTCGAAACCGTCCTGATCCCCATGTACGTGGTGATCGTGCTGTGGGGCGGGACGGGACGCCGCGCCGCCGCCTACAAGTTCATCCTCTACACCCTCCTCGGCTCCGGACTCCTGCTCGCCGGGATGCTGCTCGTCGGCGCCAAGGCGGGCACCCTCGACATGACGGAACTGGCCGCCCGGCACGGGTCGGGCCTCTCGCACGGCGTCCAGGTCGCGGCGTTCGCGCTGATGGGCGTCGGGTTCGCGGTGAAGGCGCCGATGTGGCCGCTGCACACCTGGCTGCCGGACGCGCACACCGAGGCGCCGACCGTCGGCTCGGTCCTGCTCGCCGGGGTGCTGCTGAAGATGGGCACCTACGGGCTCGTCCGGATCGCGCTGCCGCTCGCCCCCGACGGCGCCGAGTTCTGGGCGCCGTGGCTCGGACTCCTCGCCGTCATCGGGATCATCTACGGCGCGCTCGCCTGCCTCGCCCAACGCGACCTGAAACGGATGATCGCCTACTCGTCCGTCGGACACATGGGCTTCGTCCTGCTCGGCATCGCGACGCTCACCCCGGTCGGGATCAATGCCGCGCTGTTCGGAAACATCGCGCACGGCCTCATCACCAGCCTGTTGTTCTTCCTCGCCGGATCGGTCAAGGAACGCTGGGGCACCGCCGACATGGACGCGATCGGCGGCGGGATGCTCGGCACGTCCCCGCGCCTGGCGTCGATCCTGACGTTCGCGTCCGTCGCGTCCCTCGGGTTGCCGGGACTTGCCGGATTCTGGGGCGAGATGCTGGCACTACTCGGCGCGTACCGTCCCCACGCCGACCTGCCGCGCGAAACGTTCGTAACGTTCATGGCCGTCGCCGCCCTCGGTGCGGTACTGACCGCCGCGTACTTCCTGCGGATGCTCGCCAAACTCACCCACGGCCCGGCGGACGGGACCGCGTCCGCCCGCACCCCCGCCGCCGTGTCCGTCCAGGAATACGCCGCCTGGACGCCGCTGATCGCGCTCACCCTCCTGGTCGGCCTCTGGCCGAAGACCCTGCTGGACGTGACGACCGACCCCGTCCGCGCCCTGTTCGGAGGCGGCTGATGATCCAGAGCATCGACTACGCGGCGATCGCGCCGCCGCTGATCCTCGCCGTCGCCGCGATAGCCCTGTTGCTCGCCGACGCCTTCGACGCGCCGCGCCGCGTCCTGTCCCTGCTCAGCGGCGGATCCCTCGTCGCCGCGTTGGCCGCCGTCATCGTCCTCGCGCCCGGCGACCGCCGCGCCACGTTCTGCCTCCCGGACGGCCTACGCGGCGACGGCCCGCGCTCCTGCTCCTACGTCGCCGACGACTTCACCCTCCTGTTCCAGGGCATCGTGCTCGGCGCCGCCGTGATCGTCGTCCTCCTGTCCCTCCAGGAGATCACCGACTCGAAGATGCCGGTCGGCGAATACCACTTCCTTCTCCTCGCCGCCGTCATCGGCGCCCTCACACTCGTCGCCGCGCGTGACCTCGTCCTCCTCCTCGTCGCGCTGGAGACCCTCTCCCTCCCCGTCTTCGCCCTGTCGGCGCTGCGCCGCTACGACGGGACGGCGTCCGAAGCGGCGTTGAAACTGTTCCTCGTCTCCGTCGTCTCCACCGCGGTCATGCTGTTCGGGATCAGCCTCGTCTACGGCGCGACCGGCGCCATGCACCTCGACCGCATCGCACCCGCCCTCGCCGACCTGCCGTCCGACCTGGACCCCGTCGCCACCGCCGGTTCGGTGCTCATCCTCGCCGGATTCGCGTTCAAGGTCGCCGCCGTCCCGTTCCACTTCTGGGCGCCCGACGTCTACCAGGGCTCCCCACTGCCCGTCGCCGCGTTCCTCTCAGTGGTTTCGAAGGCGTCCGGCTTCGCGGGCCTCGCGATCGTCCTCGCCCTGGGCCTGCCCTCCTACGCCCACGTGTGGGGCCCGGCCATCGGCATCATCGCGGCCGTCACCATGACCGTCGGCAACCTTGTCGCGCTCCGCCAACGCACCGCGATCAGACTCCTGGCCTGGTCATCGGTCGCCCAGTCCGGCTACATGCTGGCGCCCCTCGCCGTAGGCGATGACCGGCTCCCCGAGGCGGTCGCCGCCACCACCGCCTACGTCGCCCTGTACGCCGTCATGAACCTCGGCGCGTTCGCCGTCGTGATCGGCTTCAACCGCCGCCTCGGCGCCCGCCGCTGGGACACCCTCGACGACTACCGCGGCCTCGCCCGCCGCAGCCCCGCCGTCGCCACCGCCCTAGCGTTCTTCCTCATCTGCCTAGCCGGACTCCCACCCGGCGTCATGGGATTGTTCGCCAAGGTGGTCGTATTCCGCGCCACCGTCGCGGGCGGGGTCACCTGGCTGGCCGCCGTCATGGCCGTCAACACGGTGATCGGTCTGTACTACTACCTGGTCTGGGCCGCCCGTCTGTTCACGCCCGCGCCGGGCCCGTCCTACGACCCTGTGCGCGGCGTACCCGTCCGCGCCGCAATCCTCTCAACCGCCACCGCCGCGCTTGTACTCTCAGCGGCCCCGCAAATCGTCCTACAGACGGTGTCGCAAGCTACCTAGCGGGAACGTTGACCCAGGTCAAACCGTTGACGCTCATGTCGGGGTCGACGGGGAGGCAGGCGGAAGTGCAGTTCAACGGCGTCAAAACGGCAGCGCTGATCGCCGCGCTGTCAGCCTTGATGCTCGCCGTCGGCTGGGTGGTCGGCGGCGGCACCGGCCTGACGATCGCCCTCATCATCGCGCTCGCCACCAACGGCGTCGCCTACGCCTTCAGCGACCGCATCGCCCTACGCGCCATGCGCGCCCACCAGGTCGGCGAGGTCGAAGCCCCCGTTCTGTACCGGCTCGTCCGCGAACTGGCGACGTCGTCCCACCAGCCCATGCCCCGCCTCTACGTCTCCGAGACCCGCCAGCCCAACGCCTTCGCCACCGGCCGCAACCCCCGCAACGCCGCCGTCTGCTGCACCCGCGGCATCCTGCTGATCCTGGACGAACGCGAACTACGCGCGGTCCTCGGCCACGAACTGTCCCACGTCTACAACCGCGACATCCTGATCTCCTCGGTGGCCGCCGCCATAGCCACGGTGATCACGTACCTCTCCCACCTGGCCATCTTCATCCCACTGGGCCGCTCCGACGACGACGAGGGCCCCGGCCTCCTAGGCGCCCTCCTGATGGTCATCCTCGGCCCCCTGGCCGCCGCCGTTGTCCAGATGGCCATCAGCCGCACCCGCGAATACTCCGCCGACGCCGCCGGCGCCCGCCTCACCGGCGACCCCATGGCCCTGGCCTCCGCCCTCCGCAAGATCGACGCGGGCACCCGCGCCATGCCCCTGCCCCAGGACCCCGAACTGGCCACCACCAGCTCCCTGATGATCGCCAACCCCTTCACCGGCAGCGGCATAGGCAAGCTCTTCTCCACCCACCCCCCCACCGCCGAACGCATAGCCCGCCTAGAACGCATGGCCGGCCACCGCCACTGAAGCAGGCCACGGGGGACGTGGAACTCGGACGAATTCGACCGAACTATCTCGAACGAAGCCGCGTCATAACCCACGAGAGCGCGCCGGCCACTTCTGCGGGGGATGAGGCCGGCGCGCTCCCTACGTCCACAACGTCACCTGTAGTTGACAAACTGCAACGCCACATCAAGGTCCTTCCCCTTGAGCAGCGCGATGACCTGTTGCAGATCGTCCCTCTTCTTCGAGCTGACGCGCAGCTCCTCCCCCTGGATCTGCACCTTGAGGCCCTTCGGCCCCTCGTCCCGGACGATCTTGCCGATCTTCTTCGCGTCCTCCTGGGCGATGCCCTCCTTGAGCGCCACGCCCAGCTTGTACACCTTCCCCGACGCCTTCGGCTCGCCCGCATCGATCGCCTTCAGCGAGATCCCCCGCTTCACGAGCTTGTCCTTGAGCACGTCGAGCACCGCGTTCGCCCGCTCCTCGGAGTTCGCCTGGATCTCGATCGACTCCCCGGACCACTTGATTCCCGCGTCCACGTTCCTGAAGTCGAACCGGTTCGCCACCTCCTTGGCGGCCTGGTTCAACGCGTTGTCGACCTCCTGCCGGTCGAGCTTGCTGACGATGTCAAAAGAGCTGTCGGCCATCGCACACACATCCCCTAACCAGCAACGTTCACGGATCCAGAGAGCCTAGCGCCCGAAGATCAGCCCCACACCACGGCGCCACGCCTCGATGTCACACCCACTCCCACGGTCCGCTATCCTCTTCACAGCCGTCGCGCCAGCGACACCACGGCGGGTTGCCCGAGTGGCCAATGGGAGCGGACTGTAAATCCGTCGGCTTAGCCTACGCAGGTTCGAACCCTGCACCCGCCACCACCGCAGTAACAGCCTCTGACCAGCGCAAACGGTCAGAGGCTGTTCGCATTCCAAGATCCTCCACACGCAGCCAGACGCCACCGGATGCACCCGTATGTCACTGGTCCCGGAATATACGCGGAATGAATCCGAGAGCGTTCCCGCAGGTCGGACGGGGAACGGAGAAGGGGCCCGGCATAGACCGGAGCCCCCACAGGGTAGGACGCATCAGTCGTCGAGCGCATCGTCAATCCGCTGGTTCGCCCTGTCGTACTGTCCCAAGATGCACTTGGCATAGACCTGCAAGAGAACCTTGACGCTGTGCCCCGCCCGTTCGGCCACCTCAGTTGCCGGAACACCCGGAGTTGAGCCACAGCGACACCCCCGCGTGCCGTAGGTCGTACGGCCGCCGCACCAGGGGAGAGGCAACCTGTTCCGGCGTGAAGGCCAGAGCCCGAGTCGCTGCCCATACATCGCCGTAGGCAGTCGATCCGACGACGCCGCCCCGCTCAGTCTGGAAGATTCTCCCGTCGTCGGCCGTTCCGAACTCGGCGAGATGTTCCCGAAGGATCTGCACCAAGACCGGCGGAACCACCCGTATGTCACGAGTCCCGCCCCTATGAACTGACGGTCGCTCCTCGAACCCAGACCACGCCACGGCCCGAGCACTGCTCAGGTTTTACTGCCAGTTACCTCGGTCAGCGCACTATGCGCCCGCGCTGATAGGTGATGCGCCACGATGAGCATGTTTCCGGTGTGCTCCACCTCCAGTAGCGCGATCCCTGTCACAGCAAACCATTCCTGGTCCCGACGCGCCTTCTCGCTCTCCCGGACCGCCGTACCACGCTCGTGAACCATTGCGACCAGGTCCGTCACGTGTCCAATGACATCGGTCAGGGTGTCCAGCGCGGACGCCACCTCAGACAGCGTCAGCTCATCCATGGCCCCGCCACGCACCGCATCACCAACACCCTCGACCCAGGCGGACAACAAGTCGAACTGGTCTTGGGCCTCACCCATCAACACGCCTCCCTACGGAATCCCCGCAGGTACTCCACCGCTGACAGTTGAATCTCTGGTCGGGGCCGAATTCCGAGTCGTGGGTGATCACGATGAGTCCTCCGAAGGGTTGAACGCCACACGGGCGTAAGGGGGCGAGGAAGTCTCTACCTCGCGTAGCGCCAAGACGAGACGCGCATGCTCCACGCGGCGGGTGGCCCACCCACGTTCAGCGTCCGGCACAGCGAAGCCGCGAGACAGCCACGGCCCATACACGCGCACCACCGCGAGCTGAAACCACGTGTCGACCAGGACATCATCGGGAGTCATCGCACCCACTCCGCGTAGACGACCTTGCCGCCGTCTTCATGGTCGAAGCGCACGCCCCATTCGTCGGCGACCTGCGCGACGACCCACAACCCGCGCCCGCCCACCGACTCAGCCGAAGGGCGGCCCGCCACGGGACGCATGGGGTCGGCGTCCCAGACTTCCACCACGTACACGCCCTCGTGGTCGTCAGCGTCGGAGAAGGCGTCCACCTGGATCGTGTCGGTGCCCGCATGCCGGACGGCGTTGCTCACCAGCTCCGAGGTGACCAGACCCACGTCATCGGGATCAATCGGCCAATCAGCCGTGATCTCCGCGACATGCTCCCGCGCCACCTTCACCTTCACCGGATCAGGCTTGAACTCGATCATCAGACATCAGCCTCCCGGGCACCTGCCCGCGCCTTTCAACGGGGTGGAAGCGAGTCCGGCGATACGGGGCCCCACCCGTCACCTCCGTCCGCTGGCGCCGGGGGCAAGCCAGACCAGACATCGGAGACCCGCGCCGTATCACCGGACCCGCAGCTTTTGATCAGGCCACGTCAGCCTGAGCGGGCCCGGAACAGTCCACGCACCGCTCCCGGCGCCGCTCCGGACCACGCACAGAACCACGCCGCGCCAGCAACAGATTGACCCGAGACGACACCCACGACCACCCGCGCCCCATGCACGCAGCACAGTTGTTCGTTCCGTCGCCGTACCCGGCCCCGTCACTTGCCTGCTCATCACGCATGAGGCCAACTCTCGCGCCTCGTAACGTCCTATTGAAGGTCCTATAAAGGTCCTTGTGAGGACGCTATGAGGACCTATTCACTAGATCCAGGCGTCAACGTGTCCGCCCATGGCCCTTATGAGAGCTAGAGTCGGACTCGCAGAGGACTCACAGTGGAGGGAACGAAGATGGTTCGCCCAGCGGGCAACGCACGTCTCAAGGCCGCTCGACAGCACGCCGGGTATGCGTCGCAGCAGGCGCTAGCCGACGCCATGACGACAGCCGCCCCTTTGCTGGGCTTGGGCAACCTTCAGATCAGCGCACGGCAGATACGCCGATGGGAGTCCGCATCACCGCCATGGCCCCGCGCCGACCACCAACGCCTCTTGGCCCATCTACTCCATCTGCCGATCGAAGAACTGGGCTTCACCCCACCCTGGGAAACGGCCGACGCTCCCACGGCTCCACGACCCAGCGCGCCAACTCCTACGACCACCGGCCAGAGCACGGGCGCCACCCTGCCCCTACCTACGGCCAACTCCGCCGTTCAGCCACCCACGGTCGGAGCCGACTTCGCCGCCATCAACGGAGCGTTGCGCCGCCTCTACTTCTCCGTCCAGCCCGCCCAGCTCCACCCCACCGTGGTCGAACACACCAAGTTGGGCACGCAGCTTCTCGCCGAGACCGCAGGCGTCCCACGAAGAATCCTGGCGACCGCACTCGCCGAGTCCCTGCTACTCGTCGGCCGCATCGAGTTTTTCGACCTACGCCGCCCCGAGGACGCCGACGCCTCCTACGTCCGAGCCCTCCAGGCCGCAGGCGAAGCCGACGACCCCCTACTAGGAGCCGCGATCCTCGCTCACGCCGCCTTCATCCCCGGATGGGACGGCCGACGCGACGAAGCCGCCGAACGCATGCGCGCCGCTCGCACCTACGCCCGACGCGGCACCGCACCCGCCGAGTTCCTGGCATGGCTGGACGCCGTCGAAGCCGAGTGCGAAACCCGATGCGGCCACCCCCGCGAGGCACTCCGCCTCATCAACCACGCCGAACACACGCTCTCCGAGAGCACCGGACAACCGGCCCCCGACTGGTTCAACTGGTTCTCCCCGATAAGCCTTGCCTCCTTCAAGGGAGACACCCAGCTCAAAGCCGGTCAGCCCGCCCAAGCCAAAGCCACCCTCGTGGGAGTCCTGGACGCGATCGGCGACACCAACGCCAAACAGCGCACCGTCATCCTCGGCGACCTGGCCGCCGTCGAGGTCGCCCAACGCAACCCCGAGGCCGCATGCTCCTACGCCGAACAGGCCCTAGATCAACTCGCGATCACCTGGTACGCCACCGGCATGGACCGCGTCCACCAAGTGCGCCGCGCCCTCCAGCCCTGGGCCGACACCGATCACGTCCGCCACCTGGACGACCGCCTCTACGGATGGCAGACGACCCTCAGCGCGCTCCAGCGTTGAACCCAGCGACACGGCCCGGAAGCTCAGCCAGCGAATCAATCCGCATCGTCGGAACGCGGTCGGCTTCCGGGTCGTCCTGCTGAATGATCCCCCACGGCCCCCGCCGGATCAGCGCCGTCCGCAACCCCACCTCAGCCGCAGGCATGATGTCGTTGTCCAACCGGTCACCCACGTACAGCACTTCCCCAGCCTCACACGGCGCAGCCTCCACCACACACCGGAAGAACCCCGGATCAGGCTTGGACACCCCCCAGTCATCAGACGTCGCGACCATGTCACACGGCAGCTCCAACGACCGCAAGATGCCCCCAGCCCGCACCGTCTGATTCCCCGCGATCCCCACCCACAGCCCATCACCCCGCAACTTCGCCAACGTCGGCCGCGCATCCGGATACAAGTCCTCTTCCCCAAACGTCTCAGCCCGCCCCACCGACGCCCGCTCCTCACGCTGCCCCGTCAGATCAAACCCCGGCGCAAACACCTGGAACGTCTCCCGATAGTCCAACCCCCGAGCAATCACCGCCCCAAACATCGCCGAAAACGTATGCCGAGGCACCCCCAACCAGTCAGCCCACGTCCCATACTCTCGGGTCTCGTTCACCAGGCACTCACCAACATCGAACACCACAGCTCGGATCACGATCACCAGCCTACGACGGCGGCCCAGAACCGTAGAGCGCGGCGGAGCCTCTTATGCGGTACAGCGTGCATCTCAAGGGTGATGTGCGGGTCGGGCTAGGCTTCCACGCTTAGGTATCCGACTTGTCTGATACCACGGACACGTCCTACTCTCCCCTGTAAGCTGGCCAGCTACTTCGTTCGTCAAGCGTCTAAGACTAACGCCCATCAGCCTATACGGAGAAAAATATGCGCCTTGCAAAGATAGAGATGAAGAACTATCGCAGTATAAGGCAGGCATCTATTGAAGAGTCCGGAAATTTGAATGTTCTGATCGGCAAAAATAATTCTGGAAAATCCAATGTATTGAATGCGCTTGAGCGATTCTTTGGCTTTTTCGCTCAAGGAAGTGTTGCCGTCCGTGATAACTCGCTCAAGGTGACGGATTGTTTTAAGAAAGAAAAAACGAGTGAGATTAGCATCGCCATTGACTTCGAACTAGCGCTGGACGAGTCTTCGGCCCTGCGTGAAAGCATTGGTCACCACGCGCCCCAAATGAGGAACGCCCTCGCTGAAATATCCGAGGAGAGTATCGTAAGATGTGTTGTCTCTTTCCTGAAAAGTGATACCCCTATCGGCTATATCGACAGTATCGTCTTCCTCGATGGGGTTGTAGGTGAAGCCTCCGGCCTCCAAAACAAAAATCACATGCTTTTCAAGATGTCCCAACAAGCTGCTGAGGTGATGGCGGGGCAGCTTCAGCAAAGGCGGGCGCTGGAGGCCCAGGCGACACGAGCTTTGGGAATAATGGAGCCAATAGATCTCGACGAATGGCAGATGATTAAGGGTGACCCGTCAACTCCTGGTCGCCGCCCCTCGGTTTCCCTTAGGCACCTTATTCCCGGAGGTGTTCCCTCCGAAGTAGTGGATATCATCACCAACGCTGTCGAGTCTTCAACTAATATCACCTCGTTTAAGGAAGCTGTACGGAGTCAAGTAGAAACGCTTCAACACGAGGCACAAGCGTTGGCATCGAGGCCAAATCCTATACCCTTCCAAGCATTTTCAGGTGAAGTCACCGCAGTGCCTGAGTATGTGAATCTATTCATCGGTATGGTTGCGGGCCTCAAAGTTCACTATCTACCCGAAACCAGATCGCCTATTGGAGAGTCCGAAGCAGCGGATATTCTCCAATTGAAGATGAGCCGTGGTCATGGAGAAAGGCTTCGTGGCTTGCAAGAAACTGTGCGCAGCCTGCTAGGAGTGGAGATCGACGCCTTCGCAGCAGATCAGCCGACGCAACGTAACCATGGAATCACGAGAATTCGTAGCAACGTTCCTGCTGAACTCGACGTTGACGAGTTCCTGGCTCAGATAAACGGCTCCGGGATTCGTCAGTCCCTTCGCCTGATCTTGGATTACGAGTTCAAACAGCCAGATATCATCCTTATCGAAGAGCCTGAAGTCTATCTCCATCCCGCGCTTGAAATAGCTCTCCTGCAATACCTTAGGCAAATATCTCAACGTTGCCAAGTCTTTATAACTACACATTCGACGAACTTTCTGGACACTGCGGAACTTAGAAACGTTTATCTCGTTAGAAAAGTGGACGATTCGACTAGTCTGCAACTCCTCAAAATGGATGAGGCTGAAGAGGCCATACCTGAAGAGCTGGGAATTCGACTCAGCTCGCTTTTTATGTACGACCGATTGGTATTCGTCGAAGGGTCTTCAGATGAGCAGGTTTTGAGAGAGTTTGCTAAGCAAATTGGGGTCAATTTTGCTCAAGCCAGTGTGGGCTTTGTAGCCACGGGTGGGTCAAGGAATTTCACTCACTACGCAACTGCGGACACGCTTAGCTTTCTGGCGCGACGACGCGTTAAGGTGTTTTTCATTGTTGATCGTGATGAACGAGATGCTAACGATGTCGAGCGATTGGAACAACTACTCGGAGGCATGGGGAAGGTCTACGTCTTGCAACGCCGAGAACTGGAGAACTATTTGGCGGTTCCAGAATGCCTTCAATCTTTCGTAGCCGAGCGAAGCCCCGATAAAACCCCTAGTGCCGAAGAGATAACTAACACGATTGATGAGGTGTGCGAAGCCTCAAAACACAATGTGGTAGCGCGCCGAGTTTCATCACGCATATGTCAGCCCATGTTCCTCGATCGAGAGGCCATTAGATCTGACCCTGATTCCGATCTGGAGAGCGCCGTAGAGCACGAGTTCCGTTCACATGAAGAGCGATTGAAGTCGTTCAAAAATGACGCGCTTGCACTTGTCGGTCAAGCCAAAGAAGAAGTTGAAAGTAGTTGGGCTGCAAATAAAGTCAATCTCATTCCTGGCGATGAATTGCTTAAGGGTGTTTTGCGTCGATGTGGAATCAATTTCAAGAAGACGAGAGATGGCGCCACCATCGCACGGCATTTTGGTCCGGAACACATTGCGCATGAGCTGCAAATGATTCTTCGGGAAATCGGCGACAGCTAGCCTGTCCTCGCCCGAGTCTCGGAGTGTAAGCGGCGATCGCGTTGGGCGTAATAGCTTGTCTAGTCCCACGAGATGCTTGTCGTTTTGGTCCCAGGACATGCTTGACGGATGTTCTTGGTTTTATGGGGCGGCCTTGCGGGGCCGCCGGTGTGCTTTGATGCTGCGGACGGGTTGGGTGGTGGTCCGCCGGACGGTGCGCACGTCGTCGCCGCCCAACTCGATCGACAGTGTGGTCTCGTCGCCGTCCGCTCGACGCGCCGATATCGCCGTGGACTGTTATCAACGGGAGTGGTGTTCTTGTCGCTGGCCTCTTCTCTGCGAAGCAGAAGGACTACGCCGAGGTCATGAGCGTTCTGGTGGGTGAGGTTGAGCGGTTGGGCGGTCGTGTGGTGGAACAGTTCGTGCAGCGTCGAGGGGTCTCAGGTAAGAAGAAGGGCCATGCGCCTGGGGGCAGGGCGAACTTGGAGAGGCCCTACTCGTCGCGGACACTGATGAGCAGCGGCAAGGTGCAGGAGATGGCTGTTGTGCGAGTCGAGACGGATGCCAAGGCGGTGGTTTTCGCTAACGAGCTGACCGCCAGACAACGGACCGTCCTCGCATCCTTGCTCGGCTGCCCAGTCTTTAGCCACAGTGAGCTCGTTAATGGTGGTGACAACCGCAGGCTTTGATGCTGTGGCCTGTTAGGGGCGATCGTTGGTAGATGTCCGAGCGAATGCTCGGTGAGGTGTGTGATCTTTGCGGTGGTGAAGGCATGTCGTGGATGCTGGTGCCTCGACTGGGTTTGAGGTTTAGGTTAGTGGGGGGACCAGATCCAGGCTCGGGTTCGGGTTTCCTTGGTGGCTATTCGGTGTTGGGTGTAGGTGGTTGGGTCGATTAGGGCGCCGGACTCGGTTAGGTCGGTGTAGAGGCGGTCGGAGACGATCATGGCTAGGTCGGCGACTATTTCGGCGGCGACTTTCTTGAAGACCGGGGCGTCCAGGAGGCGGAAGAGGTGGACCAGGGCGGGGCCGGCTATGCCGTTGTCGTCGTGGTAGACGCGGCCGGTGTGGACGGCCAGTCGTAGTCGTAGCTGGGCGGTGTGGCTGGCGAGACGGTTGTGGCGGCGTAGCAGGGCGACCAGGTGGTGGGCGAACGGGTCGACCAGGTGATCGGCGGCGACGTCAGGTGGGGGGAGGAACAGCGCGCCGTCTCCTCGGTCTTCGCGGTAGCAGGCGGGCCAGGGAACGCCGGTGATACGGCAGGCCTCGGCGATCAGGGTGTACATCTCGCGTCGCAGGTGCAGTTGGGTCTGGGCGTCCTGGCGGGTGCCGAAGCTGCAGATGTCGACTGCCGCAAGTGTGGTCGTCAGTGGTCGTGGAGGCTGGGTCATGTGGGCTGCCCCGGGCTCGGCGCCTGTGCCGGGCCGTCGGCGGGGTCGGTCCAGTAGTCGATGAGCTCCTGTTCGGTCATTTCGGTCGGCGGGCTGGGTAGTGCGGGGCGGGCGGTGTACAGCTCCCAGGTGGAGATCAGTAGGAGTAGGAGCATGTCGTCATCGCTGAATCGGGCGGGGGTGGTGGGGGCGGGGTGTCCTCCTAGGGCTGGGTGGTGGTGGGTGGCTTGGCGATCGGTGGTGGGGGTGGCGGGTATGCGTATGGGCATTGGAGGTGTGTCCCTGTTGGTTGTCATGGGGGTGATGGGCACCAGTAAGCCAGTGGCGTTCCGGGCCAGGCCATGGGGAGGCGGGGATCAGAAACAATCGGAACGGTGTGCTGCGGCTTCGGTCGTCGGGTAATCGGACAGATGGCCTCATTTCTGTCTTTTTCGTGCGAACACAATTCGATTTCTCTAGTGTTTGTGTCGTGTGACACAAAGCCTTGGTAGGACGGCGTTCCCGACTGTTCCTGGGTGTTCTTGGCTGTTCCGGGTCGTACTGGCTGGGCTAGAACCGCACGTCAGGGGATGGTTCCGGGCGGGACAGAACAATCCGGAACGGCATGACTCGCCTCTTATTTGCACGCAAAGGCCGCAGTGATGAGACCATCTCATCGCCGTTAACGATCCAGCGCCGATGATGATCTTCACGTTAGGGCCATGGGATGTCGACCACCCCCCTGCGAGTAAGCCCCCCGCTGGACGAGTTCATCCGCGATCTCCTCCAGTTCACGCATGCGTGCGGCTCTCCTCACTACCGGGAGCTGGCCAAACTCGCGCCCGAGGTCCTGGCGCGCCACAAGAAGCGCATCCCGGTGCTGCGGACGCTGTCGCTCACCGCGATCAGCAACGTGATGACTCGAAAGCGGCAGGGGCCGCAGTCCTGGGGATGGGTCGCCACCTATGTACTGACCTGCCTGCACTACGTCGAGAAGACTGGGATCACGCCTGATTTCCCTGGTCCCGCCGACCTTCAGGGCTGGCACATCCGCTACCAAGCCATGCGTGATCAACTGGTTCGGCTTCCCGCGCAGGCAGGTACGGAGATGCCTCGGCCTGACCTCGCACTGGAACCTGCCCCGCAGGTCGACCTGGCCGCGTCGGCGGGCGCGTCGTCCGCTGGGGCTGGCACGGGGGACGCTGAGCTGCCCGCGGTTCCGGCCGTTGTGCTCGCCGCACCGCCCATGGGAGGTGGCTCGGACGGGCTCGTTGACGAGACCCGGGAGCGCGATGGGCGCTGGACGGCACCTAGTACAGGCAGCCACCATTCGCCGTTGCCGTGGCAGATCATCTGGTCTTCGATGAACGCGGACGAACTCGGGCGCTGGCTGCCTGAGCTGCCCTCCAGAGCGCACCGCCGCTTCTACCAGCTGTTCAGCCAGCACGGGGTTGATCTACTGGATGGCGCTGAGCACGGTGACCCCGACGCGGCCTGTCGGCTTGGGATCCTGCTGCTGTGCCATAGGAGGCCTGCGGAAGCCATCGCGTGGTTGAACTCGGCGGCCCGGTCCGGCGACGAAGCCGCGGAGGTCCTGATCAATGCCGATCCTGACCAGCGTCAACAACTGGCCGCTGAACTCGCCTACGAGTTCACCCTGCCCGGTTATCGCCAGGACCGCTCCGAGTCACCGACGTTGACCGGGGCCGAGACGTACTACCAGGCTGCGGCGTGCGCCGGACATCTGGGCGCCCTTGCCCGGCTCGGAATGATTTACGAGGCCCGCGGGGAGACCGCCTCCGCGCTGTTCGCCTTCACTGAGGCCGCCCAGCACCAACCCCCGGTCGACTAGCCACCCCGGCGGCGCCGCCCATCAGGCGCTTCCTTTGGACGACCGGGGGCATGCGATCGGCAACGTGCCGTCCTGCTCCAGGACGCGGTCAGCTCGGGCCGCCAAGGTGCGTTGCTCGGCATTGTCGGTCGCCTCGTTGAGCACGAGGACGCCAATGGAGTCGGCGTTTGTCATCTCCATTTCACCGGCACAAGGGACGGATACTGAGGGCGACGGTTGCTGTTGTTGGGGTGACCCGCTGTGTTATGGGGACCCGACGTCGATTGCGCTTTCAAAGAAGGTTATAGCCTGGGATAGGGGCGGTGTTGGCGCGGTGTGGGCGGTCTTGTCCTGCCGGGTGATTGCGTTAGGTCTAGCGTGCGCTCGTGTGTCCATCCGTACCTTCGGGGTGTGCGGTTCGCGGGCTACTGGGTGTCGGGATTCTGGGGTGGGCGGCTGAGGAGTGTGGGCGTGGGGTCCATTTGGGCAACCGCAGCTTCGCTGGTTTTTGTGTGAGGGTGTGTCTCTAGAGGTTGTCGCTGTGTATTCATCGGGTGTCGGGCTGAGTGATCGGCCATCGTGTGGTTCGCGGTGGTCGGGTGGTTTGGTGGTGCTGGACGTGGGTTCAGGCTGTACGGTGATCGCGTGACTTACTGATCTTGCCCGGCCTGTCGCGTCGGGCGGCGGTGCTGAGAGCGAGGCCATGCGAACTGAGGGTCGACGGGTGCCCGATGCCGGGGCGCCCTGGGACGAGATCATTCCGCTGTTGTGGATGGGCGGCCATCACTACCAAGGCCCGGAGGGAACGCGGGCACCGGCCGTTGTCGGTAGCGACTTCGATCTCGTGGTCAGCCTGTACGTGCGTGAAGGACACGGTCCGAGCGGTGACGTCGCGCACCATTGTGTGGACCTCCCCGATGGGCCGTTGAGCTCGGAGCAAATCGAGGCCGTCTGCCGGGCGGCCGAGTTGGTTGCTGAGTCCGTCCGGGACAGTCGTCGTGTGCTGGTTCGCTGCCATTCTGGCTACAACCGGTCTGGGCTGGTCGTCGCCCAAGCTCTTATGCATTTGGGCTATCGCGCCGATGATGCGATCTTCCTGATCCGCTACCGCCGGTCGAAGTGGGCGCTGAATAACGCGCTTTTTGTCGACTACCTGAATACTGGACTCGATGTCGCGCGACTGCTGACGGGGCTCGAAGCCTGATCTGCGCCTTCCGCGAGTCACTGTGGTTGAAGTGGTGGGGAAGTGATCAGTTGTCGCTGGGGTGGGTGAACTCTTCGATCAGCACGGGATACTGCTCTTTGCCATGTCCGGCCGAGATTGAGCGGTCGGCCATTTTCTTGATCAAGGTCGGTAGCTCGGTGTTGATCCCTGCGGCCTTGGTCTCGTCGATCAGGTGCGCCATCGCTCGGGCGTCGGTCTCCAGGGCCGATACTTCGGCTGGGAAGGCGTTGTCGGCTATCTGCTCGGCGTATCCGGGGAGCCATTCGGCTACGCCGGTGGCGATCTGTTGGGCGAAGGGTGCGAAGGTCGTGGCGTCAACACCGGCGGTTTGGAGTAGGGCGGTGCCTTGCAGCCAGGCGTTGAGCACGCTCCACATCATGGCCAGACCCGCCACGTCGTACAGGGACGCCAACCCGTGGTCCGCGCCTAGGTGAGTGATCATGCCGAGGGCGTCGAGTGTTGGCTTGGACGCTTCGAAGTCCCGTTGTGGTCCGCTGTGCAGAATCACGGCTTCGGCGGTTCCGATCGCCGGTGGGGCGGCCATGATGGCGCCGTCCAAGTAGCGGGCGCCGCGTTGCTCGATCCACTGGGCCGCTTGCCGGGCCTGGGCGGACGTGCCTGATGTCAGGTTGACCAAGGTCGTGCCGTCCAGGTCGATGTCGCTTCCGCCGAGCAACTCGTGCACGGCTTCGTAGTCGGTGAGGCAGACGATCGTCAGGGGCGCCGCTTTGAGGGCGTCGTTGATGGTTGGTGCCACTTGCGCGCCTTCAGCGACCAGTGGCTTGGCCTTGGTGGGGGTGCGGTTCCACACGGTCGTGGGGTGCCCGGCCTTCAGGAACGCGCGGGAGAGTGCCTGGCCCATCAGGCCGAGCCCGATGACTGTCACGGGGGCGTTTTCGTTGCTGGTCATGGCAGCATCGTTAACGTTGATACCGGTGTGAAGGTCAAGCGGGGGATTCGATGTTGATCGGGGAGCTGAGCCGTCGGACGGGCGTCAACGCCCACCAGTTGCGCTATTACGAGGCCCAGGGGCTGCTTGAGGCGGATCGGGGAGCGAACGGCTATCGCGTGTACGACGAGAGTGCCGTCCTGCGGGTGAAGCAGATCCGGCATCTGCTCGGTGCGGGGTTGTCCTCCGAGGACATCGCGTACCTGCTGCCCTGTGCGGTCGGGGAGGCCCCGGACCTGCCCGGATGTCCCGAGTTGTTGGCGGCGATGCGGACCAGACTGCGCCGGTTGGACGATCAGATGGCCGTGCTCGCCCAGTCCCGTGGCGCCCTTGTCGACTACATCAGCGCGGCTGAGCGAACGGGCTACGAGACCTATCCACCCTTTGACCATATTGGACGGGAGCCCATCCCGACCTGAGTGAGTTGTCGATCCCGAACCAGCTTTCCCTAACGCCGCCTCTGCAGCTGTCCAGGTTCAGGGTGCGCTGTGGGTGGTATCGCGGGTAGCTTCTCTGATGGAGTCGTCGGTTGCGTTGGGTGCTCGGGTCAGAGCGTAAGATCGTTCGCGCTGGTGACTATTCTTGGCAGGATTGTCGTAGTGTTCGTGGCGCGAAATTTTAGCGCTCAGACTTCATCTCGATTGAAGACTTGGCTATTTGAGGGCTGCTGCGTTTTAATGACGCTACCGGCGTCTGGTCTGGCTCAGAGGTAATCGCTTTTTCTAGCGGAGGGTGGGCGGTGCGTGCCGTGCGATGAGTGCTGGTTGTCCGCATGTGGGCAGGCTGTGGGAACGCCCACAGGAAGGGTTTGAGGCGGATTAGCCTTGCCCCCATGTTCGGGCATGAGTGGGCGCTTGTTGATGTTGAGACTTCGGGGTTTCGGGCGGTTCAGCACCGGGTTCTATCGGTAGCCGTGGTGACCATGGACGCAGACGGTCGGACGAACGGCGAGTTCTCCACACTGCTCGACCCTGGATGTGATCCCGGGCCGGTCCATGTTCATGGGTTGACGGCGCAGCGACTGAAAGGTGCGCCGGAATTTCCGGACGTGGCACAGCGTGTGTCGGATATGCTCGTCGGGCGCGTTCTCGTCGCGCATAATGCGCCCTTTGACTATGGCTTCCTGGCGGAGGAGTTCAGGCGCGCGAATGCGCGCCTTCCGGTGGAGCGGCGCTTGTGCACTCTCGCATTGAACCGGCGGCTTTCCCCGGCCACGCCCGATCTGAAATTGGCGACCCTGGCCGCTCATTACGGTGTACGGCAGCGAGTCGCCCACGACGCGCTGGAGGACGTCCGGACCCTCACGGGTGTGCTGCGCGGGTCCCTCGCGGAAGCGGCCAGACTGGGGCTGTCGTTGCCGTTGGTCGCATGTCCGCCGAAGCAGCAGGGCGCGACCTGGCAGCGAATCCCGAAGACGCGTTGTGCCTATCGATGCCCTGGTCCGTTGCGCGGCGAACTCGTCCAGGGCATGAAGGTGGCCATAACTGGCGAGACTGATGTCCCTGGAGAGCAGTTGGTCGAGCGTGCCGTGGCTGCGGGGCTGAATGTGATGACGTCCGTGAGTCGGCACACGAGTGTCCTGGTCACGAACGACGTGAGTTCGGGGTCGGCCAAGGCGCGCCGGGCCCTCGCGGAAGGCGTTCCGGTCGTCGACGAGCGGACGTTTCTGAAACTGCTCGATAACGTCCGGGCGGGGACACTGCATGGCACGCCGAAGCAGCCGACGCCCGCAATGGCACCGTCGGGTTCCGGAACTCCGGAGACGCCGGAGCCGCCGGAGGCCAGGGGCCCGGACGACGGTGAGCGGGCGTTGGCGCAGGCGACGCTCGATGCGGGAACCAGCGAACGGACGATGCTGCTAGCCGAGTTCTACCGCCGGGGCGGCGGCTGGCGCCTGCGCATGGTGGGGCAGGGATACGACTTCGGCCTGGACGCGCTCGCCCAAGGTTTCGGCGTCGACATCGACGGCTGACCTGAGATACAGCACCAGGACGGGTCGTCGGGGCGCGGGGCGAGTGTTTGGTCTATCCGTCCCAGAAACGCCTTATAGGGGGTAGACCTGCATCTGTGCAGGTTAGTTATGTGAGTGAGGCGACTCCGGGACGGGAGAACGAGGACTTCGTCGCCGCGGGGCCCGGATGGGTCGTGCTGCTGGACGGGGCGACCGCCCCCGCCGGGGTGGACAGCGGGTGCCGGCACGATCCGGCATGGCTGGTGCGGCGGCTGGGCGGGTGGATCGCGGCGCTGCTGGCGCTGGAGGACGGCAAACCCCTACCGGATCTGGTGGCCGAGGCGATCAAGGTGACGGGCGAAACGCACACCGGTACGTGCGATCTGGAGAATCCGGACAGCCCGTCCGCGACTGTGTCCCTGTTGCGGCGGAGGCACGAAGCCGTCGAATGGTTCGTCCTGGCCGATTCGCCCATCGTGATGGACGTCGGCGAAATACAGGTGTTTCGCGACCCCCGCATCGACCATCTGCCCGACTACACGCTTGAAGGCGTCCGGAAATCGCGGAACAGTCCGGGCGGGTTCTGGGTGGCGAGCACGAGGCCGGAGGCCGCCTACGAGGGGCTGACGGGGGAGGTGCCGGTCACAAACGTGCGGCGGGCCGCGGTGCTCAGCGACGGGGCGTCCCGGCTCGTGGAGCGGTTCGGGCGGATGGGGTGGGACGACCTGCTCCAGCTCCTCGACGAGGAAGGGCCACGCGAACTGGTCAGAAGGACCAGGGAGGTGGAGGCGACGTCAAGCGGTGCCCGTGGGAAACGCTATGACGACGCCACCGCCGTGCTCGTCCGTTTCTAGCGGGTCGCGGCCGCGATGTGCGGCCGCCAGCCGGTGAGTGTGTCCGGGCCGTGCGCGGCGCTGACGCGCAGGGTGGCGGGCATCATCGGGAAGCGCCGTCCGGCCGGGAACGACCGCACGTAGGACGGCGGGTCGATGACGACCACGCGGGTGCCGTTCACGGCGGGGATGTCGGCGGGCACGCCCTCGTTCCGATCGCGCGGTCCTCCAGCTTTGGCGCGATGGTGTCGAAGATCTGCTGGGACGGCTGCTCCCCCTCCATGTCGGGCGGCGCGCCGCCGGTGGCCTCCTGCCAGGCGTTGGCGAACGTCAGCGCCCCCGCCGTGACGTCGGTGATCCGCTCGACGACGGCCGGGCCCGCGGCGCCGGGGTCGGCTCCGTTCTCGATCCAGGCACCGGTGACGATGGCGAGCCAGCCGCCGAGATTCGGGGGCGCCTCGGCGATGCCGTCCGCCATGCGGGGCATCGCCGCGCCCATCTCGGTGGGGGAGGCGGTCCGGGACGCCTCCATGAGCTGCGGGAGCAGGCCGTCGAAGGACCTGTCCTCGATGACCGCCGCCCGGACGAGCTGGTCGACAAGGTGCGAGAGCGACATAAACGATCACCCTGGCACAGCGCCCGGAACAGGCGGACATCTGGTCGCCGTCCGGCGCGCTGACCAGCGGCGATCCGGGGGTCCCAAACAAGTTCGCACCATCTGCTCGGGCCGTGTATGGTTTCACTGCGCGAACGGCGCAGGCCCCTTTAGCTCAGTCGGCAGAGCGTCTCCATGGTAAGGAGAAGGTCTACGGTTCGATTCCGTAAAGGGGCTCACAGCAGCACGGCCGCCATCCCATGGGACGGCGGCCTTCGTCGTCTACGCCCTGATTCGCTCCATACCAGGGCCTGTGGTACCGTCCCACCGGTTCCAGCAGGACGTTTCGCAGGTCGTCGGCGCACCCGCCGACCGGCGAGACGGTTCGGGGGTGCCCTCGAAGCCGATCCCGATCACCACCCGGTTTTCGTGTTTCCAGGGCGCGGTGCGCATCCGGTATCCTTCTAATCCGGTTCACACCGACCATCACGGCGGGGTAGCTCAGTCAGGCAGAGCAAGCGGCTCATAATCGCTGTGTCGCCGGTTCAAGTCCGGCCCTCGCTACTACCCATGTCTCTCACCTCCGCTCCGGGGGTGAGCAGGCCTGGGTCGATTCGCCGCCTACCCATCCGGGTGGACGACGCCCGCAAGTCCCTTTGTCCCTAGCCCAGAAAGGCACTCCATCGTGGCTGCCACTGACGTCCGGCCGAAGATCACGCTGGCCTGCCAGGAGTGCAAGCACCGCAACTACATCACGCGGAAGAACCGGCGCAACGACCCGGACCGCCTTGAGATCAAGAAGTACTGCCCGAACTGCCGGACGCACCGTCCGCACCGGGAGACCCGCTAGCCGACGTCCGGACGGTGAGTCCTGGCCCGCCGACGCGCCGCCAGGTGAGAGCCACCGTCCGCCACGATGGTCGCGCGGGCCGTCCAGGCCCGCCGAGCGGCTGCTTCTTCGCACGCTTGCCCTGTCTTGATCAGCCCGTCCTCGCCAGCGAGAGTCGCGAGGGCGGGCTGAACGTCGTCTGTTAGCGTCCGTCCGAGACGGACGAACACGCGCCCCTTGGAGGGACGGGACCGCATGGCACTCAACCGCGATTTCCTCGGGCGGAGCTTCCCGCCCAGCGAACCCTACGAGGTGAGCCGGGTGAAGATCCGCGAGTTCGCGGACGCGATCGGTGACGCCAACCCGGTCTACCGCGACCCGGAGGCCGCCAAGGCGGTGGGGCACCCCGACGTCATCGCGCCGCCCACGTTCCCGATCATCGTCTCCCTCCTGGACCCCGGCCTCGCCGACCCCGACCTCGGGCTCGACTACTCGATGGTCGTCCACGGGGCGCAGCAGTTCGCGTACACGCGCCCGCTCCGCGCCGGGGACGTCATCACCACCGTCACGACGATCACCGAGATCAAGTCGATCGGCGGCAACGAGAAGCTGACCATCGAGACCGACGTCCGGACCGTCGAGGGCGAGCTGGTCTGCAAGTCCACCAACACGATCGTGGAGCGCGAGGCCAAATGACCGCCACCGTGAGGTACACCGACGTGGAGGTCGGCACCGAGATCCCCGCGCGGACGTTCGCCGTCGACCGCGCCGACCTCGTCCGGTACGCGGGCGCGTCCGGCGACTTCAACCCGATCCACTGGCGCGAGTCCGTCGCCAAGGCCGTCGGGCTACCGGACGTGATCGCGCACGGCATGTTCACGATGGCGCAGGGCGGCCGGTTCGTCACCGACTGGACGGGCGATCCCGGGGCCGTGGTCGACTACGGGGTACGGTTCTCGTCTCCGGTCGTCGTCCCGGACGAGGGCGGCGCGACCCTGGAGATCAGCGGCAGGGTGGAGGCGAAGCTCGACGACAACCAAGTCGTCGTGGCGCTGACCGCCAGGTCGAACGACCAGAAGGTCCTCACGCGCGCGAAGGCGGTCGTCAGGCTCGCCTGACCGTCGACGGGGGCCGGCGCCATACGGGAGGGGTGGGACGACGTGGCGGTGTTCGCTGAAGAGGTGAACCTGGCCGGATTCACCACGCTGCGGCTGGGCGGTCCCGCGCGGCGTTTCGTCGAGGCGACGACCGAGGCGGAACTCGTCGCCGCGATCCGTGACGCCGACGACGCGGGCGAACCCGTCCTCGTCCTTGGCGGCGGCAGCAACCTGGTGGTGTCCGACGAAGGCTTCCGAGGGACAGTCGTGCATGTCGGCACTCGCGGCTCCGAACGGGTGGCCGCCGATGGCGATCGGGTCCTTGTTCGAGTGCAGGCGGGAGAAGACTGGGATCCGTTTGTCGCCCGCTGTGTCGCGGACGGTCTCGCGGGCGTCGAATGCCTGTCCGGAATCCCGGGTCGTGTTGGCGCCACTCCCATTCAGAACGTCGGCGCCTACGGGCAGGACGTCAGCGAGACGATCGTCGAGGTCCGCGCCTACGACCGGCAGGCCCGCGCCCACGTCACCCTCGATCGCGACGCCTGCCACTTCACCTACCGGCACAGCGTGTTCAAGGGCGACGACCGTTACGTCGTACTGGACGTGACGTACGCGCTGCACGAAGCCGAGGAATCACAACCGATCGCCTACGCGGAACTCGCGCGGAAACTCGGCGCCCAGCCCGGCGACAGGGTCACCTTGAAAGAGGCCCGCGACGCCGTCCTGGAACTGCGGCGCGGCAAGGGCATGGTCCTGGACGCCGCCGACCCCGACACCCGCAGCGCCGGTTCGTTCTTCACCAACCCGATTCTCGAACCCGCGCAGGTCGCCGATCTCGAAAACCGCGTCATCGAACGCCTTGGACCGGACGCGACCTTCCCCCGCTACCCCGAGATGGGCGAACGGGTGAAGACGTCCGCAGCCTGGCTCATCGACCGCGCCGGATTCACCAAGGGGCACGCCCTCGGACCGGCACGCATCTCCACCAAGCACACCCTCGCCCTCACCAATCCGGGCGGTGCCAGCACCGCCGACCTGCTCGCCCTCGCCCGGCAGGTCCGCGACGGCGTCCACGAGGCGTTCGGCGTCGAGCTGGTGAACGAGCCGGTCCTCGTCGGCGTCACCCTCTGACCGTCCGGCCCCGCCCGTCCCGCGGCTGGACCGGCGGGCCCCTGCGGCTGGACCGGCGGGTCGGCGCGGCTGGACCGGCCGGTCCGCGCGGCTTGGTAGTGTCGAGACGTCGAGGGGGAGTAGTTCCCAATCGCGTGATCGACATACTGGCGCCGCCTGTGGCGCCCGGTCACGCGGGCCCGTTCCGACCGGGCGGACGAGACCCTCGGCCTGGCAGCCATGCCGGGCCGAGGTCGTTACGCCCCGAAGCTCCCGCCCTCCGGCTCGGCAGTCCGAGCGAGAGGGAACCGTTGTCCGCCTTTCTCATCAGCTTGGCCGTGATCTTCGTCGCCGAGCTGGGCGACAAGAGCCAGCTCATGGCGATGACCTTCGCCGCCCGCTTCCGCGCCGTCCCGGTGCTGATCGGCATCACGGCGGCGACCGCGCTCGTCCACCTGGCGAGCGTCGCCGTCGGCGCGGCGGTCGGCGCCGCGCTCCCCACCGGCCCCATCTCGATCATCGCGGGCCTCGCGTTCCTCGGCTTCGCGCTGTGGACGCTGCGCGGCGACGAGCTGGACGACGCCGAACGCGACAAGGCCGGGCGCGCCACGGGCTCGGCGATCCTGGCCGTCGGCACCGCGTTCTTCCTCGCCGAACTCGGCGACAAGACGATGCTCGCCACCGTCGCCCTCGCCGCCGACCACGGCGGATTCCTCGCGCTGACCGGCGTGTGGGCCGGGTCGACCCTCGGCATGGTCGCCGCCGACGCGCTCGCCATCGTCGTCGGCCGCCTCCTCGGCAGGAAGCTCCCCGAACGGGTCATCAAGTACGGCGCGGCCGCCGGATTCGCGATCTTCGGCGTCCTCCTCCTCATCGAGGGCGCCACCACCTGACGCGGGACGGCCGCGTCAGTCGTTGAGCCAGGTGTCGATGCCGGACAGTAGGCGTTGGCGAATGTCGTCCGGGGCCGCCGACGCTCTGATCGACTGGCGGGCCAGTTCCGCCAGGTCCGCGTCGGTGAAGTCCTGCTCCGCCCGGACGAGTTCGTACTGCCGGGCCAGGCGCGACCCGAACAGCAGCGGATCGTCGGCGCCGAGCGCGATGGACGTTCCCGCCTCGTACAGGCTCCGGACCGGGACGTCCGACGCCGTGGCCGCCACGCCGAGGCCCACGTTCGACGACGGGCAGACCTCCAGCGTCACGCCCCGCTCGACGATCGCCGCCACGAGGCCCGCGTCCGCGACGGCGCGCACCCCGTGCCCGATGCGGTCGGCGCCGAGCGTCTCCAGGCACTCGCGGACGCTCGCCGGGCCGAGCAGCTCTCCGCCGTGCGGTACCGACAGCAGGCCGCCCCGCTTGGCGATCCGGAACGCGCCCTCGAAGTCGTACGCGCGGCCCCGCCGCTCGTCGTTGGACAATCCGAACCCGACCACGCCCCGGTCGGCGTACCGGACGGCGAGGCGCGCGAGCGTCTTGGCGTCCAGCGGGTGCCGCGTCCGGTTCGCCGCGATCACGACGCCGATGCCGACCCCGGACGCCGCCGACGCCTCGCGCGCCGCGTCCAGCACCAGCTCGACCGTCGGGGTCAGGCCGCCGAACATCGCCGCGTAGCCGCTCGGATCGACCTGGATCTCCAGCCAGCCCGAGCCCTCCGCCGCCTCGTCCTCGGCGGTCTCGCGGACGAGGCGGCGCAGATCGTCGGGCGTCCGCAGCACCGAACGCGCGATGTCGTACAGGCGCTGGAACCTGAACCAGCCGCGCTCGTCGGTCGCGTGCAGCCGGGGTGGCCAGTCTTCGACGAGCGCGTCCGGCAGATGCACGCCGTGCAGCGCGGCCAGCTCCACCAGCGTGGAATGCCGCATCGAGCCGGTGAAGTGCAGGTGCAGGTGGGCCTTCGGGAGCAGGGCCACGTCCCGGCGGGTCGAGCCCGCGGGGGCGGGTTCCGGGTGGTCCGGTGTCGCGTGATCGGACGTCCTGGTGGGGGGCGACCCCGCGCACCCTCGGGAAGAGCCGGCCGGACGGGAACCGTCCTGCGCCGGACGAACTGAAACGGTACGGGCCTCCATGAGCCAATGCTGCCGGATCATCGTCTCCGCCGAACCCCCAGCCCTCCGGGATCACCACACCGGACTACATCGCATGACACTCCACGGCCATGCCCGCCCATGGGCATCGCAAAAAACTTTGGAATCCCGTGCAACCCCCCGTGGGCACCGTGCGTATACGAGGGGCGCCAGAGAGAGAACAGGGACCCGCACGGATGTGGACGGGCAGAAGGGATACACGATGATCACGCTGAAGGCCGCCTTGATCGCGGCGTCCGCGGTCGGTGCCGTTGTCGCGGGCGGCGGGGCGACGTGGGCGATGACCGGCGCCTCCGAACCGGCGGCCCCGCAGTCCCACGCCAAGGCCCCGGCGGCGAACCACCGGGTCCAGGACCAGGCGCCCGCCAAGCTGCCGACCTGCCTGCCCGCCAAGCCGGAGCTGCCCGCGAAGCCCGGCGTCCCCGCGCCCGGCCTGCCCAAGGGCAAGCTCCCGGACGGCGGCGTCCGGAACGAGGCCCAGAAGCAGCTGGAGCAGAACCCGGTCGGCAAGAACCTGCCCAAGCCGCCGAAGGCCGACCTGCCCGGCGTCACGCCCCCGAAGGGCGACCTTCCGGGCGGCGTCCCCGGCGGCGTCCCGGGCGCTCCGAACGTCCCCGGCGCTCCGAACGTCCCGGGTGCCCCCAACGTCCCGGGTGCTCCGAAGCTCCCGGACACGGGCGGAAAGCTCCCGGCGAACCTGCCGGACTGCCCGCCGTCCAACGGTGGCACCCAGCGGAAGGCTCCCGCGCCCCAGCCCCCGGCGGGTGTTCCCGGCGTTCCGGGCGTCCCCGCCAAGCCGGGCCTGCCCGCCGCGCCCAAGCTCGACTGCGGCAAGCTGCCGCCCGCGCTGAAGGTCGGCGGCCCGGTCGAGAAGGCCGTCATGCTGTCGAAGGGCCTGCGCTTCGCCTCGACCGCCCCGGGCTCCGCCGCCCTCCGCGACAAGAACATCTGCGCAGTCACGCAGAAGTGGACCGGCCCGGCCGGACGGTGGATCACCGTCGAAAGGCTGAGGACCCCCAAGGGAATGACGCAGAATCAGCTGCGGCAGGCGCTGAACCTCCCCCAGGGCGGTACCCCGATCACCATGTACGGCGTGGCGGGCTGGATGGCCCCGGGCGGTAGCGGCGTGCTGCTGTTCGACCCGACCGGCTACTCGCTGTTCGTCAACGGCAGCCCCCTCCTCGCGGGCGACATGAAGGACGTGACCGCCGCGGTGAGCAAGGCCGGCTGACACAGCCGGGTCGGCAAGGCAGAACGGTGTGGGCGCCCGGGGGGACGCGGGCCGCCCACACCGGACACAAAGAAAAAGAACGTGGGCGGGCGGCCCGGCGCGGTGGCCGCCCGCTCTCGGCAGAACGCCGGAACAGCTCTAGCCGGGACGGAGCACAGTGGGGCGTCGAGACGACAGGTCGTTCGTGGAGTTCGTGACGGAACGCGGCGATGCCCTGCTGCGCACCGCGGCGCTGCTGTGCGGGGCCCGGCAGGACGCCGAGGACATTCTGCAGACCGCGTTGGAGAAGGCCTACCGGCACTGGGGTCGGCTTGAGGTCGGCAGCGATCCCGAACCCTACGTTCGCCGGATCCTGGTCAACCTCGTGATCAGCCGGTCCCGGCGCTGGAAGGTGCTCCGCGAGATCCACATGGCGCGGCTCCCGGAGACACCGGCCGCCGCACCGGACCACGCGGTCGAGCTGAGGGGGACGCTCATGGACGAACTGCGCAGGCTCGGCCCGCGGCAACGGGCCGTCCTGGTGCTGCGCTTCTGGGAGGACCTCTCGGAGGCGGAGACGGCGCGGGCGCTCGGCTGTTCGGTCGGAACGGTCAAGAGCCAGGCGTCCCGGGGGCTCGCCAGGCTCCGGGAGCGCCTCGACAAGAACCTGGCGCCACTGGGGAGATGAGCGATGGATCTGGAGAGTGAGCTGCGGAAGGCCATGGCCGAGCAGGTGGCCGAGGCGTCCGCGTCGCCGTCGCTCGTCGCCGACGTCAAACGCCGGCACCGGCGCAGGAGGACCCGGCTGCACGCGACCGCGGGGGCGGTCGCGGCCTCGGTCGCCGCGCTGGCCCTGGTGCCCGCCTATCAGTCGTTCCGGGCCACACCTGCGGGGAACTCCGAGACGACACGCCCGAGCAACACCGTCTCGGTCCTCCAGCAGCCGGAACGGCCTCCCGCCCCGGGACTCTCCCGGCCCCCGTCAGCAAAGGGACACCCCGGGGCGGGAGCCTCCACACGGCCGGGGGCCCGGCCGTCGTCCGGCGAATCGGGCACCGGCCCGCACCGGCCCGGCGGCGGGGCCCTCGACGACCTGCCGCGCTGGATCTCCTACCTGCCGTCCGGTCTCGTCGTCTCCTCGCCCTGCGCGTCGGCGGGCGACGCCAAGCGCGAGACGACGACCTGCAAGTGGCGCGGGGGCGTCGGCTGGGTGGAGATCGTCCTCGTGCGGAGCGGCGGCCTGTCCGGCCCGCAGGACCTCGTGAAGTCGGCGGGCATCCCCAACCGCACGACCGTGCGCGGCATGCCCGCGCTCACCGTCGACCGTCCCGACTCGGCACGCCAGATCTCCTGGCTGGCGCGTCCCGGCGTCGGTGTCACCGTGTCCGCCGGGGGATCGGTCAAGGGCCAGCTCATGCGCATCGCCGAAGGCGTCCGCCCATGACCGACGCGAGGGCGTCCACCCGCCAACGGCGCCGAGTGCGTACGCCGGTGAACGGTGCCGAAGGGGTCGCGCTCGTGAGCGCGCCAAGGACATGTGTTCGTGAAGGACGCCGAGTAGGTGCGTTCGTGAAGGGCATTGAGGGGGTGCGTCCGTGAGGGACGCGCACTGACCCCGTTCCGGCGGGGCGTTCCGCGGCGGAGAGGGGCCGCGGCGGGACGTCCCGCCGGACATCCGGGAACGGGTTCATTGGAGGCGGACCCCGTTCCACACGGGACCGGCCCCGGGCTATGTGTGCGCCCGGGGCCGGCTCGTGACGGTTCTCGTGACAGTTCTCGTGACAGTTCTCGTGACAGTGGGGGACGGGGTCGCCCGTCCGGTCGGATCAGCTCGCCTCGGAGAGCAGCTTCGCGACCCGCGAGACGCCCTCGACGAGGTCGTCGTCGCCGAGCGCGTACGACAGCCGGAAGTAGCCGGGGGTGCCGAACGCCTCGCCCGGAACCAGCGCGACCTCCGCCTCCTCCAGGATCAGCGACGCCAGCTCCACCGACGTCTCCGGACGCTTCCCGCGAAGCTCCCTGCCCAGCAGCGCCTTGACCGACGGGTAGGCGTAGAACGCGCCCTCCGGCTCGGGGCACACCACGCCCGGGATCTCGTTCAGCATCCGCACGATCGTCTTGCGGCGCCGGTCGAACGCGGTGCGCATCTCCGCCACCGCCGACAGGTCGCCGGTCACCGCCGCGAGCGCCGCCGCCTGCGACACGTTCGCCACGTTGGACGTCGCGTGCGACTGGAGATTCTGCGCGGCCTTCACCACGTCCGCCGGGCCGACCATCCAGCCGACCCGCCAGCCCGTCATCGCGTACGTCTTGGCGACCCCGTTCAGGACGAGCGTCCGGTCGGCCAGCTCCGGCACCACCACGGGGATCGAGTGGAACTCGGCGTCCCCGTACACGAGGTGTTCGTAGATCTCGTCCGTGATGACCCACAGGCCGTGCTCGTCCGCCCAGCGGCCGATGGCCTCGACCTCGTCGCGCGAGTACACCGCGCCGGTCGGGTTGGACGGCGACACGAACAGCAGCACCTTCGTCCGGTCCGTGCGGGCCGCCTCCAGCTGCTCGACGGTCACCTTGTAGCCGGTGGTCTCGTCGGCGACCACGTCCACGGGCACGCCGCCCGCCAGCTTGATCGACTCGGGGTAGGTCGTCCAGTACGGCGTCGGGACGATCACCTCGTCGCCCGGGTCCAGCAGCGCGGCGAACGCCTCGTACACGGCCTGCTTGCCGCCGTTGGTGATCAGCACCTGGGCGGCGTCCACCCGGTACCCGGAGTCGCGCGCGGTCTTCTCGGCGACGGCGGCGCGCAGCTCGGGCAGCCCGCCCGCGGGCGTGTACTTGTGGAAACGCGGCACCCGGCAGGCGGTCACCGCCGCCTCGACGATGTAGTCGGGAGTCGGGAAGTCGGGCTCGCCCGCGCCGAACCCGATGACCGGGCGACCCGCCGCCTTCAGCGCCTTGGCCTTGGCGTCGACGGCCAGCGTGGCGGATTCGGATATCGCGGCGATGCGCTTGGAGATGCGAGGACGGTCGATGCTCATACCCCTATCGTTACAGACGCCGCCACGGAGCCCGAGCGATATATACGCGCCGGTCGGACGACCCGTGGACGGCTGGTTCGACGCGGGGGCCCCGGACACGTAGACTCACCCTCCAAGTGACGTGTCCCCGCCATACGAGCCTGTCCGCATGCGGATGCCGTATACGGTCCGTAAGCTGGGATTCGGCATCAGCCTGACCCAGCGGTCGGGTGTTCTCCTTTCCGGGAGAATGAAGGGCAGTGGCTCAATTGGTAGAGCACCGGTCTCCAAAACCGGCGGTTGGGGGTTCGAGTCCCTCCTGCCCTGCGAGGTGCGGTGCGCGCACCCGTGTCGTCCGCGTCCCGGCCCTACCAGGGGCGGTTCGCGGTCTGGAAAGGCGCGGCGACCACATGGTGGTTGGATCACTACCGATGAGGTGAACGGCGGCAATGGCGACCGAGACTGACGAGCGCGACGAGCCCGAGGCCAAGGACGAGGGCAAGCACAAGAAGGAGAAGAGGTCCGCTTCGCGGCGGACGTCTCCAGCGCTTTTCGTGCGCCAGATCGCCGCTGAACTGCGCAAGGTCATCTGGCCGACGCGGCGGGAGCTCGTCACCTACACGACCGTCTCCCTCGTCTTCGTGCTGATCATGGTCGCGCTGGTGTCCGCCGTCGACTACGGCCTACAGCAGGGCGTCTACGCCGTCTTCGGCTGACGACGCGGCCGGCGCGCCCACCGGCGACCGCCGAGCATTCTTCGCAAGTCCATCACCGAAGTCCGAGAGAAAGAGTCATCGTGTCCGAGCCATCCCAGCCCTACGACGAGGCCGTTGACGAGGCCCAGTCAGCTGCGGCTGCTACGGCCGGCCAGGCGGCCCAGCCGACCGACGAGACGGCCGAGGCGGTCGTCTCCGCCGGCGAGGCCGAACCCGCGGACACGAAGCTCGAGGGCGAGGACCGCCCCGCCCCGGGTGCCGCGGAGGGCGCCGCCGATCTGGCCGAGGCCGTCGAGGACGACGCCGAAGCCGACGCTGCCGCCGAAGCCGAAGCCGAAGCCGGTGCCGACACCGACACCGACACCGAAGCCGGTGCCGACGCCGAGGCCGACACGGACGAGGAGGAGGGCGAGGAGCCCCCTGCCGAGCCGCCCGCCGACCCGTACGCCGACTTCAAGATGCAGCTTCGCCTCCAGCCGGGCGACTGGTACGTCGTGCACTCCTACGCGGGGTACGAGAACCGGGTCAAGACCAACATCGAGACCCGTACCCAGACCCTCAACATGGAGGACTACATCTTCCAGATCGAGGTCCCGCAGCACGAGGTCACCGAGATCAAGGGCGGCAAGCGCCAGAAGGTCAACGAGAAGGTCCTGCCGGGCTACATCCTGGTCCGCATGGAGCTCACCGACGAGTCGTGGGCCGCGGTCCGCAACACGCCGGGCGTCACCGGGTTCGTCGGGCTGCTGAACAAGCCGTCCCCGCTGAGCCTGGACGAGGTCGCCAACCTGCTGGCCCCCGAGCCGGAGGAGGGCACCGCGCCCGCCAAGGAGCAGGCGAAGGTCGCCGCCACGGTCGACTACGAGGTCGGCGAGTCCGTCACCGTCATGGACGGCCCGTTCGCCACCCTCCCCGCGACCGTCAACGAGATCAACGCCGAACAGCAGAAACTCAAAGTGTTGGTGTCGATTTTCGGGCGCGAAACGCCGGTGGAGCTGTCCTTCAACCAAGTCTCCAAGATCTGACCGAACAGCTTTGATCAGCGCATATCCTGGACGGGTTGTCCCCACGTAGGTGGGGGTGGTCCGGTCCTCGTTTCGATCTTGGGTCGGGAAACGCCATGTTCCCCACGTGAGTGGGGGTCGCCCGTCCAAGCAGTGTTGGACACGTCCAGTTTCGTTGGACGGGGTCTATATAGCGGTTCCTACACGGTGGATGTGTCCCAGCCGTCGTGTTGCCCGGGCAGTCGGGAGTCGGAACCACCAGTAAATGGGACAAAGGGGTTCACATGCCTCCGAGGAAAAAGGTCGCGGCGCTCGTCAAGGTGCAGTTGCAGGCGGGTGCCGCTACGCCGGCGCCGCCGGTTGGTACCGCGCTCGGTCCGCACGGCGTCAACATCATGGACTTCTGCAAGCAGTACAACGCCGCCACGGAGTCCCAGCGCGGGAACGTCATCCCCGTAGAGATCACCATCTACGAGGACCGGTCGTTCACCTTCGTCACCAAGACGCCTCCGGCCGCGCAGCTCATCCTGAAGGCCGCGGGCGTGGAGAAGGGCAGCGGAGAGCCGCACAAGACCAAGGTCGGGTCCGTGACCCGTGACCAGGTCCGCGAGATCGCCACGACGAAGATGCCCGACCTGAACGCCAAGGACCTGGACGCCGCCGAGAAGATCGTCGCCGGTACGGCGCGGTCGATGGGCATCGAGGTCAAGTAGTCACACCCAGTGGAAGGGCCGGCGCTGGCCCGCACCACGAGTTCCAGTGGAGGAACGCAGATGAAGCGCAGCAAGGGGTACCGCGCCGCCGCGGAGAAGATCGACCGCGAGCGGCTGTACAGCCCGGTCGAGGCCGTGAAGCTGGTCAAGGAGACCACGGTCGTCAAGTTCGACCCGACCGTGGAGGTCGCGCTGCGGCTGGGCGTCGACCCGCGCAAGGCCGACCAGATGGTGCGCGGCACCGTCAACCTGCCGCACGGCACCGGTAAGACCGCCCGCGTGCTGGTGTTCGCCGTCGGCGCGAAGGCGGAGGAGGCCGAGGCGGCGGGCGCCGACCTGGTCGGCTCCGACGACCTGATCCAGCGGATCCAGGGAGGCTTCCTGGACTTCGACGCCGTGGTGGCGACGCCGGACCAGATGGGCAAGGTCGGACGGCTCGGCCGCGTCCTCGGCCCGCGCGGTCTGATGCCGAACCCGAAGACGGGCACGGTCACGATGGACGTGGCGAAGGCCGTCACCGACATCAAGGGCGGCAAGATCGAGTTCCGGGTGGACCGGCACGCGAACCTGCACTTCATCATCGGCAAGGCGTCGTTCAACGAGCGCCAGCTGGTGGAGAACTACGCCGCCGCGATCGAGGAGGTCCAGCGGCTCAAGCCGTCGGCCGCCAAGGGCCGGTACGTCAAGAAGGCGTCGCTGACGACGTCGATGAGCCCGAGCATCCCGGTCGACCCGAACGCGATCCGCGATCTGGCCTCCGACCTCGAAGCGGTCTGACCGGCCGCACCGGACAGCAGCACGACCGAGCACGGCGCCCCCGCCAAGGTGGGGGCGCCGTGCCGTTTTCGTCTGCCCGGGCGGGCCCGCCGTCTGTCCGACTGGGTCCGCCGTCTGCCCGGGTGGGCCCGGGGTGGGCGCGCTGTATCGGTCATCTGGTTCGTGCGCGGCTACGCCGGGGGTCGTACGGTCCGCCGCGGCATTCGTACCACCGGGGGATGTAGCGCCGTCGCCGTCTCGGGAGACTGGGAACGTCAGCAAGGCGATCAAGGGAGGCTCAACCCTCATGAACCGACGACTCATGGTGGCGGCCGGCGGCACCGCCGTGGGTGCCGCGCTCGTCCTGTCCGGATGCGGCGGAGATGGGACGGCGAGCACCGAGAACATGAAGCTCAGCGCCAACGAGGCGTTGCTGAAGGCGTCCCAGAAGACGGGCAGTACCGACACGTTCAAGGCCGACCTCACCGTGGCGGGTGTCGGTAAGAGCACGGACGAGGTGCACGTCAACGGCCGGTTCCAGCTGAGCCCGAAGTTGAAGTTCAGCGCGAAGCTGGACGATTTCAAACCCGGCGGCCAGAGCGTTCCTGGCGTCGAGGGTCAGGCGTTGTACACCGACGATGTCCTGTACGCGAAGGTCCCGCGGCTCGCGAAGTTCGTCAGCGGCGGCAAGCCGTGGCTGAAGATCGACGTGAACCAGATGGCGCAGCGCAGCGGTTTCGACGTGCAGAGCCTGCTCCAGCAGGTCGGGAAGGTCAACCCGGCCGAGCAGACGAAGATGTTCACCGGTTCCAAGGACGCCCGCAAGGTCGGCACCGAGAAGGTGGACGGTGTCACCACGGTGCACTACACCGGCACGGTGACCGTCCAGGACGCGCTGAACCGTCTCGACCCGCAGACCCGCGAGAAGGTCGGCACGTGGCTGCCGAAGGACCGCGCCCACAGCAAGATCAACTTCGATGTGTGGACGGACGGTGACAACCTGCCGCGCAAGCTCGTGTCCAAGTCGACGGACGCCCAGGGCGACGGTGGCACGGTGACGGTTCTCTACAGCGACTATGGCAAGTCGTTCAAGGTGAACCCGCCGCCGTCCGACCAGGTGGGAACGCTGTCGATCGGTGGCCTGCTCGGCGGTAACTGAGAAATACCGCACAAACGACATCACCGGACAGAGTGAACCCCGGCGGGCGACGGTGCGTCTGATCTAGCATTCGGCTTCACGGCCGGGCGCGTCTCCGCGCGGACCGGCGCTAGCAGACCAAAGGAGACTCCCCCACAATGATCCGTCGTTTCGCCGCGGGCACGGTGCTGGCGGTCGGCCTCGTCATCTCGCTGACCGGCTGTCTCGGGGACACCGGCAACAAGGTGGACGAGGCCGGCAAGAACCTGAAGCTGACCGCCGCGCAGGTGCTGGGCAAGGCCGCGGAGGAGACCGGTACGGTCGACTCCTTCAAGGCCGACTTCACGATGCAGATCTCCGGTTCGAGTGACGGCAACCTCACGGCGTCCGGCGCGATGCGGTACCGGACGAAGCCCGACCTGGCCTACGGCATGAGGTTCGACCAGATGACGGCCGCCGGCAAGTCGATGAATGGTACGGAGTACCTGCTGGTCGACCGGGCCATGTACATGAAGATTCCGATGTTGACCGAGCTCGGCGGCAGCGCCGCCAAGCCGTGGCTGAAGATCTCGCTGGACGAGCTCGGCCAGAAGTCCGGGCTGAACCTGGACGAGATGCTCAAGCAGTCCAAGCAGATGGACCCGGTGCAGAACACCAAGATGCTCACGGCGTCCAAGGACGTGCGTGAAGTCGGTAAGGAGACGGTGGACGGCGTCGAGACGACGCACTACACCGGCACCTACCGCATGGAGGACGCGATCGCGAAGCTGCCCGCCGACCAGCAGGAGGCGCTCCGCAAGAGCTACGCGGACGCGGGCATGGACAGCATGTCCTTCGACCTGTGGGTCGACGGCAAGCAGCTGCCGCGCAAGCTGGCGATGAAGTCGCAGCAGGCGACCAGCGGCACCATGAACATCACGATGACGTACCGCGACTACGGCAAGCCGGTGGAGGTCACCGCGCCTCCGGCGAGCCAGACCACTGACTTCGCCGAGATGATGAAGAACTTCGGTGGCGCGGGCGGCGGCGCGGGCCTTCCGGGCGCCTGACCGTCCACGAAACAGAACGGCCAGAGGGCCGCGCCGGTGACCACCGGCGCGGCCCCTCGCCTGTCAGCTCGCCTCATGGCCATTGAATTTGGCCTATCGGAGGGACACACGTATTCTGTGTCCTGCCGAAGACCGCCGGTCGTCATCCCGCATGGGGTGACCGAAGGTCCCGACTCGTTCGGGCGGCCCGCGTAGGTGAGACGAGAGCTTCGCATGGCTTCCGTGCCGTGCCTGAACGCCCCGTGCGCCTGCGCCGGGGCGTTTTTTGGTCGATCCGAACCGTCCCCCTGGGCTGGTGAAGGGTCGTGACCACCCAGGTAATCGGAAGGAGGCCACATGGCCAAGGCCGATAAGGACGCGGCGATCGCCGAGCTCAAGAGCGAGTTCGAGGGCTCCAACGGCGCCGTGCTGACCGAGTACCGCGGGCTGACCGTCGCGCAGGTGCAGGAGCTGCGCGGCAACCTCGGCGAGACCGCACGGTTTCGCGTGGTGAAGAACACGCTGACCAAGCGTGCGGCGAGCGAGGCCGGTGTCGACGCGGGGTTCGGTGACCTGCTCGAAGGCCCGTCGGCCATCGCGTTCGTCCGCGGTGACGTGGTCGAGGCCGCCAAGGGTCTGCGTGACTTCGCCAAGGCCAACCCGATGCTGGTGATCAAGGGCGGGTTCATCGACGGTCAGTCGATGGACGCCGCGCAGATCTCCCAGCTGGCGGACCTGGAGTCGCGCGAGGTGCTCCTCGCGAAGCTCGCGGGTGCGATGAAGGCGTCGATGTCGAACGCGGCCGCGCTGTTCAACGCCCTGCCGACGCAGGCCGCCCAGCTCGTCGAGGCGTTGCGCGTCAAGCGCGAGGCGGCCGGCGAGACCGCCGAGGCGCCCGCCGCCGAACCGGCCGTCGAGGCCGCCGACGCAGCCGACGCGCCCGCCGAGGCGTCAGCCGAGTAGGTACCGCGGTACCCCAACCCCAGTTCGTAAGCCATAGCGGAGGAATGATCATGGCGAAGCTCAGCAACGACGACCTGCTCGACGCCTTCAAGGAGATGACGCTCCTGGAGCTGTCCGGTTTCCTGAAGGAGTTCGAGGAGGTCTTCGACGTCAAGGCCGCCGCCCCGGTCGCGGCCGTGGCCGCCGCCCCGGGCGCCCCGGCCGGCGGTGGCGCCGAGGAGGCCGCCGTCCAGGACGAGTTCGACGTCATCCTGGAGGGCGCTGGCGACAAGAAGATCCAGGTCATCAAGGAGGTTCGCGCGCTGACGAGCCTCGGCCTCAAGGAGGCCAAGGACCTGGTCGACGGCGCGCCGAAGCCGCTGCTGGAGAAGGTCAACAAGGAGGCCGCCGAGAAGGCCAAGGAGGCCCTGGAGAAGGCCGGCGCGACGGTCACCGTCAAGTAGTCCTTCTTCTCTTCTGCACCGCAAGGCGGCCGTCCACCCTCGGGTGGGCGGCCGCCTTCGTCGTCGCTGGAGGACGGCGGGAGGACGCTGACCGGGCACGTCACCGCCGCTGTACCGGCCCGCGCGCTGTACGTAACGATTGTCTTACGACGTCGCCTTTCGCTGATGATCTGAGCTGGAACCCCTTCCATTTGGTCGCCGGGCCGCTACGGTAGGAACCCGTCACGGCTACCGGACGGTAGCAAGAGGACGATTACAGGATGTGATGAAAGACAGAGCCTGAGTGCTCCTCGCTCATGGTTCGGGTGTCCCCCCCCCGGCCTGGACGAAAGGTGACGAGTGGGCGTCGAGATCAGGGTCGAGGGTCTGACCAAGTCCTTCGGCCGCCAGGTCATCTGGCAGGACGTGTCGCTGACCGTTCCCGCCGGTGAGATCTCCGTCCTGCTGGGCCCGTCCGGCACCGGCAAGTCGGTGTTCCTGAAGTCGCTGGTCGGGTTGCTGAAGCCGGACCGTGGCCACATCTGGATCGGCGACCGCGACCTGCCCCGTCTCCGCGAGTCGAAGCTGTACGAGACGCGCAAGCTGTTCGGCGTCCTGTTCCAGGACGGCGCCCTGTTCGGCTCGATGAACCTCTTCGACAACATCGCGTTCCCGTTGCGCGAGCACACGCGCAAACGCGAGTCCGAGGTCAAGCGCATCGTCCTGGAGAAGATGGAGCTGGTGGGCCTGCTGGGCGCCGAGCACAAGCTGCCCGGCGAGATCTCCGGCGGGATGAAGAAGCGCGCCGGGCTGGCCCGCGCGCTGGTGCTCGACCCGGAGATCCTGCTGGTGGACGAGCCCGACTCCGGTCTCGACCCGGTCCGCACGGCGTTCCTGAACCAGGTGTTCATCGACCTGAACGCGCAGATCGGCGCGACGTTCCTCATCGTCACCCACGACATCAACACGGCGCGGACGCTGCCCGACAACATCGGCCTGCTGTACCAGCGGCACCTCGCGATGTTCGGGCCCCGGGAGATGCTGCTGTCCAGCGAGGAGCCGGTGGTGCGGCAGTTCCTCAACGCCAGCAAGATCGGCCCGATCGGCATGTCGGAGGAGAAGGACGAGTCCGAGCTGGAGGCCGAGGCCAGGATGGGCCACGATCCGGGTCGCCTGCCGCCGATCCCGCCGCAGCAGATGCCGAGCAGCGGGCTGGTCCGCGCGGGGATGCACCCGCCCGGCGCGTGGTGCGCGGCGAACGGCGTCACCCCGCCGCCGGGGTCGTTCGTCGACGACCTGGGCCGCGACTGGGTGGCGGAGTGGCCGCGTTACGTGGCGTCCCAGGCGCAGGGTACCGATGTCGGCTCCTGACACCGGTGCCGGCCGGCGAGGGAGGAAGGGCGGCGGCTCTTCGGCGACGTTCCGCAAGATCGGGGACGGCGCGGTCAATGTCGCGATCAGGGAGCCGGGCCGGTTCTTCGCGCTCTGCCTGGACACCGGCCGCGCGCTGTTCGCGTGGCCGTTCCAGTGGCGCGAGTTCGTCCAGCAGGCGTGGTTCATCGCGAGCGTCACCGTCGTCCCGACGATGTTGGTGGCGATCCCGTTCGGGGGCGTCCTGTCGCTCCAGGTCGGCGGGCTGATCCGGCAGTTCGGCGCGCAGGCGTACACGGGGGCGACGGCGGTCGCGGCGATCGTCAGGGAGGCCAGCCCGCTGGTCACGTCGCTGCTGGTCGCGGGCGCGGCGGGCTCGGCGATCTGCGCCGACATCGGGTCGCGCAAGATCCGCGAGGAGATCGACGCGATGGAGGTGCTGGGCATCAACCCGTTGCAGCGCCTCGTCGTCCCGCGGGTGTTGGCCTGCGCGTTCGTCGCACTTTTCCTGAACGGTCTGGTGTCGGTGGTCGGCCTGATGGGCGGCTACTTCTTCAACGTGATGCTCCAGGACGGGACGCCCGGCGCGTACCTGGCGTCCTTCAACGCGATCGCGCAGCTGTCGGACCTGCTCCAGGCGGAGTTCAAGGCGTTCATGTTCGGCATCACCGCCGGGCTCGTCGCCTGCTACAAGGGCCTGAACGCCAGGGGCGGCCCGAAGGGCGTCGGCGACGCGGTCAACCAGACAGTCGTCATCACGTTCATGCTGCTGTTCGTGGAGAACTTCCTGATCTCCGCGTTGTACTTCCAGTTCGTCCCGTCGAAGGGCATGTGATGGCCATGCCCGGAGTCTGGCGGCGGCGGTTCGTGCGGTGGTTGAACGCGCCGCTGGACCGGTTGGACGACTTCGGGCACCAGATGTCCTTCTACGTCCGCGCGTTCGCGTGGACGTTCCGTGTGTTGCGCCGCTACCGCACGGAGGTGCTGCGGCTGCTCGCGGAGGTCAGCCTCGGCACCGGCGGCCTCGCCGTGATCGGCGGCTCGGTGGTGATCGTCGGTTTCATGACGTTCTTCACCGGCAGCCAGGTCGGCCTCCAGGGGTACGAGTCGCTGGACCAGATCGGGACGGCCGCGTTCACCGGTTTCGTCGCGTCCTACTTCAACACGCGCGAGATCGCGCCGCTGGTGTCGGCGCTGGCGCTGTCGGCGACGGTCGGCTGCGGGTTCACCGCGCAGCTCGGCGCGATGCGGATCTCCGACGAGATCGACGCGCTGGAGGTCATGGCCGTCCCGTCGATGCCGTTCCTGGTCACGACCCGGATGCTGGCCGGGATGATCGCGGTTGTCCCGCTGTACATCGTGGGGCTGCTGGCGTCCTACGGCGCGACGCGGGCGATCGTGACGACGTTCTACGGCCAGTCGACCGGCACCTACGACCATTACTTCGACCTTTTCCTGCCACCGCAGGACATCCTCTGGTCGTTCGGCAAGGTGATCATCTTCGCGGTGCTGGTGATGCTGATCCACTGCTACTACGGCTACCACGCGAGCGGCGGCCCGGCGGGCGTCGGCGTCGCGGTGGGACGCGCCGTCCGCACCAGCATCGTCGTGATCAACGTGGCCGACCTGATGATGGGCATGGCGATCTGGGGCACCGACACGACGGTCCGGATCGCGGGGTGAAAGGGATGAGCGGAGCGAACCGGGGGGTGTGGGGGGTCGTCCCCCCACGGGTGAGGGCCAGATGAGCGAACGGATCCGGTACCGGGTGCTCGGCCTGGCGATGCTTCTCGTGATCGCGCTGCTGCTGGCGCTGACGGTGGCGCTGTTCAACAAGTCGTTCACGCCGGTGACCAGGGTGACCGTGGACGCCGAGCGCGCCGGGTTGCAACTGTTGCCCCACTCGGACGTGAAGGTGCGCGGCCTGATCGTCGGCGAGGTCCGCGACACCGACGTGACCGCGAACGGCGCGACGCTGCACCTGGCGCTCGACCCCGGCAAGGCGAAGCTGATCCCGCGCGACGTCCAGGCGCGGATGCTGCCGAAGACGCTGTTCGGCGAGAAGTACGTCGACCTGGAGATCCCCGACCGGCCGGGCCCGCTGGGGTTGCGGGAGGGCGCGGTCATCCCGCAGGACCGCTCGCAGGCCGCCGTCGAGATCGACAAGGTGCTGGACGACCTGTTGCCCCTGTTGCGCGCGGTGAAGCCGACGGAGTTGAACGCGACGCTGAACGCGCTGGCGACGGCGTTGCAGGGACGCGGCGACCAGATCGGGCGGAACCTGGAGCAGGCGGACGAGCTGCTGCGAAAGATCAACCCGCAGCTCCCCACGCTGGTGCACGACCTGAACGGCCTGGCCGACGTGTCCGACATCTACACCGCCGCCGCGCCCGACCTGTTGCAGACGTTGCGCAACCTCAACGTGACCAGCCGGACGATCACCGACAAGAAGGCGACGATCGAGACGCTGATCCCGGCGACGACCGCGCTGGCCCGCGACGCCGACACGTTCATGCGGCAGAACGGCCCGAAGATCATCGGCGTGAACATCGCGAACCGGGACGCGCTGGCCCTGGTCGCGCGGTACTCGCCGTCGCTGCCGTGCGTGCTGGCCGGAATGATGAAGCTCAAGTCGGACGCCGAGAAGGCGGGCGGCGGAAACGGCTCGAAGACGTTCGACCTGACCGTCGAGATCGTCAAGCCGCGGCCCGGCTACAAGTACCCGCTGGACCTGCCGGAGGCCAAGGACCAGCGCAACCCCCGCTGCTACGGCCTGCCCAACCCGAAGTCCCCGTTCCCTGACTATCTGGCCCTGGACGGCACGCAGGACGACCTGTGGTGGAAGAACCCCGACTCCCCGGTCGGGGGCGGCGGCCGGGGCAGGGCGCTGTCGAGCGTGTTCGTCGACCCGGGCGCCATGTCCGAGCAGGAAAAGATCAAGAACGTCATCGGCCCGCTCACGCGAACCCCCGCCGACGAGGTCTCCGACGTGTCCACGCTGCTGTTCGGCCCGCTGCTCGGCGACGGATCGGTGGTGACGATCAGGTGAGGACGACGAGTGCGGCGATCAAGCTGACCATCTTCGTGGTGGTCACCTCGGTGGCGACCGGCGTGCTGGCCATGACGATCTCCAACACGCGCTTCCGGGACACCGTCCAGTACAAGGCGATCTTCACGGACGTCACCGGCCTGCTGGACAACGACGACGTCCGCGTCGCGGGCGTTCGGGTCGGGCAGATCGAGCACGTCCGGCTGTACAAGGGGAAGCAGGCGGAGGTGACGTTCAGCGTCCAGGACGGCGGCGTGTTCAGGAACGGGCTGCCGACGTCCACGCACGCGCAGATCCGCTACCGCAATCTGATGGGCCAGCGGTATCTCGCGCTCACCGACGGTGCCGGACAGGCCAACGAGTACCTCCACCCAGGCGACACGATCCCGGTCACCCAAACGGAACCGGCCCTTGACCTGACGACCCTGTTCAACGGTTTCCGACCCCTGTTCCGCGCGCTGGAACCGAAGGACGTCAACACGCTGGCGACGCAGATCGTCCAGGTGCTCCAGGGCGAGGGCGGGACGGTCAACAGCCTCCTCGCGCACGTGGCCTCACTCACCAACACGCTCGCCGACCGCGACAAGGTCATCGGCCAGGTGGTCGACAACCTGAACGTCGTGCTCGGCACCATCGACCAGCGCCACGACCAGGTCGACCGGATGATCACGGACCTGCGGGGCTTCGTCGGCGGCGTCTCCGACGACCGTCAGGCGATCTTCGACTCGGTCACCGCGATCAACGACCTGACCGGCACCACGCAGGGCCTGCTCGCCGAGTCGCGTCCGGCCATCAAGGACGACATCGCCGGGCTCCGCACGCTGATGGGGACGCTGAACACGAACCAACGCGATCTCGACCTGACCCTGAAACGCACCCCGAACCGGCTGCAAGAGCTGGTCAACATCTCGTCCTACGGGTCCTGGTTCAACATGTACCTCTGCGGGTTCGACGCGAGGATCCGGCTACCGGGCGGACCGATCTACCAGTCACCAGCGCTCGTGAACGAGAACGCGAGGTGCAAGTAGATGAAGGTCTCGTTCCGGGAGCGCAATCCCGTCCCCATCGGCCTTACCGGCTTCGCGGTCATCATCGCGCTGGTCGTGGCCGCGCTGAACCTGGACAACATCCCGTTCATAACCAGCGGCACCACCCACACCGCCGCGTTCAAGGAGGCGGCCGGGCTCAAGCAGGACGAGGAGGTCCGCATAGCGGGCGTCAAGGTCGGCAAGGTCACGAACCTCGAACTGGACGGCGACCACGTCAAGGTCACCTTCCGCGTCGACGACGGGGTCCGCCTCGGCACCCGCACCGAGGCCAGCATCAAGATCAAGACAGTGCTCGGCGCGCACTACCTGGCCCTCACCCCACGAGGCGGCGGCACACTCGGCCGCAACATTCCGGTCGAGCGGACGCACGTCCCGTTCGAGGTCGTCCCCGCGATCAGCGAGCTGAGCAAGCGCGTCGGGGCGATCGACGTCCAGCAGGTCGCCAAGTCCTTCGACGTGCTGTCGGCGACATTCAAGAACTCTCCGGAGGAGGTCCGCGCGTCCCTCCAGGGCTTGCGGCGCCTCTCGAACACGGTCGCATCCCGCGACGAACAACTGCACGAACTAGCGGGCAAGGCCAAGGACGTCACCAAATTGCTCGCCGACCGCAACCAGGACTTCGCGAAACTCGTCGCAGACGGCGACAGGGTCCTCCAGGCCGTCCAAGCAAGGCGCGCGGTCATTCACCAACTACTGCTCAACACTGTGAGCCTGTCCCAGCAGGTGAACGCGCTCATCAGCGAGAACAACAAACAACTCCGACCCATGCTGGACGACCTGGCCAAGGTGAACAACGTCCTGTTGAAGAACCAGGACAACCTCGACCGGATCCTCCAGTTGTTCGCGCCGTTCACCCGCCAGTTCGCGGACGTGACCGGCACCGGCCGCTGGTTCGATTCCTGGATCCAGAACCTCGTGCCCATTCCCGCGTCCATCCAACTCCCGCAGAGCAACGGGGCGACCCCTCAGAAACAAGGCGGCCAGTCCGGCAACCCCCTCCCCTTCCTCCCGTGAACCAGGCAGGTCAGCGTGCGTAACTCGGTAACGATCCTCCGCCTCGGCGGCGCGGTCCTCACCGTCGTGGTGCTCGCGGCCGCCCTGATGCTCCTGCTCCAGAAGCCGGAACAACGCCACATGACGGCGTACTTCACCAAAACCGTCGGCCTGTACAAGGGCGCGGACGTCCGCATCCTCGGCATCCCCGTCGGCGAGGTCACGAGCGTCGAACCGGTGGGCGACGCCGTGAAGGTCGAACTGAGATACGACGCCAAGTACAGGGTGCCCACGAACGCACAAGCCGTCATCGTCAACCAGACCCTCGTCTCGGACCGCTACATCCAGCTCACCCCGGTCTACAAGAGCGGCCCGATCCTGGCGGACAAGGCGACGCTCACGACGAGCCGCACCGCCGTCCCGGTCGAGGTCGACGAGATCGGCGGCAACCTGAACGACCTGTCCAAGGCGCTCGGCCCGCAGGGCGCCAACGCCCCGGGACCGAACGGCGAGGAGGGCTCGCTCTCCCGCCTCCTCGGGGTGGGCGCCGCGAACCTGAACGGCCAGGGTGACGACATCCGCCAGACGATCAGCGACACGGCCAAGGCGCTGAGCACCCTCAGCGCCGACCGCGGTGACGTCGCCGAGACGATCAGGAACCTGCGGATCATCACCGGTGCGATGAAGGCGAACGACCAGCAGATCAAGGCGTTCACCGGCCATCTCAACGCGGTGTCCGGCCAGTTGGCAGGGGAGAAGGAGGAGCTCAGCGCGGCGCTCAACACCCTCGCCCCCACCCTGCGGAACGTGCGGCGGTTCATCAGGGACAACCGTGGTGAGCTGGCCGCGAACGTCCGGCAGCTCGCGCAGATCACCGGCGTACTGGTGAAGGAGAAGGCCGCGCTCACCGAGGCGCTCACCACCGGCCCGCTCGCCATCAACAACCTGGCCCGTGCCTACGACCCGATCAGCGGCACCATCCACACCCGCGACAACTTCCGCCAGTTCCACGACCTCGCCGACTGGATCTGCTCGCTCACCTACTCGGTCGGGACGCCCGCCCAGCAGTGCCTGGACCTCCTCCGTCCGGTCAACGGCGTCGGCAGGGCGCTGACGAACTTCAGCCTGGACCTGTCCTGGATCACCGCCCTGACCACGCACTACGACCCGGTCCCCGTCCCACCGGACGCCTACGGCCCCGGCGGCCCGCCAAAGACCCGCGACCAGGGCAAACCAAAGAACATCACCGCACTCCTCCCGGGAGGCGGCCAATGACCAGAAAAGGCAAACTGGCCGCCGCCCTCCTGACGATCACACTGCCCCTGGCGGCATGCTCCTTCAACGGCGTCGAATCGCTCCCGCTCCCGGGCGGCCCCGACCTCGGCTCGCACCCGAAGACCGTGAAGATCGAGTTCTCGGACGTGCTGGACCTCGTCCCGCAGTCGGTGGTCAAGGTCAACGACGTCTCCGTGGGCAAGGTCGAGAAGATCGACCTGGCGGGCGGAACATCCGGACAGGACGGCTGGCACGCCGTAGTCACCATCAAGATCCGCGGAAACGTCAAGCTGCCCGACAACGCCTTCGCCACGATCAACCAGACCAGCCTCCTCGGTGAGAAGTTCGTGGAGCTGGAACCACCGAAGGACCAGCCACCGACCGGCGACCTGGGCTCGGGCGACCTGATCCCGCTGAACCACACGAACCACGGCACCGAGATCGAAGAGGTGCTGTCGGCGATGTCGCTCCTGCTGAACGGCGGCGGGCTGGAACAGGTCTCCACGATCAGCCACGAACTCCAAGCAGCCATGCGCGGCCGCGAACCCACGATCAGGTCGGTACTGCACCGCGTCGACACGTTCACCGGAACCCTCGACCGCAACCGTGCCGCGATCACCCGGGCCCTCGACAGCATCGACCGCCTGACCGGCAAACTCGCGACCGAACGCAAGACGATCAGGGACACCATCGACGAGACGGGCCCCGCGATCACCGTCCTGGACCGCAACCGCGCCGACCTGACCAGGATGCTCGTCGCGCTGAACAAGCTCAGCCGCACCACCACCGGCGTGATCGACCAGTCCAAGGCCGACCTGGTCGCCAACCTCAAGGACCTCGACAAGATTCTGCGGAACCTCAACAAATCGGGCTCCGACCTGCCGAAGGCACTGGAAAGCCTGATCACGTTCCCGTTCCCCGCCACGTTCGAGAACACCATCGCGGGCGACTACGGCAACGTCCGCCTGACCCTCGACCTGGACTTCGACTCGATCGGCCGCAACCTGCTCGGCGGCACCGACGTCGAAGGCCTCCTCGGCAGCGGGAAGGAGATGCGCAACATGCTCCAGGTGCCGAACGTCACGCTCCCGGACACACCCCTGGGCGTCCTCCCGCAAATGCCAAAGGACAACGCGCTCCCCGCGATCCCGGGCCTGACCCCGCCAACAGAGAAAACACCCCCAAGCGCCCCACCCAAGGACGACGGCGGCCTGTGGGGCCTGCTGACGGGAGGATTCTCGTGATCCTCAAACGCGGCGTCATCCTCCAGCTGATCGCCTTCGCGGTCATCACGGTCGTCGGCGTGACGATCGTCTCGGTGAACTACATCGGCATCGGCCGCGGCGTGCTCGGCAAGGAGTACACCGCCTACGTCGACCTCACCGACTCCGGCGGCGTCTTCACCAACGCCGAGGTCACCTACCGTGGCGTTCCCGTCGGACGGGTCGGCCCCATCGAACTCACCGAGAACGGCATCCGCGTCAAACTCAAGCTCAACCGAGGCAAACGCATCCCTCGCGACGGCACAAAAGCAATCATCGCCAACCGCTCAGCAGTAGGCGAGCAGTACATCGACCTGGAGCCCACCAAGAAAGCGGGCCCCTACCTGGACGAGGGCGACCCGTACACGATCCCCCGCCAACGCACCACACTCCCCGTTCCCACGGCCGAACTGCTCCGCAACGTCGACTCACTCGTAGGCTCGGTGAACACCCGCGACCTAGGCGTGATCGTGGACGAGTTGGGCAAGGCGTTCACCGGCTCCGCCGACGACCTCCAGTCCCTCCTGGACGACACCGACCGCCTGCTGAAGACCGCCGAACAGGCCTACCCGGACACGAAACAGCTCCTGGACAACAGCGTGACCGTCCTCGGCACCCAACGCGGTCAGGCCGCCAACATCCGCGGCTTCGCCCGCAACCTGAACGACCTCACCACGTCCCTACGCAAGGACGACCCGGCCCTACGCAAAACCATCGACAACGTCCCCGGCGCGGTAAACGAGACACACAAAGCCATAAACCAACTCGCGCCGACACTGCCGGTCCTCCTAGCGAACCTCACCACGACCGGCCAGATCATCTCGTCCCGCAAAGCGGGCTTGCGATCCCTGTTCATCCTGTATCCGGTCACCGTCGCGGGCGCGTTCACCGTCACCCCAGGAGACGGAACCCAACACCTCGGCCTCGCGCTGAACATCGACGACCCGCCCGCATGCACCAAGGGCTACGAGAAGGTCAAACACCGCTGGCCGCAGGACACGTCCACCAAGAACCCGCCCCTGAACGCCGGATGCAAGGCGGCCCACGACTCGGGCACGTCCGTACGCGGCCCCCGCAACTTCCCCCCGGACGCCATCGCGCCCTACCCGCAGGTCCCCCCAGGCGCGACGACGGGCGCGGGATTCCCGGAGGACGGCACCGAACCCAAGCCCTCCAACAACCCCGAGGCCGCACCGTCAGCCCCCACCGGCCAACTCTCAAATGGCCAGCTCTACCTCTCGTATCCGGCCGGTTCAGTGGAATTCGCTGGATACGATCCATCGACCGGTGCGGTCTACGGCCCCGACGGCAAGCGCTACGTCATGCCCCGCAGTGCCGGTACCCGTGAGTTGGGAGACTCCTCGTGGAAGTGGCTCATGTTCGGACCCCTGACCCAATGAGGCCGGTCCGATGAGACGCCGCGGCCTCCAGATCACCACGCTCACCCTGGGCGTGCTGATCGTCGCCCTCACCGTCACCACAGCAGTCCTGGGCGTCCGCACCTGGCAAGGCAAACGCGACGACGACCGCCGCGCCGCAGCGGTCCAGGCGGCCCGCCAGATGGGCGTCAACCTGATGTCCCTGAACGCCGCGACCGCCCAGAAGGACCTGGACCGCATCGTGGCCGGGACCACCGGCAAACTCAAGAACACGCTCAGCGCCCAGTCCAAGGAGCTCCTGAACCAGCTCAACAAGACCCAGGCCAAGTCCAGCGTGGACCAGGTAGAGGCCGGTGTCGTCTCCATGGACGGCGACTCCGCGGAAGTGATGGTCTCCCTGAACGGCACCGTCACGAACCCGAAGGTCAAGAACGGCGCCCCGCGCTCGTTCCGCTACCTGATGGACCTGGACCGCAAGGGCGACCGCTGGCTTGTCGCCGACCTGGAGGTGGTCCCGTGACAATGCTCGACAAAGCCCGCAAGGCCACCGAACAGGCCGCCAAGGCGGCCAAGGCGGAAGAAGCCGCCCGCGTAGCCGAAGAAGCGGCGGCCAAGGCCAGAGAAGCAGCCCGCCAGGCCCAACAAGCCGCCGAAGAAGCCGCAGCAGCCGCAGAAGAGCCCGAAGAGCCCACCACAGAGGACTCAGATCCAGAACCAGCGGCAAAACCCACCAGAACAAGGGTCGTCCGCCTGACCAAGCCCACAGAACCCACAGACCCCGAAGACGCCCATACGGCGGGCCCCGGCTACACAGTGATCGCCATCCTGGCCGTGATAGTCATCGTCCTGGCCACGGCCGCCATAACCCTCTTCCTCAAGGACCGCGACCAGAACGCTGTGGACCACGCCCGCAAGGAAGCGTCCTGGGCGGCGTCCAGAGCGGCCCAAGAGCTGTCGGCCTACGACTACAGAACGATCGACGCCGACGTGAAGACGGCCGCCTCCCTCACCACCGGCAAGCTGCACACCGACTACGAGAAGCAGATCCCGGCCTTCAAGGCAGAAGCGGTCAAGAAGCAGCTGATCGGCACCACCACGGTCATGAAGACCGGCGTGATCACCGCGACGTCCACCAAGGTGGTGGTCCTGATCTACGCCAACCGCTCCTCAACGACCAAGGACGACAAGACCCAACGCCTCCCCGAGGCCCTCCGCCTCAAGGTCACGATGCAGAAGACCAACGGCACGTGGCTGGCGGCGAAGATGGAAGTCATCTCTTAACCCCTGGACAAGGGACCCCAGCCACGGTCACGGGTTGGGCGGCCGGAGGCGCCCCAGCGCCGGAGGTCGCACGACCCGGCGACGCGGGCGACCGCAGCGACGATCACAAGCCGCAACAGGCACAAAAACCGCACGTCGTCGTGAGGATCGCCCGCGTCGCTGACGGGGGTTCCAGGGGGTCGTCCCCCTGGGAAGACACTCTCGTCCCCCCGGTAAACTATGGCTTTCATCACTGCACGTCACGGCCCGAAAAGTCCAAGTCCGCTCTTGACTGGGAGGCGCTGAGGAGCGATGCTCCATGACAACGTGATGCATTCTGCGGCGCTAGAGTTGCGAGCGGTGTGGCATGTCGGCTACACTGCCCCTTTGCGCTGCCCTCTGACTATCCGCGTGTGAGAGCAACCCTGCGTCGGTCCGTTTTGGATCACTCTGTGCAGGTCTCGGACGTGGATCGTCTGGCGTGCGTGTAACCAGTTTACGCCGCGAGCCCTCGGAAGGACCACTCTTGGCAGCCTCGCGCAACGCCTCGAACACCACAACCGGTCCGAACCGCGTCTCCTTCGCGCGCATCAAGGAGCCGCTCGAAGTCCCGGACCTCCTTGCTCTGCAGACCAACTCCTTTGACTGGCTGCTCGGCAACGAGAGGTGGAAGGCCCGGGTCGAGGCGGCCCAGAAGGCCGGAAGTAAGAGCGTCCCGACGCAGTCGGGCCTCGAGGAGATCTTCGAAGAGATCAGTCCCATCGAGGACTTCTCGGGAACCATGTCCCTCTCGTTCCGCGACCACCGGTTCGAGCCGCCGAAGTACTCCGTCGAGGAGTGCAAGGACAAGGACATGACGTACTCCGCTCCGCTGTTCGTCACGGCGGAGTTCATCAACAACACCACCGGTGAGATCAAGAGCCAGACGGTGTTCATGGGCGACTTCCCGCTCATGACCCCGAAGGGCACCTTCATCATCAACGGCACCGAGCGGGTCGTCGTCTCCCAGCTGACCCGATCGCCCGGCGTGTACTTCGACCGGGCCCTCGACAAGGCGTCCGACAAGGACATCTACGGCTGCCGGGTCATCCCGAGCCGCGGCGCCTGGCTCGAGTTCGAGATCGACAAGCGCGACAACGTCGGCGTCCGCATCGACCGCAAGCGCAAGCAGCCCGTCACGGTGCTGCTGAAGGCGCTCGGCTGGGACGAGGCGCGCATCCGTGAGCGCTTCGGCTCCTACGAGTCGATCAACGTCACCCTGGAGAAGGACCACACCTCCGGGCAGGACGACGCCCTGCTGGACATCTACCGCAAGCTGCGTCCGGGCGAGCCGCCGACCCGCGAGTCGGCGCAGACCCTGCTGGAGAACCTGTACTTCAACCCGAAGCGATACGACGTCGCCAAGGTCGGACGCTACAAGATCAACAAAAAGCTCGGTCTCGACCTCGACATGAAGCAGGGGACGCTGACCAAGGACGACATCGTCGCCACGATCGAGTACCTCGTCCGGCTGCACGCCGGTGAGGAGGAGGCCACGCTCGGCGCGGTCGCCGTCCCGATCGAGGTCGACGACATCGACCACTTCGGCAACCGGCGCCTGCGCACGGTCGGCGAGCTGATCCAGAACCAGGTCCGGCTGGGCCTGGCCCGGATGGAGCGCGTCGTCCGCGAGCGGATGACCACCCAGGACGTCGAGGCGATCACGCCGCAGACCCTGATCAACATCCGGCCGGTCGTCGCCTCCATCAAGGAGTTCTTCGGCACCAGCCAGCTGTCGCAGTTCATGGACCAGACCAACCCGCTGGCCGGGCTGACGCACAAGCGGCGTCTGAACGCGCTCGGCCCCGGTGGTCTGTCCCGTGAACGGGCGGGCATGGAGGTCCGCGACGTCCACCCCTCGCACTACGGCCGCATGTGCCCGATCGAGACGCCGGAAGGCCCGAACATCGGCCTGATCGGCTCGCTGGCCGCGTTCGGCCGCGTCAACCCGTTCGGGTTCGTCGAGACGCCGTACCGCAAGGTCACCGAGGGCGTGGTCACCGAGCAGATCGACTACCTGACCGCCGACGAGGAGGACCGCTACGTCATCGCGCAGGCCAACTCCCTGCTGAACGACGACGGCACCTTCGTCGACGACCGCATCCTGGTCCGCCGTAAGGGCGGCGAGGTCGAGCTGGTCCCCGCCCGCGAGGTCCAGTACATGGACGTCTCGGCGCGGCAGATGACCTCGGTCGCCACCGCGATGATCCCGTTCCTGGAGCACGACGACGCGAACCGCGCGCTGATGGGCTCCAACATGCAGCGCCAGTCCGTCCCGCTGCTGCGCAGCGAGGCGCCGCTGGTCGGCACCGGCATGGAGTACCGCGCGGCGACCGACGCGGGCGACGTCATCACCGCCGAGAAGGCGGGCGTCGTCGAGGAGGTCTCCGCCGACTACGTGACCGTCATGAACGACGACGGCACCAGGACGACCTACCGCGTCTCGAAGTTCAAGCGCTCGAACCAGGGCACCTGCTTCAACCAGAAGCCCATCGTGGACGAGGGCCAGCGCGTCGAGATCGGCCAGGTCATCGCGGACGGCCCGTGCACCGACGACGGTGAGATGGCGCTCGGCAAGAACCTCCTGGTGGCGTTCATGCCGTGGGAGGGCCACAACTACGAGGACGCCATCATCCTCAGCCAGCGCCTGGTGCAGGACGACGTCCTGTCCTCGATCCACATCGAGGAGCACGAGGTCGACGCCCGTGACACCAAGCTCGGCCCCGAGGAGATCACCCGGGACATCCCGAACGTCTCCGAGGAGGTCCTCGCCGACCTCGACGAGCGCGGGATCATCCGCATCGGCGCGGACGTCGTCCCCGGCGACATCCTGGTCGGCAAGGTCACCCCGAAGGGCGAGACGGAGCTGACCCCGGAGGAACGGCTGCTGCGCGCGATCTTCGGTGAGAAGGCGCGGGAGGTCCGCGACACCTCGCTGAAGGTGCCGCACGGCGAGCAGGGCAAGGTCATCGGCGTCCGGGTGTTCTCCCGCGACGAGGGCGACGAACTCCCGCCCGGCGTGAACGAGCTGGTCCGGGTGTACGTCGCGCAGAAGCGCAAGATCACCGACGGCGACAAGCTGGCCGGACGGCACGGCAACAAGGGCGTCATCTCCAAGGTGCTCCCCGTCGAGGACATGCCGTTCCTGGAGGACGGTACCCCGGTCGACATCGTCCTGAACCCGCTCGGCGTCCCCGGGCGCATGAACGTGGGTCAGGTCCTGGAGACCCACCTCGGCTGGGTCGCGTCCCGCGGCTGGAAGGTCGAGGGCGAGGACGCCGCGTGGAAGAAGGCGCTCAAGGAGATCGGCGCGTCCGAGGCCCCGCCGTGGACGAACACCGCCACCCCGGTGTTCGACGGCGCCCGCGAGAACGACGTCACCGGTCTGATCGAGAGCACCCTGCCGAACCGCGACGGCCAGCGTCTGGTCGGCCCCGGCGGCAAGGCGCGGATGTTCGACGGCCGCACCGGCGAGCCCTACCGCGACCCGATCTCGGTCGGTTACATCTACATCCTCAAGCTGCTCCACCTGGTCGACGACAAGATCCACGCCCGTTCGACCGGCCCGTACTCCATGATCACCCAGCAGCCGCTCGGCGGTAAGGCGCAGTTCGGCGGCCAGCGATTCGGTGAGATGGAGGTGTGGGCGCTGGAGGCATACGGCGCCGCCTACGCCCTTCAGGAGCTGCTGACCATCAAGTCCGACGACGTGCTCGGCCGCGTGAAGGTGTACGAGGCCATCGTCAAGGGCGAGAACATTCCCGAGCCCGGCATCCCCGAGTCCTTCAAGGTGCTCATCAAGGAGATGCAGTCGCTGTGCCTCAACGTCGAGGTGCTCTCCAGCGACGGCATGTCCATCGAGATGCGCGACACCGACGAGGACGTCTTCCGCGCCGCGGAGGAGCTCGGCATCGACCTGTCCCGGCGTGAGCCGAGCAGTGTCGAAGAGGTCTGATCAACTCAAGGGGAATTCTGTTGCTTGACGTCAACTTCTTCGACGAGCTACGCATCGGCCTGGCGACCGCTGACGACATTCGCCAGTGGTCGCACGGCGAGGTCAAGAAGCCGGAGACGATCAACTACCGCACCCTGAAGCCGGAGAAGGACGGGCTCTTCTGCGAGAAGATCTTCGGCCCGACCCGCGACTGGGAGTGCTACTGCGGCAAGTACAAGCGCGTCCGGTTCAAGGGCATCATCTGTGAGCGCTGCGGCGTCGAGGTGACCCGTGCCAAGGTGCGCCGTGAGCGGATGGGCCACATCGAGCTGGCCGCGCCCGTCACGCACATCTGGTACTTCAAGGGCGTCCCGTCCCGGCTCGGCTACCTGCTGGACCTGGCCCCGAAGGATCTCGAAAAGATCATCTACTTCGCGGCCTACATGATCACCAGCGTGGACGCCGAGCGGCGCGACCGTGACCTGCCGACGCTGGAGGCCCACATCTCCGTGGAGCGCCAGCAGATCGAGCAGGCCCGCGACGCGCAGGTCGAGGCCCGCCAGCAGAAGCTGGAGGGCGACCTGGCGGAGCTGGAGGCGGCCGGCGCGAAGGCCGACCAGAAGCGCAAGGTGCGCGACGGCGCCGAGCGGGAGATGAAGCAGCTGCGCGACCGCGCGCAGCGTGAACTCGACCGTCTCGACGAGGTGTGGAGCCGCTTCAAGAACCTCAAGGTCCAGGACCTTGAGGGCGACGAGCTGCTCTACCGCGAGATGCGCGACCGGTTCGGCAAGTACTTCGAGGGCGGCATGGGCGCCGCGGCCATCCAGGCGCGGCTCCAGAACTTCGACCTCGACGCCGAGGCCGAGCGGCTGCGCGACATCATCCGCACCGGCAAGGGCCAGAAGAAGGCCCGCGCCCTCAAGCGGCTGAAGGTCGTCTCGGCGTTCCTCAACACCCGCAACAGCCCGCTCGGCATGGTGCTGGACTGCATCCCGGTCATCCCGCCGGACCTGCGCCCGATGGTGCAGCTCGACGGCGGCCGGTTCGCCACGTCCGACCTGAACGACCTGTACCGGCGTGTCATCAACCGGAACAACCGGCTCAAGCGGCTGCTCGACCTCGGCGCGCCCGAGATCATCGTGAACAACGAGAAGCGGATGCTCCAGGAGGCCGTCGACGCGCTGTTCGACAACGGCCGCCGCGGCCGTCCGGTCACCGGTCCTGGCAACCGTCCGCTCAAGTCGCTGTCCGACATGCTGAAGGGCAAGCAGGGCCGGTTCCGCCAGAACCTGCTCGGCAAGCGCGTCGACTACTCGGGCCGTTCGGTCATCGTCGTCGGCCCGCAGCTGAAGCTGCACCAGTGCGGCCTGCCCAAGCAGATGGCGCTGGAGCTGTTCAAGCCGTTCGTGATGAAGCGGCTTGTCGACCTCAACCACGCGCAGAACATCAAGTCCGCCAAGCGCATGGTCGAACGCGCCCGCCCGGTGGTGTGGGACGTCCTCGAAGAGGTCATCACCGAGCACCCGGTGCTGCTGAACCGGGCGCCGACCCTGCACCGTCTCGGCATCCAGGCGTTCGAGCCGCAGCTGGTCGAGGGCAAGGCCATCCAGATCCACCCGCTCGTCTGCACCGCGTTCAACGCGGACTTCGACGGTGACCAGATGGCCGTGCACCTGCCGCTGTCGGCGGAGGCGCAGGCCGAGGCGCGCATCCTGATGCTGTCGACGAACAACATCCTGAAGCCGTCGGACGGCAAGCCCGTCACCATGCCCACCCAGGACATGGTCATCGGCCTGTACTGGCTGACGACGCAGAAGGACGGCGCGACCGGCGAGGGCCGTTCGTTCGCCTCGATCGCCGAGGCGATCATGGCCTACGACCGGGGCGAGCTGGACCTCCAGGCGAAGATCCAGGTCCGGCTGAAGGACGTCCCGCCGCCGCGGGAGTGGATCGCGCCCGAGGGCTACGAGCCCAGCCGTCCGTACCGGCTGGAGACCACGCTCGGCCGCGCCATCTTCAACGAGACGCTGCCGGACGACTTCCCGTTCGTCGACGACGAGATCAGCAAGAAGCAGCTCTCGGCGATCGTCAACGAGCTGGCGGAGACGTACCCGAAGGTCCAGGTCGCGGGCGCGCTGGACGCGCTGAAGAGCACCGGTTTCCACTGGGCGACCAGGTCCGGTGTCACGATCGCGATCGCCGACGTCATCACGCCGCCTGGCAAGCAGGACATCCTCGGCGGTTACGAGCAGCGCGCGGAGAAGGTGCAGCGGGAGTTCAACCGCGGCCTGATCACCGACGACGAGCGCAAGCAGGAGCTCATCGAGATCTGGAACAAGGCCACCGCGGACGTCGCGGTGGACATGGAGAAGGCGTTCCCGAAGGACAACCCGATCTGGATGATGATCCAGTCGGGCGCCCGAGGCAACCCGCTCCAGCTGCGCCAGATCGCTGGTATGCGCGGCCTGGTCTCCAACCCGAAGGGCGAGACCATCCCGCGTCCGATCAAGTCGTCCTTCCGCGAGGGCCTGTCGGTCGTCGAGTACTTCATCTCGACGCACGGCGCCCGCAAGGGCCTGGCCGACACCGCGCTGCGCACCGCCGACTCGGGTTACCTGACCCGGCGCCTGGTGGACGTCGCGCAGGACGTCATCGTCCGCGAGGAGGACTGCGGCACCGACCGCACGATCCCGTTCGAGGTCGCCGAGAAGCTGTCCGACGGCACCCTGGTCAAGCCCGCCACCTCGGAGACGAGCCTGTCGGGCCGTACCATCGCCGAGGACGTCGTGGTCGACGGCACGGTCATCTTCCCGGCCGACACCGACCTGTCCGACGTGGTCGTGTCGCGCCTGGTGGAGGCGGGCGTGGAGAGCGTCCGCACCCGCAGCCCGCTGGTCTGCGAGGCCAAGATCGGTGTCTGCGCCGCCTGCTACGGCCGTTCCCTGGCCACCGGCAAGCGGGTGGACGTCGGCGAGGCCGTCGGCATCATCGCCGCGCAGTCCATCGGCGAGCCCGGCACGCAGCTGACGATGCGCACCTTCCACACCGGCGGTGTGGCCGGTGGCGACATCACGCACGGTCTGCCGCGTGTCACCGAGCTGTTCGAGGCCCGCGTCCCGAAGGGCGTGGCCCCGATCAGCGAGGTCGCCGGCCGCGTCAAGATCGACGAGACGGAGAAGGCCCGCAAGGTCGTCATCGTCCCGGACGACGGCTCCGACGAGATCGCCTACCCGATTCCGATGCGGTCCCGCCTCCTGGTCAAGGAGGGCGAGTCCGTGGGCGTCGGCCAGCAGCTCATCGCGGGTGCGATCAACCCGCACGAGGTGCTGCGCATCCTCGGCCCCCGCGCGGTGCAGCTGCACCTCGTCCAGGAGGTCCAGGAGGTGTACCGGTCGCAGGGTGTGTCGATCCACGACAAGCACATCGAGATCATCGTCCGCCAGATGCTGAAGCGGGTGAACATCCTCGAGTCGGGCGACACCGACCTGCTGCCGGGCGACCTGATCGAGCGACCGATCTTCGAGGGGCGCAACCGGAACGTCGTCGCCGAGGGCGGGGTCCCCGCCGCGGGCCGTCCCGTCCTGATGGGCATCACCAAGGCCTCGCTCGCGACCGAGTCGTGGCTGTCGGCGGCGTCCTTCCAGGAGACGACCCGGGTTCTCACCGAGGCCGCGATGCACGCCAAGAGCGACCCGCTGCTCGGCCTCAAGGAGAACGTCATCATCGGTAAGCTCATCCCGGCCGGTACCGGCATGCCGCAGTACCGCAACGTCCGGGTCGAGCCGACCGAGGAGGCGAAGGCGGCGGTCTACTCCGTCGGCTCCTACGACGACGGCGCCGAGTACGCCTTCGGTCAGGGCTCCGGCGAGGCCGTCCCGCTGGAGGAGTACGACTTCGGCCAGTACAACCGCTGACGCACAGCGCGCACCAGGAGGGCCGCCACCCGCACCGCGGGCGGCGGCCTTCCGCGTTTCTCAGGCGACCGGTTCGCCGGGCCGGGGCTTGACCTGGGCGTTTGTCGATTTTCTTGACCATTTGCCGGGTTTTGCGGTGGTTCGGCCGGGGAGGTAACCCCTCGTTGACGATGCGAGACGACGGGGGAGAGAGCATGAAGCGGATCGTGACCGGGGCATTCATCGTCGCGGCGCTGGGGATCGGCGGGATCGGCAGCGCGGCGGCGGCCGCACCGTCCCACGACCAGACCCCGCGCCAGGACTGCCGCACCTACTCCAGCACCACCGAATGCGGTCAGCCCAAGCTGACCGAGAAGCAGCGCGCGTGCGTGACCACGTCCGTCCAACAGGGCATGACCGAACGCCGCGCCACAGTCGAATGCCACGCCTTCGCCTGAGGCCTGCCGGGGCGGATGCACGGACGCGGCCCGTAAACGCCCTGCCTTCGTTCTCTTCACATCCGCCCTGACAGCTCCCTCGGCTTCCGCGGGCCCATTGATCCCGCCGCCACCCGGGGCATCCGTCTCCTTGGTGGGCGACACTCCTCGCTATGACTGCGAGGGCACGTCGCTCGCGGCGTCCGAACCGCTCACCGGGTACACGGTCAGCCACTCGAAGTTCCACGTGAGCGCGGGCGGCGACTCCGCTCCGTCGGACGCCCGAAAGAGTTGTCAGGTCGCCGTTCGGATACACGCTCCCGAGGGGTACACGTTCGCGATCGAACGGGCTGAGTACCGCGTCTTCGCCGACCTGACTCGTGGAGCAGGGGTCCCACCCCACCAACTCGTCTTCATGCGCTGTGGCGATCTACGTGACCTGATCTCCATCAGTGAGCTGAGAGCGGCCAGGGGCTCGGACCGTTCTCTTCTCAATGGCGTGGCGTGGGACATTCCCGGAACGCGCTCGACCTACGACCTCGCCTGGAAGGCCTGCCCATAGCGTCACGGGCCCTGACCGGTTCGTCGCCGGGTCTCCCGGGGTGGACGCGTCGTGCTTGGGCGGTAACGGGTGAGATGCCGGTTGTTTGTCGTGTGACAATTATGTGATCATCGAGGTGTTGATCTTGGTTTCATGATCGTTCATGCTGGCGACGTCTGCTCGAACTCAGGAGCGAAAGTTGCGCATGAACTTCAGGGCGCGGACGCGCCGACGTTTTGTTGGCGTGGTCGCCTTCACTCTCGTTCCACTGACACTCGCGGTGGGGGTCGGCTGGGCTGCGGCCACCGACAACATGTTCCCCACCTACGTCAACGACAGCCACTGCTGGACTGGTTTCCGCAAGGGCAGTCCCTGCCAGACCGACAACCGCGACGTCTACTTCTACATGGACAGTCACGGCGAGTACATGCTGGAGGCGGTGGACAAGAAGACCGTCAACGCCGCGATCGACGGGGAGTATCGCCCCACTGACCTGGCCTTCCACTACGACTCGACGCCGGTGTTCAAGGGGAGCGGCGAGACCGACATCGTCTACCAGGAGGGTTCCACCGGCCTTCCGGACAGTGTCGCGGGGACGACCTGGTGCGACGCCGCTGGCGGGGACGGAGTCGACTGCGACCAGCAGTTCATCCGCGTCCGTGGGGCCGGTTACTACACCTACGCCAGGTCCTGCCACGAGACGGGCCACGCGGTGGGGTTGCAGCACGGCGACAACTCCAACCCACGGCTGTCGAGGACCGACTCCCGCCTGGGCTGCCTGGTGACACCGTCCACCGGTCACAACGACCTCGGCGCCAACAACGTCACGAACATCAACGCCACCTACTAGGGGAAGCCATGAAACGCGGCATGTACTTGGCGGGGGTTGGCGTGGTGGGTCTGTTGGCCGCCGCCGTGGCCGTCCTCGCCCCGCACGACGATCAGGCGAGCGGCGCGACCGCCGCCCCCGAGGCCGCCACTCCACGGGTCATGGTGGCCGAGGGCGATGACCGTCTGCCCAGCACCACCGCTACTGACTGGGTGACCTACGCCGACCACGTCGTGGTCGTCACCGCCGCCTCCGAGCGCCGTCTCCCTGCCAACCCGACCGACGCGGAACGGGGCGAGGGCCTCATCGGCCGGACGGTCGACATGGAGGTCACGAAGGTCCTGTGGTCGCGTAAGGACGCTCCGAAGGCGGCGCCCAAGAGTTGGACCTACAACGCGGCGGGCTTCGTCCTCACCGAGGGCGACCCGACGGCGATCCCGATGGCGCTGAACGACCGCCCCCGGATGGAGGTCGGACACCAGTACATCCTCGCCATCGCCTGGGAGCCCGCCCGCTGCTCGCCCGGCGACGAGCCCGAACCGGCCCGCTGGATGGGTCTCGGCGAGGGGTCAGAGGTGCCGTACGACCACAACATCATCGGCGAGGGGGAGACGGAGGGACGTGTCCAGACCGCGGCCCAGGCCCGGTCCCTCCTCGCCAAGGCCACCGGTGAACGCGGGCTGGAGGAGCAGCTGACCGGGCAGGACGCCGCCGCGCTGACCGCCGCGCTCAAGGCCGCGCCCGCCGGTGAGAAACAGGCGCTGGCGGCCGAGCCCGCGTCCACCGCCTGCGACTGATCGGGCTCGTAGGCCGACCCGCTTGAGGATTGGTTGATGCTTTCGTCTGTTTCGCGGGCGGGTGGAACACGAGTGTGAGTTACGGCATGCGGCCCCGTCCTCAGGCGGGGCCGCTCGCGTGTTCGGGCCGCGCGGTTCGGGCGCGGTGGCGGCGGACGGCGTCGCGGTTGGCGCATCGTTGGGAGCAGTAGCGTTGGCGGCCGAGGCGGGACGTGTCCGCGAAGATCATCGTGCAACCGTCGACGGCGCATCGTCCGAGCCGGTGCATGCCCGGTCCCACCAGGTGCAGCGCGGTGGCGACGGGGATCAGCGCGGACAGGACGGAGCCGAGCGGCTGCCCGTCGTCGCGGTAGTGCAGGTGCCAGCCGCCGCCACCGTGGTCGGTCAGGCGCGGGTGGGCCGCGGCCGCCGTGAGCATCCGGTTGACCAGCGCGGCGCGTTCGCGCTCGTCGGTCGTGTCGACGACCTTCTCCCACTCGTCGAGGACGGCCCACGTGCGGTCGACGTCCTGTTGGGTGACCGGCTGGTCCATCAGCAGTCCCGCCGCCTGGCAGCAGTGCGCGAGTTCCGTGCCGGATGCCGGGCGGCGGTTCGCCAGTTTCGCCGCGAGCTTCACCGCATCCTCGCCGTAAGGGTTGAGGTGCACAAGTCCATTACATCACGGTGGATGCCATGACCCACGACACCCCGGTACGGCAGGCGGAGGAAAGCGACATCCCGGAGCTCGTCCGCCTACGCGCGCTCTTGTTCGGAACCATCGGCGGCGACTTCTTCGACTCACCGTCAGCGGGCGACGCCTGGCGGGACGACCTGGCCCGCGTCCTGCGGGACAAGATGAAGGACGACGACGCACACATCCTGGTCGTGGACGGCGACACCGGCCTGGCCGCCTGTGGCATCGGGACCATCGCGCAGTGGTTCCCGGCCCCGCACTCGCGGAACGGCCGGATCGGCCACCTGGGCGGTGTGATCACGGACCCGGCGTACCGGCGGCGGGGATACAGCCGCGCGATCATGCGCGGCCTGCTCGACTGGTTTCGGCAACGGGACGCCGTCCGGGTGGACCTGTACGCCTCACGCGACGGCGAATCGCTCTACCGGGAACTCGGCTTCATCGACCACCCCGACCCGGCGCTGTGCTGGCGCCCGTGACGGCCGTCGCGGCACTGCCTCACCACGCCCTGCGCTATCGGTGGACGATCCTCGGCGTCGCCACGTTCACGCAGGCCGCGTCCGCGTTCTTCGTGCAGAGCATCGGGGCGATGGGCGTCCACCTGGAACACGACCTGCACCTGAGCACAGCCCAACTGGGCCTACTCCTCTCAGCGGCACAACTGGCCCCTTTGGTCGGTCTATTGGTGGCGGGCGAACTCCTGGACCGCTACAACGAACGGTGGGTCGTCGGCGCGGGCGCGAGCATCGTCGCAGCGGCCCTGGCGCTGGGAAGTATGGCTCCCGGTTATGCGTCCCTGCTTCTCGTCCTACTCGTGGTCGGCGCGGGATACAGCACCGTCCAGCCCGGAGGCAGCAAATCGGTGGCGTCCTGGTTCGACGAGTCCCAGCGCGGGTTGGCGATGGGGATTCGTCAAGCAGGACTCCCACTGGCAGGGGTAGGAGCTGCGGCGGTGATGCCCGTCCTAGCCGACGCGTTCGACTGGCGCATGACACTCAGAGTCGGTTCCCTAGTCGCACTCTTAGGAGCCATAGCCTTCATGACCTTCTACCGCAGCCCGCCCATCTCCCAGAAGGGCGTCGCCGCGAGAACCCACACCACACTGAAGGCACGCCTACAGATGTTCCGCCGCCCGTCCATGGCAAAGAGCGTCATGTCCGGCGTGTGCATGATCTCGGTACACAGCGCCGTGGGCGTCTTGACCGTCCTATACCTGCACGAGACAGCCTCGCTAAGCGCGGGCCGCGCAGCCCTAGTCCTGGTGGCGGCGCAGGGAGCGGGCGTCGCCGGACGAGTCTGCCTGGCGGCCTGGAGCGACCGCCGCAAGTCCGGACGCTACGCCACGGTCATGACCTGCATGATGGCCGTAACCGCAGGAATGATGGCACTGATAACCCCACTGGGCCATTCCCCAGTAACGGCTTCCGTCCTCTTCGTCTGGCTCGGGTTCTTCGGAATCGGCTGGTACGGCCCGTGGATCGCCTACGTAGCCGAGTCCGCGCCACCAAACCAGACGGGTTTCGCGCTGGGCCTCACCATGGCAACCACCCAGTCCGCCGTCATTCTGGCCCCGCCCACCCTCGGCCTTCTTGCGGTCGAGGCCCGGATCAACCGTCAAGCCATCCTCACCAGGGAGAACCCGCCACCCCCGGAGTTCTCGCTACTCCAGGACGAGATCTCCCTGACCCGACTCACCGGCAGCCCCGAAATCATGAAAGAGCAACTAGAGCACCTGCTCTACGTGGTTGAGCGAGGCACGGTAACACTCCAGATCGTCCCGAGCCGCGGAGAGCACGTGGGTAACAGCGGGGCCTTCACCATCGCTACGCTGGCTGACCGCACCGAGATCGCCTACGCAGACATGGCGGCGCGCGGACTCAGCATGAGCGATCCAGACGACATCGCGACCCTCCACAGAAACCTGATGTCCGTCCGATCGCTCGCCCTACCCGTAGACCAGTCCATCGAGATGATTCAAAAGGTGGTACGAGAGAAATGGACCTGACCAACGCAGCCTGGCGTAAGTCCAGCTACACCACCGCCAACGGCGGAGAATGCGTCGAACTCGCATCCTTGCCGGGAACAGTAGCGGTGCGCGACAGCAAAGACCCAGACGGGCCAAAGCTTCTTGTGACGCGCCACGCTTTCGCCGCTCTGATCTCCGAACTGAAGCGCTAACACATCCCCGCGTGCGCGGGGGAGGTTCGGCCTTTCCTTTGTGGTGCCAGCTTGGTCACGGTAGCGCGGGGTGAGACGGCGGTGGGCGCTACTTGAGCTCTGTGTCTCGGACCTGGCTCTGCCGGGTAACGACCAGGCGACGGCGAACATTTGTCGACGACCTGACCGACGACGCCGAGGCGATCAAGCTGTGCGCCTTTGCCTTCGCGGCCGCCTGGAAACGAGCCGTCGATCACCCGGAGTACGCGATTTCTTGACGCCTCGACGCGATCCTGGCATCTGTCGTCCTCGCCGTCTCCATCGTCCAGTGTCCAAGCCGCTCGGCGGGCGCTCGCCGACAGGCTGCGGGGGATCGCCGTCCAGCAGTTCCGGATACTGGATGATTGACCTTCCTGAGACCTGGCTGGCCTGGGCATGCAAGCCTTGGGTAGAGCTGGCCATGCCGGTAAGCGCAGCCATCTCCCGGTGGGTGGTGCTCTCCCGCCAGCGCATTCGACGCAGTTCGTGCGACGGCGGGCCCCACGGCAGCGCTGGACGATCATGCGTGCCGCCGACCCGCCCCCCGGTTGGCAGTTGGGTCCGTTCAAGGGAGAAATCTCTACCCCGGGCGGACAGATCAAGTCAGGCGACTGGTGTGATGTGCGTCACCCTCAGGTGGATGTGCGAGAGGAGGGGAGTTTCGCCCGCCTGGTGCGGGTGGAATGTCGTCGCATGTCAATGGCCGCGACCCCGTCGTATTGTCGTCACGGGAAGACGGAGAGTGCTTGCGCGGTAATGCGCTGATCCAACAAAAATGGCCTTTACAGGACGTTGACCATCTGTCAGCATTCACAAGTCATTAGCCCGATCCCACGGCAGTAGTTGGTGCTCTATCGCGGGACCGGGCCAGCGCAAGGCGAAAGTACCTGGCCACTCTCCAGCGTGCCGGTGGTGACCGTCGCGGCGACGGCGGTGATGTCGGGGGGCGCGGGCCTGACCGCGAGCGCCGATCAGTCCTGCGACCCGAAAGAGGTGCGCTTCTGGGAGGACGCCAACTTCGGCGGCAACGACGTCCTCACGACGCAGAGCTACGAGAATAACTGGCCCAACTGGATCGAGAACAAGGATTCGGCCGCCTCGAACCATGGCACCACCGGGCTGGGCGTTCGCGTCCACGACTACCACGACTACAAAGCTCGGATCTGGTGCATCCCCGCAGCCGTGAGCTGGGGGAGGCTCAACCCGCAGGACCGTGGTTCATCCCACGGGTGGGGTTATTGCTAATCCACATTGAGACGGGTGGAGCCTCCCCCGCGGGCTTCGCCTGGCTCCTTGAGTCGAAGGTGCTTGTTTTGGGACTCAGGTCTAAGATCGCGGGACTGGCGGCCGTGGCGGGAACGGCCGGCCTGGTACTCACCGCATGCGGCGGCAAAACGGACCCGCCGCCGAAAGGTGACAGCCAGTCCGGAATGACACTGGAACGGCGGCAGCTCATCATCGCGGAGAACGAGCTGACGTCGATCTGCATGCGAAAGCACGGTTTCAAGCACGTGACCGCGATCCCGCCCGTCCGGGAGGCGCCGGACCCGGCAGCCGTGGAGGGCGACAACATCGCCTCGCGCAAGGCGAACGGATACGGACTGTCCAGCCGAGGACAGGGGAACGGCTTGGACGGCGTCGGCGTCAACGGGCGGTATTTGGATTCGCTGTCCAAAGCCGAACAGGCCCGCTGGCAGCGGACGTACATCGGTGACGACACCAAGAAGATCAACGTGACGATGCCGGACGGAAGCACGGTCTCGACGGGATCGGACGGCTGTGTGACGGAGGCGCGCCGCACCCTCTACGGGGACATCTCGAAATATCTGCGGGTCTACATGGTCGCCGTCAATTACACGGGCGAGGCGTACAGGCTCACCATCGGCGACCCCGCCTACACCGCGGCCGTCGGCCGTTGGAAGCAGTGCATGACGGGCCGCGGCTACCATTTCGACTCGCCAAAGGCCGCCTACGAGGCGACGGACGAGGAGTACGAGAAGGCGGAAGACAAGGCCAAGGCCCGGCGGCAGGAGATCGCCGTCGCGATGGCCGACGCGGAATGCAACCGGCAGGTCGGTCTCTCGAAACTCCAGCACGAGATCCAGCAGAAGAACGAGGAGGCCATGGCCAAGAAGTACCAGGCCGACATCCTGGCGTACCGGGAACTGGAGAAGACCGCATTGGCCCACGCCAAGAAACTCGTCAACCCGAAACTGCTCGGCAGCTGATGGCAAACGGTGCGGGCGCGAAGCGCGTGCTCATCGTGGTTTTCGCGAGCGTTGTCGCGGCCTCCGGGCTGACCTGGTGGCTCGGGTCGAAGGTCCGCTCCCCCGAACAGGCGGCAGCCGACGCGCGGGCCCCGAAGGCGTCGCTCATCACCGCGCCGGTGGAGTTTCGGGAGCTGTCGAAGACGCTCGTCACGCGCGGGCACATCCGCGTCACGCACGAACGACCGGTCGAGTTCGAGGCCCCGGACGTTGAGGGAAGGCCGCTGGTCACGAGCATGCCGTTGCGGGCGGGGCAGACAGTCCGCGAGGGCATGGTGGCCGTCGAGGTGGCACAGCGGCCCGTTTTCTTGTTGCGCGGGAGAGGGCCGATGTTCCGCAATCTGACGGTTGGCTCGCAGGGCCGGGACGTGAGCCAGCTCCAGGCAGCGCTGGGACGACTCGGATACAGGACGTACGATCGGCCGGGCCATTTCGGGCAGAGCACCGCCACGGCGGTGAAGCGCTTTTACCAGGCCCGCGGATACGTCCCGTCACCGTCCGGTTCCGGAAAGGCCGGGAGCGGGACGGGTTCCGCGACCAGTTCGCCCAGCCCTTCGCAGGGCGGGTCCGACAAGGGCGACCCCCAGGTCGGAATGAGCGAGGTGCTGTTCCTGAACGACCTTCCGGCGCGCGTCGTCAAGGTTTCCGCGCGCCTCGGGAAGAAGGCGGACGGCACATTGCTCAGCCTCACCGACGGCGGTCTCGTCGCCGAGGCGGACCTGACCGAGGAGGAGGCGGGAAGGGTCGAACTGGGCATCTGGGCCACCGTCGAGTTCGAGGGAATGGACAGGCGTTTCACCGGCGAGGTCGTCAGCGTGAAGAGGCGCGCGAAGGACAAGAACGGCAACAGTTTCGCCGTGCGGGTGTCGGGCGGCGGCGACAGCCTTCCGCTCTCGCTGCGCGACGAGGAGGTCAAGGTCACGTTCAAGCTGTCCGGAACGGCGGAGAAGGCCAGGGTCGTTCCGATGGCGGCGATCTGGGCGCACAGCGACGGCTCCACATATGTGCAGACGATCGACAAGGACGGGACGAAACGCCAGATCAGGGTCGAACTGGGCATGTCGATTGACGGGTTCGTCGAGCTCATCGGGCCCAGGGGCGAGCCGCGCGAGGGTGACCTGGTCATCGTGGGCGAAGGCCGTTCATGAGCACACCGGTCCTGGCGCTGACCGGCGTCCACCGCACCTATCCCGGAACGCCTCCGGTGGAGGCGCTGCGTCCCTCGGATCTCACGGTGCGGCCGGGCGACCACTTGGCCATCACGGGCCCCTCCGGGTCGGGCAAGTCCACGCTGCTGAACATCATCGGTCTTCTGGACCGGATGACCGGCGGCGAGTACCTGCTGAACGGCCGGAGCGTCGGCCTGATGACGGAGCTCGGGCGCACGTCATGGCGCAGCCGGCAGATCGGCTTCGTGTTCCAGTCGTTCCACCTACTGAACTACCGCACCGCGCTGGAGAACGTCGAGTTGTCCATGCTGTACGGGACCGTGGGCCGCAGGGAGCGCGCGGCGCGGGCCCGGGAGGCCCTCTCGCGGGTCGGGCTCGACCACCGGATCGACTCGTTCCCGGGGACGCTGTCCGGAGGGGAGCGGCAGCGGGTCGCCATCGCCCGCGCCCTCGCAGCACGCCCGAGCGTCCTGCTGTGCGACGAGCCGACGGGAAGCCTGGACTCCAGGACGACCGGCGTGGTGCTGGACCTGCTGGAGGAGCTGAACCAGGACGGCCTGACGCTGCTCGTGGTGACCCATGAGCGCGATGTCGCGGCCCGCGCCCGGCGCCGGATCACGATCAGCGACGGCCAACTCCACGAGACCGAAATGGACAGCGGCGTCGCGGCTGGGGCGGGGAGCCTCGCCGCCAGTGGGACCGACGTCCGTGTCCAGGGCGAGAGTACTGGCGAGGGGACTCCGGCGTGAGATTTCGGCAGGGCCGTGAACGGCGTGCCGCCACGCCGCGGCCCGACACCGAACCGAGCGCTGAGCTGCGGCTCGACGTCGGCGCGAGGCCCTTGGTCCATGAGCCCGGAGGGGCGTCCCGGCTCGGGCTCCTGGACCTGTTCGGCGAGGCGATCGCGTGGATCCTCCGCAAGCGGGCCCGTTCCGCGCTCACCGCGCTCGGGACGTTACTGGGAGTGGGGGCGTTCGTGGCGACCCTCGGCGTGACCGGATCGGCGGGCGCGCAGATCAGCAGCCGGTTCGACGCCCTGAAGGCGACCGAGATCACCGTCCAGGACGGACGGCCCCCGCCGGACGGCGACCTGTCCGGCGACGCGGCGTTCCCCGCGGACGCCGAGCGCCGCCTCGGCCGCCTGAACGGCGTGCGGGCCGCAGGGGTGTTCTGGACGGTCGGGTCGGGCGACGTGATGGTGCGGCGCACGCCCGAACGGCAGGCGCGCGGCGACAACGAGGAGGGCGTCAGCCTGGTCGCCGCCTCCCCCGGCGCGCTGCTCGCCGCCGGTGCGAGCGTCCGCTCGGGCAGGCTGTACGACGAGGGCCACAACGCGCGCCGCGATCCCGTCGCGGTCCTCGGAATCGGCGTCGCCTCCCGGCTCGGCATCCACAGCGCCGAGAACCAGCCCGCCGTGTTCATCGGCGACACCGCCTTCACGGTCATCGGGATCATCGACGATGTGCGGCACAACCAGGACTTCCTGCTCTCGGTGATCATTCCGGATCGGACGGCGGACGCGGACCCGGCCTTCCACGGCGGGCAGCGGAACATCCTGATCGACACGCGTCCCGGGGCGGCGCAGCTGATCGGCCGCCAGGCGCCGCTCCAGTTGCGCCCGCAGGACCCGTCCCGGCTGGTCGCGATCGTCCCGCCGGACCCGCGCACGCTCCGCCAGAACATCGAGGGCGACATCGACTCTCTCTTCCTCGTCCTCGCGGGCGTCTCGCTGGTCATCGGGGCCATCGGCATCGCCAACACCACGCTGGTCTCCGTCATGGAACGGGTCCCGGAGATCGGCCTGCGCCGCGCGCTCGGCGCCCGCAAACGGCACATCGCCGCGCAGTTCCTCGCCGAGAGCGGCCTGTTAGGAAGCGGGGGCGGGCTCCTCGGCGCGTGCGGCGCCGTCATGGTGGTGGTCGCGGTGTCGGCGTTCAAGGGCTGGACGCCGGTGATCGCGCCCTTCCTGGTCCTGACCGCACCGTTGATCGGCACCGCGACCGGCCTCGTCGCGGGCCTGTACCCGGCGCTCAAGGCCGCCCGCATCGAACCCGTCCAGGCCCTGTCGCGTTAGAAGTGGGACACATCGTCGACGAAGCGGTCATCACCCAGGTCGATGACGGGGCGGCTGTGCGCTGGTCGATATGGACTCGCACGTGGTCACGTGCTCACGTGCTCCGATGGCCGCCCGGCACGCCCCGTCGGTGGCGGAGCTGATCGAAGGGCCCTAGTCGGTGAGCTGATTGTGCATGGAGGGTCGATCCAGTACCTCGACATACATGATCCGGCCTTTTACGACGTCCAGAATGAGCATGCCCCTTGAGGGCAGGAGCGGCACATTCTTTCCTATGGTGTGCCTCCACGGGACGTGGCGTGGAAGGTTGATCGCTGACCCTGGTCGGGTTGTCCGACCCGCGTGTCAGCATGCCGGGCATGAGCGATCTCAAGGCCTTGTTCTCAGGCTCCGGTGCTTCTGTTGAGCTGCCTGAGGTGCCGTCCGGGCGGCTGGTGTGGCCCAATGCCCGGGGGCTTCAACTTCGCGATCTTCCTGCGGCCGAGCGGCCCGCCTACTGGTTGAGCGACGGCCCGGGGTCCGCGGATCTGTGGCGGCGGCTGCGGGCGATGCATACCGTTTCGGGGCTGTGGCCCTTGCTGCTGCAACCCCTCAGGGGTGAACGGACCATGCCGTGGGTGGCGGGGGATGTGGTGCCGGGGCTGGTGGACGAGGTTGGTCGGGAGGACGCGGCCGAGTTCATGCGGCAGGCGTGGGGTGAATGGTCTGCCGATGAGGACGGTGAGGTCGACCCTGACGACGACTTCGGGTATCTCGAACCGATTGGGCGCGTCTGTCCCGATCTTGCTCCGGCCGGAGTGGCTGGAAGCTCGCCGGATATGGCCGCCGACCGCCTTGCTGGTGAGCTCGACGACGGAAGGACGAGGATCGGGCTCGCCGCGTCGGCGCGTAGTGCTGACGTGTTGGCGGTCGTTGGTTGGATGGGGCCGATCAACTACACCGATTCCGTGTCCCTGTCGGTGATGTTGCGTAGTTGGGAGGACCGGTTCGGGGTGCGGGTCGTCCGGGTCGGTTTCGATACGTTGGATGTGAGTGTCGCCGCCCCTCCGATGACCGAGGAGCACGCGCTCCATGTGGCCGCTGAGCATTTTGTCTTCTGTCCGGACAACATCCAGCAGGGGGCGGGCACGTTGCGCGAGTACGCCAAAATGATCAAAGGTGCGAACTCCTGGTCGTTTTGGTGGGATTGACGAGTCGTGGGGGGCTTTTTGCTTGTTGGCGGCTTTGGGGTGGGGTGGGGGTGGTTATTGGGATGGCATGGGGGATCTTGCGTTTGGGGGCCGGGCTGACTTCGAGAACGCTGAGCGGGGGCTTGTCGCCTCGTCGTCGCCCGGGGTGGTGAGGGACGCCGACGGGCGGGTCGTCTGGGACAACGATGTGTACGAGTTCTTGGACGGGTCATGTCCCGAGACCGTGAACCCGTCGCTCTGGCGGCAGTCGCAACTGTGCGCCAAGCAGGGGCTCTTCGAGGTGACCGACGGCATCTACCAGGTGCGGGGCCTTGACCTGTCGAACATGACGCTGGTCGAGGGCGACCGGGGCGTCATCGTGATCGACCCGCTGGTGTCGGTGGAGACCGCTGCCGCCGCGCTGGGGCTGTACCGGGAGCATCGGGGGGATCGGCCCGTGACGGGTCTGATCTACACCCATTCGCACGTCGACCACTTCGGTGGTGCGGAGGGGGTCATCGAGCCGTCCGCGAAGGTGCCGATCCTGGCTCCGGCCGGGTTCCTGGAGCATGCCGTGTCGGAGAACGTGTACGCCGGGACGGCGATGGCCCGCCGTGCCATGTACCACACCGGTGTCCTGCTGGAGCGGAGCCCGGACGGGATGGTCGGCACGGGTCTCGGGCAGACCTCGTCGTCCGGACGAGTGTCGCTGATCCCGCCGAACATGGACATCACGCACACCGGGCAGGAAGAGGTTCTGGACGGTGTGCGCATCGTCTTCCAGTTGACGCCGGGCACCGAGGCCCCGTCCGAGATGAACTTCCACTTCCCAGAGCGGCGCGCATTGTGCCTGGCCGAGAACGCCACGCACAACCTGCACAACGTCCTGACGTTGCGGGGTGCTGTCGTCCGGGACGCGCGGGTGTGGGCCCGGTACCTGGACGAGGCGATCACCATGTTCGTCGACGATTCCGACGTGGCGTTCGCGTCCCACCACTGGCCGACCTGGGGGCGGGACACCATCGCTGAGTTCCTGGCGCAGCAGCGGGATCTGTACGCCTACCTGCACGACCAGACGCTGCGGCTCCTCAACCAGGGCCACACGGGCATCGAGATCGCCGAGATGATCGAGTTGCCGCCCGCGCTGGCGAACGCCTGGCACGCCCGCGGCTACTACGGGTCGGTCAGCCACAACGTCAAGGCGATCTACCAACGCTATATGGGTTGGTTCGACGGCAATCCGGCCCATCTGTGGAAGCACCCTCCGGTGGAGGAGGCGAAGCGGTACGTGGAGTGCATGGGCGGCGCGTCCAGGGTGATGTCGCTGGCCCGGGACTACGCGGGGCATGGTGACCTGCGGTTCGCCGCGACGTTGCTCGGCCACGCGGTGTTCGCCGACCCTGACAACGTCGACGCCAAGAAGGCTCTCGCGGACGTCTTCCAGCGGCTCGGCCAGGGCGCCGAGAACGGGACGTGGCGCAACTTCTACCTGGCCGGGGCCATGGAGTTGCGCGACGGGATCAAGCCCGTGCCGATGAGCATCGCTGGTGGGATGACCGCGGGCCTGTCGGTCGAGCAGGTCTTCGACTCGATGGCGATCCGGGTGAACGGGCCCAAGGCGTGGGACGAGCACGTGACCATCGACTGGGACATCACCGACAGCGGCGACAGGTACCGCATGATGCTGTCCGACGGCGTCCTGATCCATCGCCGCGCGGGGGGTGGGGACGGCGAAGCCGACCTGACGCTCACCCTGACTCGCCCGCAGCTGTTCGCGCTGATCGCCGGGGACGGCACCGAGGGGATCACCAGTACGGGGGACGCGGCGGCCCTGCACCGGCTGCTCGCCGTGATGGACGCCCCCGAGCCCGACTTCCCCATCGTCACCCCCTGACCCGGGAGGACGAGATGGGCGAGGTCATCGGGGACGTTCTGCCGCTGGCGGTCGGGGTCGCGATCAGCCCGATCCCGATCATCGCGGTGATCCTCATGCTGTTGACGCCGTGGGCCCGCGCGACGGGGCTGGGCTTCCTGGGCGGATGGACGGCGGGGATCGCCGCGAGTGGCGCTTGACTTCAAGTGTGCTTCAAGCCGCAGGATCCCGGACATGGACGTTAACCAGACGACAGGCCGTACCAGCGCCGACACCGACGCGCTCGTCAAGCTGCTCGACATCGGCGACGCCATGCCGGGGGCGAGTGAGCTGCGCGCCCGTTCCTATGAGCTGCTCGGCGTCGCGCCGGACGCGGCCGTGGTCGACGTCGGGTGCGGGGCCGGTCGCGCGGTCGCGGAGATGGCCGAGCGGGGCGCGCGGGCGGTCGGCGTCGACCCCGACGAACGGATGATCGAGGTGGGCCGCGAGCGCTGGCCTGCCGCCGAGTTCCGGTTGGCGGACGCCTACACGCTGCCCTTCGCCGACGGCGAGTTCCAGGGTTACCGGGCCGAGAAGGTGTTCCACGTCCTGGACGACCCCGCCCGCGCCGTCGACGAGGCGCGGCGCGTGCTCGTCCCCGGCGGGCGGATCGTGCTGGTCGGTCAGGACTGGGACACCATGGTCATCGACTCCGACGACGCCGCGCTCACCCGCGCCATCGTGCACGCTCGCGCCGACCTCGTCGCCAAGCCGCGCGTCGTCCGCGGCAGTCGCAATCTCCTGCTGGACGGGGGCTTCGCCGACGTGACCATCGAGATCCACACCAGGGTCCACACCGACGCGACGATGGTGCCCGTCCTGGTCAACAGTGCCGAGAAGGCGAGGGCGGCCGGGACGGTCAGCGACGCGCGGGTCGACGCCTGGATCGCCGAGCAGCGGGAGCGCGGCGAGCGCGGGCGGCTGTTCTTCGCTCTGCCGATGTTCGTCATCGCGGCCACGCGCCGCTGACCGTCCGGGCCGTCCTAGGGGGTGCGTGCTGTTTCGGCGGGCGTGCTCTCCTCGACGTCCTGCTGCCGGGATCGGCGGACGAGGAGCAGGGGCGCGGCCAGGAGCGCGGCGGCGAGCAGGATCGCGAACGCGACGGCCAGGGCCGTGGTGTAGCCGTGCACCGCCGCCGCGTCCGGGACGGCCCGCGGATGGTCGGCCAGGTAGGACGCCGCCGCGCTGGCCGCGAGGGTGTTGAGCAGGGCGGTGCCGAGTGCGGCGCCGAGCTGCTGGGCCGCGTTGTACGCCGCCGCCGCGGCCCCGATGTCCTGCGGATCGGTGGCCGCCGTCGCCAGGCTGGCGGTCGGCGGCATGACCAGGCCGATGCCGAGGCCGGTCAGCACCAGCGCGGGAACCAGGAAAACACCGAAGACATGGGTGCTGTCCGCTGCGAGCTGGGTCAGGAGCAGCATCCCGGCGGCTGCGGCGAGCAGTCCCGGCAGGATCAGCGCGGCCGGGGGGACGCGGCCGTGCAGTCGTCCGGCGATGACCGTCGAGGCGAACAGGGCCGCCAGCGCGTTGATGATCAGCGTCAGGCCCGCCTCGACCGGCGAGTAGCCGAGGACGGTCTGCGTGTAGTAGCTCATGAACAGGTAGAAGCCGAACATCGCGACGAACATCAGGGTGATCGCCAGGAACGCGCCGCCCCGCAACCGGTGCAGCAGGATCCGCATCGGCAGTAGCGGGCGTTTCGTCCGCAGCTCAACCACGACGAACAACGCCAGGAGCAGGACGCCTCCGGCCAGCAGCGCCAGCACCCTGCCCGAACCCCAGCCGTGCGACTCGGCCTGGCTGAACCCGTAGACCACCGTCGCGAAGCCCGCCGCGCTGAGGAGCGCGCCCGGCACGTCAAGCCCCGACCCGGGACCGTGCGGTCGGTCGCGGGGCACCCTGGTGGCGCCGAGCACGGCCAGCAGCGCGACCGGGACGTTGATGTACAGGCACCAGCGCCAGCTCACGTACTCCGTCAGCAGACCGCCCGCGACCAGGCCGAGGGCCGAGCCCGCGGCGCCCACGGCGGCGAACACCCCGAAGGCGCGGCCGCGTTCGCGTCCCTCGGTGAAGGTGATCGTGAGCAGCGAGAGTCCGGCCGGGGCCAGCCCGGCGGCGAACACGCCTTGCAGGGCCCGCGCCCCGAACAGCAGCTCGGGGCTCGTCGCCGCGCCGCCCAGCGCGGACGCGCCCGCGAATCCGAGCAGGCCGACGATGAACGTGCGGCGGTGGCCGAGCGCGCCGCTGACCCGTCCGCCGATCAGGAGCAGGCCGCCGAACGCGAGCGCGTAGGCGGTGATCGCCCACTGCCGTCCGGCGTCGGACATCCCGAGCGCGCGCTGCGCGGAGGGCAGCGCGATGTTGATGATCGTCCCGTCCAGCACGACCAGTAGCTGGGCCGCGCTCACCGCCAGCAGCGTCCCCCACCGGCCCGAACCGTCTTTCACCATGCCGCCCCTAACGTCGTTTGGGATTGCCTAACATTGTTAGGCGTGCCGAACACTGTATTACACTGGCTCGACCGGTCGGCGCGGACTTACGGCGAGGTGCGATGGGCAAGGCGGCCAACACGGGCAGGGCGGGCAAGGCGGACCAGGTGAACAGCGTCTGGCTGCGGCCCCGGCGCGAGCGACGCGGAGAGCCGCCGCTGACGCACTCGCGCATCGTCGCGGCGGCCGTCGCCCTGCTGGACGAGGAGGGCATCGACCGCCTCACCATGCGGCGGCTCGCCGAGCGGCTCGACGTCGTCGCGCCGTCCCTCTACTGGCACGTCGACACCAAGGACGACGTGATCGACCTCGCCGTCGACGCGATCTTCGGGGAGGCCCCGCCGAAACCGGGGACGGGCCGCGCCGAGGACTGGCGCGCCGACGTCACGGCCGTGCTCACCGGCTGGCGGACGGTGCTGCTGCGGCATCCCTGGGCGGCCGCCGTCCCGGCACGCCGACGTCCCACCATCGGCCCCCACTTCCTGGCCGGAATGGAACTCCTCCAGGCGACGCTCGCCCGCGCCGGGTTCACCGGCCAGGGACTCTCGGCGGCGACCTGGGCGCTGTACAACCACGTCATGGGATCGGCGTCCTCACAGACCGCCCTGCACATCACGGACGAGGAACGCCGCCTGGGCCAGGATCAGCTGAAGGCAGCCAGCGGCCAGTACCCGACCCTGGCCGCCAACGGCTATCTCTACGACGACGACTGGGACGGCAGTTACAGCACAGGCTTGAAATTCATCCTCGACGGTCTGGAAGCCCAGCTGTAACCCAGCGGACCCGCCCGAATGACTTCCTCCAGGTAGGAGGGGCAGGCCATGTCCACCTTGCGGAGCCTGGACGCCGTGGTCGAGGTGGTCGGCTGACGGCCGCCATCACCTCTCGCGCCTGGGTCATGCCGCTCGCCCGTACCGGGCGAGGATGGCCGGGCCCGCCTGCTGGGCCTCCAGGCATTCCAGGTGGATGGGCGCGCCACCCTCGGGAAAGAGCCGGTCGCCCGTGCCGAGGACCGTGGGGAAGGTCAGCAGCCGGTACTCGTCGACCAGATCCTCCGCCATCAGCGCGTGCACGACGCTCAGACTCCCGGCGACGACGACGTCCCGCCGCTCGGCCTTCACGGCGTCGCGGAGGTCACCGTCGATGACTTCCGAGTTCGCCCACGCGGACGTGTCGGTCAGCGTGCGCGACGCGACCCGCTTCGGCACGGCGTTCATGCGCGCGGAGAACGGGTCGTCGCGTCCCGGCCACAGTCGGGAGAAGAGCTGCCAGGTACTACGCCCCAGAACCATGACCCCGTCGTCCAACACGCTGCCGAGATTGAACTTGTCCCCGGCGACCGCCTCGGGGCCGTGCCGGAACGCCCAGCCGCCCGTCGGGGTGCCCGCGGACCCGTCCGGGTCGGAGACGATCCCGTCCAGGGTGACGAACTCGATGACGATGATGCTCATGATGAGTGTTCCTTCCGTCGATGCTCACCTGGATGTACCGGCGGCACCGGCCGAACTCATCGCTCCGGATCGAACTCGTCCAAAGAAAGTTTCGGGGGCAGGACGAAAGTCTCGAACACGACCGGATCGGCGAACACGACGTTGCGCGCTATCTGGCCCCCGGTCACCGTGAACACCTGCAACGTGTGCAGGCGAAGCCCGCCGTCCGGCTCCGGCGCGTAGGCGGCGAGCGCGGGCTGCCCGTTCGCGGTCAGGGTTCGGACGGCCCAGGTCGTCCCGCGCAGATCGAACACCCGGCGCATGAACAGGCCGTAGTCGCCGGTGCCCCGGTACCACAGCGGGACCGGCGGCATTTCCAGGACGGCGTCCCGCGCGAGGAGCCGCACGAGCCCGGGCACGTCGGCCGCCTCGAACGCCCGCACGTACCGTTCGATCACCGCCCGCACCTCGGGGTCGTCCGGCTCGGTGACCTCGTCGATCCCGCCGACGTCCGCGAACGCCGTGCGGGCCCGTTGCAGGGCGCTGTTGACGGCCGGGACCGTCGTGTCCAGCTGGACGGCCACCTCCGCCGCGCTGAACTGGAGCACCTCGCGCAACACCAGCACGGCCCGCTGCCGTGGCGGCAGGAACTGCACCGCCGCCACCAACGCGAGCCGCAGATCGGCCCGGACCCCCACGTCGGAACGCGCGTCCGGAAACGGCTGAAGCCAGGGAACATCGAGCGCGGGCGTGAGCGGCGCCCCAGGATCGGTACTGGCGGCGCCCAACCCGGACGGCAACGGCCGCCTCGGACGTCCCTCCAGAGCCGTCAGGCACACATTGGTCGCGATCCGATACAGCCAGGTTCGGACAGACGCCCTCGTCGAGTCGTACTTGTCACGGGCCCTCCACGCCCGCAACATCGTCTCTTGCACCAGATCCTCGGCCTCGTGGAACGAGCCGACCATCCGGTAGCAGTACGCCACCAGCTCACCGCGAAACGGCTCGATGTCCACCCCCCGATCGTCGCACGCCACTGCGACGACCTGGCCGACCCGTCCGAATCGTTTGGTCATCACGGGGGAGTCGTTGCACCGTGGAGAGCAGTGAAAGGAGTCGTTTCATGGAACAGGTACGTCTCGGCGCCACGGGGACGAGGGTCTCCCGCATCTGTCTCGGCATGATGAGCTACGGCGACCCGTCCTCGCGGGCATGGATGCTCGACGAGGACGCCGCTGAGCCGATCGTCCGGCGCGCCATGGAAGCGGGCGTGACGTTCTACGACACCGCCAACGTGTACGCGCAAGGCGTGAGCGAACAGATCACCGGAAGTTTGCTTCGCAAACTGTTCGCCCAACGCGACGACTACGTCCTCGCTACGAAGGTGTGTCTCCCCATGGGGGAGGGGCCCAACGACCGTGGGTTGTCGCGTAAGCACGTAATGGCGAGCATTGACGCATCACTGCGGCGGCTCGGTACCGACTACGTCGACCTCTACCAAATCCACCGATGGGACTATGAGACCCCCATCGAGGAGACCATGGAAGCCCTGCACGACGTCGTGAAGTCGGGCAAGGCGCGGTACATCGGTGGTTCCAGCATGTGGGCATGGCAGTTCGCCAAGGCGCAGCACGTCGCGGAGCTGCGCGGTTGGACGAAGTTCGTCACCATGCAGAACCACTACAACCTCATCTACCGCGAAGAGGAACGGGAGATGATTCCGCTCTGCGTTGACCAGGGCGTAGGGCTCATTCCGTGGAGCCCACTCGCACGCGGGATGTTGGCGGGAAACCGGGACAGGGGCGGCGAACGCAAGACCGTCCGATCCCAGAACGACGCCTACGGCGACAGCCTTTATACGGACGACGACTTCGACATCGTCGACGTGGTCCGCGAGATCGCGGGCGAACGCGGCGTCACACCCGCACAGGTCGCGCTCGCCTGGCTGCTCGGCAAGCCCGGGATGACGGCGCCGATCGTCGGAGCGACGAAGCTCACTCACATCGAGGACGCGATCGCCGCGGAACGCCTGGAGCTGGACGAGAAGGAGGTCACGCGGCTGGAGGCGCCCTACCGGCCGCATCCCGTACGCGGACACCGCTGACGGGCCGATCAGCCAGAACGCCCCCGGAAGGAACGGTCCGGGGGCGTTCGGCGTCTGTCCAGGGTGGTGATTTGCGATCCTGAGGGCGATCGGGGCAGGCTGGGGGAGAGAGCGCCCACGCACGGCAAGATCGCCACGTGGGACAGGGTGGCAGGGTTCGAAGGCCGCGTTACGCGCCGCGCGCTTTCGGACGTCCGGGAGCCGAGAAACCGGGACGACGGCGCTGAAGGAGCCCGACGATGACCGAGAACGACGGCACGCAGGGGCCGCGGCGGCCGTTGCCGGAGGACGAGGGGCAGCCCACGCCGCCGGAGGCGCGTCCCGCACCGCCGGAGGCGCAGGACCCGTCCGCCCGGCCGATGGGCGACCGCACCGTGGTGTTCGGTGCGCCGCAGCTCGGCGGCACCGGGGCACCCCCGCCACCGAACCAGCCACCGAACCAGCCACAGGAGCCGAGCGCCGAGGCCCCGCCTCCGCCGCCTCCCACGATGGTCGAGCAGCCGGTCCAGCAGTTCGGCGAGCAGCCTCCGCCTCCGCCGCAGCCGCCCTTCGGCGGCCCGCAGGAACAACAGTCCCCGTACGGGCAGCAGCCCGCCGGGCAACTGCCGTACGGAGCGCCTCCCGGCCCGGGCGGCTACCCGCCGCCGCAGGAACAGCAGCCGTACGGCGCGCCGCAGCAGGGCTTCGAGCAGAAGCAGCCCTCGCCCTACGGGCAGCAGCCGCCGGAGCAGCCGCCCTACGGCCAGCAGCCGCCCGCGTATCCGCAGCAGCCGATGCACGGCGCGCCCCAGGAGACGCAGCCCCAGTACGGACAGCCGCAGTTCGGCGACCAGAGCGCGTTCCCCCCGCCGGAGCCGCCCGCCGAGCAGCCGCCCCAGCAGGACCCGCTGACCGACCGCACGATGATCGTCCCCGGCCCGACGGCGGAGACGCCGCAGCCGGAACAGCAGCGTCCCGTCATCGACGACCAGGCGACGCTGCACTGGTCGCCCGGCACCGACATCCCGGTCGCCACCGGCCCCGAGCGCAGGCAGGATCCTCCGGCCGAGCCGTGGCAGACGCCGACGCCGCCGTCCACGCCCGAGCCGTGGTCGCCGGAGTCGTCCCAGCCGGGCGGCGCCCCGCAAGGCCAGCTGGACACCGACCGGACGATGATCACGCCGCCGCCGGAGTCCGGCTTCGGGGCCGCGCCGCAGGCGCCCTCCGCCGACGACCTGTACCGCCCCCCGGGTGACCGTGGGGTGGAGGACGCACCGCCGACCGAGGCGTTCTACCCGCCCGGGGCCCAGGGCGGCCAGCCCGCCGACCAGCAGGGCCTGGCGGAGCACACCCGCATGGACATCGGCGCCCAGCAGTGGGGCCAGCAGCAGCAACAGCAGCAGCCCCAGCCCCCGCAGCAGCAGGGCTTCGGCCAGCAGCCGCAGTTCGGGCAGCAACAGCAATACGGTCAGCAGCAGGGCTACGACCAGCAACAGTCGTACGACCAGCAACAGTCGTACGACCAGCAACAGTCGTACGAACAACAACAGTCGTACGAACAACAACAGTCGTACGAACAACAACAGTCGTACGAACAGCAGCAGCCCTACGACCAACAGCAGCGACAGGGCTACGAACAGCAGGGTTACGACCAGCAGCAGGGCTTCGGTCAGCAGGGTTACGGCCAGCCGGGCGAACATCTGGGCCAGACGCCCGGCGCCCCCGGCCAGGCCCAGCCCTACGGTCAACCCGGCCAGTACGGGCAGCCTGGCCAGCAGGGGCAGCCTGGGCAGCAGGGTCAGCCCGGCCAGCAAGGTCAGTACGGGGGGCAGCAGGCGCAGTACGGCCAGCAGCCCGGCTACGGCGGCGCCGACGGCGACGCGGGCGGCAAGAACAAGATGCTCCTCATCGTCGGGGCCATCGTCGCCGTCGTGGTGGTCCTCGCCGTCGTCTACGTCGCGTTCCTCCGGTAAAACCTCGTCGACATCTTCCTCAACGGCCCCCACCTGGGACACAATGCCGACGGGTCTTCCCACCTCCGAGCCCGACTCGGAGCCGGGAACATCCGTCGGCGTTCCGCCGTTCATACTCGCGGGGAGAAGTCTCCCCACCGACCTGACGGCTCCTCTCGGGCTTGCGCCGGAGGGAGTCCGCGCGGTAGTGCGTCTCGCTTTGCACTTTCACGCGGGGGTCGGTAACCTCTTCACTTGTGCCCGCTGTGTGCGGGCCGCTGTGCGTGCGCGTCGGAGAGGCCGGAAGGCCAGCCCCAGCGCCGCATCACATGAGGCTCTCTCATCCTTGGTGGGCTTGGCGGTCTAGGGCCGCCCCGGTGCGCCGGATGATAGAGGCTCACTCCCCGGCTTGAGTCGGCCCCGTTACGGGCCGGGCGGTCAGTGTGGGTTGCGCGCGGGTGAATTCCCGGGTAGCGGCGACACGCCCGACCGCGTGGGTCGGAGAGGTCGGGAAACCGGCAGGTCACAGCCTCGCCCGAGGTGGTGATTGCAGCAAAAAGACTTACCGGCTCGGTACGAGGAAGACGGAGACGCGGTGCCCACGATCCAGCAGCTGGTCCGCAAGGGCCGCCAGGACAAGGTGACCAAGAACAAGACGCCCGCGCTCAAGGGCAGCCCCCAGCGCCGGGGTGTCTGCACGCGCGTCTACACGACGACCCCCAAGAAGCCGAACTCGGCGCTTCGCAAGGTCGCCCGTGTCCGGCTGTCGAGTGGGATCGAGGTCACGGCCTACATCCCCGGCGTCGGACACAACCTGCAGGAGCACTCGATCGTGCTCGTGCGCGGCGGCCGTGTGAAGGATCTCCCCGGCGTTCGCTACAAGATCATTCGCGGGACGCTGGACACGCAGGGCGTCCGGAACCGCAAGCAAGGCCGCAGCCACTACGGCGCGAAGAAGGAGAAGGGCTGATGCCGCGCAAGGGACCCGCTGGCAAGCGCCAGCTCATCGCTGACCCGGTGTACAACTCGCCGCTGGTCACCGCGCTCATCAACAAGATTCTCCTGGACGGCAAGCGCTCCATCGCGCAGAGCATCGTCTACGAGGCGCTGGAGGGTGCTCGCGAGAAGACCGGCAACGACCCGGTCGTCACGCTGAAGCGCGCTCTGGACAACGTCAAGCCGACCCTGGAGGTCCGCAGCCGCCGTGTCGGTGGCGCGACGTACCAGGTCCCCGTCGAGGTGCGGCCGGCCCGCAGCACCACGCTCGCCCTGCGCTGGCTGGTGGTGTACGCCCGGCAGCGCCGCGAGAAGACCATGACCGAGCGGCTCATGAACGAGCTGCTCGACGCGAGCAACGGCCTCGGCGCCTCGGTCAAGAAGCGCGAGGACACCCACAAGATGGCGGAGTCCAACAAGGCATTCGCCCACTACCGCTGGTAACCCCGGCGAACCGCAACGACGAGAGACGACGCGAGGACGAAAGTGGCTACCAAAACCGGTGTAGACCTGGCCAAGGTCCGCAACATCGGGATCATGGCCCATATCGACGCTGGCAAGACCACGACGACCGAGCGCATCCTGTACTACACCGGGATGAGCTACAAGATCGGCGAGGTCCACGACGGCGCCGCGACCATGGACTGGATGGAGCAGGAGCAGGAGCGGGGCATCACCATCACCTCCGCCGCCACCACCTGCGAATGGCCGGTCGACGAGGTCAAGCACACCATCAACATCATCGACACCCCGGGGCACGTCGACTTCACCATTGAGGTGGAGCGCAACCTGCGGGTGCTCGACGGCGCGGTCGCGGTGTTCGACGGTGTCGCCGGTGTGGAGCCGCAGTCCGAGACCGTGTGGCGCCAGGCCGACCGGTACGGCGTGCCCCGCATGTGCTTCGTCAACAAGCTCGACCGGGTCGGCGCGGAGTTCCACCGCTGCGTCGACATGATCGAGAATCGTCTCAACGCGACCCCGCTGGTGCTCCAGCTGCCGATCGGCGCCGAGGCCGACTTCAAGGGCGTCGTCGACCTCGTGGCGATGAAGGCCCTTGTCTGGAACGAGGAGGCCAAGCTCGGCGAGATGTACGACGTGCTCGACATCCCCGAGACGCACGCCGAGACGGCCCGGGAGTGGCACGACAAGCTCGTCGAGACCCTCGCCGAGAACGACGACGAGGTCATGGAGCTGTACCTGGAGGGCGACGAGCCCACCGTGGAGCAGCTGCACGCCGGCATCCGCCGCGCGACGATCGCCGCCAAGCTGACCCCGGTCACGTGCGGCACGGCCTTCAAGAACAAGGGCGTGCAGCCGCTGCTGGACGCGATCGTCCGCTACCTGCCGTCGCCGCTGGACGTGGAGGCCATCGAGGGCCACGCCGTCCGCGACGAGGAGAAGGTGCTCTCCCGCAAGCCCAGCGAGGAGGAGCCGTTCTCCGCGCTCGCGTTCAAGATCGCGAGCGACCCGCACCTCGGCAAGCTCACGTTCGTGCGCGTCTACTCCGGCGTCATGGAGTCCGGCTCGAACGTGATGAACTCCGTCAAGGAGCGCAAGGAGCGCATCGGCAAGATCTACCGGATGCACGCCAACAAGCGCACCGAGATCGAGCGCGCCGGGGCGGGCGACATCGTCGCGGTGATGGGCCTCAAGCAGACCACCACCGGTGAGACGCTCTGCGACGACAAGGACCCCATCGTCCTGGAGTCGATGAACTTCCCCGCGCCGGTCATCCACCTGGCGATCGAGCCGAAGACGAAGGGCGACCAGCAGAAGCTGGGCACCGCCATCCAGCGGCTCGCCGAGGAGGACCCCTCCTTCCAGGTGAAGACCGACGACGAGACCGGGCAGACGATCATCTACGGGATGGGCGAGCTGCACCTGGACATCCTCGTCGACCGGATGAAGCGCGAGTTCAAGGTCGAGGCGAACGTCGGCAAGCCGCAGGTCGCCTACCGCGAGACGATCTCCCGCAAGGTCGAGAAGGTCGAGTACACCCACAAGAAGCAGACGGGCGGCTCGGGCCAGTTCGGCCGCGTGATCATCGACCTCGAACCGCTGGGCGGCGGCTCGGACGGCTACGAGTTCGAGAACAAGGTGACCGGCGGCCGCATCCCCCGGGAGTACATCCCGTCGGTGGACGCGGGCTGCCAGGAGGCCGCCGAGTTCGGTGTGCTCGCCGGGTACCCGATGGTGGGCATCAAGGTCACCCTCAGGGACGGCGCCTACCACGAGGTCGACTCGTCGGAGATGGCGTTCAAGGTCGCCGGTTCCATGGCGTTCAAGGAGGCCGCCCGCAAGGCGTCCCCCACGCTGCTGGAGCCGATGATGGCGGTCGAGGTCACCACGCCCGAGGAGAACATGGGCGACGTGATCGGCGACCTCAACAGCCGCCGCGGACAGGTCCAGTCCATGGACGAACGGCACGGCATGCGCGTCATCAAGTCGCTCGTGCCGCTGTCCGAGATGTTCGGCTACGTGGGTGATCTGCGCAGCAAGACCCAGGGCCGGGCTGTCTTCACCATGCAGTTCGACTCCTACGCCGAGGTTCCGACGAACGTGGCGCAGGAGATCGTCGCCAAGGCGCGGGGCGAGTAAGCACCGTCCGCCCAACGGATCTCAAGACGTACATCGCAACGGTCGTCCAACGGCCGAGGATCGCAAGCAAGGAGCAAGCCAGTGGCGAAGGCCAAGTTCGAGCGGACGAAGCCGCACGTGAACATCGGCACCATTGGACACATCGACCACGGTAAGACCACGCTTACCGCGGCGATCACCAAGGTGCTTCACGACAAGTACCCGGACCTCAACCCCTTCACGCCGTTCGAGGACATCGACAAGGCGCCGGAGGAGCGCGAGCGCGGCATCACGATCTCGATCGCGCACGTGGAGTACCAGACCGAGGCCCGGCACTACGCTCACGTGGACTGCCCGGGCCACGCGGACTACATCAAGAACATGATCACCGGTGCGGCGCAGATGGACGGCGCCATCCTGGTGGTCGCCGCCACCGACGGCCCGATGCCGCAGACCAAGGAGCACGTGCTCCTGGCCCGCCAGGTCGGCGTTCCCTACATCGTCGTCGCGCTGAACAAGTGCGACATGGTGGACGACGAGGAGATCCTGGAGCTCGTCGAGCTCGAGGTCCGCGAGCTGCTCACCGAGTACGAGTTCCCGGGCGACGACCTTCCGGTCATCCGCGTCTCCGCCTTCCAGGCGCTCCAGGGCGACGAGAAGTGGTCCAAGTCGATCTCCGAGCTGATGGACGCCGTCGACCAGAACGTGCCGGAGCCGGTGCGCGACATCCAGAAGCCGTTCCTCATGCCGATCGAGGACGTCTTCACGATCACCGGCCGCGGCACCGTCGTGACCGGCCGCATCGAGCGCGGTGTCATCAACGTCAACGAGACCGTCGACATCATCGGCATCAAGCCGGAGTCGACGACAACCACCGTCACCGGTGTCGAGATGTTCCGCAAGCTCCTCGACCAGGGCCAGGCGGGCGACAACGTCGGCCTGCTCCTGCGCGGCATCAAGCGCGAGGAGGTGGAGCGCGGCCAGTGTGTCATCAAGCCGGGCACCAACACCCCGCACACCGAGTTCGAGGCGCAGGTCTACATCCTGTCCAAGGACGAGGGCGGCCGCCACACGCCGTTCTTCAACAACTACCGTCCGCAGTTCTACTTCCGGACCACGGACGTCACCGGCGTGGTGTACCTCCCCGAGGGCACCGAGATGGTCATGCCGGGCGACAACACCGAGATGCGCGTCGAGCTGATCCAGCCCGTCGCCATGGAGGAGGGCCTGAAGTTCGCCATCCGCGAGGGTGGACGGACCGTCGGCGCGGGCCGCGTCACCAAGGTCATCAAGTAACACCCTCCGTGACGCGGCGGCCCGGCCGTCGGACACCGGCGATCGGGCCGCCGCGTCACGACCAGTGAAGTAACCAGCGGCACTACAGCAAAGGACACCGAGGCCACCATGGCGGGACAGAAGATCCGCATCCGGCTCAAGGCCTACGACCACGAGGTCATCGACACCTCCGCGAAGAAGATCGTTGAGACGGTGACGCGGACGGGCGCCAAGGTCGCGGGCCCGGTGCCGCTGCCGACCGAGAAGAACGTGTACTGCGTCATCCGCTCGCCGCACAAGTACAAGGACAGCCGCGAGCACTTCGAGATGCGCACGCACAAGCGGTTGATCGACATCATCGACCCGACGCCCAAGACGGTCGACTCGCTGATGCGACTCGACCTTCCGGCCGGCGTTGACATCGAGATCAAGCTCTGAGGGACGCACCGACATGAGTACGCAGAGGAAGGGCGTCCTGGGCGAGAAGCTCGGCATGACCCAGGTCTTCGACGATGAGGGCCGGATCGTTCCGGTGACCGTCGTCCAGGCCGGGCCGTGTGTCGTCACCCAGCTCAAGACCCAGGAGAACGACGGCTACACCGCCGTCCAGATCGGGTTCGGGCAGATCGACCCGCGCAAGGTGAACAAGCCGCGCACGGGTCACTTCGAGAAGGCCGGCGTCACGCCGCGCCGCTACCTCGTCGAACTGCGGGCAGACGACACCACCGGGTACGAACTCGGCCAGGAGATCACCGCCGACGTCTTCGAAGCCGGTCAGAGAATCGACGTCACCGGCACCAGCAAGGGCAAGGGCACGGCCGGCGTCATGAAGCGTCACGGCTTCAAGGGCCTCAGCGCTTCCCACGGCACCCAGCGCAAGCACCGCTCCCCGGGTTCGATCGGCGGCTGCGCGACCCCCGGTCGCGTCTTCAAGGGCCTCCGCATGGCGGGACGGCACGGCAACACCCGTACCACCGTGCAGAACCTGACCGTCCACGCCATCGACGCCGAGAAGGGCCTGCTGCTCATCAAGGGCGCCGTTCCCGGCCCCAACGGCGGCGTGGTGCTGGTCCGCGACGCAACGAAGGGGACGGGCAAGTGACGACGAAACTCGACATCGACCTGCCCGCCGAGGTCTTCGACGCGAAGACCAACGTCCCGCTGATCCACCAGGTCGTGGTGGCCCAGCAGGCGGCGGCGCGGCAGGGCACCCACGCCACCAAGACGCGCGGCGACGTGCGCGGCGGCGGCCGCAAGCCGTACCGGCAGAAGGGCACCGGTCGCGCCCGTCAGGGCTCGACCCGCGCGCCCCAGTTCGCCGGCGGCGGCGTCGTCCACGGCCCCCAGCAGCGCGACTACTCGCAGAAGACGCCCAAGAAGATGAAGGCGGCGGCGCTGCGCGGCGCCCTGTCCGACCGCGCCCGGTTCGACCGGGTGCACGTGGTCGACCACCTCATCGAGGGTGACGCGCCGAAGACGAAGACGGCGCTCGCCGCTCTTCGCGAGGTGACCGATGCCAAGCGCGTCCTCGTCGTCCTGGACCGGGAGGACGAGGTGACCTGGAAGAGCCTGCGCAACGAGGCGAGCGTCCACCTGCTCGTCTCCGACCAGCTCAACACCTATGACGTGCTGGTGAACGACGTCGTCGTCTTCACGAAGGCGGCGTACGACGAGTTCATCTCGCGTACGGCGAAGAAGTAGGAGGGTCGCACATGAACAAGATCGCTGACCCCCGCGACATCATCATCGCGCCGGTCGTCTCGGAGAAGAGCTACGGGCTGCTGGACGAGAACAAGTACACGTTCGTCGTCCGCACCGACGCCAACAAGACGCAGATCAAGCAGGCGGTCGAGGCGGTGTTCGACGTCAAGGTGACGAGCGTGAACACGCTCAACCGGCAGGGCAAGCGCAAGCGCACCCGGTTCGGCTACGGCAAGCGCAAGGACACCAAGCGCGCGATCGTGAGCCTCGCCGAGGGCGACCGCATCGACATCTTCGGCGGTCCGGCGTAACACGCCGGGGCCCTGCTGAAGACGGACAAGGGATGAACGAACGAGATGGGCATCCGTAACTACAAGCCGACCACTCCGGGCCGTCGCGGCTCCAGCGTGTCCGACTTCGTCGAGATCACGCGGACCACGCCCGAGAAGTCGCTGCTGCGTCCGCTGCCGAAGAAGGGCGGCCGCAACAACCACGGCCGCATCACCACCAGGCACCAGGGCGGCGGTCACAAGCGCGCCTACCGCGTGATCGACTTCCGTCGGCACGACAAGGACGGCGTCCCGGCCAAGGTCGCGCACATCGAGTACGACCCGAACCGCACCGCGCGGATCGCGCTGCTGCACTACGTGGACGGCGAGAAGCGCTACATCCTCGCCCCCCGCGGCCTGAAGCAGGGCGACCGGGTGGAGAACGGTCCGGGCGCCGACATCAAGCCGGGCAACTGCCTGCCGCTGCGCAACGTCCCGACGGGCACCGTCGTGCACGCCATCGAGCTCCGGCCCGGCGGCGGCGCCAAGATCGCTCGCAGCGCGGGCGCGGGCGTCCAACTGCTGGCCAAGGAGGGCAAGTACGCCACGCTGCGGATGCCGTCCGGCGAGATGCGGATGGTGGACGTGCGGTGCCGCGCGACGGTCGGCGAGGTCGGCAACGCCGAGCAGTCGAACATCAACTGGGGCAAGGCCGGACGCATGCGGTGGAAGGGCAAGCGCCCGACCGTCCGCGGTGTGGCCATGAACCCGATCGACCACCCGCACGGTGGTGGTGAGGGCAAGACCTCCGGTGGTCGGCACCCGGTGAACCCCGCCGGTAAGAAGGAAGGCCGCACCCGCAAGGCGAACAAGCCGAGCGACCGGCTGATCGTCCGTCGTCGCAGCAAGAAGAAGCGGTAGGAGTCGCTCGTCATGCCACGTAGCCTTAAGAAGGGCCCGTTCGTGGACGACCACCTGATGAAGAAGGTGGACGCCCAGAACGAGAAGGGCACCAAGAACGTCATCAAGACGTGGTCGCGGCGCTCCATGATCGTGCCGGACATGATCGGTCACACGATCGCCGTGCACGACGGCCGCAAGCACGTCCCCGTGTTCATCACCGACTCCATGGTGGGGCACAAGCTCGGCGAGTTCTCGCCGACGCGCACGTTCCGCAGCCATGTCAAGGAAGACCGCCGCAGCCGTCGCGGCTGAGCGGGCCCAGGGATCGTAGGAGAGAGGAACAGCGATGGAAGCCAGGGCCCAGGCGCGGTTCATCCGCGTCACGCCCAGGAAGGCCCGCCGCGTGGTGGACCTCATCCGCGGCCTGCCCGCCGCGGAGGCTCAGGCGGTGCTGCGGTTCGCCCCCCAGGCCGCGAGTGAGCCGGTGGGCAAGGTGCTGGCGAGCGCCATCGCCAACGCCGAGCACAACTTCAAGCTCGACACCGACACGCTCGTCGTGAGCCGGGCGTTCGTGGACGAGGGGCCGACGCTGAAGCGTTTCCGTCCCCGCGCCCAGGGCCGGGCTTACCGCATCAACAAGCGCACGAGCCACATCACCGTCGTCGTCGAGTCGCGGGAGACCGCGTCCTCCGGCGGCGCGTCCGGCGGTGGCAGGAAGACGAGGAGGGCCCGGTAGTGGGTCAGAAGATCAACCCGCACGGGTTCCGGCTCGGCATCACCACCGACCACAAGAGCGTGTGGTTCGCCGACAAGCTCTACAAGGACTACGTCAAGGAAGACGTCCAGATCCGGCGCATGCTGCAGAAGGGCATGGACCGGGCGGGCATCTCCAAGGTGGAGATCGAGCGGACCCGTGACCGTGTCGAGGTCAACATCCACACCGCCCGGCCGGGCATCGTCATCGGCCGCCGCGGCGCGGAGGCCGAGCGCCTGCGCGGCGACCTGGAGAAGCTGACCGGCAAGCAGGTCCGGCTGAACATCCTCGAGGTCAAGAACCCCGAGATCGACGCGCAGCTCGTCGCGCAGGGCGTGGCCGAGCAGCTGTCGAGCCGTGTCGCGTTCCGGCGCGCCATGCGCAAGGCGATCCAGTCGGCGATGAAGTCGGGCGCCAAGGGCATCAAGGTCCAGTGCGGCGGCCGCCTCGGCGGCGCCGAGATGTCGCGGTCGGAGTTCTACCGCGAGGGCCAGGTCCCGCTGCACACGCTGCGCGCCGACATCGACTACGGCTTCTACGAGGCCCGGACGACGTTCGGCCGCATCGGCGTCAAGGTGTGGATCTACAAGGGCGAGGCCGCGGCGACGCGCGCCGAGCGCGAGCAGAAGGCAGCGCAGCAGCGCGCCGCGGGCGGCGGCGGTGGCCGTGAGCGCCGCGGTGGCGGCGGCGAGCGTCGTGGCGGAGGCCGCGGCGGTCGCGGTGGCCGTGGCGGCGAGCGCGGCGGCGGCGGCGAGCGCGGCGGCCGCGGTGGTGGCGGCGAGCAGAAGCAGCAGCAGGGTTCCGAGCAGCCGGCGCCGTCGGCCGAGGCTGCTCCGCAGGGTGAGGGGAGCTGACAACCCATGCTGATCCCTCGCAAGACCAAGCATCGCAAGCAGCACCACCCGAGGCGCCGCGGCATGGCCAAGGGCGGCACGAAGGTCTCGTTCGGCGAGTACGGCATCCAGGCCGTTGAGCCCGCGTACGTGACGAACCGGCAGATCGAGGCCGCTCGTATCGCGATGACGCGGCACATCAAGCGTGGTGGCAAGGTCTGGATCAACATCTTCCCGGACCGTCCGCTGACCAAGAAGCCCGCCGAGACCCGGATGGGTTCCGGTAAGGGCTCCGTGGAGTGGTGGATCGCGAACGTGAAGCCGGGCCGCGTGCTGTTCGAGATCTCCTACCCGAACGAGCAGATCGCTCGGGAGGCGCTCACCCGCGCGATCCACAAACTGCCGATGAAGTGCAAGATCGTTAAGCGTGAGGTTGGTGAGAGCTGATGTTCAAGCATCACAAACTGCCGATGCTGCGCTCATTGACCTGCAAGATCGTTAAGCGAGAGGTGGGTGAGTCCTGATGGCCAAGGGTCTTACCGCCGATGATCTGCGGACCGAGCCCCAGGACGTCCTGGTCACCAAGCTCAAGGAGGCCAAGGAGGAGCTGTTCAACCTCCGCTTCCAGGCCGCGACCGGCCAGCTGGAGAGCCACGGGCGGCTCCGTGAGGTCAAGCGCGAGATCGCCCGTATCTACACGGTGATGCAGGAGCGCGAGCTCGGCATCGTCAGGGTCGAGGACGCCGCGGAGGAAAGCGAATGACCGAGCAGACCGAGCAGAGCGAGCGACGGACCAGCCGCAAGATCCTTGAGGGCCTCGTGGTCAGCGACAAGATGGACAAGACCGTGGTCGTGTCCGTCGAGGACCGCGTGAAGCACGCCAAGTACCACAAGGTGATCCGCCGCACGAAGAACTACAAGGCGCACGACGAGGCCAACGAGTGCGGCGTCGGCGACCGCGTCCGTCTCATGGAGACCCGCCCGCTGTCGGCCACCAAGCGCTGGCGCGTCGTGGAGATCCTAGAGAAGGCCAAGTAATTACTGGTTCCACCAGGCTGCCGCCAGGTAACGCGGCAGAACCGGTGTGACGAACAGGAGTTGACGTGATCCAGCAGGAGTCGCGACTCAAGGTCGCCGACAACACGGGTGCGAAGGAGATCCTTTGCATCCGGGTTCTCGGCGGCTCGGGTCGGCGCTACGCGGGAGTCGGCGACATCATCGTCGCGACGGTGAAGGACGCCCTTCCCGGCGCGGGCGTGAAGAAGGGTGACGTCGTCAAGGCGGTCGTCGTGCGCACCCGCAAGGAGCGCCGGCGCCCGGACGGCTCCTACATCCGCTTCGACGAGAACGCCGCGGTGCTCATCAGGGACGGCGGCGACCCCCGCGGCACCCGAATCTTCGGCCCCGTGGGCCGTGAACTGCGCGAGAAGAAGTTCATGCGCATCATCTCGCTCGCGCCGGAGGTGCTCTGATGAAGATCCGTAAGGGCGATGAGGTGATCGTCCTCGCCGGCAAGGACAAGGGCGCGACGGGCAAGGTCCTGCGCGTCATCCCCCGCGAGGAGCGGGTCGTCGTCGAGGGCGTCAACATGATCACCAAGAACATCAAGGCCGACCAGCAGCGCGCCGGCAAGGAGAGCGGCCGGGTCACGGTCGAGGCGCCGCTGCACGTCAGCAACGTCGCGATCGTGGAGGACGGCAAGCCGGTCAGGGTCGGTTACCGCATCGACGAGGACGAGGACGGCACCACGACCAAGGTCCGGATCTCGCGGCGCAGCGGTAAGGAGATCTGAGACTGATGACCGAGACCGTCACCGAGACGCAGACCGACACGCGTCCCGTGCCGCCGCCGCGGCTGAAGGTCCGCTACCGCGAGGAGATCGCGGGGCGGATGCGGGAGGACTTCGGCTACGCCAACGTCATGCAGATCCCCACGCTCACCAAGATCGTGGTGAACATGGGGGTCGGCGAGGCCGCCAGGGACGCCAAGGTGATCGAGGGCGCGATCCGCGACCTGTCGCTGATCACCGGCCAGAAGCCGTCCCTGAACCGGGCCCGCAAGTCCATCGCGCAGTTCAAGCTGCGCGAGGGCATGCCGATCGGCGCGCACGCCACGCTGCGCGGCGACCGCATGTGGGAGTTCCTGGACCGGCTGCTGGCGACGGCCCTGCCCCGTATCCGTGACTTCCGCGGCCTGTCGCCGAAGCAGTTCGACGGCAACGGGAACTACACGTTCGGGCTGACCGAGCAGGTCATGTTCCACGAGGTCGACCCGGACAAGGTCGACCGGCAGCGGGGCATGGACATCACGGTCGTGACGACCGCGAAGACCGACGACGAGGGCCGGGCGCTGCTGAGGCACCTGGGCTTCCCCTTCAAGGAGAGCTGACCGAGCATGGCGAAGAAGTCGCTGATCGCCAAGGCGGCGCGGAAGCCGAAGTTCGGCGTCCGCGCGTACACTCGATGCTCGCGCTGCGGGCGTCCGCGCTCCGTCTACCGGAAGTTCGGCCTGTGCCGCGTGTGCTTCCGGGAGATGGCCCACCGCGGCGAGCTGCCCGGCATCACGAAGTCCAGCTGGTGACCGCGTCCCCGGGGCGCGGCTCCGGGGACGGTGACCGGCCTGTAATGAACCGACCGGGCGTCCGGCAGGACGCCCACGACCGCGCCAAAGGTCCACGGTCCTCGGCGGCGCGCGACATCGAAGCGCGCGACATCGAGGAACCAGAGGAAACCGTGGCGAGGGAGGGCCAGTAGGCCATGACGATGACCGACCCGATCGCAGACATGTTGACTCGTCTGCGGAACGCGAACTCGGCGTACCACGACTCCGTGCAGATGCCGTACTCGAAGATCAAGGCGCATATCGCCGAGATCCTCCAGCAGGAGGGCTACATCTCGGGCTGGACCGTGCAGGACGCCAAGGTCGGCAAGGACCTGCTGATCGAGCTGAAGTTCGGGCCGACGCGGGAGCGTTCGATCGCGGGCATCAAGCGCGTTTCGAAGCCGGGTCTGCGCGTGTACGCGAAGAAGGACAACCTGCCGCGGGTCCTCGGCGGCCTGGGCGTCGCGATCATCTCGACGTCCTCCGGCCTGATGACCGACCGGCAGGCGGGCAAGCGCGGCGTGGGCGGCGAAGTCCTCGCCTACGTCTGGTGAGGGGAGGGTTCTGACCGATGTCTCGAATTGGACGTAGTCCCATCACCGTGCCCGGCAATGTCGAGGTCACCCTCGATGGACGCGACGTCACCGTCAAGGGGCCGAAGGGCACGCTGTCGCTCACCGTGGCCGACCCGATCGAGGTCAGCCGGGACGAGGGCAAGATCGTCGTCACCCGGCCGAACGACGTCAACAAGGTGCGCGGCCTGCACGGGCTGACCCGGACGCTGATCAACAACATGGTCGTCGGCGTGACCGACGGCTACAAGAAGACCCTGGTCATCCAGGGCGTCGGTTACCGTGTGGTGGCCAAGGGCAAGAACCTGGAGTTCTCGCTCGGGTACAGCCACCCGATCACCGTGGAGCCCCCCGAGGGCATCTCGTTCACGGTGGAGCGCCCGACCCAGCTGGTCGTCGAGGGAATCGACAAGCAGAAGGTCGGCGAGGTCGCCGCCAACATCCGCAAGCTGCGTAAGCCCGACCCCTACAAGGGCAAGGGCGTGCGGTACGAAGGCGAGCAGATCCGCCGCAAGGTCGGAAAGGCCGGCAAGTGATGACGGCGAGCAGATCCGCCGCTGCGCTTCCGAATGTCGGAAAGGCTGGTAAGTGACCATGGCAGGCACGAAGACCCTCGCCCGCCGGGGCACGTCGGCGCGGACCAAGGCCCGCAGGCGCCGGCACATCCGGGTCCGCAAGAAGGTCGTCGGCACCGCCGAGCGTCCTCGCCTGGTCGTGACCCGCTCCACCCGGCACGTGTTCGTCCAGGTCATCGATGACGACAAGGGTCACACGCTGGCCTACGCGTCCACGATGGAGGCCGACCTGCGCGCCGACTCCGGCGACAAGACCGCCAAGTCCCGCAGGGTCGGCGAGCTCGTCGCCGAGCGGGCCAGGCAGGCCGGTGTCTCCGCGGTCGTGTTCGACCGCGGCGGCAACAAGTACCACGGCCGCATCGCCGCCGTCGCGGACGGTGCGCGCGAGGGGGGCCTCGAACTGTGAGCACCCCCGACAAGGTCAACGAGAGGAACCACTGATGGCAGCGCAGAGGCGTGGCGGCGGTCAGGGTGGCGACCGTCGCGACCGCCGCGACGACCGCCGCGGTGGCGCCGACAAGGGCCAGTCGTACATCGAGAAGGTCGTGGCGATCAACCGCGTCGCCAAGGTCGTCAAGGGCGGTCGGCGCTTCAGCTTCACCGCCCTGGTGATCGTCGGTGACGGCAACGGCACCGTCGGCGTCGGCTACGGCAAGGCCAAGGAGGTGCCCGCGGCGATCGCCAAGGGCGTCGAAGAGGCCAAGAAGCACTTCTTCAAGGTGCCGCGGATCCAGGGCACCATCCCGCACCTGGTGCAGGCGCGGGACGCGGCGGGCGAGGTCCTGCTGCGTCCGGCGAGCCCCGGTACCGGCGTGATCGCCGGTGGTCCGGTGCGTGCGGTGCTGGAGTGCGCCGGTATCCACGACGTGCTGAGCAAGTCGCTGGGCAGCGACAACGCGATCAACATCGTGCACGCGACGATCGCGGGTCTGAAGGCGCTGAAGCGTCCGGAGGAGATCGCGGCCAAGCGCGGCCTGCCGATCGAGGACGTGGCCCCCGCGGCGATGCTGCGGGCCCGCGCCGCGGGCAGCGAGCCGAGGGCGGAGGCGTCCGCGTCATGAGCCAGCTCAAGATCACTCAGACCAAGTCGGTGATCAGCGAGAAGCGGAACCAGCGTGAGACGCTGCGCACCCTCGGTCTGCGCAAGATCGGGCAGAGCGTGGTCCGCGAGGACCGCCCCGAGGTGCTCGGCATGATCCGGACGGTGGCGCACCTGGTCGCCGTCGAGGAGGTCGACTGACATGGCTGATCTCTCCAAAGACGCCCCCGAGGCGGCCGTCGAGAACGAGGGCACGCCGCTGAAGGTGCACGACCTGCGTCCGGCCCCGGGCGCGAACCGTCGCAAGGTCCGCAAGGGCCGCGGCGAGGCGTCCAAGGGCAAGACCGCGGGCCGCGGCACCAAGGGCACGAAGGCCCGCAGCACGGTCCGCATCGGGTTCGAGGGTGGCCAGATGCCGCTGGTGCGGCGGGTGCCGCAGCTGCGGGGCTTCAAGAACCGGAACCGGGTCGAGTACCAGGTCGTGAACCTGGACAAGCTCGCCGCGCTCTATCCCGAGGGCGGCGAGGTCACGGCGGACGATCTGGCGGCGAGGGGCGCGGTTCGCCGCGGCCGCCCGGTCAAGATCCTCGGCACCGGCGACATCTCCGTCGCGGTTCAGGTGAAAGCTCACGCTTTTTCCGGTTCCGCCAAGGAGAAGATCGCCGCCGCCGGTGGCACCACCGACGAGCTGTAAGAACAATCCGATGCGGGGGCCGCTCTCGCCCAGCGCCCGGGGCCGTAAGGCCGCCGGGGCGGGCGGGGCGGCCTCTCGCGCGTCGGCGCATCCCACATCTGCTGTTAGAGTCACTCCGGCGAAGGTGATCCGCGTGAGATTGCACACTCCGGCCTCACACCCGGTATCCTCCGCCCGAAATCATGGACTTCGAACCGGCCCTTCGGCGGCCACGAACCCGCCAGCCACGCAGGAGGAATGGTGCTAACCGCTTTCGCTCGGGCTTTCCGTACGCCTGACCTGCGTAAAAAGCTCCTTTTCACGTTGGCCATCATCGTTGTGTTCCGGTTGGGATCGATCATCCCGACGCCGAACGTCAACGTTGAGGTGCTGAAGAAGACCGCCGACGAGGCCAAGGACAGCAACCAGCTCTACGGCCTTGTCGACCTGTTCAGCGGCGGGGCGCTCCTGAAGCTGTCGATCTTCGCGCTGGGGATCATGCCGTACATCACGGCGAGCATCATCCTGCAGCTCCTCACGGTGGTGATCCCGCGACTTGAGGCCCTGAAGAAGGAGGGCCAGTCCGGCACCACGAAGATCACGCAGTACACCCGTTACCTGACGGTCGGATTGGCGATCCTCCAGGCGACCGGCATCGTCGCGATGGCGAGCACCGGTCAGCTCTTCCAGGGGATCTCCGGCAGCGGCGACGTCCTGTACAAGACGGACCTTTTCTCGATCATCGTGATGGTCGGCTGCATGGTGGCGGGCACGACCGTGATCATGTGGCTGGGCGAGCTGATCACCGACCGCGGCGTCGGGAACGGCATGTCGATCCTGATCTTCACGCAGGTCGTCGCGGTCTTCCCCGCCCAGTTCTGGAGCATCTACAAGGCCAAGAACGGCTTCGTCTTCGCGGTCGTGATCCTCGTCGGCCTGGCGATCATGGCCGGTGTCGTGTTCGTCGAGCAGGCGCAGCGCCGCATCCCCGTCCAGTACGCCAAGCGCATGGTCGGCCGCCGCATGTACGGCGGGACGTCGACCTACATCCCGCTGAAGGTGAACCAGGCCGGCATCATCCCGATCATCTTCGCGTCGTCGCTGCTCTACCTGCCCGTACTGGCGACCCAGCTGTGGCCCAACACCAAGTGGCTGCAGAAGGTCCAGCCGTACCTCCAGCAGGACAACGCCTGGCACATGGCGATCTTCTTCGTCTTCATCATCTTCTTCACCTACTTCTACGTGGCGATCACCTTCAACCCCACTGAAGTAGCCGACAACATGAAGAAGTATGGTGGGTTCATCCCAGGTATCCGTCCTGGTCGGCCGACCGCCGAGTACCTCGACTTCGTGCTGACCCGGATCACCACACCCGGTGCGCTCTACCTGGGGCTCGTGTCGCTGATCCCCATGGTCGCGTTCGCACTCCTGAACGCGAGCCAGGACTTCCCCTTCGGCGGGACGAGCATCCTCATCATCGTCGGCGTCGGACTGGATACCGTGAAGCAGATCGAGAGTCAGCTCCAGCAGCGCAACTACGAGGGCTTCCTCCGATAGATGCGCATCGTCCTGGTGGGCCCCCCGGGTGCGGGCAAGGGGACACAGGCCCAGTTCATCGCATCGCATCTGTCCATCCCGAAGATCTCGACAGGTGACATCTTCCGCGCCAACGTGAGCGGCGGCACCGAGCTCGGCCGGCAGGCCAAGCAGTACATGGACCGCGGCGATCTCGTCCCCGACGAGGTCACCATCGCGATGGTGCGCGACCGGCTCGGCGAGGACGACGCGGGCGACGGGTTCCTGCTGGACGGGTTCCCGCGCAACGTCCCCCAGGCGGAGACGCTGAAGAAGATCCTCGCCGAGTGGGACGCGCGGCTCGACATCGTCCTGGAGCTGGTCGTAGACGAGGACGAGGTCGTCCGGCGGTTGTCGGGCCGCCGGACCTGCGACAAGTGCGGTCGGATCTGGCACGTCGACTTCGACGACAAGCAGGACGACATCTGCGACGACTGCGGCGGGCACCTGTTCCAGCGCGATGACGACAAGAAAGAGGTCGTCATGCACCGCCTGGAGGTGTACAAGCACGACACGGCGCCGCTGGTGCAGTTCTACGCCGACGAGCACATCCTCGTCGGCATCGACGCGACCGGCCCGGTCGAAGACGTCACCAAACGCGCCCTGACCGCGCTGCGGCCGCTGGAGAAGTAACGGGCCCGCTCGACGGGCTCGCCGGAGAAGTGTCGGGCCCGCCAGTGACTGGCGGGCCCTTCTCGGTCAGGGGAGAGATGTTCAGACGGCACAGGCCCGCCATCCAGGTCAAGACCGCCGAGCAGGTCGAGCTGATGCGCGCGGCGGGGCTGCTGGTCGGCCGGACGCTGGAGCTGCTGCGGGACGCGGTGAAGCCCGGCGTCACCACGCTCGACCTGGACGCGCTCGCCGAACAGCACATCCGCGACAACGGCGGCGTCCCGTCCTTCAAGGGCTACTACGGGTTCACCGGGACGATCTGCGCGTCCGTCAACGAGGAGGTCGTGCACGGCATCCCGCGGGCCGGGAAGGTCCTGCGGGACGGCGACGTCATCTCCGTCGACTGCGGCGCGATCGTCGAGGGCTGGCACGGCGACGCGGCGATCACCGTGCCCGTCGGGGAGATCTCCGCGGAGCGGCAACGGCTCCTGGAGGTCACCGAAGCGTCCCTGTGGCGCGGTCTCGCGGCCGGAGTCGCCGGAGCCAGGCTCACCGACATGTCGCACGCGATCGAGGCTCACATTCGCTCTGAGGGCGCCTACGGCATCGTCGAGGGGTACGGAGGCCACGGCATCGGCACCGAGATGCACATGGACCCGCTCATTCCGAACCACGGCGCGGCCGGGCACGGGCCCGTCCTCGAGGTGGGGATGTGCTTCGCCGTCGAGCCGATGGTCAACCTCGGCACCAAGGAGACCGTCGAGCTGGACGACGGCTGGACGGTCGTCACCGTCGACGGCCGCGCGTCGGCGCACTTCGAGCACACGTTCGCGGTGACGGAGGACGGCCCCCGCGTGCTGACCGCCCTGGATGAGGGCGAGGCATGGCTCACCAGGCTCGGCGTCGGCCAGAATGGAACGGAGACCTGAGACCTCGTCCTGACGAGCGGGGGGTCCTGACGAGCGGAGGAACGATGGCGCCGAACCCTGATCTGCGGGCCTCGGACGCCGACCGCGACCGTGCGGCGGCCAGCCTGCGCGAGCACTGCGCCGAGGGCCGGATCACGATGGACGAGCTCCAGGAGCGCCTGGAGACCGTGTACGCGGCGAAGACCCTGGGGCAGCTCCAGGAGGTCACCGCCGATCTTCCGGAAGAAGACCTGTACCAGCTACCCGTCCCGGCCACGCAGGCGAAGAGCACCGCGTCTCCCGCGCGGCGGCCGTCGGGCGGTCTCGACGTGCAGCGGATGCGCGCGATGTGGGGCGCGTGGGGCGTCGTCAGCGCGATCAACCTCGCGATCTGGCTGGTCCTGCTGGTGCAGGGGTCGGGCGACGTCTACCCGTGGTGGATCTGGGTGGCGGGCCCGTGGGGCGTGATCCTGCTCGCCCGGACGATCTTCGGCGACCGGCGCGGCTGACCGGCCGTCGCCCGCCTACCGCGCTCGGCTCATTCCGCGTCCATCAGCGGGCGGTAGTTCCCGGTCGGCGCGAAGTGCGTGGTGACCGAGCCGTCCTCGCCGACGACGTGGACGGCGAACCCGGCGGGCTCCCCGGTGTAGGCCGCGCGGCCCTGCGAGGACAGGTCCAGGTACAGCTGCCGGTACGTGCTCGGGCACGTGGTGGAGACGGTCCCCGCGAGCGACCCGACCGACGCGCGGTGCACATGCCCGGAGATCACCCGCACCACCTGCGGGTGCCGTGAGATCACCGACGCGAACCCGGTCGGGTCGACGAAGCGCAGGTCGTCGATGAACCGCATCCCGGTCCGGTACGGCGGATGGTGCGTCGCGATGATCGTCGGGACGTCGGGGGAGGCGGCGAGCGTCCGGTCGAGCCACGCGAGGCGTTCCTCGTTCATGTGGCCGTGGGCGTGCCCGTCCACGGTGGTGTCGCAGCAGACGAGCCGCACGCCCGCCACGTCGACGGCGTACTGCACGGGGGCGCGCGGACTGACGCCCGTCTCGGCCACCACGGCGTGGTCGTCGAAGACCTTGCGCATCTCGTCCCGGTCGTCGTGGTTGCCGCACATCGGGTACACGGCCATGGGCAGCGGCGACAGCAGCGCGTGCAGCCGGGCGTACTCGGCGGGTCTGCCGCCGTCGGCGAGGTCGCCGGTGATGACCACGGCGTCGGGCCGCGCGGGCAGCGACAGCAGGCTCGACACGGCCGCCCGCAGCGCGCGCACCGGGCCCGAGCCGTCGTCCACCTCGCCGTCCCGACCGGCCGCCAGGTGGACATCGCTCAGCTGCGCGATGATCGCCATCGATCCTCCCCCTTGCCCAAGCACATCACGGACCTCGGTTCAGGCGCCGCCCCGGAACCGCGCCGGGACGATCTTCGCGCCCGGCCGCCCGCACTGTCGACTCGGGGACCACGGGCGTGCGCTCCGCTCCGCACCGGTCACGCAGGGGCACGGCCGCGGGCGCCGCGCCCTCACCGGCCGCGGCCGCCGTGCCCTCACGCGACGTGCGGGATCACCAGGGAGAGCGCGGAGGTGACCTCCTCGGCCGCGGGCGCGACGTCGGGCACGACGTCACGGAGCGCGAGCCATCCGTTGATCGCCTGGACGGTCGGCTTGGCCTCCACGAGCTGCGGGTCGTCCAGGCCGTACCAGGCGGCGACCTTGGACCAGCGCCACAGCCGGTGGCCCGCGGTGGACATCTCCGAGGACGGGAACCCGGCGGCGCCGCGCGCCCCGGTGATCGCGTGCCGGACGGAGTCGAGCGAGCGCCCGACCCGCTCGGCGATGTCGCGGATCGTCAGCAGCGGATCGGCCTCGACCCGCAGCACGTGCACGTCGGGCGCGCTGCCCTCCACATGCCCCACCACCTCCATGATCGCGGCGGCGAGGGTCGGGCCGGCCCAGGTGCAGGAGGCGTTTCCGGCGCGGTCGGCGTGCTGGGGCTCGCTGATGATCGACACCGTGACGGCGCCGTGCGTGCGGTCGAACAGGGGATCCAGCTCGTCCTCATAGAGGGGACGGCTGAGGATCAGCGCGAAGTCATAGCTCGGCATGCTGATCCTCCTCGAACGTATCTCTCCTGGAAAGGTACAACGGGCGAGCGATGTATGCTGGTGTCGGGAGCGGTCTCCGGACTCGTGTCATGCGCTGATTTCGCGTCGGACGCCCGGTTGACGTACACTCCCTAGTCGGCCCTTCGCCGACCGCCTGATTCCCCTTCCTGACGCCTCTCGCGTCGCGGTGTGGATTGCGGTCGATTCTCCTCCGGGAGCCGGGCCGAGTCCAATGAGCCGATCAGCGAAGCGCGGAGGACATGCCCAAGAAAGAAGGGGCCATCGAGATCGAGGGCACCGTCATCGAGTCCCTCCCGAACGCCATGTTCCGGGTGGAGCTCGACAACGGGCACAAGGTGCTCGCCCACATCAGCGGCAAGATGCGGATGCACTACATCCGGATCCTGCCGGACGACCGCGTCGTTGTGGAGCTGAGCCCCTACGACCTCACGCGCGGTCGGATCGTCTACCGCTACAAGTGAACCAGTCACTCCCACTGGGGTTGCCTTCCTCGCGCGTGGCTGCGCGGGGGTGACCCTGATCCCTAGGAGACCCAGTGAAGGTCAAGCCGAGCGTCAAGAAGATCTGCAAGAACTGCCGGATCATCCGGCGGCACGGCCGGGTCATGGTCATCTGCTCTGACCCGCGCCACAAGCAGCGCCAGGGCTGACGCCCTCGCGTCGCGCGACAAGCGCATCGCCTCCCTCGCGCAGGTAGCCGTACGCCCGTTCGTCGGGTCGTACGGCACAGGCGTGTAGGGGACCACCCCCGGATCGACGGAGGCCGGGGCCGCCACCCGGGCAGGGTGTTCGCGGAAACGATGCGTCCATACCTCCGGCAACGAAGGGAACTGCCCACATGGCACGCCTCCTCGGCGTCGACCTCCCGCGCGAAAAGCGCCTGGAGGTCGCTCTCACCTACATCTTCGGCATCGGCCGGACGCGGGCGCTGGAGACCCTCGCGGGTACCAGCATCAGCGGCGACGTGCGGGTGCACCAGCTCGGCGACGACGAGATGGTCAGGCTCCGCGACTGGATCGAGGCGAACTACAAGATCGAGGGTGATCTTCGCCGCGAGGTCCAGGCGGACATCAACCGCAAGAAAGAGATCGGCTGCTACCAGGGCATCCGGCACCGCCGCGGTCTTCCCGTGCACGGTCAGCGCACGCAGACCAACGCGCGCACCCGCAAGGGCAAGAAGAAGACCGTGGCCGGCAAGAAGAAGGCCGGCAAGAAGTAGTCCGGAGTCGTTCCTCCGGATCGATGACCTCACGAGTAGAGAGAGCAGATGCCTCCTAAGAGCCGTGTCGGCGCCAAGAAGGTGCGCCGCAAGGAAAAGAAGAACATCGCCCACGGGCACGCTCACATCAAGAGCACGTTCAACAACACGATCGTCTCGATCACCGACCCCAACGGCAACGTGATCTCCTGGGCCTCGTCGGGCCACGTCGGCTTCAAGGGCTCCCGCAAGTCCACGCCGTACGCCGCGCAGCAGGCCGCCGAGGCCGCCGCCCGGCGCGCGATGGAGCACGGGATGCGCAAGGTCGACGTCTTCGTGAAGGGCCCGGGCTCGGGCCGCGAGACCGCCATCCGGTCGCTCCAGGCGACCGGCCTGGAGGTGGGCTCGATCCAGGACGTCACGCCCGTTCCGCACAACGGCTGCCGCCCGCCCAAGCGTCGCCGGGTCTGAGGCAGGGGAGATCTAGAACAATGGCTCGTTACACCGGTGCGGACTGCAAGCTCTGCCGCCGCGAGAAGATGAAGCTGTTCCTCAAGGGCAGCAAGTGCGAGGGCCCGAAGTGCCCGATCGAGATCCGTCCCTACCCGCCGGGTGAGCACGGACGCGGTCGGCCGAAGGAGACCGAGTACCTGCTCCAGCTTCGCGAGAAGCAGAAGGCGCGGCGCATCTACGGCGTCCTGGAGCGGCAGTTCCACAACTACTACGTCGAGGCGAACCGCCAGCAGGGCAAGACGGGCGAGAACATGCTCGCCCTCCTGGAGCGGCGGCTCGACAACGTGGTCTACCGCGCGGGCTTCGCCAAGTCCCGCGACATGGCCCGTCAGCTGATCCGGCACGGCCACATCAGGGTCAACGGCCGCAAGGTCAACATCCCGTCGGCCCTGGTCGGCGAGTCCGACATCGTCGACGTGAAGCCGAAGTCCCTGGAGATGGTCCCGTTCCAGGTGGCCAAGGCCGAGGTCGGCGACCGTCCCGTCCCGGCGTGGCTCGGGGTGGACGGTGAGAAGATGCGGGTCTTCGTGCACTCGATGCCGGTCCGGCAGCAGATCGACGCTCCCATCCAGGAGCAGCTCATCGTCGAGTACTACTCGAAGTAAGCGCTCGACACGGCCCGCCGGAGTCCCACGTGGGATTCCGGCGGGACGGGGAAGACTCACACACGCGGTAGTCAAATAGCGGGCACCGCGGAAAGAAGGCACCCATGCTCATTGCTCAGCGCCCGACTCTCACCGAAGAGCAGGTCGACGAGTACCGGTCGCGGTTCACCATCGAGCCGCTGGAGCCGGGCTTCGGCTACACGATCGGCAACTCGCTGCGTCGTACCCTGCTCTCCTCGATTCCCGGTGCGGCCGTCACCAGCATCCGCATCGAGGGCGTCCTGCACGAGTTCTCCACCGTGCCCGGGGTCAAGGAAGATGTCACCGACATCATCCTGAACCTCAAGGAGCTCGTCGTCTCGTCCGAGCACGACGAGCCCGTCGTCATGTACCTGCGCAAGCAGGGCCCGGGCGAGGTCACCGCGGCCGACATCGCGCCGCCCGCGGGCGTCGAGGTGCACAACCCCGACCTGCACATCGCCACGCTGAACAACAAGGCCAAGCTGGAGATGGAGCTGACGGTCGAGCGCGGCCGCGGCTACGTCTCCGCCGCGCAGAACAAGCAGCCGGGCCAGGAGATCGGCCGGATCCCGATCGACTCCATCTACTCGCCCGTGCTGAAGGTCACCTACAAGGTCGAGGCGACCCGAGTCGAGCAGCGCACCGACTTCGACCGCCTCATCCTGGACGTGGAGACCAAGCAGGCGATGCTGCCCCGCGACGCGGTCGCGTCCGCGGGCAAGACCCTCGTCGAGCTGTTCGGGCTGGCCCGGGAGCTCAACGTCGAGGCCGAGGGCATCGACATGGGCCCGTCCCCGACGGACGCGGCGCTCGCCGCCGACCTGGCCCTGCCGATCGAGGAGCTGAACCTCACGGTCCGCTCCTACAACTGCCTGAAGCGCGAGGGCATCCACTCGGTGGGCGAGCTCGTCGCCCGCTCCGAGCAGGACCTGCTCGACATCCGCAACTTCGGCGCCAAGTCGATCGAAGAGGTCAAGCAGAAGCTCAACGACATGGGCCTGTCGCTGAAGGACTCCCCGCCCGGGTTCGACCCGAGCGCGGCGGCCGACTCCTACAACGACGACGACCAGAGCTACGCCGAGACCGAGCAGTACTGAGTACCGAGCGGTACTGAAGAACGAGCGGTACTGACGACCGAGCAGTACCGACAACCCGATCCGCGGCGGCCGGGGGCGCGTCCCCCGGCCGTGCGCGGACCCAGCTGACACCGGTACCTGACACGGCCGGTGCAGGAAGGAACAGCAATGCCCAAGCCCACCAAGGGCGCCCGCCTCGGCAGCGGTCCCGCGCACCAGCGCCTCATGCTGGCGAACCTCGCGACCGCGCTGTTCGAGCACGGCCGCATCACCACCACCGAGGCCAAGGCCCGCCGCGTCCGCCCCCTGGCGGAGAAGCTGATCACCAAGGCCAAGAAGGGCGACCTCCACAACCGTCGCCTCGTGGCCCGGACGATCCGCGACAAGGGCGTCGTGCACGCTCTCTTCACCGAGATCGCGCCGCACTTCGAGAACCGGCCCGGCGGCTACACCCGCATCACCAAGATCGGCCCCCGCAAGGGGGACGCCGCGCCGATGGCCGTGATCGAGCTGGTGCAGGAGGAGATGTCCTCCTCCGTCTCGACCGCCAAGGCCGCCCCGGCCACGGCCGTCGAGGACACCGCGCCCGTCGATGACGTGACCGACGACGTGACCGACGCTGAGGAGACCGAGGCGGACGAGACCGCCACGGACGCCAAGGCCGAGGCCGACGCCGAGGACGGCGACGACGACGCGAAGTGACCTGATGGTCGCCAGGGTGCTCCCCGCGCACGCGGGGTGATCCACTCCCTTGGCCGTTCCATTAATGGTCTAGGCCGACATGATGGATTGGGCCCGCCGTTCGATTCGGGACGGCGGGCCTTCATCTTTGCCAGACTTGCTTCCATGGTCATGTCAGGGGAGCGACGGGTCGCCGGGGAGCAGGTCAAGGACAGTCCGTTGAGCGGGTCGGCTCATCGGGAGAGGAACACCGCCAGTGGTGCAGCAGGACAGCTCGGCTGACATGACCGCTTTGGTACGTCTTCGGCTCGACATCTCCTATGACGGGTCGGGTTTCGCGGGATGGGCGCGGCAACCGAACCAGCGGACCGTCCAGGGGGTCATCGAGGACGCGCTGGCCCGCATGCTGCGCCTCGATCCGCCGCCCATGCTCACCGTCGCCGGACGGACGGACGCCGGCGTCCACGCACGCGGGCAGGTCGCCCACCTGGTCGTTCCCGTCGCCGCCTACTCGGCGATCAACGGGACGATGCCGCGCCGGCTCGCCGGGCTGCTGCCGCCGGACGTGCGGGTGTGGCGCGTGTCGATCGCGCCGGAGGGTTTCGACGCCCGGTTCTCCGCCCTGTTCCGCCGCTACGTGTACCGGGTGTGCGACAACCCGTTCGGGGTGGAGCCGCTGCGCCGTCACGACGTCCTGTGGCATCCGCGTCCGCTGAACCTGGCCCGGATGAACGAGGCCGCCCGGCTGTTGGTCGGCGAGCAGGATTTCGCCGCGTACTGCCGGAAGCGCGAGGGCGCGACGACGATCCGGGAGCTGCTGCGTTACGAGTGGGTCCGCGACGACAACGACCCGCACCTGGCGCTCGCGACCGTGCAGGCGGACGCCTTCTGCCATTCGATGGTCCGGGCGCTCGTCGGGGCGCTGCTGATGGTGGGGGACGGGCGCCGCGAGGTGGAATGGCCCGCCGAGGTGCTGGCGGCCCGCGTCCGCGACTCGGGGGTGACCGTCGTCCCCGCGCACGGGCTGTCGCTGGAGGAGATCCGTTACCCGGACGACGACAGCCTGGCCAGGCGCGCGCAGGAGACGCGGCGCGTCCGGACGCTGAACGCGGCCGCCGCCGTGGAAGCGGCGGAGGCCGCGGAAGCAGCGGAGGCGTCGTCCCGGCAGGAGACGCCCTAGCGGTCAGCCTCCGGCGCGGGCCACGATCGGGCGCAGGTCGTAGTCCAGGAACTGCTGGGCGGCCTGCTTGATGGTGGCGTCACCGGGCTCGGCCTTCTTGCCGTTCGCCCACTGCACGTAGGCGTAGGCGACGTACCGTCCGCGCACCGTGGCCGCCGCGTAGCCGCCCGCCTGGTCGAGGTCGGGGGCGTGCTTGCCGCCGAGACCGCGGAACCATTCGTACTTGGCGGGGTTCCCGGCCTTGCTGATCGTGAGCGCGGCCTCCTTCGTCGGCATCACCGCGATGCCGGACGTGACGGCCAGCTTGCTGGCCCGGTCGATGTACGTGGCGCGGACGATCTTGCGGCACTGTTCGCGCTGGAGCGCCTTGAGCATGGCGCCCCGGGCGGCGTACGACACGTCGCGGTTGAGGGACCAGCGTTCGCGGGAGTAGGTCCGTCCGCCGAGGCTGATGGTCTCGGTGGGGAAGATGTCGTGGAACGCGAGGTCCTGGGTGTCGGTCTTCTCGTTCGTGATGTCCACGGGCGCGGCCGGTGCGGCGGGCGGCGGCGTGGACCGCGTCGCGGCGGGCGACTCGGCGACCTTCCCGTTCCCGTCCTTCTTGCCGGAGTCCGACCCGCCGATGGTGAACAGGCCGATGGCGGCGGCGAGGATGACGGCCGCGCCCCCGCCGACCAGCAGGATCCTGCGTTTGCTGCCGCCTCCGCCGCCGCGCTGGACACGCGGGTGGGGCGGCGTGTCGGTCGGCGGCATGCCGGGCTGCTGCTCGGCGACGACGGTGCCGTCGGCCGCGGTGGTGGGGAACGGCCCGCTGCCGGTGGGGGGCGTGAAGCCGGGGGGCAGGATCGCGTCCGGGACGAGCACGGGCGCGAGGGTCGCGGAGGTGGCGTCCTCCGCATCCTTGGCCTTCTGGAACGCGGAGGGCGCCTCGGATTGGCCCACGACGGTCTCCTTCACTACGGGTGCGTCCTCCTCCGGGCGGACGGCGGGGATGCCGTCCGGGTCGGTGTCGCCGGATGACGGGGGACGCTTGACGATCGGCTTCGCGGGCACGGCCCGGCGGGAGTCGACTCTGGGGACGCCCACCCCGGCGACGAGCGTCCCGGGCGGGGCGGCGGCGGACGCCTCCGGCTCGCTTGGACGGTCGTCGGCGGTGTCGGCGCCGAAGACTAGTTCGTCGTCCCCTGCCGAGGGCTCGGCGGGAGGCTCGGCCGAGGAGTTGGCTGGCGGCTCGGCCGGGGGTTCGGCGGCGTTGGACGCGTCGTCCCCGGCGGGCGGGGCCGTGTCGGCGGACTCGGCCGCCCACCAGGGGGCCTCCAGACCGAACGCGGGCGCGGTGAAGGGGGTGGGGACCGTGTCGGCGGCGGACGGCTCTTCCACCGGGGAGGTCGAGCCGCCGAAGCTGGGCGGCGCGGACTGGGCGGGGACGTCCGACGTCCCCGCCGCGTCGGCGGAATCCCGGGTTTCTCTAGGTCCAGACATAGGCGTGGAGGGCATTCGGAGTCACTTTTGGAGGGGCTTGCCTTCGGTTTCCCGGTAGTGCAGGGCCAGCGCCAGGTTGCTGCCCTTCACCAGTTGGGTACCGAAGACGCGGACGGCCGCATGGTACTTCTTGGCGATCCTCTTGCCGTCCGGCCGCTGCACCCACGTCATCACCAGGTAGTGGCCGCGCGCCTGGGAGGTGCCGAGGGCCTCGCCCTTGCCGTTGGTCTTGGAGACGCCCGTGCCGGGCAGCGCGACGAGGAAGGCGTCCTTGTCTGCGGCGGCCTTGACGGCGAGCTGGACCGCGGCCTCGTTCTCCAGGTTGAACACGCCGACGGTCCCGATGAGGGATCCGCTGGTGAGCGCGTAGGTGGCGCGCAGCGCCTGCGTGCAGCCGCCCTTCTTGAGGGCCTTGTCCAGCTTCGCCCCGCCGACGACGGAGGTGCAGCCCTTCTTCGCGCTCGCTGCGGTCCGTACGTACTTGTGCTTGCCCGAGGTGAACTTCCCGTTGCCGAAGACCTCCTTGAGCGTCAGCGGCTTCGGGTCGGTGGTGCGACTCTGGAGCTTCACCGGCGCCAGGACGGGCTGTGTCGGGCTCGGTGTCGTCGACGGCTGCTCGGACGCCGCCGGGGGCGGCTTCTTCGCGTTCCCCGAGTCGGAGTCGTCCTTCAGCACCGAGGACAGCGCGACGCCGCCGCCGATGAGCAGGAGCCCGGCGACGGCCGCGCCGCCGATGACGAGCGGCAGGTTGCGGCGCCGCTCGGTGGGGGGCGTTCCGCCGGACGGTGCCGGATAGCCGTCGTCCGGCCCGAAGTCGCCCGGACCGAAGGGGTCGGTGCCCTGGCCGCTACCGGACTGCCCCGGAGGGAAGGAGGCGTTCGAGCGTCCGGCGACGGGCTCGTCCGCCCACGCCGTGTTCTGGTCGGTCGTTCCGCCGAAGGGGTCGTTGCCGTAGTTCCCGGCACCGAACTGGTCGTCGCCGTACTGCTGAGCGCCGTACTGCTCAGCACCGAAGGGCGCTGTGCCGGGGCCCTCGTCGCGTGGCGCGAAGGGGGCTTCGTCGTTGTCGTGGCCGTACGGTGCCGCTTCGGCTCCGGGTCCGTACGGCGTGTGCGGCGGCTGCTGTTGAGGGGGCCAGCCGCCGGGCCTGCCTTGATCGCCCGGATAACCCATGGCTTGGACCTTACCGTTCCTCGTTCAGGGCTCTGGACCTTCGAGACACCCACCATGACATGGGGGTGAACCGGGCGCCGGTGGTTTCACGAAGATCATGAGCCGCGACCAGACCTGATCAGGTGACGATCATTTCCAGCCGAAGTCCTGTGTCCAGAGGGGACCACCGGAGCCGGCGGCCCTGCCGACGCCGATGGCGCGCAGACCGCAGTTCAGGATGTTCGCGCGGTGCCCCGGGCTGTCCATCCATCCCTTCATGACGGCCGCGGCGGTGGCGTAGCCCTTCGCGATGTTCTCGGCGCCGGGGCTGGTGTATCCGGCGTCCTCCATCCGCTTCCACGGGCTGTCGCCGTTGCGGGACGTGTGGTCGAAGTAGTTCTTGGCCGCCATGTCGGCGGAGTGCCTGCGCGCGGCGGTGGCGAGCCGCTCGTCGACGCGCAGCGGCTTGCAACCGGCCTTGGCGCGCTCGGAGTTGGTGAGCGACACGACCGCCGCCTCGGTGCTGGACGAGCCACCCGATCCGCCGGACGGTTCGTCGTCGCCCGACGCGCCGCCGCTTGTCGTGGACGGCTTCTCGGTCTCGGACGGCTTTTCCGGCGTCTTTCCGGGTGCGCGCATCGGCTTCAACGACGGCGGGGGCGCGTCCGTCGCCTTCGGGGTGCCGCTGGCGGCGGGTGTATCGCCGTCTTCGGTGCCCGTCCCGGTTCTGGTGGACGTCTCTGTCTGTGGTCCGGGCGGTGTGGCTTCGGACGACCGTGCTTCGGGACCGGACGCGGAGGTCTGCTCCGACCCCGGCAGCAGGAGGCGGTCGATCGCGACGCCGGTGCCGAGGGCGAGGACGGACGCGGTGACGGCCACCACGATGCCCGTCACGCTTTTCGCTCTGGATTTGCCGCGAGTGGGTCGCGACCGTCGGCCACCACCGCCGGGCGGTGGGCCGGTGCGCGGAGTGGCCCGTCGAGGGCCGCTCGCGACGAGTTCGTCTGGGCGGGGGGACATGCCGCGCCGCCCGGTGCGCCCGGGCTGGGGGCGTCCGGCGGAATCACCTGGTCTGCGGGGAGTGGACAGCGGGGGCTCCCGGGTGCGGGTCGGCACACGCCGACGTGGACCGGTCGCCCGGCACGATATCCCGCTATACACCCCGTGTTACGAAGATCGTCCAAAAAAGATCTATTGGGCTACTCCGGGTAATGTGGGTGGTGCTGAGTGTTCCGGCCGGGCACTGAGGGGCGGCGGTCGCCGTTCGTTTTGACCCTTGCGCGCGGCGCAGAGTATCCTGCCTGTTTGTTGTGTGCGTCGAAGGCCTGCGGCCGGAGTCGGCGCTATGACGAGTCGGTGTGCCCCTGATAGTGCCCGCGTCCAACGGCGTGGGCGTCGGTTCTGGGCCCCCGGCATCCCGGAGCGCCAGGTCGGACGATCCACTGATCGGCGCGAGCAGGATTCCGCTTGACGGCGCTCGCCCACACGGGCGGGCGAGGATCGAAACCGCTGGTAAGTCGACGAGAAACGAAGGCCTACGACCGTGCGCACGTACACCCCTAAGCCCGCTGACGTCCAGCGTCAGTGGTACGTCATCGACGCGACCGATGTCGTGCTGGGCCGTCTCGCCAGTCAGGTCGCGCAGCTGCTTCGGGGCAAGCACAAGCCCATCTACGCGCCGCACCTCGACACCGGTGACTTCGTCGTCATCGTGAACGCCGACAAGGTGGCGCTGTCCGGCAACAAGCTGGAGCAGAAGCGTGCCTACCGGCACTCCGGCTACCCGGGCGGTCTGCGCTCGGTGACCTACGGCGACCTGCTCGCCAAGCACCCCGAGCGGGCCGTCGAGAAGGCGATCAAGGGCATGCTGCCCAAGAACACCCTCGGCCGGAAGATGTTCGGCAAGGTGAAGGTCTACGCCGGGCCGGACCACCCGCACCAGGCGCAGAAGCCGGTCCCGTTCGAGATCACCCAGGTCAGCCAGATCCAGAAGTGACGCCCGCGCACGGCCCGTCCGTGCGCACCAGGAAACAGCGGCCGCCGGGGCACCCGCGAGACGGGTCAGCCGCCCCGGCCAGAACACCCCAAGGAGAACCGTGGACGAGACCACCGAGCCGAGCACCGAGCCGGCCGCCGAACTCGACTCGTACGAGGACGCGCCGTCCGAGTACAGCACCGAGACCCCCGAGGCCGCGGGCGAGGGCCTCCTCGGCCAGCCCGTCGCGACCGGCCCCGCCGCGGGCACCGGCCGCCGCAAGCAGGCCATCGCGCGCGTCCGCATCGTCCCCGGCACCGGCAAGTGGAAGATCAACGGCCGGACCCTGGACCAGTACTTCCCGAACAAGGTCCACCAGCAGATCGTGAACGAGCCGTTCGTCCTGCTGAGCCTTGAGGGCCAGTTCGACGTCCTCGCCCGCGTGAGCGGCGGCGGCACCACCGGCCAGGCGGGCGCGCTCCGCCTCGGCATCTCCCGCGCCCTCCAGTTCAGCAACATCGAACACCGCCCCGCCCTCAAGAAGGCCGGCTTCCTGACCCGCGACGCCCGCGTCCCGGAACGCAAGAAGGCAGGCCTCAAGAAGGCCCGCAAGGCGCCGCAGTACAGCAAGCGTTAATACCAGGGGGCTGTGTTTGCCCAGGGGGGCGACCCCCTGGAACCCCCGTCAACGACGCAGGCGATCCTCACGACGTGTTGCGGTTTCCGTGCCTGTCACGGTTCTGCGGCGTCGCTGCGGTCGCCTGCGTCGTCGCGTTGCGCCGCGCGACGCGCGATTGTGGTTGGGTCTTGTGGGCGTGGTGGGGTGTTTGTCACATGGTTGTGGGTGGGGGCTTGTTCGTATGGCGGGGTGTTATTCGGGCAAGGGGCGTAGGTGGTGTGCGTGCATTGTCCGTGTGGGGGGTTGTGGTTTCGGCCTAGGGTTGGGGGCCAAGAGAGGGACGCGGCTCGTCTAAGTCGTTTTTGTGTGGTTCTGGGGTGTGGGCGGGTAGACGGGTTGGTGCCCACTAGATTTGACCGGGCGGGGTGGCGGTCTTTCTTCGTATTGGGAGTGAAATAGTGGCTCGTCTGTTCGGGACTGACGGTGTGCGTGGGCTCGCCAACCGGGATCTGACCGCTCCGCTCGCCATGGACCTGTCCGTCGCGGCGGCGCGGGTGCTGGGTGAGCAGGGGGCGTTCCGGGGGCACCGTCCGCTGGCGGTGGTGGGGCGTGACCCGCGGGCCTCCGGTGAGTTCCTGGAGGCGGCCGTCGTCGCGGGGCTCGCGAGTTCGGGGGTGGACGTGCTGCGGCTCGGCGTCCTGCCGACGCCCGCCGTCGCGTACCTGACGCACGCGCTGGACGCCGACCTCGGGGTGATGCTGTCGGCGTCGCACAACCCGGCTCCGGACAACGGGATCAAGTTCTTCGACCGCAGCGGCTACAAGCTTCCCGACGAGCTGGAGGACCGCGTCGAGGCGCGGCTCGGCAAGCTGTGGGATCCGCCGACCGGGGCGGGGGTCGGACGAGTTCGTGACGCGCACGGCGCCGTCGAGCAGTATGTGGCGCATCTGCTGTCTACGCTGCCGGTGTCGCTGGACGGTCTGCGCGTCGTGGTCGACTGCGCGAACGGCGCGTCCAGCGATGTGGCACCCGAGGCGTTGCGGCGGGCCGGGGCCGAGGTGTTCACGATCGGGACCGCGCCGGACGGCCTGAACATCAACGCGGGCTGCGGGTCCACGCATCTTGAGGCGTTGCAGAACGCGGTCCAGGAGCATGGTGCCGATGTCGGAATCGCCAATGACGGTGACGCCGATCGGTGTCTGGCCGTCACCGCGTCCGGGGACGTCGTGGACGGTGACCAGATCATGGCGATCCTGGCCCTCGACCTGCGGGAGGCGGGTCTGCTGGCCGCCGACACCGTCGTCGCGACCGTCATGTCGAACCTGGGGTTCAAGCTCGCGATGCGGGACGCCGGGATCGACGTGGTGGAGACCGCGGTCGGCGACCGGTACGTCCTGGAGGCGATGAAGGACGGCGGGTTCGGTTTCGGCGGCGAGCAGTCCGGGCACGTGATCATGCTGGACCACGCGACGACCGGCGACGGCGTCCTGACCGGTCTGCACTTGGCCGCCGCGATGGTGCGGCGGGGTCAGCCGCTGGACGAGTTGACGAAGGTGATGACGCGCCTGCCGCAGGTGCTCATCAACGTCAGGGACGTCGACAAGACCCGCGCGAACGCATCGCCGGAGCTGGCGATGGCCGTCTCCACGGCGGAGGCCGACCTCGGCGACACGGGACGGGTGCTGATCCGGCCGAGCGGCACCGAGCCGATGGTGCGCGTGATGGTCGAGGCGGAGTCGGAGGACCAGGCGCAGTCGGTCGCCGAGCACCTCGCGGGCGTCGTGCGGAGCGCACTCGGCTAGCAGCGTCCGAGGAAGGTCTGGAGGGCGTCGTGGTCGGCGCGGGTGACCGGAAGTGAGTACTTCTTCGCGACGGCTATGTACTTGCCTGCGTAGGAGCACTGGAAAGCCTTCTGCGGTTTCCATTCGCCTGGGCCGGAGTCGCTCTTCTGGCGGTTGGGGACGCCCCACACGGCCAGCAGGTTGGAGTGGTCGTTCGCGAACCGTTCCCGCTGGTCCTCGCTCCAGCGGGACGCGCCCATCCGCCAGGCGAGGGCGAGCGGGTAGACGTGGTCGATCTGCACCTCGGCGGCGTCCTTCTTGGCGAAGGTGATGTCCTTGCCGCTGTAGGGGTCGTGGAGGCGACCGGACAGCACGACGCACCGGCCCTTCCTCGCGACCGCCGTCAGGTCGCGGGCGAGGACGTCGTTTCGTTGGTCGCAGCCGTTGTGGTCGGTGTCCTTCCAGCGCGTCCCGAACTTGTCGCGCTTGTAGCCGGTGCCTTTGCCCTCGGGGGCGATCCGGAGCGCGGACAGGTCGGCGTGCTGGGTTCCGGTGCTCGTCGCGGTCGGGCGGCCGGTCTCGGAGAGGCCGACGTCGCCCTCGCAGGCGGCCGTCAGCAGCGGGGCGGTGAGGAGCAGGGCCGCCGCGGTTGTCCGTCTCGCCGCGGTCGTCCGGGTCATGACCTCACCATCCTTGTTTCTTGCTTTATTTCCGAAATTGGACGGACGACAGCGTAAGGGGTGGGTGTCCCGGACGACGTACCTCCCTTGTTTGCGGCACGATGTGGCGCGTGTTGCATCTGAGAGCGATCGTCCCGGCGGACCGCACCGACGCGGTCTGCGAGGTGCTGGCTGACTGCGCCGGGGCCACCAACGTCGTGGTGATCGACAACGCGGCCCGGTCACCGCGCGGCGACCTGGTGACCAGCGACATCGCCCGCGAGTCCGCCAACGAGGTCCTGGACGCGCTGCGCGCGCTCGGCGTCGACCAGGACGGGTCGATCGCGCTCGACAAGGTCGACCTGACGCTGTCGGACCGCGCCGAGGAGGCCAAGGACCGGGCGCCCGGCCACGGCGACGACGCCGTCGTCTGGGAGGAGCTGGACCGGCAGGTCAGCGAGGGCACGGACCTCACCTGGTCGTTCGTGGCGTTCCTCGCGCTCGCCACGCAGCTGGCGGGGATCGCGGCGCTGATCGACTCGCCGGTCCTGGTGGTCGGCGCGATGGTGCTCGGGCCGGAGTTCGGCGCCGTCGCGGCGGTCTGCTACGGGCTCGTCCGGTGGCAGCCGAGACGCATCGCGCGGGCGGCGCGGGCGCTGGCCGTGGGGTTCGCCGCCGCGATCGTGATCACCTATGTGTGCGCGCTGGTCAGCCGGTGGATCGGCGTGATCGAGCTGGACCGGCTGCCGGAGCAGCGTCCGCTGACCGCGTTCATCTACAGCCCGGACCGCTGGTCGTTCATCGTCGCGCTGCTCGCCGGGGCCGCCGGGGTGCTGTCGCTCACCGCGGGCAAGTCGTCGGCCCTGGTCGGAGTCTTCATCTCCGTCACGACCGTGCCCGCCGCGGGGAACCTCGCGGTCGCGCTGGCGCTCGAACACGGCAGCGAGATCAGCGGGTCGCTGCTCCAGCTCGGGGTCAACTTCCTCGGAATGATCATCGCCGGGTCGCTGACGCTGGTCGTCCAGCGCGCGGTATGGAAGGCCGTCCTCCGCGGGCAGGGCAGAAGGTTCGCCCGGGGACGTACTTAGGTAGATCCGAAATCTGGCCGAACGGCCGATGCACATCGCCCTTCAGACTGACGTGCCCGGCCGCGCGGACCACTAGTTTCGTAGACATGCCGATCATCGCCACCCAGGGGCTGACGATGAGGTTCCCCCGGGTGACCGCCCTGGACGACCTCTCCGTGGCCGTCGAGCCGGGCGTCGTCGGGCTGGTCGGCGCCAACGGCGCCGGCAAGTCGACGCTCATCAAGATCCTGCTCGGCCTGCTGCCCCCGTCCTCCGGGACCGCGACCGTGCTGGGCCTCGACATCGCCCGCGACGGGCTGCGGATCCGGGAGAGCGTCGGGTTCATGCCCGAATACGAATGCCTGCCCCCGGACGTGTCCGCGACCGAGTTCGTCGTGCACATGGCCAGGATGTGCGGGCTTCCGCCGACCGCGGCCCGCGAACGCGCCGCCGACACGCTCCGGCATGTCGGCCTGTACGAGGAGCGCTACCGTCCCATCGGCGGCTACTCCACCGGGATGCGCCAGCGGGTGAAGCTCGCGCAGGCCCTCGTCCACGACCCGAAGCTCGTGTTCCTGGACGAGCCCACCAACGGCCTCGACCCGGCCGGACGCGACGAGATGCTCGACCTGATCCGCCGCATCGGCGCCGAGTTCGGGATCAGCGTGCTCGTCACGTCCCACCTGCTGGGCGAGCTGGAACGGGTCTGCGACCACGTCGTCATCATCGACGGCGGGAAGCTGCTGCGCTCCCAGGCCGTCGAGGCGTACACGACCGTCAGCGGCGTCCTCACCGTGGAGGTGGACGAGGGCCGCGACCGGCTCGGGCAACTCCTCACCGAGCAGGGCGCTGCCGCGCATCCGGAGGGCCGGTTCCTCGTCGTCGACATCGCCGGTGAGACGACCTACGACCTGATCCGCGACGGCGTCGCCGACCTCGGGCTGCGGCTGATCCGGATGGAGCAGCGCCGCCACCACATCGAGGAGGTCTTCCAGACCGAGCCCGCCGCCCCGGGGCCGCACGGTGTGGGAGCCGTCCCGCAGGAGGTGACGCGATGACGACGAGCACGATCCACGACATCGGCTACCGGCACTACGACGGGCGCCGCAACGGCCGCGCCTACGTCATGCGGTCCCTGTTCGTGCACAACCTGCGCGCCGCGTTCGGCCTCGGCCGCCCCGCCCGCGCCAAGATCATGCCGTTCGCGGTGGCGGCGCTGATGCTGCTGCCCGCCGCCGGGTCCGTCGCCGCGTTCACCTTCACCAAGGAGGAGGACGCGCTGATCCCGTACTCGGGCTACGCGAGCCTGATGCAGGTCATCGTGGCGATCTTCCTGGCCACCCAGGCGCCGGTGCTGGCGTCGCGGGAGCTGCGCTTCCACGTCATCCCGCTGTACTTCTCGCGGCCCGTCGGGCATTTCGACTACGTCCTGGCGAAGGCCGCGGCGATGGCGACCGCGCTGTTCGCGCTGATGGCGGTGCCCGTCACCGTCCTGTACGTCGGCGGCCTGGTCGCCAAGGCGCCCGACTCGGGCCAGCAGCTGCTGGAGTACCTCGGCGGCCTCGTCGGCTGCGTGCTGTACGCGCTGGTCCTCGCCGCGATCGGGATGGTGGTCGCCGCGTTCACCCCGCGCCGCGGCTTCGGGGTCGCCGCCGTCATCGCCGCCTACATGATCCCGACGGCGATCGCGACCGCCGTCCAGGGCATCGCCGAGGCGGAGACGAACTTCACCCTCCAGGGCTGGATGGGGCTGCTGGCGCCGTTCAACCTGGTCGACATCGTCCAGGTCCGGCTGCTCGGCGCGGAGTCGTCCTCCATCGGGATCGCGCCCGGCATCACCGGCGGCGTGGTCGCGCTTGCGGTGTGCGCCGTCATCGTCCTCGGCTCGATCGCGGTGCTCTACCGCAGGTTCCGGAAGGCAGGCCTCTCATGACCGAGCGAAGCGAGACGGGGGGTGTGGGGGGTCGTCCCCCCACAGGAGATGGGGCTGAGCGAAGCGAGACGGGGGGTGTGGGGGGTCGTCCCCCCACAGGAGATGGGGCTGAGCGGAGCGAGACGGGGGGTGTGGGGGGTCGTCCCCCCACAAGAGGTAAGACCGAGTTGATTCTGGAGAGCGTGTCCCGGTGGTACGGCAACGTCGTCGCTGTCAACGGGGTCTCGATGAAGGTCGGCCCGGGAGTCACCGGGCTGCTCGGCCCGAACGGCGCCGGTAAGTCGACGCTCATCCACATGATGGGCGGGTTCCTCTCGCCGTCGTCCGGATCCGTCACCCTTGACGGGACGCCGATCTGGCAGAACCCGAGCGTCTACCGGAGCCTCGGCCTCGTCCCCGAACGCGAGTCGGCGTACGACTTCCTCACCGGCGAGCAGTTCATCGTCGCGATGGCCAAGCTGCACAAGCTGCCCGACCCGACCGCCGCCGCGCGCCGCGCCATCGGCCTCGTCGAGATGGACTACGCGGCCGGACGCACGATCGGCAACTACTCCAAGGGCATGAAGCAGCGCATCAAGATGGCGTCGGCGCTGGTGCACGACCCGCCCGTCCTCCTGCTGGACGAGCCGTTCAACGGGATGGACCCGCGGCAGCGCCTCCAGCTCATGGACCTCATCCGGCGAATGGCCGACGAGGGCCGCACGATCCTGTTCTCCTCCCACATCCTGGAGGAGGTCGAGCGGCTCGCCACCCACATCGAGGTCATCGTCGCGGGACGGCACGCCGCGTCCGGCGACTTCCGCAAGATCCGGCGGCTGATGACCGACCGGCCGCACATCTTCCTCGTCCGCTCGTCCGACGACCGGCGGCTCGCCGCCGCCCTCATCGCGGACGGCTCGGCCCGCAGCGTCCAGCTCACCGACGACGGTCTCCAGATCGAGGCCGTCGACTTCCAGCGCTTCACCTGGCTGCTGCCACGCGCCTCCCGCGACGCCGACGTCCGCCTCTGGGAAGTCTCTCCAGCCGACGAGTCCCTCGAAAGCGTCTTCTCCTACCTGGTGGCACGATGAACTCGACGATCGCGATGATCACGTTTCGGTCGATGCTCGGTCGTAAGCGCGCGTTGCTCCTGTTGGGGCTGCCGTTGATCCTGCTGGTGCTGGCGGTGATCCTGCGGCTGGTGGGGCAGAACGATCTGGACGTCTCGTCGGACGTCCTCCAGCGGTTCGGGCTGGCGACGTTGCTGCCGTTGCTTTCGCTGATCGCCGGGACGGGTGTGATCGCGCCGGAGATCGACGACGGCCAGATCATGTACGTGCTGACGAAGCCGATCCCGCGTGAGGTGATCGTGCTGACCAAGCTGATGGTGGCGATCGTCCTGGTGACGGTGTTCGCGGTCGTGCCGACGCTGCTCGCGGGGCTGATCCTGATCGGGACGACCGCGCAGGTCACGCCCGCGCTCACCATCGGTCTCCTGGTCGGCGGCATCGCCTACAGTTCGGTGTTCGTCGCGCTCGGGGTCGCGAGCCGCAACGCCGCGACGATCGGGTTGCTGTACGCGCTGGTGTGGGAGTCGCTGCTCGGCAGCTTCGCGCCGGGCGCCAAGTCGGCGTCCATCCAGCAGTGGTCGCTGTCGGTCACTGACTCGCTGACCGGGGCGTCGTCGATCGAGTCGTCGGTCAACCTGACCGCGTCGGTCACGCTGCTGATCGTGGTGACGCTGGTGTCGGCGTTCCTGGCGACGTTCCGGCTGCGGACGCTGCCCGTGGCCAACGCTGAATGATCAGTGCGCCTCGTACGGCCCGGTGATGAGGGGGATCACGGGGAACCCGTCGAGTTCGGTGGGGACGTTCGGGCGCGCGGCTTCGGTCGTGACGTGTACGCGGATGACGTCTGATCCGTCTGGGGCGTGACTGTGGTCGATGCCTTGCACGCCGTCGAGCTTCAGGAGGGCGTTCCGGTGGCGCGTGATCGCTTTCTCGATGGGGGAGCGGGGCGTGGACGGCGGCGGGTCGAACGGCACCGCCGCCGTCTCGGGGGAGTCATGGGGCTCGCGGAACTCGCGTGGTGGCCGGTTCTGCTCCATGGGCTCCCCCTGCCCGGACGCTAGGTGTAGAGGTCGATGTCCAGGGCGTAGGCGACCAGGGACATCGGGTTGGCCAGCGTGCAGGTCGGTGAACCGGCGAACAGCAGGCCGATCGGCTCCTTGTCGTCCCACGTCCAGACGCAGGACCCCGAGTCGCCGGGGGCGCTGAACTGGCCGCCGCCGACCTCCTCGATCACGATCTGGTCGGCGAAGAACGCCGACCCGGCCGCTCCGTAACCGACCCTACCCGACCAGCCGACGCTGGTGACGACGCCCTTGGTGCGCTGGGTGGTGCGGCCGGACTTGCCCACGATCATGCCCAGCGCGGGAGTCTCGATCTCCGATCTGATCCGGAAGAGTTCGATTCCCCCGCTGGTCTGGACGCCGATCTCGGGCTGGACCCGGTCGGGCCAGCACCAGGCGGTGGCGCAGTCGACGAGGTTCACGCCGGTGAAGTCGATCGGCACGAAGGACTCCAGGGCGGCGATCTGGTCGTGCGGGCACGTCCCGCCGTCGTAGGGGCCCGGTTGGCAGACGCAGTCCCCGGCCATTCCGCGGTTGGTGTGGGCGATGACATGGTTGTTGCTGAGGCAGAGCAGCATGTCGTTGCGCGGTTGCTCCTTGCCGACCGCCAGGCAGCCGAGGGTTCCGGCCGTTCCGTCGACATGGCCGATCGAGAAGCCGCCGGGTGCCGGGCGGACACGCGCCCGGTTCCCCTGCGCGTCGATGGCGCCGCTGGTCACAATCCGCATCGGGACGTCGGCCGCGGACCGGACGCCCATGGCGTCCACGACCGACGCCCGTACGGTGTCGGCCGTCGCCGATTCAGCCACGTACACGGTGAGGGTCGGGGCTGTGGGCGCCGTCGCGCCGCCGATCCCGATGGCCACTCCCTGCACGTTTCCGGCACCCTCGAAGTTCTGCGCGTAGGCGGAACCCGCCTGCTCCTGGACGCTGCGGTGGATGGACGCGGCGATCTCGTCCCGGACGTCCAGGATCGCGCCGGGAGCGTCCACGGCCCCGGACGCCGTCGCGGCCGGGGGTTGAAAGTACACCCTGGCGTCGGCCGCCCTGCTCCGCGCGCCTTCCGGTGGGGTGGCGAAGGGCCGTCCATTCGAATCATCAGTACTCATGACCAACTCCTTTGGTTAGAAAATCGGGTCTTTCTTCCGGGCTAGGGAACGACGATGTAAACACACCCGGGGTCGCTGCTCGCACTGAGTTTCAATGCGTTTCGCACCGCGGCCATCAAAGCGTCGTTACGCGGCCCGTCCTGTTCTGTCTCCGGAACCTTCAAACTGTCCGCGACGGCGACGACCGCATAGGTCGCGTTTCCTCCTTTCGCGGCTATCTGCTGACCGCTGCCATAGCTGTGGCCCACATTGTCGATGACATCGAAGCCGACGCCCTGGTTGTCGATGCGAACGGGATTGCGCCCGGACGGCGGGACCAGATTTCCGCCGGTGCGCCAGAGGTCGGCGAACTCGATGTCCCTCGTCTGGTCGCCGATCTGGCGCCGGACCGTGCGATTGGTCCGGTCGAGCGCACGCGGCCTGCCCTGTAGCAGTTGCACCATTGGTCTTTTCCTTTCTTGGCGTGGTCGTTCGTGGACGTCACCCGCGTCGGCGGGCCGTGCGGCCGGGCCCCTCGCTGGTCAGCCGGTCACGGCGCGCAGGGGGCGGCCAGGTCCTCCGGCTTGCCCGGACGAAGGTGCCAGTTGTTCTCGGCGTCCAGGGTGACGGTCAGCGCCTTGGTTCCCGCGCTGTAGTCGAGGGTCAGGGCCTGGGTCAGCGTGGTCACGTCGACCATCTGCGTGTGCTTGTAGTTTCCGGCGGCGACGTAGTAGACGGGGTGCAGGGTGAAGAACTCCACCAGGTTGGGGCCGCCGTTGGTCACGCAGACGGGCGTGCCGTTGAGGGTGACCCCGACCGAGCTGTTCTGGACGCTCGGGATCGGGACAGCCCCGGTGTTCTCGATGTACAACATGTCGTGGTCGGGCGCCGGATCCTGGGTCATCTCCTCGAACAGGAAGGCGTCGTGCTTGTAGTCGAACCGCACCGCGCACTTCGCCGGGCTGGTCGGGTCGGCGGCGCTGGTGCCGCCCCCCGACCACGGCTTGCCCTTCTCCGTTCCTTGCGCCGACCAGGCGAACCCCCACTCGATGTCCCAGCAGAACGTGTGCCTGTTCCCCGGGTGGATCACATGGTGGCGCCACACCGTGCTGAGGGCGTGGCCCTGCTCGGCCTCCGGCAGCACCGCGAACATCGCGATATCCGGGCTGCCCTGCGCGAATTCTGACTCGTTGATGACGGTCAGGCTGTACTGTGCCATGTCTTCGCCTTTCTGTGAAATGCGGTGCCAGTGCGCCCGTTGACGCGCTCGACGATCACCACAAATGTATTGACGCGGCGGAACCGTGAATTGCATGGTCGCCGACCGCTGTTCACGCTACGCACGGACGCCATTGCGGAGAAACCATGCGACGGCAAAGTCCTGCCCACGGCAACAGAATACGAAGAAGGCCCGACATGATGTGACAGGGAACATCCAATTCCCTGTCACAAGCAGCGTGCTAAAACTCGTTTTCGATCATGAAGGACCATTGTCCGGGAGTGCTGAGGTTTCCGTCGCGGCCGGTCAGGGCACGGTTCAACGCTGGTGGCCCTTTTCTCGGTCTGGAGATGAGCGGTGTCTCTCGTGACGCAAATGATCACCACGTCGGAGGTCTCGCTGCGGACCGCGGCGGAGCGCTTTCTGGCCCGCCGTGATCTGGACGGCGACACCATCAGGTCCTACGCCCAGACGCTGCGCTGGCTGCGCCGCGAGTTCGGCGACGACACCCCGCTGGGCCGGATGACCGCCGAGGTCGTGGCGGCGGTGTTCGTCGTGGCCTGGGACGGCGTCGCCGCCCGCACCTGGAACCGGCACCGGTCCGCGTTGTGGTCGTTCACGACCTGGGCCGCGAGCCGCGGCTGGGACATGGGCGACCCGGCCGCGCGCATCGAGCGGCGCCCCGAACCTCGTGGCCGGGCGCGCGTCATCGACCGGCACGCCGTCGCGGCCCTGCTGGACCGTCCCGACGTCTCGGCCAGGGAGCGGACGTTATGGCGGCTGCTGTACGAGTCGGCCGCCTGCGCCGACTGGGCGCTGTCCCTCAACGTCGAGGACCTCGACCTGGTCGACCACCGTGGCCGCGTCGCCAAGGACGGGACGCTCCGCTGGATGCGCTGGCAGGCCGTCACGTCGCGCTGGCTCGCCGACCTGACCGAGGGGCGCCCGCGCGGCCCCCTCTTCCTGGCCGACCGGCGGCCCGCGCCCGCCCGGATGCCCGCCGCCTGCGACCTGTGCCCCGCGACCGGGCGCGGCAGGCTCTCCTACGAGCGCGCCGCGTACCTGTTCAAGAGGGCGACGCGGCCGATCGACCCGGCCGGGCAGGGCCACACGCTCTACCAGCTCCGCCACTCCCGGCTGACCCACCTCGGCGAGGACGGCTGGACGGCGCCGATGCTGATGGGCCTGTCCGGGCACGACGACGTCCGGAGCCTCGCCTCCTACGTCAGGTCGCGGAACGGTCCATGCCAGATCCCGGAGGCGCGCCCGGCGCGGGACGTCCGGCCCGGCTGACCGGCGTCACGATTTCGTGATCATTTAGGGCCTACCGTCCGGGGGCCTCCGCCACCAGGATGGGGCGCTACCTCCCCCGCGCAGGAGACCTGATGTATCCGACTCCCGAATCGCCGGACCTCGTTCGCCCGCCGGTCGGCGCCGCGATCCCGGCGCTCACCTTCCTCGGCGTCAACGTCGTGGCGCTCAACATCCTCACGCTCATCGGGTTATGGGCGATGTTCCAGGTCGAGGAGAACGGCGACGACGCCGAACCCGTGGCCGACGCGCTCGCGCTCGGCTCCATCCTCGAACTGCTGCTGACCGCCGCCGCGGGCGTCTTCGTGATCATCTGGCTGTGGCGGGCGCGGGCGAACGCCGACGTCATCGACGACCTGTCGAGCACCTGGTCGCGCCCCTGGGTGATCTTCGGCTGGGTCGTGCCCGTCGTCAGCCTCTGGGTGCCGCGCAGCATCGTCGGTTCGGTGTGGCGGGTCAGCGCACCGCCCCGCGCGACCGAATGGCCGGTGAACCTCTGGTGGACGGCCTACCTGGTGTACCTGATCGGCGGACGGGTCGCGAGCACGAACCCGGTGGACGGGTTCCGCGCCGACCTCTACCCGTTCGTCACCCTGGCGGGCTCCCTCGGGGCCCTGCTCGCGATGCTGGTCGTCTGGAAGATCACCCGTTTCCAGGAGGCGCAGGCCGTCCGGCTGAGGCAGGCCCTCGCCACGGGAGCCTGACCGGCGTCCGCTTCTGGCCCACCACCTCCCGGAAATAACACTGAGTAACTGTTCATGTGTGTAATGTCGCCAATCTGGATATGCATGCTGGGACGGTTCGAGGATGGGGGTGGGCCATGGCGATCTCGCGACGCGGGCTCCTGGCCGGGACGGGCGTGGTGGGGGCGGGCATCGCCTTCAGCGGCGCCGTCGAGCATCTGTTCAGGGGCGACGGGGCCGCGCCGCCCACCGGGAGGTACGGGCCGCTGGTGCCCGACCCGAACGACCTGCTGGACCTGCCGCGCGGCTTCCGGTACACCGTCCTGTCCCGCGAGGGCGAGCGGATGTTCTCGGGCGAGGGGCCGGTCCCGAGCCACTGTGACGGCATGTCGGCCTTCCCCAGGAAGGGCGGCGGCGCCTGGCTCGTCCGCAACCACGAGAACCGGCTGGACGCGTCGCACCGGGTTCCGGCCCTCCCCGGCATCACTTACGACCCCGGCGGCCTGGGCGGCTGCGCGGCCCTGGAGCTCGACGAGGCCGGACGGATCCGCACCGAACGGGTCGCCATCGCCGGGACGGCCGTGAACTGCGCGGGCGGCCACACGCCCTGGCGCACCTGGCTGACCTGCGAGGAGACCGAGGACAGGGCGGGCACCGGCAGCTACACCAAGGACCACGGGTTCATCTTCGAGGTCGATCCGTACCGCCAGGACAGGACCGTCCCCGAGCCGCTGACCGCCATGGGACGCTTCCAGCACGAGGCGATCGCTGTCGACCCCCGCGACGGCGTCGTGTACGAGACCGAGGACGCCTTCGACAAACCCTTCGGCCTCTTCTACCGCTTCCTCCCGAAGAAGCCGATGGGCGGCTTCGACAGCCTCCGGGCGGGCGGCCAGTTGGAGGCGCTGCGCGTCCCGGACGTCCCGGACCTGTCGATGATCCAGGAGACCGGCACGGTCTTCGAGCGCGTCGAGTGGGTGAAGGTCCTCGACCCCCGGGCGGACCAGACTCCCGTCCGGTTCCAGGACTTCGGCCCCGGCGGCATCACCCACGCGCAGAAACTGGAGGGCTGCTACTGGGGCGGCGACCGCGTCTACTTCGTGTCGAGCTACGCCCGCCGCGACGAGGGATCACGGGCCGACCATTTCGGGCAGGTCTGGTCGTACGAGCCGCACGACCGCCGCCTCACCCTCGTGATCGTGTTCGGCCCCGACACCCACATCCAGGCGCCGGGCGACTCGCCCGACAACATCTGCCTGGCGCCCCAGGGCGGCCTGATGGTCTGCGAGGACGGCGGCGGCGCCCAGTACGTCTTCGGTGTGACCCGCCAACGCGACGTCTACCCCATGGCCCGCAACCGGCAGAACATCGGCACCGAGGACGACCCCGCCTGGGGCGAGTTCGCGGGCGTCACGTTCTCCCCGGACGCCCAGACGATGTTCGTCAACGTCTACACCCCGGGCACGACCTTCGCGATAACCGGCCCCTGGTCCCACCACTAGGACAGGAATCAAATTCGACGCAGCCGCAGGCGTTGGACGGTGTGGTCGCGCGATTTGTGCAGGACGAGGGTGGCCCGGGCGCGAGTCGGAAGGATGTTGGAAACGAGGTTTATCTCGTTGACGTCGCGCCAGACGCGCTGGGCGAACGCGGCGGTCTCGTCCTCGTCCAGCTCCTTGGCGTACTTGTGGAAGTACGAGCGCGGGTCGGTGAAGGCGGTGCGGCGCAGGGCGAACAGCCGGTCGACGTACCACTGGCGGATGTCCTCGACCCGGGCGTCGACATAGATGGAGAAGTCAAAGAAGTCGGATACGCCGAGGGTGCCGGGCGGTGGGGCCTGGAGGACGTTCAGACCCTCCACGATCAGAATGTCCGGGCGCCGGACGGTCTGAACCGCGTCCGGCACGATGTCGTACTCCAGGTGTGAGTACACCGGGATCGACACCTCGTCCGCGCCCGACTTGATCGAGGAGACGAACCGGACGAGCGACCGCCGGTCGTACGACTCCGGAAAGCCCTTGCGGTCCAGGATGCCGCGCTCGGACAGCACGGCGTTCGGATACAGGAAGCTGTCGGTGGTCACCAGCTCCACGCTCGGGTGCTCCGGCCAGCGCGCGAGGAGCGTGCGCAGCAGCCGGGACGTGGTCGACTTGCCGACCGCGACGCTGCCCGCCACGCCGATGATGAACGGGGTGGGCTGGACCTCCCCGCCGAGGAAGTCGCCGACGGTGTCGCGCAGGCGCCCGTCCGACTGGAAGAACAGGGTCAGTAAACGGGACAGCGGCAGGTACACCTCCTCGACCTCGGCGATGTCGATCGGGTCCTTGAGTCCGCGCAGCGCGTCCAGCTCGCCCGGGGTGAGGGGCAGCGGCGTGTTCTCCCGCAGGCCCCGCCAGGCGGCCCGCGAGATCTCCACGTAGGGGCTCGGCACGCTGTCCCATCCGGTCGTCATGGCTGAAACAGTAACCGGGCCCGTCGGCAGGACACGGCGTTTTCATCTCTCGTCCACGAGCCCGTCACCATCCGCGTCCCTCGCAGGTGGCGCGGGTCGCCGCATTGAATAGGGTTGCGGTCATGTGCGGAATCGTGGGTTACGTGGGCGGCCGCTCGGCGCTCGATGTGGTCGTCGAGGGGCTGGCGCGGCTGGAGTACCGCGGCTACGACTCGGCCGGGGTGGCCGTGCTGGCCGACGGGAAGCTGGCGACGGCGAAGCGGGCGGGCAAGCTCGTGAATCTCCGGGGCGCGCTGGAAGAGGATCCGCCGCCCGCCGGGACGCTCGGCATGGGGCACACACGGTGGGCGACGCACGGCCCGCCGAACGATCGCAACGCGCATCCGCACGTCGACTGCACCGGGTCCGTCGCGGTGATCCACAACGGGATCATCGAGAACTTCGCCGAGCTGCGGGCGGAGCTGGAGGAGGCGGGGCACGGGCTCGCGTCCGACACCGACACCGAGGCCGTCGCGCACCTGCTGGAGGACGAGCTGAAGGCGGGCGGCGGTCTCGCCGAGGCGATGCGCCGGGTGTGCCGACGGTTGGACGGCGCGTTCACCCTAGTCGCGGTGCACACCGGCGACCCGGACCTGGTGGTGGGGGCGCGCCGCAACTCGCCGCTGGTCGTCGGGGTCGGCGAGGGGGAGAACTTCCTCGCCAGCGACGTCGCCGCGTTCATCGCGCACACCCGCGACGCGATCGAGCTGGGCCAGGACCAGGTCGTCGAGCTGCGCTCGGGCGGGGTGGAGGTCACCGACTTCGAGGGCCGTCCCGCCGACGTGCAGGCCTACCACGTCGACTGGGACGTGTCCGCCGCCGAGAAGGGCGGCTACGACTACTTCATGCTCAAGGAGATCGCCGAGCAGCCGCGCGCGGTCGCCGACACGCTGCTCGGCCGCATCGGCGCCGACGGCCGCCTGCGCCTGGACGAGATGCGCATCTCCGACCGCGAGCTGCGCGAGGTCGACAAGATCATCATCGTGGCCTGCGGGACGTCGTACCACGCCGGGCTGATCGCCAAGTACGCGATCGAGCACTGGGCGGGGCTGCCGTGCGAGGTGGAGCTGGCCAGCGAGTTCCGCTACCGCGACCCGATCCTGTCGCCGACGACGCTGGTCATCGCGATCTCCCAGTCGGGCGAGACGATGGACGCGCTGATGGCCGTCCGGCACGCGCGGGAGCAGAAGGCCAAGCTGCTCGGCATCTGCAACGTCAACGGTTCGACGCTGCCGCGCGAGTGCGACGGCGTCCTGTACACGCACGCGGGGCCGGAGATCGCGGTCGCGTCCACCAAGGCGTTCCTCACGCAGCTCGTCGCGGTGTACCTCATCGCGCTCTACATCGCGCAGACGCGCGGCACCAAGTGGGGCGACGAGGTGTTCGCGATGGTGCAGTTGCTGGAGCGGATGCCGGAGAAGGTGGAGAAGGTCCTGGAGACGATGGGGCCCGTCCGCGAACTGGCACGTTCCCTGGCCGGTGAGCGGTGCGTGCTGTTCCTCGGCCGCCATGTGGGGTTCCCGGTCGCGCTGGAGGGCGCGCTGAAGCTCAAGGAACTCGCGTACATGCACGCGGAGGGGTTCGCCGCCGGTGAGCTGAAGCACGGGCCGATCGCGCTGATCGAGCAGGGGCTGCCGGTGGTGGTGATCGTGCCGCCACGGGCGCGCGACACCCTGCACGACAAGATCGTGTCGAACATCCAGGAGATCCGGGCCCGGGGCGCCCGGACGATCGTGATCGCCGAGGACGGCGACGAGTCGGTGGTGCCGTACGCGGACACACTGATCGGCGTCCCGGCCGTTCCGACGCTTCTCCAGCCGTTGGTGACGACCGTTCCGCTCCAGGTGTTCGCGTGCGAGCTGGCCACGGCGAAGGGCCATGACGTCGACCAGCCGCGCAATCTCGCCAAATCCGTGACCGTCGAGTAACGGGTTGTTCCGGGGGCGCGGGGGCGCCTCCCGCCGGTGATTCGGATTGTTCGGTGCCGGGCCTCGATCGTGGTGGGTCGGGGCCCGGTATGTGCCGAACACCTGGGGCCGGAGAGTAATGCGCACGCCTTTGGACGCGATTCTCCGCAGAACTGAGAATCTCAGTTCCTGTGTAACTTGCAGGGATGCTTTCAGCGGCCGTCGAAACGGCCGTCCTTCGCGCGCCCGACGAACTCGCGCCATTCACCCCGACCGAACGCGAGGCGTGCGGTGACGTCCTCGGCGTCCCGTACGGATATCGCGCCGTCGTCGAGCCGTGCGACCTCGACGCACGCGTTGCTGGCGCCGCATCGAGCGCTCCTTCTCCATTGGGCGGGCGGTGTTCCCTGGACGAAACTCATTCCGGCTCCTGCCTCGAAAGTTGCATTTGCCCGCGGCCACGCTGCCGGTGCCAAGCACACGGTAACAAGATCGCAAAAAACTTCTGATCACACACGCTCTTGGCGGTGCCCTTGTGGCCAGAGTGGCGAGGAAGGAGCAGAGTTTCCGGTGAGCTGGCAACGAGCCGAGTCTGGTGTGGACCCGGCCCGTCCGCCGCGGTGCCCTACCGCGCCCTCGTGAGGCGCGGGGTGGGACTCATCCGCCTGTCATCGGCCCAAATCGAACGCGCCCTTCTTGGCCTGTTCGACGAATTCCCGCCACTCTCCCTGGGAGAACGACAGGACCGGGCTCTGCGTGCCGTGCTTGGCGTCACGGGCCCCGATGAGGCCGGCAGGACCGGCCAATGGAGCGATTTCGACGCACGTGTTGCTCGCCCCGCAGTGGGCGCTTCTCCTCCATTGTGGAGCAGGAGTGGCGAAACGGGACACTCGTTGCCTTCCATAAGGACAGAGCCCCTTTGCGGACTCTTCCTACCAGGCATCCCGGGCCTCGATGATACGCCGCCGGGAGTCGGCGGCGTCCAAGGCCTGGCGGGCCAGGCTTGTATAGGCGAGCCTGTACATATAGGTGACAGCCTCCTCCGCAAAGTGGCTGATCGTGAGCGATTCGGTGTGCACGATATCAGGGAAAACGATATCGTGCACCGGTGAGAATTGCAGGAGGATAAATGACTCGGCCAACACCGAGTGTGCCACGTTCAAAGGCAGGATCTGTACCGTCAGGTGGGGAAGCGAGGCCATCCTGTGGAGATGTTCGAGCTGCTCCCGCATGACCTTCCGGTCGCCGATCCGGCGCTGTAGAACCGCCTCGTCGAGAATCACCGACAGTTCCAGCGGATGCGGCCGGTCGAGCACCTCGCGGCGGCGCATTCGCACGTCCAGCCTGCGTTCCAGTTCCTGCGGCGGCAGGGTCGCCAGGTCGCTCCAGCCGCCGATGACATTGCGCGCGTAGTCCTCGGTCTGGAGCAGGCCGGGCAGCACGGTGCTGCACCATTCCCGCACGGCCGTGGCCTCGGACTCCAGCGCGATGTAGTCGGCGAGGGGGCTCGGCAGGTCGCGGTACTCCTCCCACCAGCCGCGCCGGGCGGCGTCGTGCGCCAGCGAGACGAGGTCCTGGCGGCGCGCGCCCTCGATCTCGTACAGGTCGAGCAGACGCAGCACATCACCGATCTTCGCGCCGGTCCGCGCGTTCTCCAGGCGGCTGACCTTGGCGGTCGACCAGGCCAGGGTGTCGGCGACCTCGTCACCGGTGAGGCCCTGCCGTTCGCGGAGCCGCCGCAGCTCGGCCGCCAACCGCCGCTGCCGGACCGAGGGCCCTCGGGAAGTGCTCATTGCTCGGCCTCTCAAGTCCAAACGGACTGATCAGGGCGCATTCCGTGGCACGGGGGGCGCCGCGGTGCGAATACATCGGACCGGATGATGAAGATTCTACGGCCGATCATTCAATGGCGCACGTAACACTGAAAGTTGCAGCGCAAGGTGCGAATGCCCTGGGGTGCGGGGTTGCGGAATGCCTTCGCGTGGCACTCTAAGGGTTGTGATCCACGTGGGGAGACGCGGATGAGGTACGCGCACGAGGTCGGCAAGGTGCGGGCGGCGGAGGGGGCCCTGATGGCCCGGCTCCCGGACGGCACCCTGATGCAGCGCGCGGCCGTCGGGCTGGCGTCGGTCTGCGCGCGGATCCTGCCCGCCGTGTACGGAGCCCGCGTCGTCCTTCTGGTCGGCGGCGGGGACAACGGCGGCGACGCCCTGTACGCCGGGGCCCGGCTCGCCCGGCGCGGCGCCCGCGTCCACGCCGTCCAAGCGGGGTCGAAGATCCACGAAGGCGGGCTGGCGTCCCTGCGCGAGGCGGGCGGGCGCCTGCTGGACGACGCCGAGACCCCGGCCGCCATCGCCGACGCCGACCTGATCATCGACGGGCTGACCGGCATCGGCGGGACGGGCGGCCTGCGCGAGCCCCACGCCCGCTACGCCGCCCTCGCCGCCGAGTCCGAGGGTCTGGTCATCGCGTGCGATGTCCCGAGCGGCGTGGACGCGAGCACCGGCCGCGTCGAGGGCGCCGCCGTCCACGCCGACGTGACGGTCACGTTCGGCACGCACAAACCGGGCCTTCTGGTCGATCCGGGCGCGTCCCACTGCGGCGTGGTCGAACTGGTCGACATCGGCCTCGGCCCCGATCTGCCCGACCCGGACGTCGTCGCGGCCCGTCCGGCGGACGTCCAGCCGCCGGAGCCCGCCCCCGAGTCCGACAAGTACCGCCGGGGCGTCGTCGGCATCCTCGCGGGCGGTGAGGAGTTCACCGGCGCCGCCGTGCTCAGTGTCGGTGGCGCGCTCCACGGCGGCGCGGGCATGGTCAGGTTCGCGTCCGTCGGGCGGCCGGTGGAGCTGGTGCGGCAGCGCTGGCCCGAGGCTGTCGCGACGGTCATCGACCCCGGCCCGCACGAACCGGCGGTGCTGGAACGGATCGGCCGCGTCCAGTGCTGGGTCGTCGGCCCGGGGCTCGGCACCGGCGAGGCCGCCGAGTCGCTGGTGGCGGCCGTCCTCGGCACCGACCTGCCCGCGCTCGTGGACGCCGACGGCCTCACCGTGCTGGCCCGCCGCCGCGACCTCCTCGCCCGCGACGCGCCGACCGTCCTCACCCCGCACGCGGGCGAGCTGGCCCGCCTGATCGGCGCCGCCCGCGACGACATCGAGGCCGCCCGGCTCGATCATGTCCGCCGGGCCGCCGCCGAGCTGTCCGCGACCGTGCTGCTGAAGGGGTCCACGACGCTTGTGGCCGAGGAGGACCGTCCCGTCCGGGTCAACCCGACGGGGACGCCACGGCTGGCCACCGCCGGGACGGGCGACGTCCTGTCCGGCCTGATCGGCGCCCTTCTGGCGGGCGGTCTGCCCGCGCTGGACGCGGCCGCCGCCGGTGCCTACCTGCACGGCCTGGCCGCCCGGCTGGCCGCCGCGCCCGCCCCAGGCCCCGAATCGCCCATCACGGCCCCGGACGTCATCGACGCGCTCCCCGCCGCCTTCCGCGCCCTCAATGCCTCCTGACGGCCCAACGAACCCAGAAACGGACAGTGGCGTCTTATTGGACAGGGGGTGTCGGAAGGGGGCTCGCGGAGGGCACGACGTGGCCATGACCTGGGCGGTGTTGCTCCAGGCATGGCGATGGGAGCGGCACACTGATGGTTATGAAGGTTCCTGCTGAGGCGCGTGTCGACCTTGAGGCGATCGCCGGGAATGTCGGGATGCTGCGCGAGCGCGCGCGGGGCGCCGAGATCATGGCCATGGTGAAGGCCGAGGCGTACGGGCACGGCCTGGCCGAGGCCGCCGGGGCGGCGCTGCGCGGCGGCGCCACCTGGCTCGGGGTCGCCAAGCTGGCGGAGGCGCTGCGGCTGCGGGACGCGGGCTTCACCGTCCGGACCCTGTCCTGCCTCGGCGTGCCCGGCGAGCCCTACGAGCAGGCCGTCGCCCGCGACATCGACCTGACCGTCGGCGCGCTGTGGCTGCTGGAGGAGGTCGTCCGGGCGGCGGAGTCGGCCGGACGCGCCGCCAGGATCCATCTGAAGGCCGACACGGGCATGTCGCGCGGCGGGGCGCGGGGCAGCGACTGGGAGGAGCTGGTCGACGCCGCGCTGAAGGCGGAGGCGTCGGGACGGGTCCGCGTCGTCGGCGTCATGTCGCATCTGGCCTGCGCGGACGAGCCGGGCCACCCGGCCATCGCGGCGCAGGTTGGAGCGTTCACGGAGATGGTCGAGTACGCGGAGCACACGGGCGCGCGGCTCGAGGTCAGGCACCTGTCGAACTCGGCGGGCGCGCTGACGCTTCCGCAGGCCCGGTTCGACCTGGTCCGTCCGGGCATCGCGCTCTACGGGCTGACGCCGGTCCCGGCGCTCGGCGGGTTCGGGCTGCGGCCCGCGATGACGATGGTGGCGGACGCCGCGCTGGTGAAGCGGGCCCCGGCGGGCAGCGGCGTGTCGTACGGTCACACCTACCGCACCACGCGGGAGACGACGCTCGCCGTCGTCCCCGTCGGGTATGGGGACGGCATCCCCCGGCACGGGTCGAACCTGCTGGAGGTCTTCGCGGGCGGCGCCCGGCGGACGATCGCCGGACGGGTCTGCATGGACCAGTTCGTCATCGACCTCGGCGACGACGCGCTGTCGGCGGGCGAGGAGATCATCCTGTTCGGCCCGGGCGACCGGGGCGAGCCGACGGCGCAGGAGTGGGCGGACGCACTGGGCACGATCTCGTATGAGATCGTCACCCGCATCGGGTCCCGGGTACCGAGGGCGTACCCGGGCGGGGCGCTGTAGGAGGCGCGCGCGTATGGGCAGCAGGCGCGGGATCGGCCGAGGACTCGGCGTGGTCGGCACCGTCGCGGGCGCCGGCGCGGCCGGGGTCGGCGCGGCCGTCGGGCTGCGGCATGTCGCGGTCGGCCGGGTGCGGCTGCGTCCCGACCCGGACGCGGGCGAGCCGTTCGGCGAGCTGCGCGGCCGGGAGCTGACCGTCAAGGCGAGCGACGGCCTGCCGCTGCACGTCGAGGTGGACGGCCCCGACGACGCCGACCTCACCATCGTGTTCAGCCACGGCTACACCCTCAACCAGGACTCCTGGCACTACCAGCGCCGCGACCTGCCGAAGTCGCTGCGCAAGGTCTTCTGGGACCAGCGCAGCCACGGCCGGTCCGGGCGCAGCGACCCGCTGCACGCGACGATCGAGCAGACCGGCGACGACCTGTACAAGGTGCTGAAGGCGACGGTCCGGCCGAAGCGGCCCGTGATCCTCGTCGGGCACTCCATGGGCGGCATGTCGATCATGGCGTTGGCGGACCGGCGGCCCGAGGTGTTCCGGCGGCAGGTCGTCGGGGTGGCGCTGGTCAACACGTCCTGCGGGGACATGGCGGAGATGACGCTGGGGCTGCCGCTGGTGCTGGCGAAGGTCGTCCAGCCGCTGGCGCCCCGCACGCTGCGCGGGCTCGGCCGCCGCGCCGACCTGGTGGAGCGGGCCCGGGGGCTCGGCTCCGACCTGGCGTTCGTCGTCACGCGGAAGATGGCGTTCGCCGACAAGCACGTGAGCCCGACCGTCGTCGACTTCCTGGAGCAGATGGTCCGGGGCACGCCGATCGACGTGATCGCGGAGTTCTATCCGGCGCTGATGGCGCACGACAAGCTCGGCTGCCTGGACGTTCTCGGCCGGGTCCCGACGCTGGTGCTGGCGGGCGGCCGCGACCGGCTGACCCCGGCCGGTGCCTCGCGCCGCATCGCCGAGGCGCTGCCGGACGTGGAGCTGGTAGAGGTGGAGGAGGCCGGGCACGTGCTGCCGCTGGAGTATCCGGGCGTCGTCACCGGCGGCCTGCGCCGGTTGATCGAGCGCGTCAGCCCGGGCTACGAGGAGGAACGAACCGCGTGAACACGAACCGCGTGAACACGAACCGCGTGAACACGACAGGGGTGGACGTGCCCACCGCCGAGGACATGCGCGGGCTCGGCGTCCGGCTCGCCGGGCTGCTGCGCGCGGGCGACCTGCTGGTCATGGCGGGTCCGCTGGGCGCGGGCAAGACGACGCTCACGCAGGGCATCGGCGAGGGCCTGAAGGTGCGGGGGCCGATCACCTCGCCCACGTTCGTGATCGCGCGGGTGCATCCGTCGCTCGTCGAGGGGCCGCCGCTGGTGCACGCCGACGCCTACCGGCTGGGCGGCTTCGCCGAGCTGGACGATCTCGACCTGGACGCCTCCCTCGACGAGTCGGTGACGGTCGTGGAGTGGGGCGAGGGTCTCGCGGAGGGCCTCGCCGAAGACCGGCTGGAACTGGTCATCTCCCGGGGCGACGACGGCGACGGCGACGGCGAGGACGAGCGGCGCCACGTCACGATCACCGGGATCGGCGACCGCTGGGCCGACCTGGAGCTGGGCGCCCGAGGCTGACCGGCTTCGGCCGTCTTCCCTCGCTTTTCCGCAGGTCAGTGGGCATCTTGACCGCCGGATGTCGTACCCTTTGCCGGAACGAACCCTGACATTCGTGACTTTTCGGTTTCCGCGCGGGGGGTGAGAGCCGGTGAGTGGCAGCCATCGCGTCCGCCGCGTCCAGCGTGAACGCCCGAGACGGCGCCGGAGGAGCGGGCGGCGGGCCGCGATCGTCGGGGCCGCCGGGGCAGGGGTCGCCGGTTGCGCGGTCGCCGCGTACCTCGTCCTGGCGGGCGGCGGCGCGAGCGGCGACGGCACCGGACGGGTCGTCGGCAGCGCCACCGAGACGTCCCGGACGGCGGGCGGCGAGCACACCGGCGTCCCCGACCCCTGCGCGATCATCGGGCAGGATCTCGTCGACAGGCTCGCGCCCGGCGCCGAACGCACCGAGGGCGACAGCTACCAGGGCGACGACCGGCAGAACCAGTGCGTGTGGGGCGCGTACGCGGGCGACGCCAAGCGGCAGCTGACCGTCGAACTGCGCGCGATCCCCGCCGGTGGTGCCGCGACGCCCACGGAGGCCGCGCGCACCACGTTCGCGTCCGAACGCACCGCTGACGAGTCGGGCAAGGGGCTGCTCACCGGGCAGAAGCTCACCGACAAGGCCCGTCTCACCGATGTCGGCGACGAGGGCTACGTCGTGTACAGCGTCGATGACGGACAGGGGTCGGGTGAGGCGATCGGGAACGTCCGGCTGGGCAACGTGCTCGTCACCGTCCACTACTCGGGCTCCGACGACGGCGAGCCGTTGTCGTCGCGGACCGCGACCGCCGGGACCGTCACCGTGGCCAAGGCCGTGGTCCACGGCCTCGACCGGCGCTGACCCGGCCCACCGCTCGGCGGGGCCTGTAGGCTTGCAACCCGTGTTGGTCATGGCTTTCGACACCGCGACCGCCGCGATCACCGTGGCGCTGTACGAGTGGACCCCCGGCGAGGGAGCCGTCCCTCGCGGCGCGGCCGAGGCCGTCGATCCGCGTAGACACACCGAGCTGCTCACCCCGTCCATCGCGGGCGTGATGGCGGAGGCGGGCGCCGCGCCGGACGATCTGAGCGCCATCGTCGTCGGCGTGGGGCCCGGCCCGTACACGGGGCTGCGCGTCGGGCTGGTGACCGCCCGCGCGATGGGCGAGGCGCTCAGCGTCCCGGTGCACGGCTTCTGCACGCTCGACGTCATCGCCTGGGCCACGCGGCGCGACGAGCCGTTCGCCGTCGCGACCGACGCCCGCCGCAAAGAGGTCTACTGGGCGCGGTACGCCTCGTTCCGCGCCCGCGCCACCGAGCCCGCCGTGGGCCCGCCGTCCGACGTCCTGGACGGCGCGCCGCCCGGCCTTCCCGTGGTCGGCGAGGGCGCGGCCCTGTACCCGGGCGTCCTGGGCGATTCCGAGCACGAGCCGCTGCTGCCCACCGCCGGTGCCCTCGCGGAGCTGGCCGTCGCGCGGCTGGCCGGGCTCAAGGGCCCCGAGCTGCTGCCGCCCGAACCCCTTTACCTGCGCCGTCCGGACGCCAAGGAGCCCGGCCCGCGCAAGAAGGTGACGCCGGTGTGAACGGGGTCGTCCTGCGGGCGATGTCCGGCGCGGACATCGCGGTCGTCCACGTCCTGGAACTGGACCTGTTCCCCGAGGACGCCTGGAGCGAGGAGATGCTGCGCGGCGAGCTGGCCGCCCAGCCGGGGACCCGCCACTACGTGGTCGCGCAGGCGTCCGGCGGCGAGATCGTCGGGTACGCGGGCCTCGCGGCGGCTGGAGGGCAGGCCGACGTACAGACCATCGGCGTGCGGGCCGACCGGCGCAAGTCGGGCATCGGGGCCGCGCTGCTGAGGGAGCTGCTGGACGAGGCGTCCCGCCGGGGCAGCGACGCGGTGTTCCTGGAGGTCCGCGCCGACAACGACTCCGCGCGCCGCCTCTACGAGCGGTTCGGCTTCGACGCGGTCGGCCTCCGCAAGCGCTACTACCAGCCGTCGAACGTGGACGCGATCGTCATGTGCCGCAAGCTGCGCGAGCGTCCGGCCATGGGCTTCACCAGGGAGAACACGTGATTCGGGAAGAGCCGCTCGTGCTCGGCATCGAGACGTCGTGCGACGAGACCGGCGTCGGGATCGTGCGGGGGCACACCCTGCTCGCGGACGCCATCGCGTCCAGCGTCGACGAGCACGCCAGGTTCGGCGGGGTGGTGCCGGAGGTCGCGTCCCGCGCGCACCTGGAGGCGATGGGGCCGACGATCGAACGGGCCCTCGCCGACGCGGGCGTCGCGTTCACCGACGTCGACGCCTTCGCCGTGACGGCCGGGCCGGGCCTGCCGGGCGCGCTGATGGTCGGCGTCGCCGCCGCGAAGGCGTACGCGCTGTCGCTCGGCAAGCCGCTGTACGGCGTCAACCACCTGGCCGCGCACGTGTGCGTCGACCAGCTCGAACACGGCCCGCTGCCGAAGCCGTGCGTGGCGCTGCTGGTGTCGGGCGGGCACTCGTCGCTGCTGCTGGTACCGGACGTGGCGAGCGACGTCCGGCAGCTCGGCACGACGGTGGACGACGCGGCGGGCGAGGCGTTCGACAAGGTCGCGCGCGTCCTGGACCTCGGCTTCCCCGGCGGCCCGATCATCGACCGCAGGGCCCGCGACGGCGACCCGGCCGCGATCGCGTTTCCCCGGGGCAAGTACGCCGACGGCACCTACGACTTCTCGTTCTCCGGCCTGAAGACGGCGGTGGCGCGCTGGGTGGAGGCCAGGGAGCGGGCGGGCGAGCCGGTGCCCGTCGCTGACGTCGCGGCGTCCTTCCAGGAGGCCGTCGTGGACGTCCTCACCCGCAAGGCCCTGAAGGTGTGCAAGGACAACGGCGTCCACGACCTGCTGATCGGCGGCGGCGTCGCGGCCAACTCGCGGCTGCGGGCCCTCGCGGCGGAGCGGTGCGAGGCGGCGGGGGTGCGGCTGCGCGTCCCGCGTCCGAAGCTGTGCACCGACAACGGCGCCATGGTCGCGGCGCTCGGCTCGGAACTGGTCGCCTCCGGGGCCGCGCCGTCCGCCCTGGAACTGCCCGCTGATTCGAGCCTTCCGATCGAGTCGGTCCTCCTCTGAGAGCACGCCGTCTCCTCCTCTGGACGCAGTCCAGGGGTGCCCGCGTGTACGTGCTTTTGAGTACTGAAGTGCCTTGAATCGCAGGATTACGGGAGGGGGTGCCCACAGACAGCCTTGAGGGGCTTCCAAACACAGATACGGAGACCTCTTCCATGGCGACCTTCCTGTACCGGCTTGGGCGCGGGGCGTTCAGATGGCGCTACCTCGTGGCGCTGTTGTGGCTCGCCGCTCTGGCCGTGGCCTTCATCGGCTCCTCGAGCGCGGGCAAGGCCCCGTCCGACTCGTTCACGATGCCGGGGATCGAGTCCCAGAAGGCTTTCGACCACATCAACGAGAGGTTCCCCGGCGCCGCCGCCGACGGGGCCGACGCCCGGGTCGTGTTCATCGCCCCGGACGGGCAGAAGATCACCTCGGCCCAGAACCGCGCGCACATCGACGCGCTGGTGACGCAGGTGGCCAAGGGGCCGCAGGTCGCCGACGTGGAGAGCCCCTTCGAGGAGGGGGCGGCGGTGAGCAAGGACGGGTCCACGGCGTTCGCCACGGTCACGTACAAGGTCACCACCGACGACCTCACCGAGGCGAGCAAGGACAAGCTGCGCGACGCCGTCAAACAGGCGCAGGCGACGGGGTTGACCGTCGAGGTCGGCGGGTCCGCGCTGGAGACCGACCCGTCCGGCGGGGCCGGGGAGATCGCCGGTATCGGCATCGCCGCCGTGGTCCTGCTGATCACCTTCGGGTCGTTGGCCGCCGCAGGGCTGTCGCTGCTCACCGCGATCATCGGGGTGTTCATCAGCCTCATGTCGATCACGGCGTTGCAGAACGTCTTCGACCTGTCGCCGTCGACGGGTGAACTGGCGATGATGCTCGGGGTGGCGGTCGCCATCGACTACGCCCTGTTCGTGGTCTCCCGCTACCGGGAGGAGCGGGGCAAGGGCCACGAGCCCCGGGAGGCGGCCGGGCTCGCCGTGGGCACCGCCGGGACGGCCGTCGTGTTCGCCGGTCTCACCGTCGTGATCGCGCTGGTCGGGCTGGCCGTGGTCGGCGTCCCGATGCTGACGCGGCTGGGGATGGGCGCGGCCGGTGCGGTCGTCGTGGGCGTGCTGATCGCGCTGACGCTGGTTCCGGCACTGCTCGGGTTCCTGCCGAACTCCGTCCTGTCGCGGCGTGCCCGTAAGAGCCGCCGCACCGGGGGCGGAGCGGTCGCGACCGGGGGAGTCGGGGCCCGGTGGGCGCGGTTCGTCCTGCGGCGGCCCGTGCCGGTGCTGCTGGTCGCGGTCGCCGCCCTGGGAGCCATCGCGATCCCGGCGCTGAACATGCGGCTGGGCATGCCAGGCGACGAGGCCAAGCCGACCTCGACCAGCGAGCGGCGCGCCTACGACGCCCTCGCGGACGCCTTCGGCCCCGGCTTCAACGGCCCGCTGACGGTCGTCGTGGACGCGGGCGGCTCCGCGAACCCGAAGGCCGCCGCCGCGACGATCGGCAAGAACCTCGCCGCCACCAAGGGGATCGTCTCGGTCTCGCCGCCGCAGTTCGACGAGGCGGGGACCACGGCGGTGCTGTCGGCGACCCCGTCCACGGCACCCACGAGTGAGCAGACGAAGGAACTCGTCCGCGACATCCGCGACGGGCGTCCGGCCGTCGAGTCCGCCGCCGGAGCGACGTTCGAGATCACCGGTGCCACCGCGTTGAACATCGACGTCGGCGCGAAGATGCAGAAGGCGCTGATCCCCTATCTCGCGACGATCGTGGGCCTGGCGTTCCTCCTCCTGATGCTGGTGTTCCGGTCCGTGCTGGTGCCGCTCAAGGCGGCGCTCGGCTACCTGCTGTCGATCAGCGCGGCGTTCGGCGCGCTCGTCACGATCTTCCAGAACGGCCATGGCGCGGGGATCTTCGGCGTCGACCAACCCGGACCGATCATGAGCATCCTGCCGATCTTCCTGGTCGGGATCAGCTTCGGGCTGGCCATGGACTACCAGGTCTTCCTGGTCTCCCGGATGCGGGAGGCGCACGTCCACGGGCAGGCGCCGGGCCATGCCATCGTCACCGGGTTCCGGCACAGCGGCCGGGTCGTGCTGGCCGCCTCGCTGATCATGATGTCGGTGTTCTGCGGGTTCATGACCGGCGCCGGAATGATGATCAAGATGGTCGGCTTCGGGCTAGCCGCCGCGGTGCTGTTCGACGCGATCGTCGTCCGCATGGTGATCGTGCCCGCCGTCCTCGCGCTGCTCGGCAGGTGGGCCTGGTGGCTGCCGCGCTGGCTGGACCGGCTGCTGCCGCGCGTGGACGTCGAGGGCGACTCCCTGCGCGACCGGGTGCCGCCGCCGCTCACGACGGTGCCGGACCGCCCCGAGCCGTCCACGACGCGCGTCTGACCTGACGCGCCAGATGGGGCCGTCCGCACGCCCGCGCGGACGGCCCCATCCATCCGTGCCCCACCATGGGGTACAGGGCATCCCGGGAGAGGACCTCATGAACAGTGCCTGGCAACGGTTCGTCGACCGTTACCCTCGCATCGCCGAGGGGGCCTTCCTGCTGCTGGTGTACGCGGTCAACGTCGGGCAGTACATCGGCAACGACTCGGGTTGGTGGCCCGGCGTCCTCCCCGCGACCGCCGCCTGCGTCGCCCTGGTGTGGCGCGAGCGCCACCCGGGCGCCGTCGTCTCCCTCGTCGTCGGCTGTCTCGTCGTGAGCGGCGCCATCGGCTATCCGATCAACCACCAGTACATGGTTCCGCTCGTCGTCGCGTTCTACGCGCTGGGCGCCCACGCTCCCCAGCGGGTCGGGCGCGTGTACGCCGTGATCGCCATCGCGGTGTTCACCGTCGCGGCGCAGTGGTCCGTCGAGAACGACGACGCCCAGAAGCTGGCGACGTTCGCCCCCGCGTTCTGGATCATCGTGGCGCTCGTCTCGGGCACGGCGGTCCAGGGCAGGCGCGCCTACCTGGACGCCGTGCGGGCCCGCGCCGAGCACGCCGAACGCACCCGCGAGGAGGAGGCCAGGCACCGCGTCGCCGAGGAACGGATCCGCATCGCCCGGGAGCTGCACGACGTCGTCGCCCACCACATGGCCCTCGCCAACGCGCAGGCCGGGACCGCCGCGCACATCGCGCGCACCGATCCCGAGCAGGCGGCGGAGATCCTGACCGAGCTGAGCGGCACCACCGCCGCCGCGCTGCGCGAACTCCAGGCCGCCGTCGGCCTGCTGCGCCGCTCCGACGACCCGGAGTCGCTGGAGCCGTCCCCGGGACTGGCCCGGCTGAACGAGCTGGTCTCCGCGTTCGGGGCCGCCGGACTGCACGCCACCGTCACGGTCGACGGGGAGCGGCGACCCCTGTCGCCCGGGGTCGACCTGGCCGCGTTCCGCATCGTGCAGGAGGCGCTCACCAACGTCGCCAAGCACGCGGGCGCGTCCACCGCCGACGTGACGCTCTCCTACGGCGGCGACACGCTGACCCTCACGGTCAGCGACGACGGCGGCACCGCGCCCCGTCCGCCCGCTCCCGGCGGCGGGTTCGGCCTCATCGGCATGCGGGAACGCGCCCAGTCCGCCGGAGGACGGCTCCGCGCGGGCGACCGTCCAGAAGGCGGCTTCGCCGTCACCGCCGAACTACCCGTCCACTGACCGGAGGAACCGATGACGACCAGCGTGCTGCTCGCCGATGACCAGACCCTGCTGCGGGCGACGTTCCGGATCCTGATCGACTCCTGCGAGGACCTGGCGGTCGTCGGCGAGGCCACCAACGGCACCGAGGCCGTCGAACTCGCCCGGACGCACCGGCCCGACATCGTCCTCATGGACATCCGGATGCCCGGCTCCGACGGCCTCGCCGCGACCGAGGAGATCTGCGCCGACCCGGACCTGCGCGGCACCCGCGTCCTCATCCTCACCACGTTCCAGACCGACGAGCACGTCGCACGGGCCCTGCGCGCGGGCGCGAGCGGCTTCCTCGGCAAGGACGTCTCCGCCGACGGGCTCCTGGACGGCATCCGCACCGTGGCCGCCGGGGACGCGCTGCTGTCCGGCACCGCCACGCGCTCCCTCATCGGCCGGTTCCTCGCCGCCCCCGATCCCGGCGTGGAACCGGCCCTGTCGGACGACATCGCGACCCTCACCGCCCGGGAGCGGGAGGTGACGGTCCTGGTCGCGGACGGCAAGTCCGACACCGAGATCGCCGAGGAGCTGTTCGTCAGCCCGCTGACGGTCCGCACCCACGTCCAGCGGGCCAAGATGAAGCTCGGCGCCCGCGACCGCGCCCAGCTCGTCGTGATCGCCTACCGGTCCGGGCTGGCGCGCGCACCCGGTCAGCAGTCGGCGAGGAGCCTGGAGAGGTAGTCCTCGTAGAGGGGGACGTGGGCCTCGTCCATGACGCGGTCCTCGTCCTCGGGCAGCAGGTCGAGCAGGTCGCGGACGTCCCAGTACGGGTCGTGCGGGTAGCCGCCCGACACCTGGTCGAACGTGGCGAGGAACCGGTCGGCGGCGGGCGGGCCGTAGCGCAGGGCGAGGCCGCGCCGCATGCGGGCGATGTCGATGGCGATGGGGCCTGACGAGGTGTCCGACCAGTCGACGACGCCGGTGAGCTTGCCGAACGACCAGAGCGTGTTGTCGGCGTGGTAGTCGCGGTGGATGAAGCGGACCGGCGCCTCCGGCGCGGGCCGGGAGGCGACCTCGTAGGCCCGCTCCCACAGGCCGGGATGGAGCGCGTGCCGTGGCGCGGGCCGATCGTCCAGCCGGTTGTGCGGGACGTACGGCGGCATCGTGGACGCGCCGTTCAGCGCGTGCACCGGCAGCAGCGCGGCCGCCAGCTGGATGAGGTACTCGGCCAGGTCGTCCGAGGACGGACGGGGCGGATGGCCGCCGAGCAGTGTGATCAGCAGGGCCGGGACGTCGCAGTAGGCGCCCGCGGGATCGGCGGCGACCAGCGCCGGGGTCGGGATCTCGCAGCCCGCGAGGAGGGCGAGCGCGGCGATCTCGCGTTCGGGGGAGAACTCGGTGCCGTGCGGACGGCGCGCCGGGTCAGGTTCGCGGCACGTCCAGCGACGCAGGACGAGATGGTGGGCGCTGCCGGAGCGGCTCTCGACCAGAAGCGCGTGATTGGCGTGGGCGCCACCGCCCGCGAGCGGCCGCACCATGCGGACCTCGGCGCCCTTGCCCAGACACTCCTCGACCCAGCGCAGCGTCGGGTGGCCGGGTGGGGCGGCGCCGGTCGGCAGGCAGGGAGCCGGTGTGCGAGTCACCTGAACCATGAAAACGGATTCCGTTGAGTATTGGGAGTGATTTTGCGAAGACGGAACGTAACAAAATGCACGTCATCGTGGTTCTGCTTGACGGAGGATCGTGGGCCGTCACGGCTGTTTGCCGGACAAACCACGCGGATTCCGTCCGGTATCCGAACGGGGTTCAGGTGGCCTGCGGCGGCCGGACCACCTCACTAGTCGCATGTCCTACCGGACGTGCTTCGCCGGCCTTGTGATCGAAGACTCAGCGACGCAGTGCTTCGGCCGGTTCGATCCGACTCGCTCGCCATGCCGGGTAAAGTCCCGCGACGAGGCCGGTGATGGCGCCGACGAGGGGTGCGGGCAGCACTGTTTCGGGTGCGAGGAGCGGCGTCCAGTCTTTCACCCATGCGACGCTGATCACGGCTGCGATGCCGATGCTGGTGCCTGCCATCGCCCCAAGGAGGCCCAGGGTCGCTGACTCTGTGAGGAACTGGAGCGCGACGTGATGCCGGCGCCCGCCCAGGGCGCGGCGGAGCCCGATCTCGCCGACGCGTTCGAGAACAGCGACGAGGGTCGTGTTGGCGATCCCGACGGCACCGATGGCGAGGCAGATCGCGGCGAGCACCAGGAACAGGCCCTGGAGTTGGTCATTGACCTGGCTCTTCAACTGGGTTGGGCTGAGCGGTGGAAGTGCGTGGAGGCGCGACGGGTTGTCCGGCCGCAGCGCAACCGCTGCCTGGCTGGCGACGACGGCTGCGGCACCGAGCCGGGTGTCGATCAGCATCCGTGCTTCGGCCGGCCGCGGTGGCCCCCACAGAGCCGTATAGGTGGCGTCGGGGACGACCACACTCAGTAGTGTCTCGGGCATCCGGTCAACGTTGTCGAAGATTCCCATGACGACGAAGGCACGGCCTTCGATGAAGATGGCCCGATCGTGTGTGAGGTCGGTAATCCCGAGTTCTTTGGCGGCGGTTGCGCCGAGAAGGCAAACCTGCTGTCGGGTACGGCGGGAGAAGTCGTCGAAGGACCGGCCCGTGCTGATGCTGGCGTGTAGTGCGGAGAGCATCCCCGGTGAAGCCGCGACCACACGGATCTGCTGCTGTTCATCGGCCCGGGCAGCGGGGCGAGCCGATACTTGTCGACCTCCGGCTCCGGAATCCCAGAACACTCCGGCAGCCCGGACGCCGTTGACATGTGCGATCCGTTGCTCAGCATCAGCGGGAAACGCGAGCGAGTCGTCGCCGGTCACCTGGTCCTCGACGATCACCTGGGTCGCTTCGAGCCTGGTGAAGCTGGCGCTGATCTGTCCCGACGCGGTAGCCGTAAGACCGAGAACCGAGACGAAAGCCGCGACGCCCAGCAAGGTGCCGAGGGAAGTCAGAGCCGCCCTGGTCGGCCGTGACAGAACTGCGTCCACGGCCTCCATGATGACGTCGGAGAAGGACAGCCGGGTGGGCTTCTCGACGGGCCCGGCCGCGTTACGGCGACGTGCCGTCACCTGGTCTCACCAATCGACTCGGTCAGAGACCCGTCCCGGATCATGACTGTTCTCAACGCGCGGGCAGCGAGTGATTCGTCGTGGGTGACCAGTAGTACGGTGAGCCCGCTCGCGTGCAAGGATTCGATGAGGGACATGACTTCGTGAGCTGTCTTACTGTCCAGATTCCCTGTTGGCTCGTCGCACAGTAGGAGGCTCGGCTCGTTCACGAGCGCCCGTGCTATGGCCACGCGCTGACGTTCACCTCCTGACATCTGGGAGGTCAGCGCAGTGGCACGGTGCGAGAGGCCCACTTTGTCGAGCATCGCGGTTGCATGTCGTCGGCGTTCTTTGCGATTGACCCCTACGTAAAGTTGCGACAGCATAACGTTCTCTGCGGCGTTCCGATGAGGGAGCAGGTGGAACGCCTGGAAAACGAAACCGATACGCCTGCCGCGAAGTGCGGTGCGTTGCTTCTCCCTTAGGCCGCTTGTCTCGATGCCGTCGAACCGATAGGTACCCGTCGTAGGCCGATCCAACATCCCAATCAAATTGAGGAACGTTGACTTCCCTGATCCTGAAGGGCCGACGACCGATACGTACTCTCCTCGCCGAACGACCAGGTTCACGCCTTTGAGGGCCGTGACCGGTGGGGGGCCGGGGTAGGTGCGTCCGATGCGGGTGAACTCGATGACCGGCGGCATCATCTTCCGACTACGACCCGATCCCCTGGGCGCAGTGCATTGCCTTCGGCGATCACCTCGACCATGCCGTCGGCGGAGGCGCCGGTCCGGATTTCGACGCGCTGTTGTTTACCGTTTGGGAGCAACTTAATTACTTTCGTGGTCGAGTCCGCGCTTCCATACACAGCCGACACAGGAACCGCCAACACCTTTCCTGAAGTCGACGCCGTTGTGATCGTCAATTTCAAATCCTGACCGATCCAGTCGGCGGGGAGAGTCTTTCCTGGTTTGACGATCAGCGGGTGACCGGAACTGTCTGAGCCCTCGGACGGGTTCGCGGCAGCAGGATCGCTACCCGGGTCTGGCGTGCTCTGCGGACTTCCCTGCGTGCCGGATGTGTAAGGGCCGATCGCGCTGATGTGGCCTGATCTCGTGGTCCCTGACTGATCGGAAGAGATCAATACGAGCTGGCCAATAGAGACTAGGCGTCTATTCTCCGGCGACAAAAGGGACCGAACATTCAGTCCACCGGAGGCCAGGGACATTACCGTGCCCTTGACCTCCTTCCCGACCCTACCCTGGAGATCATCGACGGTCGCGGAAGCGTCAGGGATGTACACGACCTCACTGGCCGGAAAAGACATCTTCATCTGCCCACGTCCCGGGCTGATCGCAGGGGATCCCGTGGGTGTCACTGGGACGCTTTCCCGAGGAGGGCGGTATCCGAGGCGGCTGTACAGTGCTTTGAGTGCCCTCGCGGTTCCTGCGTTGAAGACGCCCGAATCCGCTCCGGGGGGCAGTCCCAGCTCGCCCAGCGCATGCTGAAGCTCCAGCACATCTGGGCCAGAGTCACCAGTATGGACGTCACGGTAGGCGGGGAATCGGCCGTGCAGGACGATAACCGGACGGCCGGAAATCTCGACGACCACCGTTCCCGCGCGTACCCTGCTTCCCGCACGCACCGGCAATTTGGTAACTACTGCCTTCGTCCCCTCGGGGGCAGATGCCTGGACCGTTACGGATGCCTTAGCGGTGGTTGTCCCCCGCAGGGCGATGGTCCTGCTGAGTTGCCGTAGTACCACCTCGGAGGTGAGCACCGAGCGGCTGGGGGGAGCGCTTTCGGCCGCGACCTGCTGAGGGGACTTGATCAGAGTGGACAGTCCCAAGCCGGCGAGGGAGGTCAGGGTGGTGCCGCCGAGCACACCGAGCAGGACAAGCCTGCTCTTGCGAGGCGCCACTATCAGCCCCCGTTCTGAATGGTCTTCTTAGCGTTCGTCACCACATCTTTCTGGATTTGGATGTAGGCGGCAAGTTCTCCCTGCCGTGATCCGAGCCGTTTGTCGTAGAGTTCCTGCGTGACACGATCGTAGGTCTCCGTGGTATTCGTGTCGCGATCGCAGGTTGCGGCGGCAACCGCTATTTGAATCTCCCGTTGACGGATCTTCGTGAGATCGCCAGTGGCATGATGATAGGGATTCAACGCCGCGTTCATCATCGCCGTCTGATTGGGATATGAATATCCTGCCTTGCGTACACAGTCAGCCCATGCTTTCTGGGTTTTCATGACTCGCGGATCAGCATCAATCGCCTTCTCCGTGCCCTGCACCACAGTTGCCGCGAAGACCTGGTGCTGCGCGTAGCGCTCCGGCGAACCATAGAGTTTGTGCAGCGCGACAGTTTGGCATCCACTTCGGGGGTATCTTTCCCTGCCGCCGCCAGGGAATTGGATCACGATCTCATCGTTCGGCTTGCCATCACGCGCGATGTTGTAACGGGTCGCCTCGGTCGTGGACAGGGTGGCGACGTAACGAGTGTTGGCGTCTTCCTGCGGACGTCCCGTCTCGGGGTGAGCGCCCTTACGGGGGTCTCCGCCATAACCGTTGACACGGGCCTGCTCTATGGTCTGGCCGAACGGTACCGTTTCACCTGCTTCCGGCTTGTTGTCGGATGTGCCGAAGAGGAAATACTTGAAGCCTGCCTTCGCCATGCAACTGCGCACCGCCAACTCGGTGGCGAGGATGATCGTCTTATCGTCCTCGGGACTGAGTTTCACGCCGATCCCGGGCTGGCTACCGAGTCCGCCGGTGGGGGTCGGTGCACTCTTCGCAGTATTTTCTGATCCGGACGAACAGCCAGCCAGGCCGACAAGCAACAGCGCCGCGAACGTGATCTTGCGCATGTGAGTCTTTCCTGTCAACGATCTCGTGAATTAAGATGCTATGGCCCCACTCTTGAGAGTGGGCGCCATAGCAGCCGGGAAGATCTATGTGCCGTCCACGTTGCATGTCGTATTCGGGGAGGAACTCCAGAAGTTGGAGCCGCCGCGGTTGCCGACCCAGTCCAACTTGTGGGTCCGGGTCATGCAGTAGTCGGCGTGGCCATTGTAATCGTAGATATTGAGGTAAAGCGAGGAGGTCCCGTGGTCGTACGCAGAAGCGTCCTCGCCCGTCACACCGTACGAATTCCAGTTGCTGTTGTCGCCGGAGAACTGAAAGTGGCCCTGACCGTTGTTGCCCCAATGAAGTCGGTAGAAGCAACCGTAACCAGAAGGGCATGATTCCCAGGCTGCTTGTGCGGGCGCTGCCGAGAAGACGGTCGCGCCGGCGACTAAGGATGCTGTTGCACAGACGGCGAGTCTGCCGATTCGCATTTTCTCTCCTGAACTGCTGGGTGAAACCACGAGTTTCGGTTTCCCGGTAGCTTACACGCGCGCTGACTGCCGAGTCGGGTGCAATATCATGCACCCTTTGTGATTTTGGTGATGCGTAGCGTAGTTTCTGCTGCCTGCGGAGCGACATTGCGTACGCGCGTGGCCCCATTGTGAGATATATCACGGTAGCCGCTTTCTCGGTGCTCGGCGTCCCGATTGTCACAAGGCGCCCACGCTGGCGTGTTTGGAGGTTTGGGGCGGACATGGCGATGCCATGTTGTGCGTCCAGACGTCTGAGGTCGTCTTCGGCCAGGGACTCCCGGTCGGCGTCGAAGCGAGGCGCAGGCGAGGGAGGAGGGGTTTGGCATCGAAGATGGTGTGGGCGGCGCTACCGGGGCCCGGTGAGGGTAACGGCGGAGGCGATGATTGAGATGGTCGATACCTCGGCTACTCCCCGCTCAGCTGGTCGGCCGTGTTTCTCGGCGTCCGAATGTGGTCGGGTGGGGCCCGCGAGCGGCCCCACCCGTAGGCCGGTCCCTGCCGGAGTTGAGGGAACTCCCCCTTCCCCGGCGAGGGCACCGGCCGCCGTCGATCAGTCCTTGGCGTCCCTACGGGGGCGCAGGAGGGCTTCGGCGAGGGCGAGCATCGTCTCCTCAAGTGTGGACAGGCGCTTCAGGACGTCCTCGTGCACGGCGTTGACCTGCTTGGAGACATCCTCGTGGACGCCGTCGACCTTGCGGCCGACCTCGTCCTCGACATGCGTGAAGCGCTTGGCGAACTCGGCCTGGGCGACCTCGGCGCGGCGTCCGGCGTCGTCCTGGAGGCCCTCGACGCGGCGGGCGAACTCCTCGTGCACGCCGCCGACCTGCTTGACGACGTCCTCGTGGATGACGCCGACCTGCCGGGTGACGTCGGCGTGGATGTCGCCCAGGCGCTTGCCGACCTCGTCGTGGACGCCGCCGACCTGCCGCGACACCTCCGTGTGGACGGACTCGACCTGCTTGGTGACGTCCGAGTGCACCGACTCGACGCGGCGGGACACGATGTCGACCTGCGCGGTGAACTCCTCCAACGCGCCGTCGACCCGCTTGGCGACCTCATCGTGGATGCCCTCGATGCGCTTGCGGACGTCGTCGTGCACGTCCTCGAAACGGCGGGAGAACTCGTCCATGCGCTTGGCGACGTCGCTGTAGGCGGACTCGGCGATCCGCGCCATGGCGGCCCTGACCTCGTCGCGGTCGGGGCGGGCGCGCAGCTCCTCGATCAGCGGGTCGACGGCGTCGGCCAGGTGCTTCTCCAGCGCGTCGAACCGGTCGCCGTGGTCGGCGGGCGGGCGCGCCGCCAACTCGCCCAGCAGCCGGTGCACCTCGGCGATCTCCAGCGTGTCGGGCAGCCGGTCGATCCGCGCGCCGACGCCGTCGACGCGGTTCTCGACGCCCTCGAACCTGCCGTCCAGGCCGTCCACCTTGCCGGACAGCCCTTCCAGACGGCCGTCCACGCCGTCGAGGCGCCCGTCCAGGCCGTCGAGCCGCCCGCCGACGCCCTCGACGCGGCCGTTGACCGCCTCCAGGCCCTGCTCGACCCGGTCGGCCATCTCGCCGAGCGCCTGGTCGACCCGCGACGTGACGCCGTTGATCGAGTGTTCCAGCCGCTCGGACCGGTGGCCCAGTTCGGCCAGCGACTTGTCGAGCCGGTTGAACCGGACGGACGCGGCCTCCATGCTGCCCTGGAGCTTGTCGATCCGCTTGGTCATCTCGTCCATACGCTGCGCGGCCTGCTGCGCGGCGTCGGTGATGTACTGCGCGGAGTCCAGGACGGACTGGATGCGGGTAAGCCCTTCGTCGACGTTCTCGGCGACGACGCCGACGTCGGCCCACAGCGCGGGCAGTTCGGCGACGGGCTTGACGCGCTCGCCGAACGCCTGGATGTGCTCGGCCAGCCCCTCGGCCCACTCCGGGGGCTTGCCGGTCAGCTCGTCGACCTGGCCGCGGACGGTGTCGAGCTGACCGGTCAGCCCGCTCAGCTCCCGTTCGCGGACCTCGCGGAGCAGCCACTCCATCCCTTCCAGACGCTGGCGGATCTCGTCCAGGACCTGACCCTGTGAGCGCTGTTCATAGACGTGGTCCTGCGCCGCACGGGCGAGCAACTCCCGCATCCGATCCGAAACCGGTTGACCCCCCGTCTGCAGGAAGTTGTGATTCGTTTCCACCCGATGCTCCTTCGTGTGCCGGCGCGACGAAATGACGCACGGCAAATGAATCTCTGGAGACGCCACTGTAGTGCGTGTGCGGAGCCGCTAAACCTGCTGGCAGAGAACATTGTGAGTTCGGTGCAATGTGCCTGTTACCCGGCTGGGGCGAATAGTCGCGCTTTACCTCTGGGCGGAAATTATCCTGGTTCGCGGTTATGGACGCGATTGTGGTGATGGGGGACGTGGACGGGCCGTCAAGAGGTGGGGCCCTGTCGGTACATGTCGCCCTACGCCGGTCGCCGCTCGACCGGCACCCGTGGGCGCGATGTGCCGCCGCCCGGCGGGGACGCGCCATTTCGATGACGTATTCAGGGGCGCGGAAGGCCCGGTCGCTGAACTCGGCTTGGTGTTCTGGGCCTTCTCGAACACGGCGCGTGGATTAGCGGCCGGGTTCGCGGCATTGCCGGGCGCCCGCGATCACTGGTGAAACCGATGCCGGAAAACGTCGATGATTTGCCCGCGCATGGCGCGTCGCGCTGTCCGGCTTGGCCCGGTCGGGCCGCCGGGAAGATCTTTGGACTCGATGTCACGCGAGGGCCGGACCTGGCCTTCCGACGGGACGGGTCAGCAGCGCGACCGGGTCACGTCCCACCCGGGTCACCACCAGCGTCAACTCCCCGGACGGGCCACCGGACGCCCGGCGCCCACCGAAGCCGAGGGCGCGGCGGAGCTGGTCGACGTCCACCGCCGAGCCGCGCTTCTTCACGGTGAGCACGCCGACCTCGCGGCGCCGCAGCTCCGCGCGCAGGCGCTTGACCGAGAACGGCAGCACGTCGTCGATCTCGTACGCCGACGCGAACGGCGTGGCCAGCAACTGGTCGGACGTGATGTACGCGATGCGCGGATCCGCGAGCCCGCCCCCGACCAGCTCCGTGACCTCATCTACCAGGTGGGCGCGGATCACGGCCCCGTCGGGCTCGTACAGGTAGCGGCCCCACGCGCGCACGTCCGGGTCGCCCGAGCCTCGCGGGGTCAGCGTCCACACCTGTGGATCGTCGTCGGACGAGAGCAGCGTGGCGCGCCGGCCCACGTCCCCGGCGAGCGCGCCGAGCCACAGGGCCGCCTCCTTGACGTCGCCGCCGACCGAGACCCACTCCGCCTCGGCACCGTCCGGGACGGCCTCGTGCGGAATACCTGGCGCGACCTTCACACACGCGCCGGGAGCACGCCCGGCCAAGCCCAGAACGACGTCCAACGGCGGCTGGTACGACTTCGGATCGAAGACCCTGCCTCGCGCGGTACGCCGACCCGGGTCGGCGAACACGGCATCGAACCCGCCCGGGTCTTCCAGCGTCGCGTCACCCACCCGCACGGAGGCGAGACCGTCCAACCCCAATGCGGCCACGTTGGCCGCAGCCACCTCGGCTGTCAGAGGGTCAAGCTCCACGCCTTCCCCGGTGAGGCCCGCGCGCGCTCGCGCGATGAGGTCGGCGCCGATCCCGCACCCCAGTTCCAGGACACGCGCACCAGGCAGACGGTCCGCGAAGCGCCGCGCACGATACGACGCCACGCTCGCGCGGGTGGACTGCTCCAGCCCCTTCTGCGTGAAGTACATGCGGTCGGCGTCGCCGCCGAACTTCACTCGCGCGCGCTTGCGCAACCGCACCTGAGTCAGAGCCGCGCGCACGACCCCGGGGTCATCGTGGCGCTCGCGCAGCCGGGAGGCCGCCGCCAGCAGACCGTCGTCGGTCACGTCCAGATCCGTCGCCTCGGCGAGAAGTGCCTGGCCGGACGGGCCCCGCAAAGCCTGGAATGACACCATGTCCATGGGGGGAAGTTAGCCGCCGGTGAACAGGGGTCGACGACTGCCGTGCCGCTCCGTGTCCGTGTTGACTGCTTACCGGGCACGGAATAGTCTCCATGACTGGCACTCTCCGACTGAGAGTGCCAAACAGCGACGAAGGTCGGTCTGACACCCGCGACGGCAGGCCGGTCCAGGGTCGCCTCTTCTGTCACAAAGTGCTGGCCGGCCATCCGTGGTCGGCCGAGGACCAATCGAAGGGGAGGTCAGATCGTGACGACCGCCACCAAGGTTGTTCTCAAGCCGCTCGAGGACCGCATCGTCGTCCAGCCGCTTGAGGCCGAGACCACCACCGCGTCGGGCCTGGTCATTCCGGACACCGCCAAGGAGAAGCCCCAGGAGGGCACCGTCCTTGCCGTCGGTCCGGGTCGCGTCGACGACAAGGGCGAGCGCGTCCCGGTCGACGTGAAGGTCGGCGAGGTCGTGCTCTACAGCAAGTACGGGGGCACCGAGGTCAAGTACAACAACGAGGACTACCTCGTCCTCTCCGCCCGCGACGTGCTCGCCGTCATCGAGAAGTAATCACCGAGAACGTGATGCACCCGCCCCGGTCGGCGCCGCCTTCGGCGGGCCGGTCGGGGCGAATCGCGTGAAAGAGGAGAATCCGCATGGCGAAGATCCTGGAGTTCGAGGAGGACGCTCGCCGGGCTCTTGAGCGCGGCGTCAACGCTCTCGCGGACGCCGTCAAGGTGACGATCGGCCCGCGCGGCCGCAACGTCGTCATCGACAAGAAGTTCGGCGCGCCGACGATCACCAACGACGGTGTCACCATCGCCCGCGAGGTGGAGCTGGAGGACCCCTACGAGAACCTGGGGGCCCAGCTCGCCAAGGAAGTGGCGACCAAGACCAACGACATCGCGGGCGACGGCACCACCACGGCGACCGTCCTCGCGCAGGCCGTGGTCCGGGAGGGCACCCGAAACGTGGCGGCCGGGGCGTCGCCGCTGGCGCTCAAGCGCGGCATCGACGTCGCCGCCCAGTACGTGTCCGACCAGCTCCTCAAGACGGCCCGCGAGGTCGAGGAGAAGGGCGAGATCGCGCACGTCGCGACCATCTCCGCGCAGGACCCGCAGATCGGCGAGCTGATCGCGGAGGCGTTCGAGAAGGTCGGCAAGGACGGCGTCATCACCGTCGAGGAGGCCCACACCATGGGCCTCGAACTGGAGTTCACCGAGGGCCTCCAGTTCGACAAGGGCTACCTGTCGCCGCACATGGTCACCGACCCCGAGCGCATGGAGGCCGTCCTGGAGGACGCCTACGTGCTCATCGTGGACGGCAAGATCTCCAACGTGCAGGAGTTCCTGCCGCTGGCCGAGCAGGTCGCCCAGACCAAGAAGCCGCTGCTCGTGGTGGCCGAGGACGTCGAGGGCGAGGCCCTGGCGCTGCTGGTCGCCAACAAGATCCGCGGCACGTTCACCTCCGTCGGGGTGAAGGCGCCGGGCTTCGGCGACCGCCGCAAGGCGATGCTGGGCGACATGGCCACCCTGACCGGCGGCCAGGTCGTCAGCGAGGCCATCGGCCTCAAGCTCGACTCCATCGGCCTGGAGGACCTGGGCCGCGCCCGCCGCATCACCGTCACCAAGGACGAAACCACCATCGTCGACGGTGAGGGCTCCGCGGACGACATCACCGGCCGGATCAACCAGATCAAGGTCGAGATCGACAACTCCGACTCCGACTGGGACCGGGAGAAGCTCCAGGAGCGTCTCGCGAAGCTGGCCGGGGGCGTGTGCGTGCTGCGCGTCGGCGCCGCCACCGAGGTGGAGCTGAAGGAGAAGAAGCACCGCCTCGAGGACGCCATCTCGGCGACCCGCGCGGCGATCGAGGAGGGCATCGTCGCCGGTGGCGGCGCGGC
>NZ_BAABAS010000008.1:0-3109 GCF_039537545.1 Actinomadura meridiana
GTGTGGTTGGTCGGTGTGGAGTGCGTTGAGGGCGGTGTCCAGTTCCGCGCGATCGTCTCGTCCCGCGACGATCACGGCGCGGTGGTCGAGCAAGGCGCGCTTGTTCAGTGAAGATGCGAGAGCGCTAGGGACGAGGTCAGGGTGCTCGGCAAGGTGGTCCTTGAGGCGGACGGCGGCATCGCGGAGCGCATTGGGGTCTTTAGCCGACAGCGGGAGCGCGACGGCCGGTGCCAAAGGCTTTTCCGAGCCGACCTCTTCCGCGACCTCGGGAATAGGCGGGGCTTCCAGGATGAGGTGTGCGTTGGTGCCGCTGATACCGAACGAGGACACCGCGGCCCGGCGTGGCCGGTCGGTCTCGGGCCAGGGTTGTTCCTGGTCCAGTAGGACGACGTGCCCGGTGTCCCAGTCGACGTGGGAAGAGGGCTGGTCGATGTGAAGCGATTTCGGCAGGACGCCGTGCCGCATCGCCTGCACCATCTTGATGACGCCCGCGACCCCGGCCGCGGCCTGCGTGTGCCCGATATTCGACTTGATCGACCCCAGACGCAAAGGCGACTCGGCGCTGTGGCGCCGCCCGTAGGTGTTGAGCAGGGCCTGGGCCTCGATCGGGTCGCCCAGACGTGTGCCGGTGCCGTGTGCTTCGACGGCGTCGACCTCGTCCGCCGTCAACCGCGCGTTGGCGAGGGCCTGCTGGATGACGCGCTCCTGCGACGGCCCGTTCGGCGCCGCGAGACCATTACTCGCACCGTCCTGGTTGACCGCCGAGCCCTTCACGACGGCCAGAATCTGGTGGCCGTTGCGCTGGGCGTCCGACAGGCGTTCCATCAGCACGAGTCCGACGCCCTCGCCCCAACCGGTCCCGTCGGCGGCCGCGGCGAACGGCTTGCAGCGTCCGTCCGCGGCAAGACCGCGCTGGCGGCTGAAGTCGACGAACGGGGTGGGCGTGGCCATGATCGTCACGCCTCCGGCGAGTGCCATGCCGCACTCGCCCGAGCGCAGCGCATGGGCCGCGAGGTGCATGGCGACCAGGGACGACGAGCATGCGGTGTCGACGGTCAGAGCGGGACCCTCGAAACCGAAGGTGTAGGCGACCCGGCCCGACGCGACGCTGTTGCTGATGCCCGTCGACAGATAGCCCTGGATCTCCTCGGGCGTCTCGATGAGGAGATGGGAGCCGTAGTTGCTGGACAACACCCCGGCGAACACTCCGACGCTGTGCCCGCGGAGCGCGGTCGGGTCCAGGCCGGCGTCCTCGACGGTCTCCCAGGCGATCTCCAGGAGCAGCCGCTGCTGCGGGTCCATCGCGAGGGCCTCGCGGGGGCTGATCCCGAAGAAGGCGGCGTCGAACCGGTCGGCGTCGTGGAGGAAGCCGCCGTACTGGGTGTAGGTCGTGCCGGGGTTCTCGGGGTCCGGGTCGTGCAGGTCGCTGGACCAGCCGCGGTTGGTGGGGAACTCCGAGATCCCGTCCCGTCCGGCGGCGACCAGGTTCCACAGGTCGTCGGGCGAGCGCACCTCGCCGGGAAATCGGCATCCCATGCCGACGATCGCAATCGGCTCGTACTTCTCCGACTCCACCTCGCGGACACGCTGACGGGTACGACGCAGGTCCGCCGTGACGCGCTTCAGATAGTCCCGGAGCTTCTCTTCATTGGACATCTGGATTCCTCACGTGGGTCGGTCAGGAGATTCCGAACTCGTTCTCGATGACGTCGAAGATCTCGTCGTCCGTGGCGGACGCGAGATCGGTGTCCGTGCCGTCCGCCTGCTCGTTGACCCGGACGCTCCATTTCCGGAGCAGGCTCTCCAGACGCGCGGTGACGGCGGAGCGCTCGTCGTCGCTGGCGGACACCGCCGCCAGCGCGGCCTCGATGCCGCCGAGTTCGGAGAGGATCCCCGGCACCGAGCCCCCCGCGGCCGGTGCGAGCCGCGCGTGCAACTCGGCAGCGAGCGCCGTCGGGCTCGGATGGTCGAAGATCAGCGTCGGAGGGAGGCGGAGCTGCGTCGCGCCGGTGATGCGGTTGCGGAGTTCGACGGCGGTGAGGGAGTCGAACCCGAGGTCCTTGAACGGACGCTCAGGGGCGATCGTCTGCGCGGTGCTGTGGCCGAGGACCGCTGCGGCGTGGGCCTGAACCAGGTCGAGGAGGAATCGGTGCTGCTTGTCCGTGGTGAGTTCCTCAAGCTGGGCGACGAGATCCTTCGCGTTCGACCCCTCCGTCGTGGACGCGCCGGTCGCTGCCGTGCGGCGTTGTTGCGGGGCGAGGGCGCGGAGGAGGGGTGACGGGTGGGTGGTCGTCGCGGCAGTGATGGGGGTGGCGACGAGGTGGGGCTCGTTGAGTTGGAGTGCGGTGTCGAGGAGTGCGAGGCCGTGTTCGTCGCTTAGTGGGTGGACTCCCGAGCGCTTCATGCGGGCGAGGTCGGTCGTGGTGAGTGCGCTGGTCATGGCGCTGGTGTGTTCCCAGAGTCCCCAGGCGATGGAGGTTGCGGGTAGTCCGGTGTGGTGGCGGTGTGCGGCCAGGGCGTCGAGGTAGGTGTTGGCGGCTGCGTAGTTGGCTTGTCCGGGGTTGCCGAGGGTGCCCGCGGCGGAGGAGAACAGTACGAACGCGTCCAAGTCGAGGTTCTTGGTCTGTTCGTGCAGGTTCCACGCGGCGTCGACCTTGGGCCGGAACACTGCGGCGAGCCGTTCGGGTGTCTGGTTCTCCAGGGGCGCGTCGTCCAGGATTCCGGCGGCGTGGATGACGGTCTTGAGTGGATGGTCGTCAGGGATGGTGGCGAGGAGTTCGGCCAGTGCGTCGGGGTCGGCGGCGTCGCAGGCCGCGATGGTGACCTGGGCGCCGAAGCCTTCGAGATGTTCCTTGAGCTGTTGGGCGCCGGGGGCATCGGGTCCTCGCCTGCTGGTGAGGAGCAGGTGTGCGGCGTCGTGCCGGGCGATGAGGTGTTCGGCGACCAACGCGCCGAGGGTTCCGGTGCCGCCGGTGATGAGGGTGGTGCTCTTGGTGGTGTTAAGGGGTTGGGGGAGGGTGAGGGTGAATTTTCCGGTGCGGCGGGCTTGGGAGAAGGTGCGGATGGCGTGGTGAGTGTGGGTGATCGGGTGATTGGTGGTGGGGAGGGG
>NZ_BAABAS010000009.1:0-4627 GCF_039537545.1 Actinomadura meridiana
CAACCTGCCCTCAGACACCGCTGAGTGACCTCACCGCAGGTGTCCGTGCAACGGGGGGAAGCTCATCTACGAGTCTGCCTGCGTCGAGTCAACAGCCGAACGCGAGAACATAGAAGCCATCATTCGAGCCAGCGGCACGGTGCGACTCCTCCCACGGATCGGCATGAGCATGACGCTCGCGGATGAAGCGATAGCGCTGCTACCGCTCACGGAGCGAAAGCCGCCAGGCGCGTTACTGATTCAGTCGTCTGTGATCGTGGGGGCGCTCAGGGAGTACTTCGAACTTCTCTGGGAACGCGCCACCCCGTACAGCTCACCCGACGTAGACGAAGGCCCCCTCCCGCCGATCCAAATGCGAATCTTGCGCCTCCTTACTCAGGGACTCTCGGATCAAGCCGTCGCGGAACGGGTCGGCGTGAGCGTCACGACGGTCGGTCGCCACGTCACCTCCATCCGCGAGACCCTCGGCGTCCAACACCGCTTCGCGCTCGGGGCCGTAGCGGTACAACAAGGTCTCGTCGAGTAGTTCGGCAACCGTGTGTTTGCCGTACGAGTTCAGCTCCGTCCCGACTACCGTTGCGTAGGGTCGGCGGAGCTCAAAGCCCACCGCTGACACACTCGGCTGGGTGGCGGATGAGGTCGCGAAGCATCGCTCGGTCGAGGTCCTTATGTCCAATCATGACGCGGCCGCGACCCGCCGGATCAGGGCGACTGACGCGGCGGCTGCGGGCGTCAACCGAAGGGCCACGAACGTGATGGAGTTCCGGTCGGTCGAACGCGCGCAGGGCGCGTTCCAGCAGTCGGTGACTGCGGCCGAGGTTGACACGGCATGTCGAAGGGCCCTTGGCGCTGATGCCGTCCCGGTGTCCGCGATCGAGCTGGGCACCGGAATGTACAACAGCGTGTATCGGGTGACCATGGCAGGGCGGCCGCAGCCGGTGATTCTGCGGGTCGCTCCACGCGAGGCCGACCAGTTCGGTTCCGAGCGGCACCTGATGCGTAATGAGTTCGCCGCCGTTCCCTGGCTGACCGTAATCGCGCCGCTGATGCCACGAGTGATCGCGGCGGATTGGTCGCATGAGGTGGTCGACCGAGACTGGATGCTCCAGACGCATCTGGATGGTGTCCCTGCGCCGGAGGCGCTCGGGAGGTATCCGCGCACCAGTTGGCCGGTGATGTTCCGCCGACTGGGAGAAATCACCGCGGCTGTGCAGGGGGTGCGTGGCCCATGGTTTGGCCGCGTGACCGGGCCGGGGCACAGCACGTGGAGCCGTGCAGTGATCGCGTCGCTGGAAGAGATCGCCGCCGATCTCGAGCTGGTTGGTTTGGACGCCTCGGACGTCCGTGCGGCCGCGGTGGCGGCGCGTGAAGCGAGTGCTGTGCTTGACGAGGTGACCGAGCCGAGGTTGTTGACCGGAGACCTGTGGACGGTGAACTGCCTGCTGGACGCTCATGCCGACGTGCCGACGATCACCGGGGTGGTCGATTTTGACCGCTGTGAGTTCGGTGACCCGGCGGCGGATTGGGCGGTGCGGATGGCCTCGGCCAAGTCCGACGAGCGCGCGGCGTTCTGGGACGCCTATGGCGAAGCGGATGCCTCACCGAAGGCGCGGTGGCGGTTCCGGCTCTACCAGGCCAGGCATCTGGGCGCGATCCGGCTGGAGCGCCACCGGTTGGGCAAGACCGATGCGGTCAAAGAGAGCTACGGCGCGATGGCCGAGGTGCTCGCTGAGCTCGGTTGATCGGCGGGTGGGACGTCAGGGTGGACGTGCACGATGATCTGGCGCAGGAGCATGTCGGCATGTTCCTCGACGACGGCCGGACGATCGCCGGTGACGATGAAGCACCCGAGGCGGTGCGCGTTGGTGGCAGGCTCATGGACCAGGCTCCCGGGCTCGACCCGCCACCGGACTAACGGCACGTCCGGCCCCGGCTCAGGCAGCCCTTCGACGTTGGCGAAGCGCCCGGTGCCCGGACTGGTCACAAACCGGACGGTGGCATACCGATCCACAGTCCGCGCGAGGTTGGGTCGGTGTCCAAACGCGACGTCGACCAAGGCGGTGAAGACGTCGATGCCCAAGGCATGGCCGATCAGGATCGCAATGTGCCCGGCACCGAGCCGGGCGGCGACCTCGATGACGGTGCAGCGACCGGTTTCGTCGACGATGACCTCGGTGTGTGAGGCACCGTTGCGGACGCCGACGGCGTGTACTGCGGTGTCCACCTGCTGATACACCGCCGCTTGGACGTCCGGAGGCAGCCGGGCGGGAAGGCTGTGCGCCAACTCCACCCGCTGCGCGCCAGCTGTGACCGTTTTGCGGGTGATGGCGAGATGGGTGGTGGCGCCGTCTCGCGTGAGCGACTCAACGCTGTATTGCGTCCCGGTGACGTACGCCTGGACGAGGACGACCGGCGCGGCCGGATGTACGGCAGCGCGGGCGGTATCGACCGCGCCGCCCACCTCAGCGAGACTGGTCGCGACGGTGACTCCGGCCGACCCTGATCCGCCAACCGGTTTGATCACGCAGGGCAGTCCGATTCGGGGGTCGGCGAGCGCGGCCCGCGCCTGGTGGTGGTCTCGGACGGGACGGGTGCGAGGGATGCGTACACCGGCTGCGGTAAGCGTGTCGGCCATCACCGCTTTGTCGCGGGCCGCACGGGCGAGGGCCGGAACGTTGCCGGGCAGATCCAGGTCAGCGCAGATGTAGGCGGTGAGGTCGGTGAGGTACTCGTTGACGGTCAGTACCGCACCAACATTGTGACGGCGGGCGTAGGCGGTGATCTGCTCCTGAGCCCGGTCGGGTTGGCTGAGGTCGGTCAGGCACCAGCCGGTCACCCGTGCATGCGGCCCCTTTCCAGGCCCACCGGTCGCGGTAGGGCTGGACGGGACGGCGTGAACGCCGTGGCCCCGGGCCAGGGCAGCGTTGATAAGCGCTGTGGACTCGGGACCAGTTGCGTCCAGCAGGAGCAGCGGCCTGGTCACCGGTAGTCCTCGCGGCCGCCGGTGCGGTGGGTGTCGAGGGTGAAGCAGTGGAACCCGCCGCCGAACAGGCGGCGGTGCCGGTGTCGAACCGGCACCACGGTGAAGCGCTCGGCCTCCAGCGTCTTGATCAGGCCGGGACAGTCCTGGTTGACCAGCACAGTGTGTTCGTCGACCGACAGGACGTTGAGGTCGATGTAGGGGCTGGTGAGGATCAGGTCGCTGTAGTCGTCGTAGGCGGGGAACGCGCCGGGGTCGGGCTCGGGTGGGACGAGGTAACGCCAGGACCGTAGCGCCTCGGGCATCAGGTCACGGATCCCGTCGTGCCGGGCGAGGAACACCCCAGGGCGCAGAGCCAGCAGCATCGAGTCGATGTGGTTGTCCGCCATCCGCCACACCCGATGCAGCCGATACCGGCCGCGGGTGTGGCGTTCCAACCAGTCGGCGCCGAGTTCGTGGTTGTGGTGAGCGACGTTGACGATCAGATCTGTGCCCAGCCGCAGTACCTGTGCGCCGTCCAGCATCATCTCGAGCCCGACGTCGTAGGGGCTGGGTTGGGGCTCGTCGATGCGTTCGGTGGGTCCACCGAGTGTGGTGGCGGCGTCGCGAGCGTAGGACAGGTCGAATGAGGCGTCGGTGAGGGTGGGACGCGGCATCGTCGTCCAATGTGCACCCGCCGCGAAGTAGTCGGCGAACACCGGCGTGAGAAGCCGCGTCTCCAGGTACCGGGATCGGATCGCGGGCGGCGTCTCGATGATCTCCTCACCCAGGATCAGGGTGTTGTCGCGAATGTTCAGCGCAGGGGTCGGAGCGGCCTGCCAGCCCAGGCCTGCGAGCGAGTCCGCGTCGGCCGGAAGCGGGATGGGGCGGCGTACCCTCACCCCCAGATCAGTGAGGGTGGCGGCCAACAATTCGACGTCCTCGTGGAGTTCGTCGGCGTAGCGACGTTTGATGGCCCAGTTCTCCCGGCGTGCACCGTTGGTCTGCGAGAGCCTCGGATAGGCCCAGTCGGAGCGGAACCCGGCCAGATTCTGGTGATGGAACAGCTCGAAGGACACGTCGCGGTCGTGGCCGAGATAATTCGCTGCCGACCCCACGATGATCTCGCGGAGTGGGGTGAAGTCGTCGTGGCTATGCAGACGCATGACCAGCGGATTTCCTTTCTAGATGGCTCAGGACGAGGGACAGGTCACGACAGGTATGACGACCGTGCCGACGACGTCATAGCGCGGACCGCGCGGGGACGTGCCGGTCGGCGACCGCTCGGCCACGCCGCACCCGAAGCGTCAGCCCGCCTCTTTCGGGTTGCAGGGTGCGCTGCTCACTCCAGCCCGAGAACCGGAACTCGGTGTCGTCGACCGGTGCCAGCGCGAATCCGCGTCCGCCTACGGTCAGAGTGAGAGGGCGGCTTGCGGGACGGTCGATGCGAGCGGGAATGAGTGGGCCATCCAACGGGGCTGCGGCATCGAAGTCGGCGAACCCCGACGGCAGCGTCACCTCGTACGGCAGGCCATCGGCAACACCGCCGGTTCCAATACCTGGCCGGTCTCGAGCGCAGACGTCGGGGCTCGTGGATGCGGATTGGTTTCGTCCGCGTCTAGCGGCAACGTTTGTCGATGAGTTTGAGCAACACCCCTGATCGTCGGG
>NZ_BAABAS010000010.1:0-11915 GCF_039537545.1 Actinomadura meridiana
GTGTGGTTGGTCGGTGTGGAGTGCGTTGAGGGCGGTGTCCAGTTCCGCGCGATCGTCTCGTCCCGTGACGATCACGGCGCGGCTGCTGAGGAATGCGCGTCCGGCGAGGGGGGCGGCGAGGTCGGCCGGAGTGAGTTCGGGATGCGCCGCGATGTGCTCGCTGAGCAGCGCCGCCGTGGCGCGGAGCGCTTTCGGGTCCTTCGCCGACAGCGGGAGCGCGACGACCGGCGCCGGATTCTCCTCGCCCCCACTGTCTTCGACGGACGTCTTGGGTGCGGCTTCCAGGATGAGGTGTGCGTTGGTGCCGCTGATCCCGAACGAGGACACCGCGGCCCGGCGTGGCCGGTCGGTCTCGGGCCAGGGTTGTTCCTGGTCCAGTAGGACGACGTGCCCGGTGTCCCAGTCGACGTGGGAAGAGGGCTGGTCGATGTGAAGCGATTTCGGCAGGACGCCGTGCCGCATCGCCTGCACCATCTTGATGACGCCCGCGACCCCGGCCGCGGCCTGCGTGTGCCCGATATTCGACTTGATCGACCCCAGACGCAACGGCGACTCGGCGCTGTGGCGCCGCCCGTAGGTGTTGAGCAGGGCCTGGGCCTCGATCGGGTCGCCCAGACGTGTGCCGGTGCCGTGTGCTTCGACGGCGTCGACCTCGTCCGCCGTCAACCGCGCATTGGCGAGGGCCTGCTGGATGACGCGCTCCTGCGACGGCCCGTTCGGCGCCGCGAGACCATTACTCGCACCGTCCTGGTTGACCGCCGAGCCCTTGATGACGGCCAGAATCTGGTGGCCGTTGCGCTGGGCGTCCGACAACCTCTCCATCAGCACGAGTCCGACGCCCTCGCCCCAACCGGTCCCGTCGGCAGCCGCGGCGAACGGCTTGCAGCGTCCGTCGGCCGCGAGCCCGCCCTGGCGGCTGAACTCCAGGAACATGCCGGGTGAGCTCATCACCGTCACGCCCCCGGCGAGCGCCATCGTGCAGTCGCCCGCCCGCAGGGCCTGCGCGGCGATGTGCAGCGCGACCAGGGACGACGAGCAGGCCGTGTCGATCGTGAGGGCGGGACCCTCGAACCCGAACGTGTAGGCCACGCGGCCGGACGCGACGCTGACCGTGCTGCCGGTGAACCGGAACCCGTCGTAGCTGTCGACCGATTCGCGCAGCTCGGGACCGTACCCGTGCGCGGTCGCCCCGACGAACACGCCGACCGGGCGCCGGGCCAGCCCGGACGGGTCGATGCCCGCGTGCTCGAACGCCTCCCAGGAGGTCTCCAGCAGCAGCCGCTGCTGCGGGTCCATCGCGGTCGCCTCGCGCGGGCTCAGCCCGAAGAACGCCGCGTCGAACCGGTCGGCGTCATGGAGGAAGCCGCCGTGCCGGGTGCTGGAGCCGGGACGGTCCGGGTCGTCGCCGGACAGCGCCGCGAGGTCCCAGCCGCGGTCGGCGGGGAACTCGGTGATGGCGTCCGCCCCGTCGGTGACCAGCCGCCACAGGTCGCCGGCCGACCGCACCCCGCCGGGGAAGCGGCAGCCGACGCCGACGATCGCGATCGGCTCGTCGGGCGCGGCGGGCACCGCGGGCCGGTCCGCCGGGTCGTCGGGCGCGCCGGTCAGGTCGCGGCCGAGGTGTTCGGCGAGTTCGAGCGGTGTCGGCCAGTCGAAGATCATCGTCGTGGGCAGCCGGAGCCCGCTCATGGCCTGTAGCCGGTCGCGCAACTCGACGCCGGTGAGCGAGTCGAAGCCGAGTTCCTTGAAGGTGCTGCCCAGGTCGAGCGCGTCGGCGGAGCTGTAGCCGAGCGTCGCGTTGATGCCGACGCGGACCAGATCGGCGAGCTTCTGCCGCGCCTCGGCCTCGGGCAGCGGCCCGAGGCGGCTCCGGGAGTAGGGCTCGTCCTCGTCGTCGGGCTCTTCCGCGTCGTCCCGCGGAACAACCGTGACGACGTCCTCGGCGTGAGCGTCGTCCACGGAGATCTCCGGCCAGGAGCGCCGCCGCTGGAACGCGTAGGTGGGCAGGTCGACGGTCCCCTCGCCGAGCAGCGTCCGCCAGTCGACCTCGACGCCCTGCCCGTGCAGCCCGGCGAGCGCCGCGACGAACGACCGCTCCTCCGCGCCGTCCAGCAGGGACGGCAGGAACGCCGACGCCTCGTCCGCGAGGTTCTCCTCAGCGAGGACGGTCAGCACCTTGCCGGGCCCGAGTTCCAGGAACGTCTCCGCCCCCGCGGCGCGCAGCTCGCCCACACAGTCGGCGAACCTGACGGGCTCGCGGATCTGCCGCACCCAGTACTCCGGGTCGCGCAGCTCGTCCGGAGCCGCGAGCCGCCCGGTGAGCATCGACACGACCGGCAGCCGCGGCTCGGCGAACTCCACGCTCGCGACCACGTCCCGGAACCGGTCCAGCATCGGTTCCATGAGCGCCGAGTGGAAGGCGTGGCTGACCTTCAGCCGCCGAGCCCGGTGCCCGCGATCCGTCAGGGCGGCCGCCACCTCCAGGGTCTGCTCCGCGGGGCCGGAGATCACGACCGAGCGCGGCCCGTTCACGGCGGCCAGCCCGACGTCGCCGGTCAGCAGCGGGGTCACCTCGTCCGCGGACGCCTGGATCGAGACCATGACGCCGCCCTCGGGCAGTTCCCACATGAGCGAGCCGCGGGCGGCGACCAGCGCGGCGGCGTCGGCGAGCGTCAGGACGCCGGCGGCGTGCGCGGCGGCGAACTCGCCGATGGAGTGCCCGGCGACCAGGTCGGGCCGGACGCCGAACGACTCCACCAGCCGGAACAGCGCGACCTCGACCGCGAACAGCGCCGCCTGCGTGTAGCGGGTCTGGTCGAGTTCCGCGGCGTCGTCGGTGCCGGGCTCGGCCCACATCACGTCCCGGACGGGCCTCGGCAGGTGCCGGTCGAGTTCGGCGCAGGCGGCGTCCAGGGCGGCGGGGAACACGGGGAAGCGTTCGGCCAGCTCCCGTCCCATCCCGACGCGCTGCGCGCCCTGCCCGGTGAACAGGAACGCGGGTCCGCCGCCCGTGGTGCGCCCGGCGAGCGTGACGACGTCGTCGGGGACGGCGGGCGCCTCGCCGGGCGCGGCGGCGAGCGCGCGCAGCGCGGCGGTCAACGCGTCGCGTCCCGCGCCGACGACGGCGGCCCGGTGCGCGAAGGCGGTGCGGGTGGTGGCGAGTGCGGCGGCGATCCCGGCGGCGGTCAGGTCCGGCCGCTCGTCGAGGAACGACAGAAGCTTCGCGGCCTGCGCGCCGACGGCCTTCCGCGATCGCCCGGACAGCAGCCACGGCACGACCTCCGGGGCGGTGCCCGCCGCGCGGGGCGACTCCTCGGGCGGGCCGCCGAGCACGAGGTGGCAGTTGGTGCCGCCCATGCCGAACGACGAGACTCCGGCCAGTGAGGACGCCCCGGCCGGGTCCGTCCGCGCAGGCTCCGGCCAGGGCGCCAGCTCGGTCTGCACCGCGAGGCGCAGCTCGTCCAGCGGGATCGCCGGATTCGGGCGGACGAAGTTGAGGCTCGCCGGGATCTCCCCGTGCCGCAGGCTCAGCGCGGCCTTGACCAGCCCGACGATCCCGGCCGCGCCCTCCAGGTGCCCGACGTTCGTCTTCGCCGAGCCGACCAGCAGCGCCCTCGCCCGGGGGCGCCCGGCGCCGAGCACCGCGCCGAGCGCGGCCGCCTCCACGGGGTCGCCGACCTTCGTCCCCGTGCCGTGCAGCTCCACGTACCGCACGTCGGCCGGGGACACCCCGGCGTCGGCGTAGGCGCGGCGGAGCACGTCCTCCTGGCCCTCGCGCCCGGGCACGGTGAGGGAGTCGGTCGCGCCGTCGTTGTTCACCGCGCCGCCGAGGATCGTGCAGTAGACGCGGTCGCCGTCGGCGAGGGCGGTCGGCAGCGGCTTCAGCACGACCAGAGCCCCGCCCTCCCCCCGCACGTAGCCGTTGGCGCGCTCGTCGAAGGTGTAGCAGACGCCGTCCGGGGACAGGCCGCCGAACCGCTGCGCGCCGAGCGTGCTCGCGGCGAGGATGTTCAGGTTCACGCCCCCGGCGAGCGCCACCTCCGACTCGCCGCGGCGCAGGCTCTCCACGGCGAGCCGCACCGCCACCAGCGACGAGCTCTGCCCGGTGTCCACGGTCAGGCTCGGGCCGTGCAGACCGAGGGTGTAGGAGACGCGGTTGGCGATGATGCCGCGCTGGGTGCCGGTCAGCGTGTGCTGCGTCACCTCCGCCCGCTCGCGCAGCAGCGCGCCGTAGTCGTCCCAGATCGCGCCGACGAACACCCCGGTGCTGGAACCGCGCAGGTCACCCGGCACGACGCGGGAGTCCTCCAGCGCCTCCCACCCGAGTTCCAGCGCGAGCCGCTGCTGCGGATCCATGGCCGCGGCCTCACGCGGGGAGATCCCGAAGAAACCCCGATCGAAAGCGTCGATCCGGTCGAGGAACCCGCCGCGCCGCGACCGCAGGTCGAGATCGCGCCAGCGATCCTCGGGCGCCTCGGTGATCGCGCTGCGGCCGTCCCGCAACAGCCGCCAGAACTGCCGTGGATCATTGGCCCCGGGGAGCCGGCAGGATATTCCAACAATGGCGATCGGCTCATGCATCGAGAGTCCTCGTATCTGTAAGGCCTGTTATCCTCGTCTTTCGATACCAGGCTCGACCGGGCCCCTGCAAGGTGGCTTTAGAGCGCCGAAAGAAGCCGTTAAGGGGACTGGTGTTTTATGATGTGAAAGTGTGGATAGCGCACGAAATCCCGCAGTCGAGAAGCATGAAATGGAGGCCAGAAATGGCTGACCGGAACGTCCGGACTCCGCGCGAGGTCTTTCTGCTCAAGCAGGAGAGCATCAGTCGGCTCGACGCCGACGGCCAGGCGGACCTGTTCGCCGAGGACGGGGTGCTGGAGGTCCCCTTCGCCGCCGGCGGCCTGCCCCGCCGCTTCGAGGGCCGGGCGACCATCCGCGCCGTGACCTCGGCGGCGCTGGAGAACGCCCAGCGCGGCACGCGCCGGCTGGTCGGCCACCAGGAGGAGACGATCTACGAGACCGACGACCCCGAGGTCGTCATCGCCGAGTTCGTCTCCCACACCGAGGATCTGGAGACCGGCGAGCGGTTCCAGGCCCCCTACATCCAGTTGATGCGGGTCCGCGACGGCGAGATAGTGCTGTTCCGCGACTACTGCACGCTGGACGCGATCACACGGCTGTGGGGGCCGCACGGCGGCGAGTCCTATGCCGAGCTCGGGAACGCGCTCCCGGGCGGCTCCCCGGCGGAGAGCCTCCCGGACGGTGCGCGACCGGCCCTCTAGACGGTGACCTCCAGCAGGTAGATCTCCGGGTTGATCGCGAACGACGCCTGGATCTGGAACTCGCTGACCACCTCGTGCTGCGCCAGCACCCGCAGGCCGGCCGCCTCGATCTCCGCGCGGAGCCGGGCGGCCGGCAGGATGTGCGACAGTGCCGTGAAGATCTTGGCGTCGGTGATCCGGCCGTCCTCCACCCGCTGGGCCAGGAAGTTGCTGGAGCGCAGCGACTCGTCCGGGTCGACGAAGTCGAGCAGCGTCAGCAGCATCGGGATGTCGGCGTCGGCTCCCGTCGCGACCACCGCCTGCGTCTCGAACGGCTGGTCGCGCTCCTCGATGCCGGGGAACTCGATCAGCGTCATCAGGAAGCGGCCGTCCTCGGCCAGGTGCTCGCGGACCGACGCGAACAGCGAGGCGCGCTGCTTCTCGTCCAGGTAGCTGACGGCGTTGGCGCCGAGCGTGATGAAGTCGAACGTACGGTCCAGCCGGAAACTCGTCATGTCGCCCTGGACGGTGGAGACCCGGCCGCTGTAGTCGTTGCCGTCCTCCTTCTCCTCGGCGAGCCGCTCGTCGAACAGGGCGAGCATGTGCGGCGACATGTCGAGCCCGACGGCGTCGAAACCGTTCTCCAGGAACGGGAAGGTGAGTCGGCCCGACCCGCACGCCAATTCGAGCAGCGTGCCCTTCCGGCCCTGCGCGACGCCCAGCATCGCCTCGGCGTCGGCCTCGTCATAACGGGTGAGGAAATGGTAGACGGGCGATCCCTCGGGGCCGTAGAGGCTGTGTACGACGCCGTCGTCGCCGAGCAGTCGGGCGACATGGCTCGCGGTGCCGAGAACGCGGAGGGAGTTTTCGCTCATGGGGACTTCCTCGTTTCCGGGAGTGGGATGGTCGCGGCAATTCCATAATTGCCACAACCATCCTCCCGGAGCGGTATAAAGCTGCCCTAACCGCCCGCTTAAGAGGCTGTGCCCCTGTCCCCGGACGCGGCCGCCGGGCTCAGCCGAACCAGGTCTGGGCCGCCACGCGCAGGCCCTCGTCGCCGTCGCCGTCCCGGTCGGCCCAGGCGACGAAGCCGTCCGGGCGGACCAGCACCGCGCGGGCGTCCAGCTCGGGGGTCGGTTCGGCGGTCACCACGGCCACCTGGGCGTTGACGTCCGGGACGGCGCCCGGCCTCCCCGTCAGATTCAGCAGCACGCCACGGCCGTCGACCAGCAGGTCGTACGTCGACAGCTTCGTGCCGTCCGGGGTGGCGACCGGCACGTCCTGGAACCGGGTGCCGATCAGCGGGTGCGCGCCGTCCCCGGACGGCAGCCCCGGGTACTCGAAGTCGTAGGCCACCTCCGTCACGTACTGGACGAGGTACCGCTGCACCTCCTTCATCTCGATGAGCCCCATCAGCACCTCCCGGAGCGCCGCGACATGGTCCAGCGGATACATGGCCGCCACCTGCGCCTTCGCCCGCACGCACGCGCGCCGCCCGACCGGGCGCCGCTCCTCCTCGTAGCTGTCCAGCAGGCCGTCCGGCGCCCGGCCCCGCACCTGCGCGGCCAGCTTCCAGCCGAGGTTCACGGCGTCGTGGACGGTGGTGACCATCCCGTTGCCCGACGACGGCGGATGCGAGTGCGCGGCGTCGCCCACGAGCAGCACCCGGTCGTCCCGGTAGCGGGTCGCCAGCCTCGTCGGATGGCCGTTGCGCTCCATCCAGCTCGGCTCCTCGATCGCGGGCGCCTCGCCGGTGATCCGCTGGATGCTCGCGAGGACCTCCTCGCGCGTCACCGGACCCTCGGGCCCCGGCGACTCCCCGACGAACTCGACCGTCATCAGCCGGATCCGGCCCTCCTGCAACGGCAGGATGCCCAGCTGCCCGTTCGGGTACAGGCCACGGACGAACGTGTCCCGGTTCCCCTCGAACTCCTTCACGTCGGCCGTGACGCCGTAGTACGACGGCGCGAACTCCTCGTACTCGAACCCGCAGAGCCGTCCCACCGTGCTGTGCACACCGTCGCAGCCCACCAGGTACGCGCAGCGCAGGTCCCGCTCGCCCGAAGCCGACCGCACCCGGACCGTGACGCCGTCCGCGTCCTGCTCGACGGCCGTCACCTCCTGCCCGTGCAGCACCTCCACGCCGAGCTCGACGGCCCGCTCCTCCAGCACCTCCTCGGTGCGGACCTGCGGGACGAGCATGTCGTACTCGGTCTCCGCCAGCTCCTCGTCGTACTCGATGGTGATCAGCCCGAAGTGCGAGCGGCCCCAGCGGGGCGTGTCCGGGCCCCCGAACCGCCCGGCGATCCCGCGCTGCCTCAGCGTCTCCACGCAGCGCGCGTGCAGCAGCCCGCCGCCCGACTCGTGCGACCTGCCCGTCCGCTTCTCCAGGACGGTCGTCCGGACGCCAGCGAGGCCGAGCTCGCAGGCCAGCATCAGCCCGCCAGGACCCGCTCCGACGATCACGACATGGTCGTTCATGCTGTTCTCCCGCTCCGTAGATGTGATGGGGCGTGCGTGTCAGGCGTCCGCCGCCGCGGCGAGCTCGGCGCCGAGGTGCGCGGCCAGCGCCGCCGGGGTCGGCAGGTCGTACACCGCGCTCGCCGACAGCGCGAGGCCCGTGCCCTCCGTCAGCCGGTCCCGCATGGTCAGCGCGCCGAGCGAGGTCAACCCGAGGTCCAGGAAGTCGGCGTCGGCCGGGACCGGACTGCCCGGGCCGTGCCCGAGGGCCTCCGCCGCCAGGGCGAGCACGAACTCCAGCAGCAGGCCGTCGCGCTCCTCCGGCGACCGTCCGTCGAGCCGTCGCAGCAGGGCGCCCTTGTCGACGCGCGCCTGCTCGGGGTCCGCGGCCTCGCGCGGTCCGACGCCCGGGAAGCCCTCGGACAGCTCGGCCACCACAAGGTCGGCGGCATCGTTAGCCACGAAGCGGGGGAGGTCGCGCAGGGCGACCGCCGCCCGGATCGGACGTAGCCCGGGGGCGTCGTCGGCGGTGGACCCGTCGCCCTCGACCGGGCCCCAGGCGAGCGCCGTCCCTGCCAGGCCGTCCTGCCGCCGCTGCCGCGCCACCATCTCGTGGACGGCCCCGATCGCCAGGTCGCCCGGCCTGTCTGCGCACATGGTGGCGGTGGCCGTCAGGGGAGCGAACAGGACGAACGCCGACAGGCCGAGTTCCGCGGTGGCCTCGTGGAGGTTCCAGGCCGCTTCCGCTGACGCTCGTGGCGCCGGGTTGTCGGTGGACGGCAGCGCCGCGGCATGGATGACCGCGGTTGGTGCCGTGTCCGTCGTGAACAGCTCTCGAACGGCGTTCTGGTCGTCGACGTCGCAGGTCACGACCGTGGCGTGGGCGCCGAGCCCGGCCAGCTCGGCGGGCAGGCCCGCCCCCTCCGGATCGGCCGGGTCGCGGACGAGTATGAGCCGCGTCGCACCCGCCCCGGCCAGTCGGCGCGCGACCTCCGCGCCGAGGCCGCGCGTCCCGCCGGTCACCAGCACCGGACCGGACGGTGCCCAGGGCGTGGTCGCGGTGGGGTTGCTCGTGGCGGGGGCCAGGCGCCTGACGTAGGCGCCGTCGTCCCGGACCGCCGCCATCTCGTCGCCGCCCGCCAGCACCGCGGCCAGCAGGCGGGCTCCCGATCGTCCCGGGAACGTCCCCGGCAGGTCGACGGCTCTGAGGAGGCGCCGCCGACTGCTGTTCTTGGTCGTCGCGATGACGCCCCAGAGCCGCGCGAGGCCCGGGTCGTCCGGGAGCCCGCCGGACGTCGTGCTGACCGCGCCGCGTGTGACGAACCACAGCGGGGCGTCCACCCCGGCTAGCGCGAGCGCCTCCGGTATGCCGACCACTTGGCGGTGCGGCGGTGCCGGGTGGTCGGCTTCCGGCCTCGTCGGGCCCGTCAGGTAGAGGACGCCGCGAACCTGCGTCCCCTGGATGCTCCGGGCGATCTCCTCGGCGAGCCGGTCCGCGTCGGCGTTGAGTGGCATGGTCAGCGGGACGACGTCGCCGCCGCGCTCGGCGAGCACGTCGGCCAGCGCGTCGTCGTCTGACCGTGTCGGCTCGGAGCGCAGCAGCAGCCACGAACCCGACAGGGAGAAGTCCCCGGACACCGGGACGCGTTCCCAGGACGGCTCGTGCCACCACGAGCCGCTCCGCCGCCATGCGGACAACGCCGGGAGCAACTCGGCCAGCAGGCCGCGCTTGGCCGGGTCGTCCAGGTCCAGGTCCAGCGTCGAGGAGAGCGCCGCCAGGTCATGCTGGTCGATCGCCGACCACAACTCGGTCTCCTGCCCCGGGACCGCTCCGGCCGCGCCGCGCCCGTTGCTTGCCTTGGGCTCGTACCAGAAGGCGCTGTGCTGGAAGGGGTAGGTGGGGAGCGGCTCGGTCGGTCGGTGGGTGGTGTTGGGCCAGGTGACCTGGACGTTGGTGGCGGTATGGATGTGTGCGAGCGCGCTGTGGAAGGCGGTGGTGTCGGTCTGTTTGGGGTTGAGGGTGGGTTGGATGGTGGGTGTTGTTGGGAGTGTTTGGTGGGTGAGTGTGGTGAGGGTGGGTCGGGGTCCGATTTCGAGGTAGAGGGCGGGATGGTGGGTGTCGTCGAGGTAGGTCAGTCCGTCGTGAAAGTGGACGGTGTCGCGGATGTGGCCGGTCCAGTAGGCGGGGTCGCTCAGCTGCTGTTCGGTGGCGCTGCTGCCGGTGCGGTTGGAGACGATCGGAATGGTGGTGGGGTGGTAGGTGAGTCCGGCCGCAACCGCTTGGAACTCCTCCAGGATCGGGTTCATCAAGGGGGAGTGGAAGGCGTGGCTGACTTTCAGCCATTGGTACTTGATTCCGCGCTCATCGAGTTCGCTGGTGATCTGTTCGAGCGCGGTGCGCTCTCCGGACAGGACGGTGGAGTTCGGCGAGTTGGTCGCGGCAACCGAGATCGTGTCGTGCTTTTCGATTATGGGCTTTAGGGTTTCTTCGGTGGTGTGGGTGGTGAGCATTGCGCCGCCTGTGGGGAGGGAGGCCATGAGGCGGGCGCGTGCGGTGATGAGGGTGGCGGTGTCGGTGAGTGTCCAGAGTCCGGCGAGGTGGGCGGCGGTGAGTTCGCCGATGGAGTGTCCGATGAGGTGGTCGGGGGTGATGCCGTGGTGTTCTAGTAGCCGGTACAGCGCGGTTTGCAGGGCGAATAGTGCGGGTTGGGCGTAGCGGGTGTTGTTCAGCAGTTCCGCATCGTCACCGAACACCACGGTCTTGAGGGGCCGGTCCAGGTGTGGGTCGAGTGCCTCGCACACCGCGTCGAATGCTTTGGCGTAGACGGGTGAGGTGGTGTAGAGGTCGTGTCCCATGCCGGGGTGTTGGCTGCCTTGGCCGCTGAACATGAACACCACGCCGCCGTTGTTGTCCTGGACGGTGTTCGTAACAAGGGACGGATGCGGCTGCTCGGTGGCCAATGCGGTGAGGGCGCGGCTGAGTTCGTCTCGATCGTCGGGTGCCGTGAGGATGACGGCCCGGTGGTCGAACAGGGCTCGTTGTGAGAGCGGCCCGGCCAGCTCGGCTGGAGTGGTCTCCGGGCGATCGGTGAGGTGGTCGCCCAGCCGTGTGGCGGCGTCCCGCAGCGCTTGAGGGGTCTTGGCCGACAGCGGGATGGCGACCACAGGACTCGGCGACTGCTCGGCGGCGTCCTCCTCGACGGACGTCTCAGGCGCGGCCTCCAGGATGAGATGCGCGTTGGTGCCGCTGATCCCGAACGACGACACCGCCGCCCGACGCGCACGTCCCGTCTCAGGCCACGGCCGCGGCTCGTCCAGGAGAACGACGTGCCCGGTGTCCCAGTCGACGTGGTTCGAGGGTTCGTCGATGTGCAGGGACGCGGGGAGCGTTCCGTGCCGCATGGCCTGGACCATCTTGATGACGCCCGCGACTCCGGCCGCCGCCTGCGTGTGCCCCAGGTTCGACTTGATGGAGCCGATCCAAATGGGCTGTTCGGCGGTGTGGTGTTGCCCGTAGGTGTTGAGGATGGCCTGGGCCTCGATGGGGTCGCCCAGGGTGGTGCCGGTGCCGTGCGCTTCGACCGCGTCCACCTGCTCGGCCGACAGCCCGGCGTTGGCAAGCGCCTGCTCGATCACACGCTCCTGCGACGGCCCGTTGGGTGCGGAGAGTCCGTTGCTCGCGCCGTCCTGGTTGATCGCCGAGCCCTTGACGACGGCGAGGATCTGGTGGCCGTTGCGTTGGGCGTCGGAGAGTCGTTCGAGTAGGACGAGTCCGACGCCTTCGGAGAAGCCGGTCCCGTCGGCGGCGGCGGCGAACGGCTTGCAGCGTCCGTCCGCCGCGAGGCCCCGCTGACGGGCGAACTCCACGAAGACCGACGGTGTCGCCATGACGGTCGCGCCACCCGCCACGGCCATGTCGCATTCGCCTGAGCGGAGTGCCTGGGCGGCCAGGTGCATGGCGACGAGTGAGGAAGAGCATGCGGTGTCGACGGTGACGGCCGGCCCCTCGAACCCGAACGTGTAGGACACGCGACCCGACGCCACGCTTCCGCCGTTCGCCGTGAGGAGGTAGCCCTCGAACTCCTCTGGCGTGTCGTTCAGCATCCGGGCGCCGTAGTCGCTGCTCAACACCCCTGTGTAGACGCCGATGGTGTGGTTGGTGAGGTGGGTGGGGTTGAGGTGGGCGTTTTCGAG
>NZ_BAABAS010000011.1:0-176711 GCF_039537545.1 Actinomadura meridiana
AGGAACCGGGCTGCTATGCCTCAAAGAAATCCCTGACCACCCTGAACAGGATGGCCACGGGGACGACCCAGCTTTCCCGAATGAGAAGACCGGGCCGTATAAAGGCACTGGCTTTTAACACGCTGTTGAGTTCTCAAGAAACGGACACCCACCGTGCTGGACTCGCTTTCGCGTTTCCCGCTTCGGGGTGACTCGCTTTAAGCTTACTGGATTCGGTCGAAGTGTCAATTTCCGGCTTTTTCCGGTGCCCGGATGATTCCGCTTTCGCGGCGCCTTCCGGGCGGTGAAGCTATTTCATCAGATTTGGCGCGATTGTCAAAACCGAGCCTTTTCCGATCCCGGCCACGACGCCACGGACGCGGCTAAGCCGCGTCACGGTTGATCAGTGGTGGGTTCCCCTCGGGTCGGCCGCCTTCCGGCGTCCTGCATCCCTGTGGGGCGAAGTGAACAGTATGCCCCCGAGGTGCGAACGTCAAACCGGCTCGCACGTCAGAACCGCACCGGATCGGACGGGCCGTCCGCGAGCTCCGGTGGGCGCACCTCTTCTACCTTGAGTTTTGTCCGGTTTCAACCGCCCTGCCCACTTCACCATCGCGCTTCACACCGCGAATATCTCGTTTTGGCAACGGCGCTCGGATGGCTACGACTTGGCCAGGTATCCGCCGATGAACAGGATGCCCTCGGCCAGGATCCACACGAACGCCGCCATGGTGAGAAGGGCGTCCAACCGGTCGGGCCTGCGTCGCACACTCGGCATCGACCAGGCGGTCACGGCGACGATCGCCGCGAGTGCGGCCAACGGTGCGGAGACCTGCACGGCGTGGACGAAACCCGTGCCGCACGCCGCGTCGTGTTGATCGCCCTCACCACAGAAGGCGGCGTCGCCCCATCCGCCGAGTGCGGAGAAGGTCCACAGGACGGCCAGCACGACGTTGGCGATCGTCGGGATGGCGGGCGAGATCCACCAGCCGTTCGTACGCCCGGGCATGGCCTGCACGAACGGAACGTACCTCCCGATACCGCCGCCGGGAACCCCCGGTTCGCGAATCGCGGCGCGATCAGGTGATCTCCTTGGACTCGTGCAGGTTCATGTCCATCACGATGGCCATCGTGACGGCCATCGTCCGCAGTGGCTCCGGCACCGGGTCGAAGATCTCCACCGCGTACTTGTCCGCGGTGGTCAGCAGGTGGGTGGCGAGGCCGGCCCACTTCTTGCGGACGTGCGCGACCTTGTTCTCGTCGGTGTCGAACAGCTCGAAGTTGTTGCGCGGAACGTCCACCGTGACCGCACCGATCAGGCTGCCGTCGCCGTCGTAGACGACATAGCGGCGTCCCACCCTTTCGGTGACGAAGGAGCCGATGGCCTCTTCCTGGGGCGTGAGGATCTCCGTGTACTCCCGCCCCTGCTGCTTGTCGACGACCAGCAGCGGGTCCCCGTCCGGCGTGGTCAGCAGGACGGCCCGGGCGTCGAGGTTCGACTTGCCGGGGACGACGCCCCGCATCTGCGCGCGGCCGTGCGCGTCGGCGGGCGCCGCCACGGCGAGGACGGTGCCGTCGCCGTCGAGGATCTTGTACCGCGATTTGGCGAACGGGCCCCGGCGAGGCTGTTCGACCTTGAGTACCGGGGAGCCGAACACTTCGTCCACGTGTTCTCCTGCCTCATCGGCCGCATCGGGCCTCCAACGTGACTTGCGGGCGGGGCCACGGCGTTCGGCGCGCGGCACCGCCAAGGCGCGATCCTGCCAAGTCCGCTCTCTCAGCGGAAGCACCCCGAGATGTCCAGAACGTACTCCCGGGCCGGTTAACCCGGTTGACGTGCGCGGGGGGCACCGGATGTCACGTCCGGGAAACCGACTTGTGTCGGTCGAAGACCCTCGTCCGGTCGGACCAGAACGGGAATGACGTCGCGGCACGGAGGAGGGACGGCTGGTCGGGGCCGGGGACGAGGACGGGCGCGCGGGGGGCGGACGGCGTCAGAGAAAGAGAAGGGACGGCCCCACGGGGCCGTCCCTTCGCATGCGTACACGGTCGTACGGCGAGGACCTGACTCGGGTCAGAAGTCCATGCCGCCGGCGTCGGGCATGCCGCCGCCCGCCGGAGCCGGGTTCTTCTCGGGCTTCTCGGCGATGACGGCCTCGGTGGTCAGGAACAGCGCGGCGATCGACGAGGCGTTCTGCAGCGCGGACCTGGTCACCTTGGCGGGGTCGATGATCCCCGAGTCGAACATGTTGACGTAGTCGCCGGTCGCGGCGTTGAGGCCCTCACCCGGGGTCAGGTTGCGAACCTTCTCCACCACGACGCCGCCCTCAAGGCCGGCGTTGACGGCGATCTGCTTCAGCGGCTCCTCGAGAGCGCGCTTGACGATGTTCGCGCCGGTGGCCTCGTCGCCCGCGAGCTCCAGCTTGTCGAACGCCTTGGCGCCCGCCTGGAGCAGCGCCACGCCGCCACCGGGGACGATGCCCTCCTCGACCGCGGCCTTGGCGTTGCGGACGGCGTCCTCGATGCGGTGCTTGCGCTCCTTGAGCTCGACCTCCGTCGCGGCGCCGGCCTTGATGACCGCGACACCGCCCGCGAGCTTGGCCAGGCGCTCCTGGAGCTTCTCGCGGTCGTAGTCGGAGTCGGTGTTGTCGATCTCGGTGCGGATCTGGTTGACCCGGCCCGCGATCTCGTTGGCGTCACCGGCGCCGTCCACGATGGTGGTCTCGTCCTTGGCGATGACGATCTTGCGCGCCCGGCCGAGCATGTCGACCGAGGTGTTCTCCAGCTTGAGGCCGACGTCCTCGCTGATGACCTGGCCACCGGTCAGGGTGGCGATGTCGCCCAGCATGGCCTTGCGGCGGTCGCCGAAGCCCGGGGCCTTCACGGCCACGGACTTGAAGATCCCGCGGATCTTGTTGACGACCAGGGTGGCCAGCGCCTCGCCCTCGACGTCCTCCGCGATGATCAGCAGCGGCTTGCCGGACTGCATGACGCCCTCAAGCACGGGCAGCAGGTCCTTGTTGGCCGACACCTTGCCCTGAACGATCAGGATGTACGGGTCCTCGAGGACCGCTTCCATCCGCTCCGGGTCGGTCACGAAGTAGTGCGAGATGTAGCCCTTGTCGAAGCGCATCCCCTCGGTGAGCTCGAGCTCCAGACCGAAGGTCTGGCTCTCCTCGACCGTGATGACGCCTTCCTTGCCGACCTTGTCCATCGCCTCGGCGATCATCTCGCCGATCTGCGGGTCACCCGCGGAGATGGACGCCGTGGAGGCGATCTGCTCCTTGGTCTCCACGTCCTTGGCCAGCTTGGACAGCTCCTCGCTGACCCGCTCGACCGCGGACTCGATGCCGCGCTTCAGCGACATCGGGTTCGCACCGGCGGCCACGTTGCGCAGGCCCTCGCGCACCAGCGCCTGGGCGAGCACGGTGGCGGTGGTGGTGCCGTCACCCGCGACGTCGTCGGTCTTCTTGGCGACCTCCTTGACGAGCTCCGCGCCGATCTTCTCCCACGGGTCCTCGAGCTCGATCTCCTTGGCGATCGACACACCGTCGTTCGTGATCGTGGGGGCGCCCCACTTCTTCTCCAGCACGACGTTGCGGCCCTTGGGACCAAGGGTCACCTTGACGGCGTCGGCGAGCTGGTTCATGCCGCGCTCGAGACCGCGACGGGCCTCCTCGTCGAACGCGATCATCTTTGCAGCCATAGGCTCCAGTCCTCCCGGAACAAGGTGGCTTAGCTGGACCGAGCCGACGCCCGCGACGGACGGCCCCCGCCGACGACTGCCATTCCGTCGCCGAGCTGAGGCCTCATCGCCCCGATCCCAGACTGTGAAGTTGTCACTCTCCACAGCAGAGTGCCAACCGTTTGTTTAGCACTCTACCCCGTCGAGTGCAAGCGCCACACATCCTCGCCCCCACGACCGTCACCAACCTGCCCCAACCCACCCCCACCTGCGTCGAAGCCTCGTTCGAGAGCGCCTGGAGCCCGCTGGCTTCGCGACGTCCCACCACGTCCGTGGGTTCGCACTCCTCCGGTCGGCCAGGCCGCCGCGGATGCTGGTCCTCATGGATCAGACCCGGAGCCGTGCCGTGGTCGTCTACTTGAGCGTGGGACGGAGTCCCTTTCCGGAAGGCGGTTGGCTCGACGCGGCGTGTTATGCCCGAGCCGTTCGCGAGTACAACTCCGATGAGGTCCTCGACCAAGTTCGAGAAATCGCCTCCATTCCCGCCACCGATGAGGACGGCGACCGTGTCCGTGGTCTCTTCCTCGTCTCCCACGATGAGGGACACCAGACCGAATGGCAGGTCAGAGACGGGCAGGTCCTGGTCACTCAGGCACCGGCCCGCTATGACTATCTCTGGCGATAGCGACGCCGGCGCGAGTCGTTTCCTGGAGCCGCGCGAACGACTGCCACTCATGCGCGGTCAGTTCACACACACCTGTGGAAGGATCACAGTATGTCCAGTGGTCATCTCATGCGGATTCACGGTGCCGAGTTCCAGGCCATGGCGGAGAGGGTGCTGCGGGCCACCGAGCTCACCTCCCGGCTGAACGTCCTGCCTTTCGAGGACGAGGCGGGTAAGGCTGATCTGTTCGAACAGATCCTTGGCAAGCCGCTGCCAGAGAGAGTGACGATCTACCCGCCCTTCTACACCGACCACGGGCTTCGGCTGGAACTCGGGGAGCGTGTGTTCGTCAACCAGAACTGCACGTTCCTTGATTACGCCGGTATCCGGCTCGCCGAGCGGGTGCTGGTCGGGCCGAAGGTCACGTTCATCACCATGGGACATCCGGTCGACCCCGGGGAGCGGCGGGAATGGCTGACCGGTGGGCCCATCGACGTTTCGGAGAACGTGTGGATCGGGGCCGGTGCCACGATCCTGCCCGGTGTCAGCATCGGCCGTGATTCCGTGGTCGCGGCCGGGGCGGTCGTGGCCGATGACGTCCCGCCGTCGACCCTGGTGACGGGGGCCAAGGCGGGCGTTCATCGGGCCTGGTGAGTCTTAGGCGGGGAAGTTCGCGCGGAGGTCGGTCAGGCGTTGGCGGTGGTCGTCCAGCCAATCCTTGGCGACCTCGATCGTCAGTTCGACCGTTACCAGGAAGGACTGGGAGTCGACCACGGCGACGTGTACGCGGTCGTGGTCGTCGATTTCCAGGTGGATTTCGGTCGCGCGTTGGCCTTCGCGCCAGGCCGCGCTGTCGGCGCCCTGGGCCAGGGAGTCGAGGGTCTTCTCCCAGGCGGTCAGGTCCTCGGCGTCCAGGGAGGTCCTGATGCCGCCGCTGACGAAATAGCTGCCGACCTCGATCATGCCGGTGAGACCGCCGGGCTCCTGGCCCGTCACCCGCAGGACGACGCTGTTTCCGAGGTCGTCGGCGAGGTGGATCAACTCGTGCTCTGCCACCGCGCCATCGTAGGGCGAACCCGGTCCCGGGTGGGCCGGGACCGGGTCAAAAGGGTCGAACCGTCAGCCGCCCGCGACGGCGGGGATGATCGAGATCTGGGCGCCCTCGGGGGTGGGGGTGTCCAGGCCGTCGGCGAAGCGGACGTCCTCGTCGCCGACGTAGACGTTGACGAACCGGCGGATCTTGCCCGCGTCGTCCAGGATGCGGGCGGAGATGCCGGAGTGGCTGGCCTCCAGGTCGGCGACGACGGCGCGGAGGGTGTCGCCCTCCGCCTTCACCTCGGATTCGCCGCCGGTGTAGGTCCGCAGGATGGTCGGGATACGGACGGACACGCTGCTCATGATGCTCCTTTTCAGGCGAGGCCCGCGGCGCGGAACGCTTCGAGGGACGGTGCGATGTTCGCGGACGGCGCGACGACCGGCGCGACGGCGTCCAGGGTCTTCAGCCCGTCCCCCGAGTTGATGATGACGGTTTCGGCGGACGGGTCCAGCGTCCCGGACTCGATCAGCTTGCGGAGGGACGCGACGGTGACGCCGCCCGCGGTCTCGCCGAAGATGCCCTCGGTGCGGGCGAGCAACCGGATCCCCTCGACGACCTCGGCGTCGCTGACGTCCTCGACGGCGCCGTTGGTGCGGCGGGTGACGTCCAGGACGTAGGGGCCGTCGGCCGGGTTGCCGATCGCGAGCGACTTGGCGATCGTGTCGGGCTTCACCGGACGGATGACGTCGTGGCCGGCCTTGAAGGCGGCGGCGACGGGGGCGCAGCCGGTGGCCTGGGCGCCGAAGACGCGGTACGGCCTGTCCTCGACGAGACCGAGCTTGATCAGCTCCTGGAACGCCTTGTCGATCTTGGTGAGCTGGGAGCCGGACGCGACCGGGACGACGATCTGGTCGGGCAGCCGCCAGCCGAGCTGTTCGGCGATCTCGTAGCCGAGGGTCTTGGAGCCCTCGGCGTAGTAGGGCCGGACGTTGACGTTGACGAACGCCCAGTCGTCCTGCTCACCGGCGATCTCCGAGGCGAGCCGGTTGACGTCGTCGTAGTTGCCGTCGACGGTGACGAACGTCCCGCCGTACACGGCCGTCGTGATGATCTTCTGCGCTTCGAGGTTGGACGGCACGAACACGGCGCTGCGGATCCCGGCGCGGGCCGCGGCGGCGGCGACGGCGTTGGCGAGGTTGCCGGTGGACGGGCAGGCCAGCACCTTGAAGCCGAGTTCGCGGGCGGCGGCGAGCGCCACGGCGACGACGCGGTCCTTGAACGAGTGGGTCGGGTTGCCGCTGTCGTCCTTCACCCACAGGCTCTGGAGGCCGAGGCTCTCGGCGAGGTTGTCGGCGCGGACGAGCCGGGTGAAGCCGGGTTCGGTGTTGGGCGAGTTCACAACGGTGGACGGGACGGGCAGCAGCCGCCGGTACCGCCAGATGTTCCGCGGCCCCGACTCGATGTCGGCGCGGGTCAGGTCACCGAAGTCGTACTTGATCTCCAGTGGGCCGAAACACTCTTCGCAGGCGTAGTAGGGCCCGAGGTCGCGCGTCGAGCCGCATTCGCGGCAGACGAGAGCGGTGGCTGTTCCGAGGTCGGTGGCAGGCGTGATTGCCATGCGGGCGAGGCCTTTCCCCCATCTTTCCTGCGCCACCCTGGTCGCAGGCCGGAGTTGGCACCATCTCCCGGCCGGCCTCGCAGGATCGCGAGCGCGCGTCAGCCGAGTGGTTGCCGGGGCTTCGCAGGGCCGGTCCCTCCACCCCTCTGGATGAGCAATATTCAGTTGTTGTGGCGCTTTGAACGCCCATGGGTGACTTTACCTGATCTGACCGGATGCCAGACAGACCGGGTCCATCGCTCGGGACGTTACCCGGGTGCGTTCTTGATCACGCACGCGGGTCGGCGACGACCGCGCGGGGCGCCGTGTGGCGGCTCGGCGGCAACTGAGACCCTGCCGTTATGAGCCAAGTGCTGGTGGCATCGAACCGCGGACCGGTCTCGTTCTCGCTGTCGGACGACGGCGGGCTGACCATGCGGCGCGGCGGCGGCGGGCTGGTGTCCGGCCTGGCCGCCGTCACCGGCGCGGCGCGTGGAACGTCCGGGGAGGGGCCGGACGTGCTGTGGGTGTGCGCGGCCCTGGGCGAGGCCGACCGGGAGGCCGCGCGCCGAGCACCGGACGGCCGCATCGACCTCGCCGGGCACGAGACCGGCGGCGCGGCCGTGCGGATGCTCGACATCCCGCCGGGGACGTTCCACCGCGCGTACAACGCCGTGGCCAACTCGACGCTGTGGTTCGTCCACCATCTCTTGTACGACACTCCGCGCAGCCCACATTTCGACGCTCGTGCCCGCCGCGACTGGCAGTCCTACGAGGCGTACAACGCGGCGTTCGCGGACGCTCTGGCACGCGACGCGGCACCGGGTGCCAAGGCCGCGATCCAGGACTACCACCTGTCGCTGGCACCGCGAATGCTGCGCGAACGGCGTCCTGACTTGAGGATCGTGCATTTTTCGCACACTCCGTGGGCTCCGCCTGAGTACTTCGGTCTGCTGCCGGACGACATGGGCGCGGAGATCCTGCTGGGCATCCTTGGCGCTGATCACGCGGGGTTTCTCACCGAGCGGTGGGCGTCCGCGTTCCTCGACTGTTGCGAGCTGCTGCCGGGAGCACGTGTTGACCGTGCCGCCCGTACCGTCGCCTGCTCGGGGCACGTCACCCAGGTGGGCGTGCATGGTCTCGGGGTCGACGGGACGGCGTTGCGTGAACGCGCCGCTGAGCAGGATGTCGTGGAACGGGCTCGCGGGCTGCGTGAACAGGTGGGCGAACGTCAGCTCATCGTGCGGGTCGACCGGACGGAGCTGTCGAAGAACATCGTGCGCGGGCTCGCCGCCTACCGGGAGTTGCTCGTCAACCATCCCGAGTGGCGTGGCCGGGTGGTCCATCTCGCGTTCGCCTACCCGTCCCGGTACGACCTGACCGAATACCGCGAATACACCGCGTCCGTCCAGCGGATGGCGAAGCAGATCACCGACGAGTTCGGCACCGCCGCCTGGGATCCGCTGATCTTGCAGGTGAACGACGACTATCCGCGTTCGCTGGCCGCCCTCCGCCTCGCCGACGTGCTGCTGGTCAACCCGATCCGGGACGGGATGAACCTGGTCGCGAAGGAGGGGCCCGTCCTGTCGGAACGCGGCTGCGCGCTGGTGCTGTCCAGGGAGGCGGGCGCGGCGGCGGAACTGTCCGGCGACGCCCTGGTGGTCAACCCCTACGACGTGTCCCAGACCGCCGAGACCCTGCACCGCGCCCTGTTGATGACACGCCGCGAACGGTCCGAACGCTGCGCCCGCCTCACCACCGCCGCGACCGCCCTACCCCCGCGAACCTGGTTCGCCGACCAACTCGCCGCCCTCGACTAACCCCCGCCGCGCTCGACTAACCCCTGCCGCGCTCGACTAACGCCGCCGCGCTCGACTAACTCGCCGAACTCGGCAGACCCGCCGCACTGGACTAGCCCCGCCGCGCTCGGCAAGTCCGCCGCGCTCGGCTGGTTCGAGCTGGGCTGGGTCAGTGGGCGAGGGACGCGGTGGGCTGTGGGGTCAGGAGGCATTCGACCGGGTTCGGCTCGTGGCGTTGTTTCCAGCGTTCCCGCAGCGCGGTCTTGCTCTGCGCCATCCGACGGTGCGTGCTGACCTTGGTGAAGCGGGCGAGCCGGGACGCGGGCGGCTTCGGCAGTCCGCTCGGCTCGTAGCCGTACTCGGTGAGCCGTTCGCCGAACGCGGCCTCCGCCAGGCTGATCTCCCAGGCGTCCAGCCGCTGCGCCCACGAGCCGACGCGGCTGGTTGTGACGGCGTCCTTCGTCCGGCCGTGCCAGCTGCGGCGCGGCGGGACGATCTTCCTGGCGAGGCCGTCCGGACGGGTCATCTCCGGCTCGAAGTCCTCGCCAAGGAACCCGCAGAGCCTGGTCAGCTCGTCGGCGGGGTCGGCGACGAGCCGCTCGTACTGCAACTCGTAGTAGGTGTCGGGCCCGAGCCGCTGGATGAGGCGGCGGCCGCCGTCGATGGCCTCCCGCCACACGGAGATCGCGTGGTCGACCTCCTGGACGTACCAGGGCATCTCCTTGAGGGAGGCGACGCAGTCGCGGCCGTCCCGGATGAGGTGGACGAACTGCGCGTCCGGAAACATCCGCAACAGCGCGCCGACATGCCGGAAGTAGCTCGGCCGCTTGTCGCCCCAGCGCGGCTTGCCGCAGTGCCGGGCGTAGGCGTGGAACACGGTGCCGAGCGCCGAACCCAGCGTCGGCGGCGCGTCGACGATCTCGTCCGCGACCTCGGCGGCGTCCAGGCCGAGCGAGGAGAACTTGGTCGACCGGTCCGCCGTGATCCACTCGGCGAGCCCGAGTCTGTTCGCTCTGACCTGGAGGTCACCGAACTCGCACCTTCCCGCGTAGGCCGGGAGGACGAATCTCGTCTCCGCCGGGATCGCGATGCGGGGATGCGAGTGCAGCATCAGCTGGAGCAGCGTCGTCCCCGAACGGGGGCACCCGAGAATGAAGATCGGACGGTCGTGGGGGTCCGGGCCTGTTGACATGCACGGCATGCTGGCCGAGCCGCCGGGGCCCGCGCCCGCCCGATGAACGCACCGTTGCCGCGCGATTACCGACGTTTGACGAGGTCGGACGCCCATCGGGGACAAACCGCCGGGCGCGGGCGCGCGACACCCGGCGTCCGCCTGCCGGGCGTCAGCTGTAGGAGTCGCCGAGCGTCTGCCGCACCTGCTTGCGCGCCTCGTGGATGCGGGACTTCACCGTGCCGAGCGGCAGCCCGAGCTGCTCGGCGATCTCCGCGTACTCCAGCTGGGACACGTCCCGCAGGACGAGGGCCTGGATGAGGTCGGGCTTGCGTGCCTCCAGGTCCTCCATGGCGTCCAGGATGTCGACGCGGGAGCCCGCGATGACGCTGGTGCGGCGCGGGTCGGGGCGCTGCTGCGGCAGTTCGCCCGCCTGCTCCACCGAGCGGCGCTTCAGCGAACGGTAGGTGGAGCGGGCCGAGTTGGCGACGACGACGTGCAGCCACGTGCTGAACCTCGACCGGCCCTCGAACCGGTGGATGTTCCGCGCGACCTGGAGCAACGCGTCCTGGCAGGCCTCCTCAGCGTCCTGCCGGCAGGGCAGGAAACGGGAGGCGTGCCGCAGCACGTCAGGCTCGATCTTGCGGAGGAGCTCGTTGAGGGCGCCCTGGTCACCCTGCGCGGCCTTGACCGCCAGCTCCTCGGTCCTCTCGTCGAATGCCATGCCGCCTCAATGCTTGTTCGCACACTCACCCCGTTGTTGGGATGATACGGGTGTGTCTTTCCCACCATCAGTAGGCCGTTACCGGATCGAACGCGTCCTGGGTTCGGGGGCGTTCGCCTCTGTGTGGCTGGGGCATGACGACGCCCTGGATTCCCAGGTGGCCATAAAGGTCCTGTCCGGAAGCCTGATCGACGATCTCGATGTGCGCAACCGTTTCCTGGAGGAGGCCCGGATTCTGCGGCGCGCCGACTCCGAACGGCTCGTCCGGGTGCACGATATCGGGGAGTTGCCTGACGGGCGCCCCTACTTCGTCATGCCGTACGCGGACCGGGGGACGCTCGGCGACCGGATGCGTGAGCGGCCACTTCCGGTCAGCGAGGCCATCGTGCTCGCCGAGGAGATCGCCTACGGCGTCGAGGTGATCAACACGCTGGGCGTGATCCACCGCGATCTGAAGCCGTCCAACGTGCTGTTCCAGTCGACGCCGGACGGCGGCGAGAAGCTGCTGATCGCCGACCTGGGGCTGGCCAAGGCGCTCGCGCACGCCTCCGGGGCGTTCACGCTGCCGGTCGGGACGCCCGGGTACATGTCGCCTGAGCAGGCGCGGTTCGGCGGCGGGCTCGACGTCCGCGCCGACGTGTACGGGCTGGGCGCGCTGACCTACCACATGATCACCGGACGGGCACCGGGCCCGGCGCCCGTCAAGACGCCGCCGAGCGAGCGGCGCGAGGGCGTGAGCGCGGCCGTCGACCAGGTGATCCTCCGGGCGCTGGAGGTCGAGCGGGAGAAGCGGTGGCCGACCGCCGAGGCGTTCGCGGAGGCGCTGTCGACGCTGCGTCCGACGTCCGTGCCCGCCGCGCCCGGCGCCGCCGGTGGGGCGGCGGCTCCGGTGTCGTCGATGCCGCGCATCGACGCGGACGCGACCGTCCAGGACATCTACCGCGACGGCACCCGCGTCCGCCCACCCGCCGCCGGAACGGCCAGCCCAGCGGGGACGGCCAGCCCAGCGGGAGCGGGCGGTCCGGCTGAGCAGGATGGGCCGCGGGAGATGCGGACGCGGCTCGACCAGCCCGTGGACGACGACGTCCACACGTCCGAGATGCGCGTCCCGCCAGGGCCCGTGGCCGACAGCGAGCGGACGATCGTGGACTCCCCCGACAGGCGCGCCACGCCGTTCGGCCAGCCGGAGGCGCCGACCAGCCCCGACTCCGACAGGGGCCGCGCCGCGCCGCCGGTGCCGACGCCGTATCCGACGCCGCCCCGTCCGCCCGGCGGTCCTGGAGGCGGTGTCAGTGACGGCAGCACCGCCGTGTTCCCGACGCAGCCTCCGCCGAACGGGACCCCGCAGGGGCCGCCGCCCGTGCAGCCGATGGGGCCCGGCGGTCCGGGCCCGCAGCCGTATGTGGGCGGGCAGCCGCCCCCGCCCACCGGATTCCAGGCGCCAGGACCGGGCCAGGGGCCGCGCGGCAACGGCGGCCGCGCGCCCAAGAAGTTCGCGACGCCGCTGATCATCACCGCGGTCGTGCTGGCCGTCGCGCTCGGCGGCGGGCTGGTCCTCGGCGTGCTGTTCGCCGGGGACGACGACGGCGGGGGCGGCAAGGGCGGCGACACGACACCCGAGATCCCGAAGGACTTCGTCGTGGTGTCCCACACCGCGGGCAAGATCAAGGCGGCGGTGCCGAAGGCCTGGCCGAAGGCGACGGAGACGTCGACGTGGCAGCCGTCCACCGTCAGCCTCAACGACTCCCAGCAGCGTCCGGTGCTGCGCGCGACCCCGGACAAGGCCGCGTTCCTGGGCGACGGCAAGGGTCCCGGCGTCTTCATCGGCGTGACCACGGACGTGCGGCCCGGCGAACTGCCGCCGCGGGGCGCGTCCGTCCACTCGCAGTGCACGAGGGCCGAGCCGGAGAACTACACCACCCCCGACAAGGCGCTCAGCGGGACGATCACGCGCTTCACCGCGTGCAAGGTCGGCACGCCGTCCGTCACCGAGGTCGGACTGCGCGACAAGTCGGGCAAGTTCGGGCTGTGGATCCGCGTCAAGGAGACCGACGACCGGGGCGCCACGAAGGACATCCTCGACAGCCTGACGGTCACCGGCCCCTGACCTCGGGGTTCACTCCCCCACTGAGGGCGGACGGCGCGCTGCGCCGTCCGCCCTCGTCATGTCGCCCATCCGAGGGTGTTGCATCGCGACCGGTTTCCGATATATCGTTAATGCATCGCAACCGATCACTAACGAAGGAGACTGCGATGCATGACAACACGATGCGAAGGCGCGGCGGCTTCCGAGGCCCGCAGGACCGCGAACGACGCGGCGACCCGTTCGGCCCGTGGGGGCCAGGCGGCCCCCGGTTCGGCCCGGGCGGTCCGGGTGGTCCCGGCCATCGCGGACGCGGTGGGCGCGGCGGACGCGGACGGCGGACCCGGCGCGGAAACGTCCGGGCGGCGCTGCTCGCCCTGCTCGCCGAACGCCCCATGCACGGCTACGAGATGATCCAGGAGCTGGACGAGCGCACCGGCGGCGTCTGGCGGCCGAGCCCCGGTTCGGTCTACCCGACCCTCCAGATGCTGGAGGACGAGGGCCTGGTCAACAGCGAGGAGCAGTCCGGAAAGCGGCTGTTCTCCCTCACCGACACGGGCCGCGAGGAGGCGTCGGCGCAGACCACCGCCCCCTGGGACGAGGTCACCGAGGCCGCCGGGGAGAACGTCCTGCGCGGACGTGAGGTGGTCGGCCAGCTGCTGGTCGCCCTCCAGCAGGTGATGGCGGTCGGCAGCGAGGCGCAGAAGGCGCGCGCCCTGGACGTCGTCAACGACGCCCGCCGCCGCCTCTACGGCATCCTCGCCGACGACCCCGAAGCCGAGTGAACACCGACGACGGCCGGTCGACGGCCGTCGACCGTCGACCGGCGACGACAGGAAGCGCCGCGGCCACCACGGTCGCGGCGCTTTCACGTCGTCACGTCCGGCCGGGGGTTCGGCGGGGGTCAGAGGGTGTCAACCAGGCTCTCCAGGAGGTCGACGACCCCGGCCGGGCCGTCGACCACCAGGTCCGCCCGCTTCGCGAGGGCCGTGACCTCGGCGGATCCGCTACAGACCAGCACGCCGGGCACGCCGTCCGCGCGCAGCGCCTCGACGGCGTCGAACGCGGCCAGGTCGCCGAGGTCGTCCCCCGCGAACAGGACACCGGACGGGCGCTCCCCCCGGTCGGCGACGAACGCGCGCAGCGCCCTCCCCTTGTCCATGCCGGGCGGCCGCAGTTCGAGGACGAGACGTCCCGGCTCCAAGGCCAGCCCGGTGCGTTCGGCGAGCGCGGCCAGAATGCTCCGCAGCCGTTCGAGCGCGACCTCCGGTTCGGCGCAGCGGCGGGTGTGCACGGCGAGCGCCTGACCCTTGTCCTCGACGAACGTCTCGGGCGGGGCCTTCGCGGCCGCCAGGATCTCGGGCAGCTTGGCGCGGGCCTCGGCGACGCCGGGCGGCGGGTCGGGCTCGGTCAGCACGCCCGACTCCCACCGTTCGAGCCCGTACTGTCCGAGCACGACGAGACCGTCCACGCCCGCGAAACCGCCGTACTCGACGGCGACGGCGGCGGGACGGCCCGTGATGACCACCAGGGCGCCCACCTTCGGGGCGAGCCGCGCCAGCGCGGGTGCGGCCCCCGGATGGGCCCTGGCCGCGGCCGGGTCGGCGACGATCGGCGCGAGCGTGCCGTCGAAGTCGAGGCCGAGCACGGCCCCGGCCGGGGCCGTGCGGATGGCGTCGAGACCGCCGGTACCGGCGGCCGTCAGGGAGCGGGGAAACGTCACCCGACCAGTGAACCCGCTTCGTTCGGCGCGCCGCCAGCGCCCCGTCCCGAATCTCGACACGGAGGCCGGCACCGCCTACATCAGCGCCGCCCAGACTGGGATCGCTCAGACCGGCGCCGTCCAGATCGGCACCGCTCAGGCCAGGGCCGTCCAGCTTGGGGCCGCCCAGACCGGCGCCCAGATCGGTGCCGCTCAGACGGGGGTCGGGCGGGTCGGGGGGACGGGGTCAGGGGCGGACGGGGTCAGGGGCGGATGCCGAGGCGTCGGGCGGCGCGGTTGCGCTGGCGCTGTGTTCGCATCCGGCGCAGGCGCTTGACGAGCATGGGGTCGCACTCGAGCGCTTCGGGTCGGTCGATCAGGATGTTCAGGAGCTGGTAGTACCGCGTCGCCGACATGTCGAACATCTCGCGGATGGCCTGCTCCTTGGCTCCGGCGTACTTCCACCACTGCCGTTCGAAGGCGAGGATGTGGCGGTCGCGTTCGGAGAGCATCTCGGCGGGGAAGGCGGCGTCGTCCGGCCCGCCTTCTTCCGCTTCGGTCACGGGTCGTGCGGCAGGGCCGTCGTCCATGCTTCCGTCCTGTGGGGGGACGTCACCGCGGGGGTCGCCGGGGGCGTTCGCCGCTCGCATCAGGTCCCCTCTGTGGTTACTGATCCCGGGTCGTCCGGGTTCGGGCGGGAGCCATGCTACGCGCCCGAGCCGACAAGTTCCGTCGGTTCCCGGGGAACGGCGGCTCGCTGATTCAGTGCACCACATCCCCGTTCACCTGGGGATCCTCAGTGCCGTGTGTCACGCGACCGATCGCCCGTCACAGCAGTCGCACAACATGTGCAGACTACATGCGTTAGGGTGGGAAGGACAGCGAACGGTGTCCGCCAGGAAAGGTACGAAACGGAGATCCGATGGCGACGAACTCCGCGACGGAGCCGCCCGGCGAGCGGCTCGACGACCCCGTCCTCGCCAACATCGGGATGGCTCTGTTCCTCCTGCGCCGCGCCTGGACGACGCCCGACCTCATGAAGCGGATCCGCGCGCAGACGTCCGACGGCACCAGTGAGCGTCCGCTCCAGATCTCCAACCTGATGGTGGTGAACGCCGTCGCCGCCCTCACCACCCAGGCCGAGACCGACCAGAGCGACGGGCCGGTCCACGAGATCACGGTCGGGGCCGTCGCGGAACGGCTGGAGATCGACCCGTCCACGGCAAGCCGCCTGGTCGGGCACGCCATCGACGCCGGGCTGGTGTCGCGGCGCTGCTCGCCCGTCGACGGGCGCCGCGCCAACCTCGCGCTGACCGACGCGGGTCGGCGCGTCAAACGGGTCTCCGACCGGTTCCGCCGCGCCCATCTCGACGCGCTCATGACCGGCTGGTCGGTGGACGAGCGCGCCGAGTTCGCCCGGCTGCTCACCCGTTTCGCGGACGCCGCCGCCCTGTCGCCCCGGAACGGCGACGACATCGACGAGATCTTCAAGGAGGCCGACGCCGCCGACTAGGTCACGGCACCGGCCCCCGAGGCGCGCGTCCGGACGCCCCTGCGTCAGCCGCCGTTGCGGAGCGTGGAGACGCGCATGAGGTACTCGTCCTCGTCGATCTCGCCGCGCGCGAACCGCTCGGCGAGGACCGCCTGCGCCTTCGCCATCGGGTCGGCGGCCGCCGCGCTCGCCGCGGCGTTGTCGTTCATCCGGCGGCGGATCAGGTAGAACACCGTCCCGAGCACGGCCAGCCAGAACAGGCCGAACGTGATCGGGAACACCGGCCAGAAGGCGGGGGCGTCGCCGCCGTCGTGCCATGCCTCCGGGTGCAGTGCCGTCGCCTGGGCCGCCAAGGTCGCCATCATGGTTCATCGCCTCTTCCTGTGGTGTTCGGATGAGTCGATGCTCGGCGACGGGTTCGGGGGGCCGCATCGTCCCGCCGGAGACTCCCGCGCTACGCCCGGCGGAGTACCGGGCGCCCGCGGGCGTTCACCACCAGTGCTCCTCGTCGTCGAAGCCCTGCGGGTTCCATCCCTTGGGCTCGTCGTCCGGTTCCGGGATGTCGGACGGTGCCTGGGGATCGGACGGTGCCCGGGGTTCGGCGTCGTCCTCCCAGACCGAGCCGTTGAGGCCGTTCAGGTGGTCGTCGTGGCGCCTGTTCCAGCCGTCGTCGACGTACTCGTCGGGGACGAACGGCCGAAGCTCGCTCGACCCGAACAGCGGCTGCTCCGGGGACGGCTCCGGCGCGGACTCGGCTGGGAACGGGGCGCCCCAGGAGCCGTCGACGGGGTCGATCGGCGGCGCGTCCACCGGCGAGGGGTCGGCCGGGGGGACGTCCGGCAGGGGCGGCCGCGGGAGCGTCTCCGCGCCCTGCCAGAGCGGCACGTTGACCGGCGCGACGGACTCGACCGTCTCAAAGGGCTCGGCCGACTCGAAAGGTGCGGCGACCTCGAAGGGTGCGGCGGCTTCGAAGGGTCCGGCCGTTTCGAAAGGCTCGGGTTCGCGTGGCATGGGCGGCGCGGACGGCAGGCCGTAATCGGCGACGGCGTCGGTGTCGGTGTCGGCCGCGTCCTCCTCCGTGCGCCCGCGCTGCCGCAGCGCGAGCACGATCCCGGCGACGACCAGCAGCACACCGCCGATCACGAGGGGCAGCAGCAGGCTCGACCCTCCGCCGGACGCCCGCGCGGCGGGTACCGGGGGCGGGGGCGGCGGCGACTCCACCGGCCCACCGACCGTCTTGCTGATCCCCTGCGCGGCGACGAGCGCGCGGACGGCGTCGACCGTCCCGCCGCACGTCGGCGAGCCGGTCGGGTGCCCGGGACGCGGCGGCGACCCCGCGATCAGCGCCTGCCGCACCTGCTCGGGCCGCAGCTCCGGGTACCGGGACCGGACGAGCGCCGCGACCCCCGCGACCATGGCCGACGAGGCGCTGGTGCCCGTCCCGACGACGTAGCCGTCGCTGGCGTCGGCGCTGACGATGTCGACGCCCGGGGCGCAGACGGCCGCGTGGGAGTGCCGGTTGCTGTCCTTCCACAGGCGCAGCTGGCGGTCGAGCGCGCCGACGGCGATCACACCCGCGTAGGCGGCGGGGAAGTTCTTGCGGTTGGCGCCCGACCCGTCGTTGCCCGCCGACGCGATCAGCACGACGCCCTTGCGCAGCGCGTACTTGATCGCCGCCTCCTGCGACGCGGTGCCGTTGTAGAACTGGCGTCCGCCGCCGAGCGACATGTTGACGATGTCGGCGCCGTGGTCGACGGCGTACCGGATGCCCTGCGCGATGGCGTCGCGGTCACCGCCCGTCTGCTGTCCGTTGTCGCGCCGCAGCGGGTCGTCGTTCTCCAGCGTGACGCGGACGGACAGGACGCGGCTCTGCGGCGCGACGCCCAACATGCCCCGCGACGCCCCCGGCCCATGGCCGTGACCTGCGATGATGCTCGCCATCGACGTCCCGTGCAGCCCCCAGTAGCGGGTGCCGGGACGCCGGACGCCGCCGGTGAGGTCGGGCCCGGTCAGGACCTGTCCGGTGAGGTCGGGATGTCGCCCGTCGACGCCGGTGTCGAGGACTGCGACGGTGACGCCGCGCCCCCGGGAGTACCGCCAGGCCTTTTCTACGCGCAGGACGCCCAGGTGCCACTCGCGGGCACGGATCTGGTCGGCCGCCCTGACGGACGCGCCCCGAACCGTCGCGGTCGATCCATGAACCGTCGCGGACGCGCCCTGAACCGTCGCGAACGCGCCGTGGACCCTCGCGGACTCCCCATGGACCTTCGCGGACTCGCCGTGGACTCTCGACGACGCGTCGTGGACCCTCGCGGGCGTCCCGCCGAACCCGGCCGCGACGGGGAGGGCCCCGGCGGCGCCGAACGCCAGCGCGGACAGGGCCGCGAACGCCCGCGTGCGGTGCCGGTGCGGTGACAGGGCCGGTCGAGGACGCGCCGGACGGCGATGACCGGCTTGGGACACGCCGCCGCACCTCCTCCCGCCCCTGTGCCGCGCTCCACAACGGGTTGACATTCTGCCACGCGAAGCCTCCCCCGCTCGGGCACTCGTCACATTCAGGACACACTCCGTGACGGGGTTATCCGGCGTCCACCTTGACCGCCTGGAGGACCTGCTGGTGGAAGCGGTCCACGGCGACGTCGACGCTGCGGACGAAGCCCGTCTCGTCCGTTCCGCGCTTGGCGCCCATGCCGGACGGCAGCGTCAACCGGAACGAGGTGATCTCGCCGCCGTCCGCCGGGACGAGCAGCCCCGGCTCGCTCCGCAGGTTCTTCAGCAGATCGCACGGGCCCTCGGCGTGCCCGTCCGGCAGGGCCTCCAGCCGTAGTTCCTGGGGCGCGTCGGCGAGCCGTCGCAGCAGCCACTGGACGCGCGACAGCGACCGAGCCCGGACGGCGGCCGGGATCTCGACCGTCGTCTCGATCTGACCCGTCCGCAGGTCGGCGACGAGGCGCACCGGCCCCGCCGCGATCGGGAGGCGCATGTCGGCGCCCATCCGCCCGGACTCGATCAGCGACGCCACGACGTCGGCCCGGCGCGGGGCCGCGCCGCCCCGCCTGCGGCGCATCACCGGCGCGACGTTCAGCCCCGTCTCGCCGCTGAGCCGCAGGCAGAGTTGCCGGACGAGCTTCTCCCAGCTCTCGGCCACAAGCTCCGCGTGCCGGTCGCCGGGACGCAACGTCCCCGCCGTGATCGCGTTGCGAAGCGGCACCCACGACGGCCCCATGTCCTGGAATCCCTGACATCCCGCGCCGTCGTGCCGCAGGTAGTGCAGCAGTTCCCCGAGCATCCACGTGTGGACGGGACTGGCGAGCCCGTGGTGATGGCACAGCATGTGCGCCTCGTGCGCGACCTCGGCCCACGACAGATGCCGCAACGCCACCTTGCGCAGCCGTCGCCTGTCGACCGTCAGGGGGTGCTCGCCGTCCAGCGCCAGGTCGTTCGACAGGGTGATGACAGTCTCGTAGCCGTTGCGCGAGGCGACCTCCAGATACGCCTCGACCTGCTCCTTCTTGAGGGGGCTGCCGCCCGTCTTCGTTTCGACGAGGGCCGTCCAGATCCGTCCGGCGCGGGCGACGCGGATCACCCCGTCCGGCCGGACCTTCGTCTCGCCGGACTTGAACGGTGTCTCGACGAACGTCTGCACGGTCCCGGCCGGGGCGTTGAACCTGGCCGTGAGCCGCCGACCGAACTCCGGGACCTGCGCCATGACCGCCAGCAGCGTGGACGTGGCCCGGGCCTCCCGTTCGTGGTCGTTGCGGAGCCCCGCCACGGAGAACAGCCGCGCGCCCTGCCAGGACGGATGGTCGGCGAGATCGACCTTGACCGCCTTGGGGAGCGTGCTGCGCCGCTTCTTCGCCGTCCGAACCCGACCGGCCCGAGGCTCATCCGCGGCAGCGGGACGGGTCTTGCTCTCGGTCTCGCTGGGCGGAGCCTCGACCGCATCCGGCGGGACGGGCTCTTTCTCGTCGTCGGCGGGCGCTTCGTCGCGTTCGACATCATCGTCTTCCCCGACGGTGATGCCGAAGTCACCTGCCAGCCCGCCGAGCCCCGACTCGTAGCCCTGGCCGACCGCCCGGACCTTCCAGTCGCCGTCCCTGCGGTACAGCTCGCCGAAGACGAAGGCGGTCTCGGAGCCCGCGTCGTCGATGTCGAAACCGAGTAGCGCGGCACCGGAACTGTCGAGAAGGGTCAGGCCGAGATCGTCCAGATCACCGAAGGTCGGCCCTCCGTACCGGCTCGCCGTGAGGACGACCCGTTCGACGTCGGGTGGCAGGGCGTCGAGATCGACGAGGATGCGATCTTCGCTGCCGGCCGCCGTGGGCGACTTCCCCAATAACTGCACGGAACCGTCCTGGGTGGACGGCTGGTTGTAGAAGACGAAGTCCTTGTCGTCGCGCACCTTGCCGGACGAGCCGACCAGCAGGGCCGCGACGTCCGCATCACCATTTCCGGAAGGGTCGGACCACCGCAGCGCCACCGTGACCGGGCCCGTCGCCTCGGTCAGATTCGCCAGCCCGACATTGGCCCCTTTGCGCATCTGCTGCACGTACCGCTCCGTTCCACCGAACACACGCCGCTGACAGGCATGAATCGGCCGCCATGATCACGCGATCACGGCCGGGAGCCCGGCCATCACCGAGCATGGCACCGCGATGGCTCCAAGACACCCCACGGCCACCGAATTGGCGGACTCCGGCCACGGAACGTAAAGCTTTGCGGACAGCGGCGCCGCGCTACCGGATCAGCGTGGGGAGCGGCGGCGTTGTCTGCCGCGCGTCTTGAAGGCGGCGACGAGCGCGACGCCGATCACCGCGAGGCCGATCTGGAACACCAACTCGATCCAGTCGACCCCGTTGGTGGTGGAGACGCCGACGGACTGCGCGATCGCCGTCCCGGCGATCGCGGCCACGATGCCGACGAGCAGGGTCATGAGGATGCCGATGGGCTGGCGGCCGGGCAGGATCAGCCGCCCCAGCGCCCCGATGATCGCGCCGACGACGATCGCGCTGATGATGCCTGAGATGTTCATGGCGTCCCTGTGCCCGTTCACGCCGCGCGTAGTCCATCGGCGCTGGTCGACGGGGCCCTGGGGGCTGGGTCCGGGCGTCAGGTAGCAGGGCCCGGGTGTCAGGGGGCGGGGTCCGGGTCGTCCCCCATGGACTGGAGGTCGCCGAAGGTGAGGGCCGGGCCGCCGAGCGTCGCGGTCCGTCCGGCGGCGGCGCGCAGGCCGTCGACGATCAGGTCGAGATGGCGGTGCGCCACCTGCTCGGCCACGTCCCGGGGAATGGACCCGGGGAGCGGACGGGACAGCCGCACGAGCAGCATCCCGATGTCGGCGTGCGTGACGTCCGGACGCAGGTCGCCGTCGTCCTGGGCGGTGGCGACCAGGCCCTGCATGACGGCGACGCCGCCGTCCCGGACGGACGCGATCTCCGCGTCGTCGAACGGGATCTCGTTCAGCAGGACGGGGAACACCGCGCCGATCCGGATGTCCAGAACCCGGTGGAGGTAGCGGACCAGCGCGGCGAACGCCGTCGGCTCCTCGTCGCGGGCGCGCCGGGCCTCGTCGGCCGTGCGTTGCAGCGCGTCCAGCGCGACCGCCCTTGTCAGCGACTCACGGTCAGGAAAACGCCGGTACAGAGTCGCGATTCCGGTGCCGGCGCGCTTGGAGATGTCCTCCAGCGGAGCGCCCGGGCCCTGCTCGACGAACACCTCGGCGGCGGCGGCGAGGATCCGGTTGCGGTTGTCGCGCGCGTCCGCCCGGAGGGGGCGTCCGGCGGTGTCGGGCTGCTGCGCCATGGGAGCAGCGTAGCAAGTATGTGGAGGCATCCTCTCCGATTAATTTTAGTCACGATTCTTGATTATCAATCTTCGTGACCATATGGTCGTCCGCAGCGAGCAGGAGGGGGATCTTGGATTAAGTGGAGACAAATCCTCCGGCTGGTGTTACGGTGCGATTAAGTGGAGGGGAAACCTCCAGAAGAAAGGAAGATCATGAATGCTTCGATCGCGACCCGCGACCTCGAACTTCAGGTCGTCGAGGCGACCGGGACGGCGGACATCCGCGCCGCGATCCTCACGGCGCGTGACCGCGGGCTGCCGCTCACCATCGAGGCCACCGGGCACGGCACCGTCGTCGCGCCGGACGAGGGGCTGCTGCTGAAGACGTCCCGGATGGCGGGCGTGCTGGTCGACCCGTCCCGCCGCACCGCCCGCGTCGGCCCCGGCGCCCGCTGGAGCGACGTCATCGCGGCCGCCGCCCCGTTCGGGCTCGCGCCGCTGTCCGGCTCGCACGCCTCCGTCGGCGTCACCGGCTACACGCTCGGCGGCGGCGTCGGCTGGCTGTCGCGCCGCCACGGGTTCGCGGCCGACCACCTGCTGCGCGCCGGAGTCGTCACCGCCGACGGCCGGACGCTGACCGCCGACGCCGACCACCACGCCGACCTGTTCTGGGCGCTGCGCGGCGGCGGCGGAAACTTCGGTGTCGTCACGTCGCTGGAGTTCCGGCTGCACCCCGTGACCACGGTGTTCGGCGGCGCCGCCGTCTTCCCCGCCGAGCGTGCGGGCGACGTGCTCACCCGCTTCCGGGACGAGGCCGCGTCCCGTCCCGACGAGCTGACCGTGTCCATCGCCCTGACGGACCACGCCGAGCACGGCCGGGTCGTCATCGTGCGCGGCGTGTACGCGGGCGGGGCGGACGAGGGCGCGCACGCATTGCGATCACTGTGGAACGCGGGCGGCCCGCCACTGCACGACGACTTCCGGACGATGCCGTACGCCGAGACCGAATCCCTCGGCGGCACCGCGCCGCTTCATTTCGACCTGTTCGCCGACCTGCCCGACCCGCTGATCGCGGCCATCGCGGGCAGCGGCGCGTCCGGCATCGAGGTCAGGCACTGGGGTGGCGCGATGGCGCGGCCGGGCGCTGACGCCGGGCCGGTCGGGCACCGCGACGTCCCGTTCTCGGTCACCATCGACGGCTCCGCCGAGGACGCCGCGCCACTGGCCGCGTACGCGACCGGCGGGTCGTTCATGAACTTCCTGCACGACACGTCCAGGACGGCCAGCGCCTACACCCCTGCGGACCACCGGCGGCTACGCGAGGTCAAGCGGGCGTACGACCCGCGGAACGTGTTCCACCGCAACCACAACATCCAGCCCGCCTGAAGTGGGAGGCAACCGAAATGACCGCCACAGTGGCCGCCAAGGGGCCCGTCCCCGCACTCGACCGGAAGATCGTCGCGATCGGCGTCGTGGTGGTGCTCGGCGCCATCATGTCGATCATCGACGCGACGGCCGTCAACGTCGCCACCCGCACGCTCGCCGAGGACTTCGGCGCGTCCATCACCAGCGTCCAATGGGTCCTGACCGGCTACATGCTGGGCCTGGCGGGCGTCATCCCGATCACCGGCTGGGCCACCGAACGGTTCGGGGCCCGCCGCGTCTGGGTCAGCGCGCTGCTGCTGTTCCTCGCCGGGTCCGCGCTGTGCGGTTTCGCCTGGTCGATGCCCAGCCTGATCACGTTCCGCGTCCTGCAAGGTCTCGGCGGCGGAATGATCATCCCGGTGGCGCAGACGATCCTCGCGCAGGCCGCCGGGCCCCAGCGGATGGGCCGCGTGATGGGCTTCATCGGCACGCCGATGCTGCTCGGATCCGTCGCGGGCCCCATCGTCGGCGGGCTGATCATCTCGACGGCGGGCTGGCGGTGGATCTTCTTCGCCAACCTTCCGCTCGGCGTGGTCGCCGTCGTGGCCGCGCTGCGGCTCCTGCCGCGCTCCCCGTCACGCCCGGCGCGGCTGGACGTCCGGGGTCTCGTCCTGCTCTGCGGCGGTGTGACCGCGTTCGTCTACGGCACCACCGAGGCGGGACGTCCCGGCGCCCTGGACGCGCCCCGCACCTGGATCATCCTCGGCACGGCGGCGGTGCTGATCGGCCTCTACGTCCTGCACGCCCGCACCCGGCAGGCGCTGATCGACATCTCGCTGTTCCGGAGCCGCGCCTTCGCCGCCGCCGCCGTGACCAACGTCGTCGTGGCCGTCGCGCTGTTCGGCGTCCTGGTGCTGCTGCCGCTGTACTGGCAGGTCGTCCGGGGCCACGGCCCGCTGGCCACCGGTCTGCTGCTCGTCCCGCAGGCGGTCGGCGCCGCGGTCGCGATGCCCCTGGCCGGACGGCTCACCGACCGGCTCGGCGCCGGGATCGTCGTCCCCACCGGGATCATGCTCGGCCTGCTCGGGACGGCCGCTTACACCCAGATCCACGCGGACACCTCACCCGTCCTGCTGGCCGCCGCGCTGTTCGTGATCGGCCTCGGCCTGGGCGCGACGATCATGCCGTCCATGGCGGCGGCCTACCAGGCGCTACCCGGCCCGCTGATCCCGCGCGCGACCAGCGCCATCAACACCCTCCAGCGGATGGGCGCGTCCGTCGGCACCACCGCGCTGGCCGTGATCCTGCAACGCGAGATCACCGACCGCTCACCCGACCTGGCCGGATCGGCGCTGGCCCCACTGCCGGACGAGGCGCGCATCCACATCGCGCCCCTCCTGGCCGACGCCTTCGGCCACGCCTTCTGGATCGCCCTGGTCATCGGCGCGCTGGCGGTCGTCCCCGCCCTGCTCCTCCCCCGCCACAGGTGACCACCGGGTCGGCCGGAGCGGATACGTTCACCTCCCCCAGACGGCAGGGACATGTGCCGGACGGGCCGTCCTCCTCAGAACGTCGAGTGATTCCGGTGGCGCGCGGGAAGCTTGCGTTCGATCTCATGCATGACGCGCAGGGCGTCCTGCAGAGTGCCGAGTTGAGGCTCATTTCCATCGGGATGCGCGACCCAGTTGCGCACACTCTGCGCGAAGGACACGCGGGCCCGACTGACCCGACTCTTCCCGGAAAGCCAATCCCTATTGTTATAGGACTCCGGAATATAGCCGGTCAGACGCTCCCATGACTTGAGAATATCCTGCTTGATCCGGGACGCCTCGATTTCCTGTTGCAGGTTCGCCGCGTCGCCCCGCGACTCGGCGGGCCTGGACGGCTCACGAGGCGGTGGAGGGACCGGTTTGGGGTCCGGTCTCGGGCCAGGTCTCGGAGGCGCGGACGCCGTGGGCCCGGGGTCCTTCTGGGGCCCGCGCTGCGCGGAAAGCCATGACGGGTTCGGGACGAGCGACCGCGGTGACAGTTGGGGCGCGAAAGACTCCGTAAGTCTTCTCACCACCGACGGTTCAAGAGGACTTGAAGCCGTGTGGACGAACTCACCCATCTCCTGGAGCTTCTCCATGACGGCTGAACTCTCGACACCGAATACCTTGGCGAGTTCGTAGACCCGGACCTTCGCCATGGCTCTCCCTATACCGGTGAGACGACACGGACGCGCGCTCTACCGGTGTAGACGAGAAGGACGTCCGCTCAGTTCCAGCGCATCGCGGAGCCCCATCCACCACAGCCCGAAACGATCATTAGACGCCGGGCCCGCCGACGGGAGGTCCCGCAGGCCAACGGGCCGCCAGGTCGTCCGGCGCCAGCGGCAGCCGGTAAGCGTCCTTGAGCACGAGGGCCCGCGTGGCCTGGTCCGCCTCGGCGAGAGCCGCGAACCACTCGATCCCGGCCGGATAGGACCACATGTAGCTGCGGTGCTGCGGGTCGGCGCCCCGATCGGTGAGACAACGGGCGATGGCCTTGTCGCTCCACCACGGCAGAGCGTCCCGCACCCGATCAGCACAAACACTAATCGAGGTGCCCTCGTTGATCGCCAGATGCACCTGGGCAAGGACGAGCTGCATGTAATGCCCGAGCCGTACCCGTGTGGTGAGCACCTTGTCCTCGGGCATCAGGAACAACGGCCACGCCTGGGCGATCCCCTCGGACATGACCGACTGCGGCGCGTGAATGCTGAGCAGCCGCACCCACGGGACGTCCCCGTCAGCGGCCTGCTTGGTCAACGCGGCACTCTGCAAGCCATGCCCGAGCACCTCATGCAGGGCGAACTGCCGGGCGCCAACCTCGGTGAACTCAACATTGGCGAGATTGAGACGCAGCCGCACATGATCCCCGACGCCGTCGAGCCAGAACGCCCAATACACATCCAGATCAACGGTCTCGACCGTCAGCCGATAAGGCGCGCTACATTCCGTCGCCGCCCGGACAACAGGCTCCAGCTCCTCAGCGGCCTGACGAATGGCGTCCGGCGCCTCCTTGACATCAAGGAGCCCTTCGACCTCCCTCAGCTCGGCATTCGCCCGCGCCCCCCACCCGATCCCAAGATCACCAAGCGCTTTCCGCACTTCCTCGGCCTGCTCCGCGACATAGGCGTCCGACCACCCGGCCACCCCACACCCCTGCGTGGCACGCACATAGTCGTCGAGAGGCAGCCGCTCCCCGAGAAGCGCCCCGAGATAGGCCAGGTCAGCGTCCAACCTCACCGCCACAACACCCGTCGCCCTTTCCCGAAGCTCGACGAGCCGCCGGTACACCGCGAGCCGATCCGGAGCGGCCTCGGGCGCGCCCCCTCCGGGCGCACAGTCGAAGTCGATGACCGGCGCCCCACCATGTCCGATCTCGTAGGCGTCCCATGCTCGGAGAACGTTCTCGACTTCGTCACGCAGTTCCACAGGCTCGTCCCATCACGTCCGGGCATCGCGGGCCAATGCCGTCACGACATCGTGGCCCACCCAGCCCCAACCAAGGTCATCTTCGGCACTGTTCTCCTACAGACCCGGCCCCCTTTCGTCATCGTCCAAGCAACCACCAAGCCCACACCGCAACACCGAGCCGAACCTTCTGTCCAAGACAGACGCCCCACCGACCCCGCGTCCACAGACAACCAGCGCGCGGACATCCTGACGTCAACGTCCTGCCTGGGCCGGACGACGCGAGAGGCGGCGGCCTAGACTGCTGGACTGGATCGGGGACGCGACAGACGGCAGGGGTTTGATGGATCAGGGCGTTCCGCCGCAACGGCAGAACCGCGAGAACGACCAGCCAGCGGAGCGCACGCGAACAGCCTGACGCACGGCCAAGAAGGCGAGATCGTCTACTACCGCCGTGCGACCGCGTACCGGAAACTCGGCCAGTTCGACGACACACTCTACGAAATAGACAGGGCTATCAACGACCTGAACCCCGACGACATCCTCCTCCACGAACAGTTCTCACAAGAACGCCGCGCAATCATCCTGGCCCGCAACCTGCAAATCTTAATCGAACACAGCACCGAGTCAATAGGCACAACCATCGCCACGCGCCTGGATGAAAGACTAACCGCAGCGTCAACAGACCTGGAAGATCGCCTGAACGAAGCCCCCCAACGAGTCGACGTGGCCCAGGAGATGGCGTCGTCAGGCCTCCTCAAGATTGTGGAAATCTCGGGACTATTTGTCGCTCAAGTCGGCTTCGTCCTAAGCTCCGGCGCGGTCGTCATCAAGTCGGACGGCTTCGGCGAGCACGCCCTGTCCACGGTCCTCGTGGTCATCGGATCCCTGACCTTCTTCGGCCTGCTCCGCGCCGCAACAACCGTGGGACGCCGCCGCCCGCGCACAGAAGGCTAGAACGACCCGCACCTTGCTATGCTTGCCTTCCGGTCCAATCTAGGTGGTTTACGTGCCAGAAAACATCGCGGCCTACTTCCCTGAGATAATCGAGCCTCAGCGCACCATCGGCCAGCGCACGTTCGATTTTTCCCGGCAAGTAGCCGTAATGGCGATAATCAATCGCACTCCGGACTCCTTCCACGACCAGGGCCGCACGTTCGCTCTGGACAAGGCCCTGATCGCCGTAGAAGAGGCCCTCCACAACAACGCCGACTGGCTGGACATAGGCGGCGTCCCCTTCGCCCCAGGCCCCCCGGTAACAATCGACGAAGAAATAAACCGCGTAGTCCCGGTAATCGAAGGCGCCCGCGCCCGCACAGACGCAGTAATCTCCGTAGAAACCTACCGCCCCGAGGTAGCCCGAGCCGCTTTCGCCGCCGGCGCCGACGTCCTGAACAACACCAGCGGCCTACACGACCCAGCCCTGGCCGACGTAGTAGCAGAAACAAACACCAGCCTAATAATCACCCACAGCCTGGCCGACCCCCGAACCTCCTACCCCCGCCCCGAATACACCGACGTCGTAACCGAGGTAGCCGACTTCCTCCGCCAAAGAATCACCTTGGCCGAAAACCGAGGCGTCCCCCCCAACCGCATAATAATCGACCCAGGCCACGACCTGAACAAAAACACCCACCACTCCCTAGACCTAACCCGCCGCCTCCCAGAAATAGCAGAAATCGGCTACCCCCTCCTAGTAGCAGTCTCCAACAAAGACTTCATAGGCGAAACCCTGAACCAACCCCAAGAAAACAGAATAGAAGGCACCCTAGCCACCCTGGTAGTCTCAATCCTAGGCGGCGCCCGCATAGTCCGCGTCCACGACATAAACGAAGCAAGACAAACAGTAAACATGACCGAAAGCATCCTGGGCTGGCGCCCCCCGACCTACACCCGCCACAACATAGTCTGACGCCCCACTTCCCAACCCCTCGGTGAAGCCGATGATGCCCCCTGGGCGATGAGTCCACTGATGGATCAAACCAGCGGTGCGCTGGCCTACATCAACATGAGCTTCAGCATGGCCGACGAAGCCTCCGCGTTCGCCGCCCAGCAGCACGACCTCGTCTGCTACGACCCCCAAACCGAGCGCCTGCGCCCATAGCCAACCACCACAATCACCCAAGTAGTCGGCCCCGGCCCGGCTGACTCCCTGAGGGCAAGACACGCTGTTTGATCAGCTTCTGGCCGCGCCGCCGATCGAGCGCTCCACGTTGTCGATCAGCTCCTTGTAGGTAAGAACCTCGACGCGGCCAAGGTGCGTGTTCAGCGTCCGGAACGCTTCATGGATCGCGGCCTCAGGCGCGCTCGGCTGCGCCGCGGGATGGCCGATCAGAACAGTCGCGCTCGCCCGCCGCGTCTCGATACCGATCTCATCGCGGATTCTCAGCCGATGCTCGTCCAGCCCGACGAGATACGCGATCGCCTGGCTCACGACGTCGTTGACCGCGGATGCCGCCACCCACGAGCCGCGGTGCTTCTTCACCAATGGACTACGCAGGCCCATTGCCAGTTTGAGTTCCACGATCTGGAGCGCTCCGTCGGCACGGACCAGCGGAATGTCATATTCATCGCCCGGCACCAGCCTTCGGTATGCCTTCTCGTCATCGACATAGCGCCCGCCGAAGATCCAGTACTGTCCGCTGAGAGCCTTCTGGAGTTGGTGTTCGGCCGCCCCCGGGGTCTTCAACCACCGCCCGCACCTCAGCAAGTCCAGCCGCTCGCCGCTGAAACTCGCCTGCCCACAGAAGAGTCAGGCAACGTGACACCCGGATGCTCCGCCAAGACCTTTTCGCCAACATCGACGAAGAGCTTCAAGTTCGCTTCCAAAGTTCTCGCAAGGAACTGGCGATACGTCTCACTCCGCAGACCGTCCTGGAACAGCCGATACTGTTCCTCCATAACGGGCTTCAGTATCCGCCCTTCAGCGTAGTCAATCGAGTCCTGCAACAGCCTTACCACGTTCCACTCGTCGTAGTCCGCCGCCCTCTGCCGCGCTTCAGCCAGGAGAGCCACCAACTCCGCACCGCCGTGGCGATGCCCACCGGTCCCTCCAGCCATGTGCGCGAGCGCACGGTAAATCCATTCCTTCACCCGCTGCTCAACCGCGTGTTCGTCAATTTGCCTGAGTTGAAGCTCCAAGGCCCGATCGGCGCGAATCTCCATCCCCAGATTATGCATGCGCCAGCCCGACAAACGGCGCCGTTGGCCGTGTTCGGTCGTTTGCAACGAAAAGCCGTCGAGGTGGACGCAGCCGCTAGCCTTCGTGTCCCATTACGGTCGCGGCATAGTCCCTATGCCTCGCCGAGAAAAGGCCCGCAACAAGCTCCCAGCTTCCGTCGATAACAGCCCGCGGTGACCTAGCCGCATGGCGCTGGGGCCCCAGACGAGCGCGACACCCGCTCGCTCCGGCGTCAGCGCCCCACGGTCGTCCAGTCCGCAGGGGCAGGTTCGACAAGCTCTCCAGCTTCGTAGCGTTCGAGTCGCCGGAGGATCTCGGCCTTGTCATACAGCGGGAAGCACACCTGCAGCAATCGCAGGCCGAAATCCGACTCGCGGATCTCGTCCAGTAGCGCGGCATCGAACGGCCTGATCAACACGTCCCAGGAGTCAGGCGCGGCCCTAATGAGTCCTCCGCACGTAGAAAGCATCGCGCGGGCCGGCCTTTGCGAAAGAGCCCACTGTCGATTGGAAAGTCAATGAACGCCCAGCCCCGGCACGATTCAAGGTACGCGGCCATGTGCGGCAGCAGATCTACCCAGTCAGCGTTGCTTTCCCCCCGCGTTCTGACAACTCGTCAGCGTCTCGAACCCATTACGCCACAGAGCTTCGACGACGGCCGCCAACTCCTCGTCGACCTCGGTGAGCATATGGCCGACACGAACAGTTCGGGTCGGGTGAATGCCTGGGCAAGGCTACTAGGCGAACCGCCCAAACCGCAGGCTCCGCACACCAAACTTGATGCCTCTGCGAACGTCATGCCAATGTGCTCGCGACCATCCGGCCAAGGACGCCGTCTCTAACCGCGCGCAATATTCGTGTCGAACCGCGCCTTTGCCCCAGGGCGGCTTTACCGCACTCGTCGTCCTGTTCGGCCGTTTTCCGCAGCTGTACAGATCCGCCCCATGGTCCGCTGTCGCGGCCTCGGCCTCCGATCCTGCCCTTGTCCTGGGTCGTCCAAGACCGTCGTCAATGCTCGCTTCAGCGCTCCTCCCCCTTCCTTCATCACGATCCAGAGCGCTCGTTCGCTCGGACAGGGAGACGGCGTGACAGACAGTCTGGCGCGACAGTGTGCTCCAGCTTGCCGGGGCTGGGAGGCTCGAAGCCGCCGCTTCGGGCGCGTCCCATCGGTGTGCTCACTACAGGCGCAACCAGCCCCCCCCGGGGCCATCTTGATAATGCGTCGCTTGCCGAGTCTTACTTGTCGGCTGGCACGTACACCAATTCGAGGACTCCGGACGGGAAGGCAGTGCTTTTCACCAGGCGCAGGCTCACGGCCTGATCCAGCTCGGGAAACAGAGGGGCGCCCCTGCCAGTGACGGCGGGCAGCACCCACAGCCGGTACTCATCGACCACGCCGAGCCTGATCAGGGAGTGCATGAACTCGGTGCCGCCGGCGGCGACGAGGTCCTTGCCCGGCTCGCCCTTGAGCTTGGCGATCTCCTCCGCCGTGTCACCGCTGGCGATCCGGGTCTCGGGCCAGTTGTCGGCCGTTGTGAGGGTGCGGGAGAACACGACCTTGGGGACCTCGTTCATTGCCTTGGCGGAAGGGTGGTCGGAGCCAGGCCAGTATCCGGCCATGATCTCGTATGTGTTGCGGCCCATGAGGAAGGCCCCGGCCTCCCACAGCCGACCAACGAAGTACTTCTCCTGCTCGGGGTCGTCGATGCTCATCATGACGTCCCGGATTCCGTTGTCCGCGTCGGCGCTCTTGCCGTCAAGCGAGACGTAAAATCCCAGAATCAGCTTCCGCATCCGGTGCCTCCGTGTGTTTTCTGCCCGCGTCGGGACGGTCCCAGCGGCACCACTCGATCAGCACGTGCTCGGTGGTGGATCAGTCACACACTCAGACCGCCGGTCCCCCCAAAACTCATCGCGCTGCCTTCTTGGACGCTGCTTTGTCGGCGGGGGCGGCCGCGCCCGGGCAGCGAGACGGGACCGGAAGCGTCCTGGTTTCTCCCGGGGTCAGCGGCCGGAGCGGGGCACCCAGCCACGCTCGGCGCCGAGGTCGATCAGCATTTGGGCATAGTTCCAGAGTTCCTCCGAGGCATCCTTGATCACGGACTTGCGGTGGCGGACGTCCGTGTCGGTGACGCCGGGGGTGCGCCAGGTGCCACCGCGGTTGTTGAAGTTGAGCAGGAGCGGCTGGAGCCGGTCCATCGCCTTGGCGAATCGTGCCTCAGGTGTGCTCCGTGCCTCGAACTCGTCCCACAGTGCGCGGAACTCCGCGCACTGGTCGTCGGGCAGGAGGGCGAACAGCCGGTCGCCCGCCGCCTGCTCACGTTCCGCCTGGTCTCGCGCCCCGACCTCGTCGTATAGAAAGGTGTCGCCCGCGTAGATTTCCACAAGGTCATGCAGCAGGACCAATTGCAGCGTCCGCTCCACGTCGATCTGCCCGTCGGCGTACTCGGCAAGAACCATGACCATCAGCGCCAGGTGCCAGGAGTGCTCGGCGTCATTCTCCCTGCGGTTGGCGGCGATCAGCGGGCTTCGCCGGAGCACGGTTTTGAGCCTGTCCACCTCGACGATGAAGCGGATCTGTCCGGCGAGTCGGGGCGGAACGCCCCGCGGCTGCCCGACGAGGTCGAGAAGGGGGGCTTGGCGATCGTCCGTCATGTCGTGCCTTCCAGAGTGTGCGGTCAGCCGAGGCCGTACTGCAGGCTCACGCCCCCGGCGAGCAGAACTGTGATCAAGGACAGAACCAGGCCGGGCTTGCGTCCGCGGGCGAGTTCGCTGATCAGGAAGATCACAAGCCCGGCCAGCAACGCTTGGTCGAGGGCCTCGGTGGTGGCGGTGACCGCAGCCATCGTCGCCGCGATCGCCAGGGCCACGGGACCAATCTTGGACAGCACGGCGTGACCAGGTAACAGGCCCAGAGCGACGAACAGCAGGGCGCCCGCGGCCGCGTCCGCCGGTATCCAGCCCGCGACAGGGCTGAACAGAGCGCATCCGGCCAGCAGCATACCGGTCACTACCGAAGCGATCCCGGTACGCGCTCCGACGCGAATGCCGACCCCGCTCTCGACGAACGTGACGAAGCTGGTCGACCCGACGAGGGAGCCGCCGACAGTAGCCAGTCCGTCGACGTAGAGCGCTTGCCGGATCCGTGGGACCTGGCCGACCCGCTGAATCGAGGTGTTCGCCGACAGCCCTACCAGCTTGGCGACGCTGCCGAAGAAGTCCAGCGCGAACAGCACAAGCACCATTCCGATGGCCATGGGGTTGAAGATGGCGGTGACATCCAAGGCCAGAAGGGCGGCCGACCAGTCACCCGGTGCTGTGGCCTGCGCTGGAACGCCTGCCAACCGGCAGTACACGCCCCCGGCGACGATCGCGACCGGCACGCCGGCGTGGAGCCCGCCGGCTCAGCGACCACGCCAGACCGAACCCGAGGTAAAGCGCGGCCGCCTCACGGGCGACCAAGGAGTGCGGATAACTGGCGCCGTCGCCCGCCACCCCGGCCAGCTTCAGACCCGCCATCCCGATGAAGACGGCCACCGAGAGCACCAGGCCCGATCTGACCTCCGGCGGGATCGCGTCGATCACCCGTCCGCGCCAGCCGAGCAGCGTGACGGCGACCATGAGCACGCCGGACAGAAGACCAGGCCGAGCGCCTCGCGTCAGGCGAGACCGTAGGAGCCGATGAGGGAGAAGACCACCATGGCGTTGATCTCCACGCCCGGTGCGACCGCGAAGGGTTCGAAGACCCATCAAGTCGAGCGAGCATTATTGCGCGGGCGGCCCCAGCGTTATTGTTCATCCCTGGTCCGGGGTTCGGCCCCGTCCCGCAGTGTCGCGATCACTGGCAGCGCCAGCAGCGCGATCACGACTGTCGCGACGTAGGCGAGACCGAGTCCGCCGGCGTCCGGCTCCGGGCCGTGCAGCCACACCAGCAACGCGAGGCCGATGGCCCCGCCCGTGTACTGCGCCGCGGTGATCATCGCGCTGCCGGTGCCGTTCGCCTCCGGCCGCAGGTCGCGGGTGCCCGCGATGAACATGCCGGTGAACGCCATCCCCTGGCCGAGCCCGCTGACCAGGAGGCCGGGGAGCACGCCCAGCCAGTAGGCATCCGCCCCGGTGCCCAGCGCGAGCAGGCCCAGGCCTGCCGCGCCGATCCCGAACGCCGCCGCGAGCAGACGGCGCGGCCCCCACGACCCGGCGAGTCGACCCGCGAGCGTGTTGCCGACGGTGATCGTGAGCGCCAGCGGGAGGAACCCGACACCCGCGGCGAAGGTATCCAGGGAGCGCACACGCTGCAGGAAGAGCGTGACCAGGTAAAATTCCGCTCCCAGGCTGGCCATGTAGAGGGCTGCGACAACGCATGCCCCACGCAGGCCGGGTGTCCGCAGCAAGGCGAGCGGGACGAGGGAGTCCACGCGGCGCGCCTGGGTGCGCACGAACAGCGCGACGACCACGGCCACACCGCCGAGGGCGCCGAGTACAACCGGTCCGCGTGGCTGCGGCAGGGCGAGCTCGGTGAACACCAGGCAGAGCGCGCTGACCGCGGCGGTGACCATCACCGCGCCCGGGAGGCCGACGGTCCTGGCGATCCGTACGGGCCTATCGCGGAGCACTCGGGCGCCCACCGCGCCGAGGCAGGTGAGACTGACCGGAAGGTTGATCCAGAAGATCCACGGCCAGGAGGAGACGGCGAGGATCAGGCCCCCGGTCACGACGCCAAGGGCGAGACCGGCGGCGCCGGTCGTGCCCCACACGGCCAGCGCCCGGTCACGTTCGCGACCCGCCGGGTAGTGCCCGTGCAGCAACGCGAGGGTGGCGGGACTGAGAAGGGCCGCACCCGCGCCTTGGACAGCACGACAGACGATGAGCACAGCGGCGGCCGGGGCCAAGCCCGCGCCCAGCGAAGCGACCGTGAACAGAACGTGGGCGAGGGCGAACACCCGTCCGGCGCCGAACACGTCCACCAGCCGCCCGCCCAGCAGCAGGAAACCCGCGAAGAAGATGCCGTATGCGCTGACCACCCACTGCAAGGTGACCGCGCTGAAGCTCAGCTCCTCGCCGATCGTTGGCAGGGCAACGTAGACGATGGAGAAGTCGAGGGCGACAAGCAGTTGGGACAGCGCGATGCCCGCCAGCAGTTTGGAGCGCCCGTCCCGTGTCGTCCCGGCCGTAGGCAGACCGGCTTCCTTCTCATGGGTCACCAGCGCATCAGCTCCTCCGGCCCAGGAGCATCCCCTCATGGGCACGCAGCTCGATCGGGAGTTCCGACAACCTCTGATTCTTGGCCAGAGACGGTGCTTCCGACCACATTCCACTCGCCATCCTCTCTGATCGGGGCAGTTCGGCGGTTCTCAGTGAGGTTGGCCAGGATGAGCCATCGGCGACGCGACCGGGCAAGGGCGGCGGGCTGGTGTTCCCGGAGATCAAGGAGAGGCGGCAGAAGATCGTTAGTGTCGCCCCGGAGCTGGTCGCGCTGCTGAAGGTCCAGTGGAGCGGCAGCGTGCGGACAGGCGTCGGCCGGGGACCAGTGGGAGGCCACGGCGTGGTTTTCACATAGTGGAGTGGGCGGCCGATCGACCCGCACAGGGACTGGGGGGAGCGGCGGGATCTGCTCGTCGAGGCCGGCGTCGAGCAGCACAAGGTGCTCGCGGCCCGGGACACTGCGGCGACGCTGCTGATGGACGAGGGCGCGGCCCGGCTCGGGAGGACGCTCTTCGGAACGAAGACTGCTACGGAACTGCTACAGGCGATGGAGTAATCATCCACCCGGAGCGGGTGAAGTGCCTGGTGGATCGTGGAGCCGGCGAGGGGACTTGAACCCCTAACCTTCTGTTTACAAGACAGATGCTCTGCCAATTGAGCTACGCCGGCTTGTTCGTTCCGCATCGTAGTCGACTTGGTGGGGGCTCGTGCGAGTGTGGGGTTGGGAGAGTTTTGGGGGACGGGTGAGAGGGGCTCGTGTGAGGGGAGAGGGGGAGGTATGAAGCTGTATGCGCTCAACATGATTCAGCCGGTGGGGGTGGTGCCGCCGCCGGAGGTGTTGGAGTCTGTGATGGCTGAGCTCGCGGAGGTGCGGCGGGAGCTGGAGTCGCAGGAGGCCTGGGTGTTCGGGAGGCCGTTGCATGGGCCTGAGGCGAGCACTGTGGTGCGGCTCAGGGGGGACGAGGTGATCGCTACCGATGGGCCCTGGGCGGAGAGCAAGGAGCATGTTGGGGGGGTCATCATCGTCGAGGTCGAGGATCTGGACGCGGCGTTGGAGATCGCGGCGCGGTACGCGCGGGTGACGGGGTTGCCGATGGAGGTGCGGCCGTTTCAGGGCGAAGCCTGATCGAGCGGGTCTTTCGGGAGGAGCATGGGCGGGTTGTGGCCGTCCTGGTCCGGGACTTTGGTGATTTCGATCTGGCTGAGGAGGCCGTGCAGGAGGCGTTTGCTGAGGCGGTTCGTAGGTGGGCTGTTTCCGGGGCGCCGTCCGCTCCGGTGGGGTGGGTCATCACTACGGCGCGGAACAAGGCGATTGATCGGTTGCGGCGGGAGGCTGCTCGGGGAGCGAAGCAGGCTGAGGCGTTGGTGGTGGGTGCGGTGGAGCCCGTTGAGGTGGGGGGCGTGCCCGACGAGCGGTTGCGGCTTGTTTTTACGTGTTGTCATCCGGCGTTGGGGTTGCAGGCGCGGGTCGCTTTGACGTTGCGGCTGTTGGGCGGGTTGACGACGGCGGAGATCGCGCGGGCGTTTCTGGTGCCGGAGGCGACGATGGCGCAGCGGCTGGTGCGGGCCAAGGGGAAGATCCGGGACGCGGGGATCCCGTACCGGGTGCCGGACGAGGCTGATCTGCCGGAGCGGTTGTCGGGGGTGCTGGCTGTCATCTATCTGGTGTTCAACCAGGGGTATGGCGGGCGGGAGGAGTTGGGAGCTGAGGCGATCAGGTTGGGGCGGGTGCTCAGGGAGTTGATGCCTGGGGAGTCTGAGGTTCTGGGGTTGCTTGGGTTGATGTTGTTGGTTGAGTCGCGGAGGGGTGCTCGGACGCGGGGTGGACGGTTGGTGCTGCTTGCCGATCAGGATCGGGGCGCTTGGGATTGGGAGCTGGTTAGGGAGGGGCAATCCCTTGTGCGGGAGTGTTTGAGGAGGGGTCGGCCGGGGCCCTATCAGATCCAGGCGGCTATCAACGCGGTGCACAGTGATGCGGTGCGGGCCGAGGATACGCAGTGGGGGCAGATTCTGGAGTTGTACGACCAGTTGATGGTTGTGGCGCCTGGTCCGGTGGTGGCGCTTAACCGGGCTGTGGCCTTGGCTGAGGTCGTGGGGGTTGAAGACGCGTTGGGGGTTGTGGACGGGCTTGATCTCGGCCGTTACTACCTGTTCCATGCGGTCCGCGCTGATCTGTTGCGGAGGCTGGGGAGGGATGCGGAGGCCGGGGCGGCTTACGAAGAGGCCATTGAGCGGACCACGAATGAGGCCGAGTTGGCCTTTCTCAGGGAGCGGTTGAGCGGAGTCGGCTGACCTCGTACAGGGCGATTCCGGCGGCTACGCCCGCGTTGAGCGACTCGGCGGTTCCCGGCATCGGGATCGTGACGAGCAGGTCGCAGGTGTCGGCTACGAGGCGTCCCATGCCTTTGCCTTCGGAGCCGACGACGAGCACGAAGGGGCCGGACGCGATGTCCATGTCGGCTACAGCGGTTTCGCCGCGGGCGTCTAGTCCGGCGACGAAGCAGCCTGCCTTCTGGTACGCCTTGAGCTGGCGGGTCAGGTTGGTCGCCTGGGCGACGGGGACCGTGGCGAGGGTGCCTGCGGACGACTTCCAGGTTCCGGCGGTCACTCCGGCGGCGCGGCGTTCCGGGATGACGACCCCGGCGGCGCCGAACGCCGCCGCGGAGCGGACGATGGCGCCGAGGTTGCGCGGGTCGGTGATGCCGTCCACCGCGACGATCAGCGGGGCCCGTCCGGTGAGGAGGTCGTCGGGGTGCGCGTACCGGTACGGCTTGACCTGGAGGGCGATGCCCTGGTGGACGGCGTTGTCCGTCAGCCGGTCGAGTTCGTTCTTGCCGGTCTCCAGGAGCGGGATCCGGCGGTCGGCGGCCAGCTGCATCGACTCGCGGATCCGCTCGTCGGTGCCGCCCGTCACGTACAGGGCCGTCCCGGGGACTCCGGCGCGGAGGGCCTCGACGACCGGGTTGCGGCCCGTGACCAGTTCGGGGACCTCGCCGGTCGCGCGTCGTGCGCCCGCCGGGCGTCCAGGGCCCGGACGGCCGGAGGTGCGGTCTCCGCCGGTCTCGGCGGGCTTCGGGCGTCCGCCGGGGCCGAGCGTCTGGGTGCCGGTCCGCCTGGAGCTCTTGACGGCGCGGGCCTTCTGGCGCTTTCCGTGCCAGTGCCGGTCCTCGGCCTTGGGGGTCGGTCCCTTGCCCTTGCGCTTGGCCATGATCAGGTACGTCCCTCGCGACGGTTGCGGTTCGCCCGCCCTCGGGGCGGCTCAAGTCTCAGCGGGACGGTGCGAACCCCCGCGAACGCCTAAGTCTATCTGCCACTCACATAATGCAAACGCACATAATGCAACGCGCATGACACAGCGAACCCGGCAGGGCACAAGCGCGTGACACAGGACGCCGTGCGGCGGGCGTTAGCCGCGTTTGAGTTCCCAGCGGGCGCCGTGGGGGGTGTCTTCGACGAGGATTCCGGCCTCGGCCAAGCTGTCGCGGATGGCGTCGGCGGCCGGGTAGTCCTTGCGGGCTCGGGCCGCCTGGCGTTGTTCCAGCGCTACCGCGACGAGTGCGTCCACGACGGGGCGTAGGTCGCCTTCGCCGGTGCGGTTCCACTGGACGGACAGGGGGTCTATGCCGAGTACGGCCGCCATGGCGCGGACGTTCGCGAGGTGGCGGCGTACCGCGTCGTGGTCGCCCGACGCCAGGGCGCCGTTCCCCTCTCGGACGGTCTCGTGCAGCACAGCGAGCCCGTGCGGGACGCCCAGGTCGTCGTCCAACGCGGAGGCAAAAGCGGCGGGCACTGCGGGCGAGGGCGGCGCGGCGCCGACGAGTTCCGCGGCGCGGGTCACGAAGCCCTCGATGCGCTGGTAGGCGGAGACGGCCTCGGCCAGGGAGGCGTCGGTGTAGTCCATGAGGGAGCGGTAGTGCGCGGACGCCAGGTAGTACCGCACCTCGACGGGACGGGCCTTGCCCAGCAGGTCGGGCAGCAACACCACGTTGCCGACGGACTTGCTCATCTTCTCGCCATGCACGGTCAGCAACCCGTTGTGCAGCCAGTAGCGGGCGAACCCGTCACCAGCCGCGCGGGACTGGGCGATCTCGTTCTCGTGGTGCGGGAAGATCAGGTCGACGCCGCCGCCATGGATGTCGAAGACCGGGCCCAGGTACTTGGTCGCCATCGCGGAGCATTCGAGGTGCCAGCCGGGCCGTCCGGGACCCCACGGCGTCTCCCAGGAGGGTTCGCCGGGCTTGGCGCCCTTCCACAACGCGAAGTCGCGCGGGTCGCGTTTGAGCGACTCGTTGGGAGTGTCGCCCGCGGACCGCATGTTCTCCAGCCGCTGGTTCGACAGCGAGCCGTACTCGTCGGCCCACGACTTGACGTCGAAGTACACGTCGCCGCCGACCGGGTAGGCGTGGCCCTTGTCGATCAGCCGCCGCATCAGGCCGACCATCTCGGGGATGTGGCCGGTGGCGCGCGGCTCGATCGTGGGGGGCAGGCAGCCGAGCAGGTCGTAACCCTGCGTGAAGACCCGCTGGTTGCCCTCGGCCACCGCGAACCAGGGCACGTCCTCGGCCGCCGACACCGCGATGATCTTGTCGTCGATGTCGGTGATGTTGCGGGCGAACAGCACGTCGTAGCCGGACGCCCGTAGCCACCGCAGCAGCACGTCGTAGATCACGCCAGAGCGGAGATGACCGATGTGGGGAGCCGCCTGCGGAGTGGCACCGCACACGTACATCCTCACGCGGCCCTCTTCCAGGGGCTCGAACGCGCGGACGTCGCGGGTGCCGGTGTCGTAGAAACGCAGACTCACAAGCCCCAGTTTATTGGAATCGCGCGTCCCCCGTCGCGCCTCTGACCCCGCGGGCGCGTGATTCCAGGTAGCGGCGTTCCGGGAGGCTCGTCGTCGCCCGAGCGGCCCGCTGGTACTCCGCCATCGCGGCCTCGACATCACCCGACATCTCCAGCAGATGCGCCCGGACGGCGAAAAGCCGGTGATGTCCCGACATGCGGGCGTCGTCATCGAGGGGGCGCAGCAGGTCGAGCCCGGCGGACGGGCCGTCCGCCATCGCCAGCGCGACCGCCTCGTTCAGCGTGACCATCGGGTTCGGCGCCAGATGCGACAGGAGCCGGTAGAGGGCGAGGATCTGCGGCCAGTCGGTGTCCTCAGGCCGCGCCGCCTCCGCGTGGACGGCGGCGATCGCGGCCTGCACCTGGTACGGGCCGGGCGGCGACCACGTGAGCGCCGCCGTGATCAGCGCGGCGCCCTCGGCGACGGCGTCGCGGTTCCAGCGCGTCCGGTCCTGCTCGGTGAGGGGGATCAGCAGGCCGCCGTCGCCGACGCGGGCGGCGCGGCGGGCGTCGGTGAGCAGCATGAGCGCGAGCAGTCCGGCGACCTCGCCGTCGTCGGGCAGCAGCCGGTGCAGCGCGCGGGCCAGCCGGATCGCCTCCGCGGTGAGGTCCGCGCGTTGCAGGTCGGGGCCGCTGGACGCCGTGTACCCCTCGTTGAAGATCAGATACAGGACCTGGAGGACGGCGCGCAGCCGCTCGTCCCGCTCCTGAGGCGGCGGCAGGACGAACCGCGCCCCGCTCGCCCTGATCTTCTGTTTGGCCCGGCTGACGCGCTGCGCCATCGTCGTCTCCGGGACGAGGAACGCCCGCGCGATCTGCGCCGTGCCGAGCCCGCCGACAGCCCGCAGTGTCAGTGCCACCTGCGACGATGGGGTCAGCGCCGGATGGCAGCAGAGGAACAGCAGCGTCAGCGTGTCGTCGTGGTCGGCCGGTCTGTCCTCGTCCGGGCCCGGGTCCGGTTCGTCGGCGCGTTCCCGCGTGAACACGGCGGCCTCGCGGTCGCGGCGGGCCCGCTCGCTGCGCCACCGGTCGGTGAGCCGCCGCGTCGCGACGGTCAGCAGCCAGCCGCGCGGATGCTCGGGGACGCCGTCCTCCGGCCACTGGACGGCGGCGGCCAGCAGCGCCTCCTGGACGGCGTCCTCGCAGGCGTCGAAGGCCCCGTGCCGCCGGACGAGCGTGCCGAGGACCCGCGGCGCGAGCGTGCGCAGCAGGTCCTCGACGGCGGGTGTCCCCGTCACATCTCCGCGCCGCCCTCGACCATGATCGCCCGGACCTCCAAGCGGCCGCCGTAGCGGACGTCCGGCCAGCTCTTGGCGATCTCCACGGCCCGTTCCTCGGACTCGCAGTCGACGGTGAGGAAGCCCGCGAAGTGCTCCTTGGCCTCCAGGAACGGTCCGTCGGTCACGGCGGGCTGCCCGTCCTTCGCGTGGACGGTCTTCGTCGTGGACGGGTCCGCCAGCGCCTCGCCCGTGACCCATTCGCCGGACTCGTCCAGCTCCCGCATGATCCTGTCGACGTCGCCGAACAGGTCCTGGCGCTCCTGCTCGGACAGCTCCTCCACGAAGCCGGGACGGTTGAAGATCAGCAGCATGTACTTCATGGTCGTGTCTCCTCGTCGATGAGTGGACGGGCCCGGTTCGGGCCGCCCTCACAACGGGATCGGAACCGCGGAAACGTTCTCGACATCCGCAGGGCAAAAATCTCAGGAAGGTTCGGTCAGCTCCCTGACCAGGTCGCACAGTGCCGTGAACGCTAACGCGTCCGGCATCTGCCCTGCCACGGCGACGAGATTCGCGCGGGCGCCACGGGTGTGCACGGTGACGAGGCCGTTGTCCATGTCGACGGCGCTGACGCCGGGCCACGGGATTCGTTCGCCGTCCTTCTCGACGCAGTCCAGGTCGATGGTGAACGGACCCATCCGGACCGATTCACCGGCCTTCACCGCCGCGAGATGGCGCGGGACGACGCGGGACGTCACCTCCAGGGCCACCGCCTCGCCGAGTTCGCGCACGTCACGGATGTCGTCGCCGAGGCGCAGCACGGTCCCGTCGTCCGCGACGACCGTGAAGGTCCAGCGGGTGCGGTCGCGCGGAGCGTTCCGGACGCCCGACACGGTGACGGACTCCAGTTCGTCCCAGCCGTAGCGCGCCGGTCCGCCGGGCCCGGTGATCGACAGGCCGCCGGTGTGGAGCGTCACGGACCGGCCGCGCAGGCGGTCGTGTCCCGCGACCCAGCCGATCGCCGCCGCGCAGCCCATGGACAGCGCGAGCGCGAAGAGGCCCGCCCACCAGTCCCGATCGTGCAGGTAGACGACGGCCACCAGTATCAGCGCGAGCGAGGCCAGACCCAGCAGCGCGAGCCAGGTCCAGGCGCGGTGGTCGGCGGCCCGGCCGTCGAAGGTCCGGACGCGCTCGCCGAGGCGATCCCCCGGAATCGCAGCCTCCCCTCGGGATGTCGTCGTCCATACCGTACGTCTCAGCTCATATCGCTCGCAGCGCGAAAGTGATCATTCCTATTGACGGGCCACCACCGGCCGGGCTGGCTAATCTCGCCTCAGGACCCCAGGTGCCCCTCCCGGAACGAGAAACATGCCATCTGACCCGACCAGGCCCGCCTTCACCCCCGTGCAGCGACGGCTGCTCACCGCCCTCGCGGGCCTCATCGTCGCCGTGCTGGCGGGCGCCGCGTTCGCGCTGACCTACGACGTGCTCCGCGACCTCGCCCGCCACGGCGGCGTCGGCGACCGCTGGGCGCCGCTCTACCCGGCGATCGCCGACACGCTCACCGCGATGACGATCCTGTCCCTGGTGATCACTCGGAACGCCCACTGGTGGACGCGGCTGCTGCGCTGGACGCTGCTGCTGCTCCTGCTCGCCGGGGGCGCCGCGATCTCCGTCCAGGACTCGGTCTGGGGCATGTCCGAACTGCCCCACGACGGGGTCCGCGCGGGCGTGGCGGTGGCGCCGCAGATCATGCTGGTGCTCGGGGTCTGGCTGTGGCTGACGATGTTCAAGCAGATCCGGGTGGCGCGTCCCGCGACCGCCGAGCCCGAGAACGTCGAGCCGCAGCGCGGTCACGTCAAGGTGCTCGGGCCCGCCGTGCCCGAGCCGCTGGCCCTGGAGGCCCCGGCGGAACCCGCGCCCGAGCCGAAGCGGGAGCCGATCATCCCGTTCCCCCGGGAGGAGCCCGACGACGATCTCGAACCGCCGAGCCTGTCGTCCGAGCCTGAGCCGCCGCCGCTGGACACCATTCCGGACCCCGCGCCGCCCGTCGAGCCCCCGCCTGCGCCCACCGAGCCTCCGGCGGCGCCCGTCGAGCCTCCGGTGGCGCCCACGCTCCTGCCGACCGACGTCGAGCTGGTCAGGACCCGGGAGCGGGACGGCTCGGACGCGCGGCCCGCCTCGTCGACGACCCGTCCTGACATCGTGATGCCCAACCATGTGGCGGTCGCCGATCAGGAGGAGGACGACGACGCCGAGCCCACCGACCGCGCCGAGGATCCCGACGCCGGTGATCTGAACCCGCCGCCGTCCAGCAACTTCCGCAGCGGGCCCACGCCGCCCGCGGGCTGACCGGCGTGACGTCGTCGGCGGTGGCGCTGGACGCCGTCCGCGCCGAACCCCGGGTCCGGCCGTCGGCGGTGCGGATCACGCTGCCCTGGGACGCCGATCAGGCCAGGGCGGCCGCCGTGTTCCGCGAACCCGGACAACGTTCTGAAACGTCCTGCTCGCCGCGTCTCGTGCGGCGGCGGGTGGACGCGACGTCCGGCAGGACCTCGAACGCACCGACGTGTCCGGCCTGACCGCCGAGCTGCTCGCCCTGAGCGAGGCCGAGACCGTGGCGACACGCCGCCTGCTGCGTGCGGTCAGCACCCACGACATCGACGTCGCCCTGGCGACACTTCCGGCAAACCTGACCGGATGAAAAGGGTTCGCTGGGGAAGAAATTGCGGCATGACGACCGATTCGTGGGCCGACACGGGTGGCGGCTTCGGCATCGACAACCTGCCGTACGGGATCTTCTCCCGTCCGGGCGAGCTGCCCCGGGTCGGCGCGGCCATCGGCGGGCGCGTCCTCGACCTCGCCGCGATGTCCGAGGCGGGCCTGGTGGAGGACCGCCGCTGCTTCGCGTCCGGCTCCCTCAACGCCTTCATGGTGGCGGGACGCCCCGCCTGGGACGCCAACCGCGCCCGCCTCGTCGAACTCCTCACCGACGAGACGTACCGCGACCGGGTCGAACCGCACCTCATCCCCGTCTCGGACGTGGAACTGCGGCGCCCCTTCGAGGTCGCCGACTACGTCGACTTCTACTCCTCCGAGCACCACGCCCGGAACACGGGTCGGATCTTTCGCCCCCGGGACGAGACCCTGCCGTCCAACTGGAAACGGCTGCCCGTCGCCTACCACGGGCGCGCCGGGACCGTGTTTCCGTCCGGGACGCCGATCATCCGGCCGTCCGGACAGCGCAGGACGCCGGGCGAACCCGAGCCGACGTTCGGGCCGTCGCTGCGGCTCGACTTCGAGGCCGAAGTGGGGTTCGTGGTGGGCGTCCCGTCCGCCGCCGGACGCGGCGTCCCGACCGGCTCCTTCCGCGACCACGTGTTCGGCTTCGTGCTGCTGAACGACTGGAGCGCCCGCGACCTCCAGGCGTGGGAGTCGCGGCCGCTGGGCCCGTTCCTCGGCAAGTCGTTCGCGACGTCGATCTCCTCGTGGGTCGTGCCGGTCGCGGCGCTGGAGCCCGCGCGGGTGTCGCCGCCCGTCCAGGACCCGGCCCCGCTCCCCTACCTCCGGTGCGACGAGCGATGGGGCCTCGACCTGCGGCTGGAGGTCCTGATCAACGACCAGGTCGTCAGCCGTCCCCGCTTCGCGTCGATGTACTGGACGTCGCCGCAGCAACTCGCGCACGCCACGGTCAACGGCGCCACCCTGCGCACCGGCGACCTGTTCGGCAGCGGGACGGTCTCGGGCCCCACCCGCGACCAGCGCGGCTGCATGCTCGAACTCAGCTGGGACGGCCGCGAGCCCCTGGACCTCCCCGACGGCACCAAACGCACCTTCCTGGAGGACGGCGACACGGTGACGGTCCGCGCCCAGGCACCGGGCGCGTCCGGCTCCCCCATAACCCTCAGCGAGGTAACCGGCACGATCCACCCCGCCTCTCAGCCCTGACGCCCCACTGCGAGACACCGTCGACCACGCGCGCCCGCACGCCGCGACTTCGACACAACGAGCACGTTCAATTTCTCTGGTTGATTGGAACGCTCGACGATCAGCCGATTCCCCTGAGGTGGAGTTGAAGATCGGCGTGGACGCCTACCGACCGCCGCAAGACCTGCATGGTCTCCTTGGAGGTGCAGGCCCCGCGCGCGTTCACCTACGCCATCTCCGCAACGGACCACCGCGGTTACACATTCCTGCTGAAGGGCGCGAGAGCCGCCCTCGGCACCCGCCACTATTGGCCGCAAGGACCAGTGGCTTGGCTGGGTCAGGGGGGTGGGAGGACGAGGGCGGTGGCTATGGCGGCCAGGCCCTCGCCTCGGCCGGTTAGGCCCAGGCCGTCGGTGGTGGTGGCGGAGATGGTGACCGGGGCGCCGGACAGGGCCTCGGTCAGGGTCTTCTCCGCCTCGGCGCGGCGCTTGCCGATCTTGGGACGGTTGCCGATGATCTGGATCGCCACGTTGCCGATGGTGAAGCCCGCCTCGGTGACGAGGCGGGCCGCCTCACGGAGAAGGGTGACGCCGGAGGCGCCGGACCAGCGAGGGTCGGCGGTGCCGAAGACGGCGCCGAGATCGCCCAGGCCACAGGCCGACAGGAGAGCGTCGCAGGCGGCGTGGGCGGCGACGTCGCCGTCGGAGTGCCCGGCCAGGCCGTGACCCTCGCCCGGCCATCGCAGACCGGCCACCCACAGTGGACGCGGCTCCGACGAGAACGGGTGAACGTCGGTACCGACGCCCACCCGTGGAAGCAGTGTGCTCAACGCGGCCGACCGGTCAGCTGGCCAGGACCTCGTCGAGCAGGGCCTCCGCCTTGTCCTCGTTGGTCTTCTCGGCCAGCGCGAGCTCGCTGACCAGTATCTGGCGCGCCTTGGCGAGCATGCGCTTCTCGCCCGCCGACAGCCCGCGCTCCTTGTCGCGGCGCCACAGGTCGCGGACGACCTCGGCGACCTTGTTCACGTCGCCGGACGCGAGCTTCTCGAGGTTCGCCTTGTACCGGCGGGACCAGTTGGTGGGTTCCTCGGTGTAGGGTGCGCGCAGCACCTCGAACACCTTCTCCAGGCCCTCCTGGCCGACGACGTCGCGGACACCCACGTCCTCAACGTTCTCGACCGGGACTCGCACTGTAAGGTCGCCCTTGTCAACCTTCAGAACCAGATAGGTTCTGTCCTCACCCTTGATGGTGCGAGTCTCGATGGCCTCGATCCGAGCAGCCCCATGGTGGGGGTAGACGACGGTGTCGCCGACCTGGAAAGTCATGTGACAAGTACCCCTTCCGCTAGAACCAGGGTACCACGGAAACGAGCGTGGCTGAACCGACCTTCCAGACAAATGCGCAGGTCAAGCCGCATATTGGGGGATTGACAAAGCCCTTTAATGGTGCATCTTCGACTTGTTCCCCGCACCCAGCGTAGCGCATCGGCCACGGGAGCCCCGTCCGGTCGTCATTACCGGTAAGGGCTCCCTGGTTACAAGTATCCCTCCTGCCAGTCGCGGAGATGCGTTCCATACTGGAGGTGAGCCCGCCGGGCGGTCCGGGTACGAAGCGCCCGGAAGGGGTCCGATCTGGACGACGGCCCAGCCGAAGCACGGCCCGCCGGTCAGGCCGTGGACCCGCCTCGGCGAGCCAGGACGGAGGTGCGGCGTGAGGCCGGACGGCGACGGCGCCGAGCCCGACGACTACGGGCTCCCCCGCGTCGACGTCGTCGTGCCCGACGACGCCCGCGAACTCGAGCACGACGTGGTCGCCTACCGCCGGGAGGAGCGCCGCAGGCGGCGCCGGGAGCGGTTCCGCCGGGTCGGCCGCCCGCTGACCAGGTTCGGCGTCGCCATCCCGATCATCGCGGGCGCGCTGCTGGTCGCGATGCTCAGCGGCGTCCTGATGACCGCGTTCGGGCCGCGGCCCGCGCCGCGTCCGACCGGGGCCCAGCTCGCGCCGCGTCCCTCGGCGAGCCCCGGCAAGATCGGCGGGCTGCTGCCCGCGGGGAACATCGACCTCGTCACGGGCGAGCGCACGCCCAAGCAGGTGCGCGACATGCGCCCGGCGGTCGTGGCGATCCTTCCGCCCACGTACCGGTGCGAGAGCCTGGTGGCCGAACTCGCGATCCGGACGCAGCAGAGCGAGCTCGACTTCTACATGGTCGCCGACCCCCGTCCCGTCGGCGGCACGAAGGGCATGTCGGTGAAGGAACTGAGGGCGTGCGCCGGGACCACCCACAGCGGCCCGCCGCAGGTCGTCGACGACCCGGCGGGGCTGCTGGCCAGGACGTACACGCCGCCGCCCGGCACACCCGGGTCGAGCGCCACTAGCCTCACCGCGGTGTTCGTGCAGAACGACGGCGTGGTGAACGAGATCGTCCAGGCGCCGCGGCCCGGGCCGTCGCTCACCGGCAAGATCGAGTCGCTGCGGACCGGTTGATCGTCCCCGCGTGTCGGGTACCCCGGGGCGGGGTTCGCGGTCAGGCCTCGCTACGCTTCCCCCTGGCGTCTCCGACGCCGCTTTCGCAACTTCCGTACCGTCTTCTTACCAATACTTCACGAGGAGATCGACGCCGTGATTGGACCCAGCCGTCGAATGGTCGTGCTCGCCGTCGCGGGCGCCGTCGCCATCGCGCCGGTGATCTCCGGCTGCGGCGCCGGTGCCGAACCTCAGTCCGCCGCCCCCACGCAGCTGACCGACGGCGTCAACGTCTCGGTTCCGAAGGACCACGCGAAGCCGACCCAGATCGCCCTGCGCAACATGTTCCTGCTGGCCTCGAAGCCGGGCCAGCCGATCGCCGTCGGGTCGTCGCTGCCGCTCTACGGCGTGATGATCAACCAGGTGAAGGGCAGGCAGGACCGTCTGGTCGCGGTCAGCTCCCCGCTGTTCGGCTCGGTGAGCGTCGACGGCAACGGGCTGGTGCTGCCGCCCGCGGCGCCGGACGGCACGGGCAGCGCGGTCAAGCTGCTGGGCAAGCCGTCCGCCCCGATCGCCACCGCCCCGGCCACGCCTCCGCGCGGGCAGAAGCCGACCGGCACGCCGTCTCAGGCGCCGGCTGGTACGCCTTCGCAAGCACCGTCCGGAACGCCGTCGCAGGAGGCATCAGGTACGCCGTCGCAGGAGCCGACTGGCACGCCGTCTCAGGAGCCCTCGGGGACGCCTTCGCAGGAGCCGACCGGCGCCCCCGCGACCGGTCCCCAGGCCACCGCTCCGAATGGCGACCAGCCTCTCGTGGTGCTGACGGGGCTCCAGCAGGAGTTGCACGCCAGCGCCCGGGTTCCCGTGCGGATGCAGTTCGAGAAGGCCGGGACGGTCGATTTCCTGGTGCCGCTCGTCGCGCAGCAGGGCGAGTACACCAGCTACCCCCTGCCGAACCCCGTGGGCCCGGCGCAGCAGTCGCCGAACCCGGCCGGTGGGACGCAGCCGTCCACGGGCGCTACGCCGTCACAGCCCGGTACGCCGCAGGGGTCCGGTGCGCCTGAGCAGCCTGAGTCGCCCGGGACGCCGAACGGCACGGAGCCTTCCGGCGGCGCCGGGAACTGACGCCTGGTTCATGACACGCGAAAGCGGCCCGTCCACCCGGACGGGCCGTTTCGCGTTCGATCAGGGCTCGAACTTGTAGCCGAGGCCGCGGACGGTGACGATGTACCGCGGCGAGGACGGCACTTCCTCGACCTTGGCGCGAAGGCGCTTGATGTGGACGTCCAGCGTCTTGGTGTCCCCGACGTAGTCGGCGCCCCACACGCGGTCGATCAGCTGCATGCGGGTCAGGACGCGGCCCGCGTTGCGCAGCAGCACCTCCAGCAGCTCGAACTCCTTGAGGGGAAGCTGGACGGCCGCCCCGGCGACGCTGACGACGTGCCGTTCCACGTCCATCCGCACCGGGCCCGCCTCCAGCGTCGCGGGGGCCAGCTCCTCGACCTCGCCCTGACGGCGCAGGACGGCCCGCATCCGGGCGATCAGCTCGCGGGTGGAGAACGGCTTGGTCACGTAGTCGTCGGCGCCGAGCTCCAGCCCGACGACCTTGTCGACCTCGCTGTCCTTGGCGGTCAGCATGATGACGGGGACGCTGGACTTGGCGCGCAGTTCCCGGCACACCTCCGTGCCGGGCAGTCCGGGGAGCATGAGGTCGAGGAGCACGAGGTCGGCACCGTTGCGCTCGAAGATGTCCAGCGCGTCGGGGCCGGTGGCGGCGACCGCCACCTCGAAGCCCTCCTTGCGCAGGTTGTACGACAGTGCGTCGCTGAACGACTCCTCGTCTTCTACGACGAGTACGCGGGTCACGGTGTTGCCTCCCGGGCGATGTTCTCTGTGTTCTTCCCCGCGTCCGCGTCGTTTCCCGCGTCCGCGGCATTTCCTGTGGCCGCGTCTCTTGTGACCGCGTCTTTTGTGACCGCGTCCCTCGGATCGTCGGCGGCGGCGTGCGCGTTCGCGTCGGCGGGACGGGACGGGGCGGCGTCGAGCAGCGGCAGCCGGATCGTGAACGTCGACCCGTGGCCCTCCTTGCTCCACACGGTCACGTCGCCGCCGTGCTTGCTGGTGACGTGTTTGACGATGGCGAGGCCGAGGCCGGTGCCGCCGGTCTGCCGGGACCGGGCCGGGTCGACCCGGTAGAAGCGCTCGAAGATCCGTTCCACCTCTCCGTCGGGGATGCCGATGCCCTGGTCGGTCACGTTGACCTCGACGTGCCGGTCGTCGCTGCGCTTGGTCGCGACGACGACGCGGGTGTTCTCGGGGCTGTAGGCGACGGCGTTGTCTACGAGGTTGCGCAGCGCGGTGACGAGCAGTTCCTGGTCGCCGCGCACGCACAGGCCGTCCTCGCCGCCGGTGGCGAGTTCGATGTCCTTGGCGGACGCCTTGGTCTGGCAGCGTTCGAGCGCCTCGGCGGTCACCTCGTCGAGGGTGACGGGGTGCAGGGCGGGCAGCGGCTCGTCGCCCTGGACGCGCGACAGGGTCATCAGGTCCTGGACGAGGTTGGTCAGCCGCACCGACTCGTACTGCATGCGTCCCGCGAACCGGCGGACGGCGTCGGGGTCGTCGGCGGCGACCTCGACCGTCTCGGCGAGCAGCGACAGCGCGCCGACGGGGGTCTTCAGCTCATGACTGACGTTCGCGACGAAGTCGCGTCGGATCGCCTCCGTTCGGTGCATGTCGGTGAGGTCCTCGGCGAGGACGAGGACGAGCCCGTGTGACCCGAGCGGGGCGACCCGGACGGCGAACCAGCGCCCGTCCGCGCGGCTGCGCGCGCTGGTCGGCCCAACCTGGATCTCGGTCTCCCTGATCTCGCCGTCGCGCCGGACGAGCCGGGCCATCGCGAGCACCTCGTCCACGACGAGCCGGTCGCCGCTGACTATGCCGAACGCCCGGGCGGCCGAGCTGGCGCGCAGCACCCGGTCCTCGGCGTCCACCACGACGGCCGACGACCGCAGGACGCTCAGCACGGACGCGACGCCTGGCGGCAGCCCGCCCACGGGCGTAGCCGGAACCGGCGCCTGCCGGGCACGCTCGCTCACCTGCACCGCCAATCCAGTCGCGAGCCCGATCGCCAGCCCGGCGAGCCCGGTCAGGACCGCGACAATCTCGACCTCCACACCACGGATCGTAAGCGGCCTTCGGCGTGAGTCCACCCGAGAGCCCTGGTCATGGCGATCTCGTTCCCTGAAAGTTCACCTTGTTTCCCGGACGTGTTCACGCCCGCACGGCAGGCTGTGGCGTGGGCGAGTACGCCCCCACACCGCGAACATCGCCCGTTTCACCCCGTTTTGCACCACTCCCTGGGGGCGGTCCACCTCCCCACCCGGTGCCCCTGCACAGAAGGAACCCCGAATTGCGCGACGCCTACCACGAGGAACTCGACTCCCTCTCCGACAGGCTGGTGGAGATGACCCGCCTCGTCCGCTCCGCCATGGCCCGCGCGGTCACGGCGCTGCTGGACGCCGACCTGCGCCTGTCCGAGGAGGTCATCAGCGGCGACGAGCACGTCAACAAGATCGACGCGGACATCGAGGAGACCGTGTTCGACCTGATGGCCCGCCAGCAGCCCGTCGCCGGTGACCTGCGCACCCTCATCACGGCGCTGCGCATGAGCGGGGACCTCGAGCGCATGGGCGACCTCGCCGTCCACATCGCCAAGACCGCGCGCCGCAGGCACCCCGAGTCGGCCGTGCCGCCGGAGTTGCAGGCCACCGTGCTGGAGATGGGGCAGATCGCCGAGCGGATGATCGCCAAGACGGGCAGCGTCATCGCGTCGCAGGACGTCGAGATGGGCCTCGAACTGGACGCCGACGACGACCAGATGGACCGCCTGCACCGGCGCCTCTTCGACGTCATGCTGTCGCCCAAGTGGAAACACGGGGTGGAACCGGCCGTCGACATCTCGCTCGCGGGCCGCTACTTCGAGCGTTTCGCGGACCACGCCGTCCACGTGGCGGAGAACGTCGTTTACCTGGTCACGGGCCAGCGCGCGGAGGAGATCGGCGAGCTGGCCTGATCCAGCCGCCCGCCATGGCCCTCTACGGGTCTGTTCGACGCGCAGACCTGATCCGGCCGCCCGCCGTGGCCCGTTACCGAATCCCTTCGAGGCGCAGACCTGATCCGGCCGCCCGCCGTGGCGTGTTAGGGGATCTGTTCGACGCGCAGGCCGGGGACGTCCTCGTAGATCTTGGGCTCGGCGGTGATCAGCGGCCATCGGCGCCAGCGGGCCGACCAGGCGGCCTGGGCGGCGTCCATGCCGAGGTTCGGGATGGCGGTGACCAGCAGCCCGGTCTGCTGGGCGATCACGTCGTCCAGGTCGTCGACGTGGACGACCTGCATCGCGGGCAGGCGCTCCAGCACCGTGCGGGCGTGGTCGGGGACGATCTGCCAGGCGCGGGCGAGCGCGGTGGCCGGGATGACGATCGTGGCGTGCTGGGCGATCGAGGCGCGCAGCCGGGCGCGGACGTAGATCGTCTTGCCGGTGGCCAGGTCCAGGAGTGCGGTCGCGTCGAAGACGTGACCGGTGATCATGCGACGTCCCGGCGGTTCGGCGCTCCGTTCTCGACGAGCCGGTCCACCATGGCCTGCTCGTCGGGAGTCGGCGGGCCGAACAGGTCGTCGATGGTGGAGGCGTCCCGCAGGAACGCCAGCTTGAGCCGCGCCCCGTCCGCGAGGAACCCCGACACCGAGGCGATCTTCTTCTCCTCGGCGAGCCCCTGGAGGGTGGCGGCGAGCTCGTCCGGGAGCGTGATGTTGATTCTCGCCATGCGCCACACCATACACACTCGGACGGCCTTCAGTGTGTATTCCTGGGACGGATGTTTGAGGTGAAGCATCACGAGCGTCCCGTTTCATCCGGCTTCGTTAGGCAAGACAGGCCGTATCTGGTCCGGAGGAGGTGGCACATGAAGATCGCCGAGAGCTGGTTCCACTGGGACATGCAGGGGATCCAGGAGCAGTTGGGTCACGACCCTCCCGCTCCCGGGTGATGGGACGCTCCGACGGCTGCCCGCCCTGGTCGTCCGACGCCTCGGACCGGAGCCGAACTGTCGAGTAGGCCAGGAAGAAGAGTCCAGCCAGCAGGTAACAGTTGGCGATGGGCGTCAGGAGCGGATGGAACCCGTACTCAAGCGGGTGGCCGTTGTGGGGCGTCCACCACATCGGGGCCAGGACGAACAGAACATAGCCGCAGGCGGCGATGACGCGGCTGCCGTTACGGATGAGCACCGCCAGAGCCGGGACGACCCACACCCAGTGGTGCCCCCAGGAGATGGGAGAGACAAGAAGGCCCGTCACACCCGTCACCGCTGTCGCGGACAGCCAGTCGCCGCGCCTCGCCCACAGGGCCGCGACCGTAATACCCACCGCGCCGATGGTCAGCGGGACGGCGGTGTACCAGTCGCCCACTTCGGCGGTCCCTCTCAAAACACGGGTGAGCATTCCGTACGGCGACTGGTTACTGATGTAGGGGACGCCAACGCGCGACGTGTCGTAGAAGGTGTGCAGCCAGTAGAGTCGGGAGGCGTCCGGCGCGATGGCGTACGCGAGGAGAGTGCAGACGGCGAAGGTTCCGGTGGCCGTGACGGCGTCCCTCGTCCGTCGCGTCACCAGAAGCAGGACGACGAAGATGGCCGGGGTCAGTTTGATCGCGGTCGCGATGCCGATGCCGATTCCGGCGGAACGCCCCTGGGCGACGCGGTGCATGTCGGCGAGCACGAGCGCGAGAAGGAACAGGTTGACCTGTCCCTGGAAGAAGGTGTGCCAGACCGGCGCCAAGACAAGACCACCGGCCACCACCACTTTCAGCGATGCGTGGTGCCCGCTCAGTTTCAGCGTCGTGGCACAGGCCCAAATGAATGCCGCCAGTGACGCGAACTGCCACAGGAGCCGGGCGACGATGAGCGGCAACAAGGCCAAGGGCGTGAACAGCGTGGCCATGAAGGGCGTGTTGGTGTACCAGTGCGCGGCCAACTGCTCCTGGTAGAGGCGTGCCTCGTCTGTTACGGCGTGCCCGCCCAGCCAGTAGATGCGGAAATCCAGCGAGTCATAGGTGGACGAGAAGACCACCAGAACGAGAACTTCGATTGCCAGGGCCACGGCCAGCCAGCGCTTCATGCGGACAACCGTGGCCGTGCCGATGCCCCACGGGCATCGGGCCACCGGACACATTCACCGAAGGCCGCTATGGCCTGGAGGACTACGCCCGCAGGCCAATGTGCCGAAAAGGCGCGGCGGTTACGATCGGCGCATGTCCGCCCTGTCGCCGAACCGAGTGCCCCGTCCCGGGTGGACGGTCGTGGCCTGGTGCGGCGCCGCCCTGTATCCGCCCGCCCTGTACATCACGCTCAACAACGCGAGACAGGGCTTCGTCGACTTGGAAGTCGTCGTGTGCGCGGCGTTGACGGTGCTGGTGGGTTATCTGCTGCTGCGCAATCCGCTGCCCGCTCACGGAATCCTGCTGCTCGCGTGGACCGCCGCGTTCCCCCAGATGTCCATCGCCGGTATCGCCATCCTGCAACTGCTGCTCACCGACCTCAGCGTCGGCTACGTCGCGGCGGTCCGGAGGCGCCGGATCTCGGTGCCGGTGGCCGCCGGGACGGCCGCCGTCCAGTACCTGTCCGTCATCAGTTTCCTGTCGTCGAGCGGTGTCCTGCTTGTGACGGTGCTGCTGGCGGCGGCCGTCTGCTGGATGGCGGGCGACTCGGTGCGGGAGCGGCAGGCGAACGCCGAGCGGATGCGCGAACAGGCCACGGCGCAGGCCGTCGCCGCCGAACGGCTGCGGATCGCGCGCGAACTGCACGACATGGTGGCGCACAGCATCGGCATCATCGCCATCCAGGCGGGCGTCGGCAACCGGGTGATCGACACGCAACCGGCGGAGGCCCGCAACGCGCTGGACGCCATCGAGGCCACCAGCCGCGACGTCCTGTCGGGCCTGCGGCGGATGCTGACCGCGCTGCGCCGGGACGATCCCGGGGCCGCGCCGCTCGGGCCGTCCCCCGGCCTGGACGATCTCGACCGGCTGGCCGAGGCGGCGAAGGACGCGGGCATGCGCGTGGACGTCCGGTGGAAGGGCGAGCGGAGGCCGCTGCCACCCGACGTCGATCTGTCCGCCTACCGGATCGTCCAGGAGGCGGTCACGAACGTGGTCCGGCACGCGGGCACGAGCGAATGCCGGGTGACCGTCGAGTACGGGGACGCGGAACTGTCCGTCGAGGTCGACGATGACGGGAACGGCGGGGTCGTCGGCACCGGGTACGGCATCGTCGGCATGCGCGAACGGGTCGGGCTGCTGCGCGGCGAGTTCACGGCCGGGCCCCGTCCGGGCGGCGGGTTCCGGGTGGCGGCGCGGATCCCCGCCCCGGCGACCGCGGCGGCGGCGTGAGCGTCCGCGTCGTCCTGGCGGACGACCAGCCGCTGATCAGGGCGGGCCTGCGGGTACTGGTCGCCGACACGTCCGACCTGGAGATCGTCGGGGACGCGGGGACGGGCGCCGAGGCGGTCGACCTCGTCGGCGAGGTCCGCCCGGACGTCGTCGTCATGGACATCCGCATGCCCGACATGGACGGCATCGAGGCGACCCGGCGAATAACCGAGGCCGGTACCGCCCGCGTGCTGATGCTGACGACGTTCGACGACGACGAGTACGTGTACGGGTCGCTGCGGGCGGGTGCCAGCGGGTTCCTCCTCAAGGACATGGCGCTGGAGGAGATCCTCTCGGCCATCCGCGTGGTGGCCGGAGGGGACGCGCTGATCGCGCCGAGCGTGACGAAACGGCTGATCGAGGAGTTCGCCGCCGGTCCCGGCCCCGGCCCGCGAACCAAGGCCGCGCAGCCGCGTCCAGCCCACGGTGTCACCGAGCGCGAGCGGGAGGTGCTGACGCTGGTCGGCCGGGGCATGTCGAACCAGGAGATCGCCGGGGAGCTGTTCATCAGCGTCGCGACCGCCAAGGCGCACGTGGCGCGGCTCCTCGCCAAGCTGGACGCCAGGGACCGCGTGCAGCTCGTGATCATCGCCTACGAGCTGGGCCTGGTCACGCCGTCTACCGGCGGTAGTACTACCTGACGTGGTCAGTGTCGGAGGCGTCGGATAGCCTGGCTGGCGTGAAGGGTCTGGGAGAGCTTGAACGCACGGTCATGGAGGTCCTGTGGGCACGGGAGGACGCCGGTCAGATCGCGGCGACCGCCCGGGACGTGAGCCGTGCGCTGGCCGGTGACCGCGACCTCGCGCACACCACGGTCATGACCGTGCTCGACCGGCTCGCCAAGAAGGGCTTCCTCGAACGCGAACGCGACGGCCGCGCCTGGCGCTACCGGCCGGTGGCCAGCCGCGAGGGCTACGTCACCGAGCTGATGCTGGGCGCCCTGAACGAGACGGGCGACCGTGACGCGGCGCTCGCCCACTTCGTCCGGTCCGTGTCGAAGAACGAGATCGGCGTGATCCGGCAGGCCCTCGCCGACCTCATGACGACCGATCGCGCGAAGACCGGCCGTACGGCGGCCGAGCTCACGACCAAGGAACCTCCGGCATGACCGGCGCCGCCCTGCTCGCATTGATCTCACTGGGGACCGTCGGCGGGGCGCACCTGCTCTCCAAGGCCCGGTGGACGTGGCGCACCCCGCGCCTCGGCATCGCGCTCTGGCAGGCCCTCGGGCTGTGCTGGGGCGTCGCCACGATCGGCGCGCTCCTCGGGCTCGCGCTGCGCCCCTACGACCGGGGCGTCCTGCACGGGCTGCCCGGCCTGTACGACGACCAGGCCGCCCGGCTGAACGCGGTGCAGGCGGCCGCGCTGCTCGCCGCTGTCAGCCTCACCTGCGTGCTGCTGGTCATGCTGATGTACGCGGTCGTCCAGGTCTTCCGGGCGCGGCGGCGGCACCGCGCGCTGCTCGCGCTGGTGTCGCGCAGCGACTCGGCCGTCCCCGGCACGCTCGTCCTCGACCATCCGGCCGCCGCCGCGTACTGCGTGCCGGGCGTCCGCTCGTCGAAGGTCGTCGTCAGCGCCGGAACGATGGAGCTGCTCGACCGCGCCGAGCTGGCCGCCGTGCTCGCGCACGAACGCGCGCACGCGCGGGAACGGCACGACCTCGTGCTGCTCCCGTTCGCGTCGCTGCGGCAGGTGTTTCCGCAGTTCGGGCTGGTCCGGCGCTGTCTGGACGCGGTCGAGCTGCTGATCGAGATGGCCGCCGACGATCGGGCCAGGCACGGCCGTCCGCCGCGCGAGCTGGCGACGGCGCTGCTGCGGTTCGCGGCCGCCCGTCCCGCCGCCGCGCCGTCCGGCACGCTCGGCGTCGCCTCCCACGGGACGGTGATGGCCCGGGTGAACCGGCTCATGGAACCGCAACCGATGCCGCGCGGCACCCGGTTCGCCGCCGCCGTCGCCATCCCCGTCATCGCGGGCCTGCCGCTGCTGCTCCTCCTCATGCCGCACTGACCTCATGCCGCACTGACCTCATGCCGCACTGACCTCATGCCGCACTGACCTCATGCCGCACTGACCTCATGCCGCACTGACCTCATGCCGCACTGACCTCATGCCGCACTGACCTCATGCCTTGACCGTCGTCGCGGCGGGCTCCGTGGCGGCGTCGGTCGACGCGGGCCGTGGCCGCCGCAGCACGAGCAGTGCGACGGCGAGCGCGCCGACCAGCAACCCGGTGGAGACACCGAACGCGAGCCGGTAGCCGCCGGTGAGCGCGGCGGCGGCGTCCTGCCCGTCCGCCCGCAGATCCGCCGTGCGCGACGCGGCGAGCGTGGTCAGCACCGCGACGCCGAGCGCCATCCCGACCTGCTGGACGGTGGTGAACAGCCCGGACGCGACGCCCGCGTCGTCCGGCCGCGCACTGGACATGCCGAGCCCGGTCAGCGACGGCAGCACCAGCCCGCCCCCGGCGATCAGCACGAACGCGGGCAGCAGATCGGTGACGTACTCGGCGTGCACCGGGACGGACGTGAGCCACGCCATGGCGATCACCAGCAGCCCGAGCCCGGCGATCAGCACGAACCGTTCGCCGAACCGGTTCGCCAGTCGTGCGGACACCAGCAGCGACGTCACGCCGATCGCGACGGCCGCCGGAAGCATCGCCAGGCCCGTGCCGAGCGCGCCGTAGCCGAGGACCTCCTGCATGTAGAGGGCGACGAGCACCTGGAACGCGAACATCGCCGACAGCGTCAGCAACTGGACCAGGTAGGCGCCCGACACGTTGCGGGATCGCAGGATCCGCAGCGGCATCAGCGGCGTCGCGGCGCGGGCCTGCCGGACGACGAACCCGGCGAGGAGCACGACGGACACCGCGCCCAGGCCGAGGGTGTGCGCGGAGATCCACCCGTACCGCTCGACCTTGACGATCGTGTAGACGCCGAGGGTGAGCCCCGACGTGACGAGCAGCGCCCCGGCGAGGTCGGCGCCCGAGGCGAGGCCGAGGCCGCGGTCACGCGGCAGCGCCGGGAGGGCCAGCAGGATCGCGGCGAGCCCGATCGGCAGGTTGATGAAGAAGATCCAGTGCCAGCTCAGCGCGTCGGTGAGCACCCCGCCGAGCACCTGCCCGAGGGACGCCCCGGCGGCGCCGGTGAAGCTGAAGACGCCGATCGCGACGCCGCGTTCGCGGGTGTCGGTGAACAGCGTGACGAGGATGCCGAGGACGACGGCGGACGCGAGCGCGCTCCCCACTCCCTGGAGGAACCGGGCGGCGATCAGCAGTCCGGAGGTCGTGGCGGCGCCCGCGAGCATGGACGCGGCCGTGAACACGGCGGTGCCGGTGAGGAAGAGGCGGCGCCTGCCGACGAGGTCGCCGAGCCGTCCGGCGAGGAGCAGCAGGCCGCCGAGCGGGATCAGGTAGGCGTTCATCGTCCAGCTGAGCCCGGCGGGCGAGAAGCCGAGGTCGTCCCGGATGGCGGGCATCGCCACGGTGACGATGGAGCCGTCCAGGATCGTCATGAGCATCGCGGTGGACAGGACGACAAGCGCCGTCCAGCGGGATCGGAGCACTGCGGGCACGGTCATAAGAGCGACCGTAGCAGATAGTTCTGTTACAGACGATCCTTGTCGGACCTACTTTGTGCGCTCACGGGCCCGCCGCACCGGCTGCGTCCCCTCCTCCGGGGTGGCCAGATGCCCGCCGACCAGGGCGTTCAACGCGCGCAGCAGCACCTCGCGGTCGTCGGCCGGAAGGGAGCCGAGGGCCGCCTCGTGCACGCCGTCCGCGATCTCCTGGCTGCGCGCGGCGACCTCGGCGCCCTTGTCGGTGACCGCGATGATCCGTGCCCGGCGGTCCTTCGACGACGGACGGCGTTCGGCGAGACCCGCCTTCTCCAGGGCGTCGACGGTGACGACCATCGTCGTCTTGTCCATGTCGCCGATCTCGGCGAGCTGGATCTGGGTGCGTTCCTGTTCCAGTGCGTGGACGAGGACGCAGTGCATGCGCGGCGTCAGCCCGATCTCGGCGAGCGCCGCCGTCATCCGGCTGCGCAGCACCAGGCTCGTGTGGTCGAGCAGGAACGACAGGTCGGGGCTCGTGCGGGCGGGGGCCATCGACGTCATACGGCCAGCCTACCCAATGGTTTCGTTCTGGATAATCTGCGAGCAGCCGCATCTCGTGGGCTATCCTGGGCGCGTGCGTCGCACCGCGTGTCAGGGCTGGTGGCCGTCCTAGGACGGCCGAGACCCACGCACGCCATCGGGCCGTCCAACCGGACGGCCCTTTCTCTTCTCGGTGACCGGGCGGTCCGGCGGGACGGCCGAACGGCCGAACACCCGAACCGACTGAGGAGAGACCATGGAAACCGCCGCCGTCGCCGAAGACCGCAGCCGTGAGCTTGAGGAACGCATCGCCGTCGAGCCCGATGCGTTCCGGATCCTGACCGGGGACCGTCCCACCGGACCGTTGCACCTCGGGCACTACTTCGGCACCCTCGCCAACCGGGTGCGGCTCCAGCGCGCGGGCGTCGAGCTGTTCGTGCTGGTCGCCGACTACCAGGTGCTCACCGACCGGGACGTCGCCGATCATCTGCGCGAGCATGTGGAGGGGCTGGTCGCCGACTATCTGGCCGCCGGGATCGACCCGTCCACGGCGACGATCTTCCGGCACAGCGCCGTCCCGGCGTTGAACCAGCTCATGCTGCCGTTCCTGTCGCTGGTCTCGATCGCCGAGCTGAACCGCAACCCGACCGTGAAGGACGAGATCGCGGCGGCGCGGCAGACGTCGGTCAGCGGGCTGATGTTCACGTATCCGGTTCATCAGGCCGCCGACATCCTGTTCTGCAAGGCGAACCTCGTCCCGGTCGGCCGGGACCAGCTCCCCCACCAGGAGATCACCCGCACGATCGCGCGCCGCTTCAACGAGCGCTACGCGCCGGTCTTCCCGGTGCCGGATGCGTTGCTGTCCGCCGCGCCGGGCCTCCTCGGGACGGACGGCCGCAAGATGAGCAAGAGCCGGGGCAACGCCATCGCGCTGTCGGCCGGACCGGACGAGACCGCGCGGCTGATCAGGCGCGCGGTGACCGACGACGACCGGCACATCACCTACGCGCCCGACACGCGACCCGAGGTGTCGAACCTGGTGCTGATCGCCGCGCTGTGCCAGGGCCGCGACCCGCACGATGTCGCCGCCGAGATCGGTGACGGCGGCGCCGCCGCGCTCAAGAAGGTCGTGACCGACTCCGTCAACGACTTCCTCCGCCCGATCCGCGCCCGCCGCGCCGAACTCGCCGCCGACCGGACGTATCTGGGCGGCGTCCTGGCCGAGGGCAACGAACGGGCCAACACCGTCGCCGACCGCACCCTGGAGGAGGTGCGGGCGGCCATGGCTTCCTAGCGCGAGATGGCGTCCTAGCGCGGGGATGGCGGTCCTAGCGCGGAGCCAGGCCGTTGAGGACGGCGGCGACCAGGTCGTCCACGACGTCCACCGAGGCCTCGCGGGCGATGCCCCGGCCCTGGAACAGCACCGACAGCACCGACTCGTGGCAGGCGCCGACGATCAGGGACGTGGCCGCGTCGACGCGGGCGTCGCGGGCGAGGCGGCCGAGGTCGCGCTCGGCCCGCAGGTAGGCGGTCAGCCGCCGGTTCCAGTCGTCGGCGCCGCCGCTCAGCTCGGCGAACCGGGCGAGGACGTCCGGCTGGGCGATCAGCGCCGCCAGCGCGGGCAGCAGCGCGTTGTGCATGGTCAGCCCGTGCCCGACGTAGACGCGCAGGTTCTCCTCGACGGTCGCCGTGCCGGGCTCGGGCAGCGGGCCGAGCCCGGCGCCGATCGACTCGGCGCGGGCCCGCAGCGCGTGCGCCAGCAACTCCTCCTTGTCGGCGAAATGGTTGTACAGGACGCCGTCGGCGACCCCGGCCTCGCGGGCGATGGCCCGCACGGTCAGCGCCGCCGACGCCCGCTCGGCGATCATCCGCGCGGCGGTGTCGATCAGGTGCTGGCGCAGCGTGCCGTCTCCGGTGCCCAGCGCGGCGGCTCGTCGGGGTGACATCGGTTCGTCCGTCTCCGTCTCAACGCCGCGCGGAGACCAGCCAGTTCGAGCCGCGCAGCCGGACGGCGCCGTCCCGCTCGAACGGCCGCATGGCCCGGGTCAGTGTGTCCACGATCTCGTCGCTCCCGCCGTAGTTGTAGCGGATCGGCCCCCAGTCGGCGACGAACCGCGCGGCGTCGGGCGCGTCCCGTCCCCAGATCTGCTCGACCTCCACCCCGGCGCAGGACACGTCCGCGAACCCGGCTCCTTCCAGCACCTCGCGGACGCGCGCGGGATCGGACAGCGACAGCGGCCCCTGTTCGTGCGTCCCGATCGCGGGTTCGTCGCGCGGCGGGAGCGTGGCGAGGACCGTCCCGAGGTCGGTCGCGCCGAGCGGCGCCATCGGCAGGAACGCGAGGCGCCCGCCCTCGCGCAGCGCACGCCGGATGTTCGCGAACGCGGCCACGGGGTCGGCGAAGAACATGACCCCGAACCGGCTGATCGCCGCGTCGAACGAGCCGTCCGCGAACGGGTACACCTGCGCGTCGCCCTGCTCGAACGTCACGTTCGGGATGTCCTCCTGTGCGGCGAGGTCCCGGGCGCGGGCCAGCATCGGCCCGGACAGGTCCACGCCGGTCACGGTCCCGAGTCGGGCCCGGCGCGCCGCGAGCCGGGTGACCCGCCCGTTCCCGCAGCCGATGTCGAGGACACGGTCGCGCGGCCCGATCGCGGCGGCGTCCAGCAGACTCTCGTTGTATCCGTTGTTCACGGCGTCGTACCGGTCGTGATGATCCGCCCAGTGCTGGCCCTCGTATCCGTTCCACGCCTCGGACTGATGCACGTTGACGATCTGCGCCATCTTCTCGCCTCCATTATGAACACTCATTCATGAACGCTTGTTCATAATGCGTCGAGAGTCGGACGACGGTCAAGAGGGAACAAAGATAGAACGGAATTGTTCGTTCCCTTATGATGAAGGCATGGAGACCACCGCACGGGTGCCGATGAGTGGGCGCAAGGCCCAGGCCGCGCGTAACGACGAGCTGATCCGGGAGGCGGCGCGGGCGGTGTTCACCGCCGATCCGGGCGCGCCGATCTCGGCGGTCGCCGAGCACGCCGGGGTGGGGATCAGCGCGCTGTACCGCCGCTACAAGAGCAAGGAGGACCTGCTCCAGAAGCTCGCCGACGACGGGATGGACCGCTACCTCGCCGAGGTGGAGACCTCGCTCGCCGACGACGGCGACGCCTGGGAGTCGTTCGCCGGGTTCATGCGCCGCTGCCTGGACATCGGCGCCGGGTCCCTCACGATGCGGCTCGCGGGCGGATTCGAGGTCACCGAGGAGATGAGCCGCAAGGGGCGGGAGCTGCACCTCGCGACGGAGCGACTGCTGGCCCGCACCAAGGAGGCGGGCGCGCTGCGTCCCGAGATCGAGGTCGGCGACATCTCGGTGATGCTGGAGTACCTGCACTCCATCCGGATCGGCGACGACGAGCGCATGAACCGCTTGCAGCACCGGTACCTGGCCCTCATGCTCGACGCCCTTCGCCTGACCGACGCGCCTGACCTCCCCGGCCCCGCCCCCACCTGGCCTGAGCTGCGGGGACGCTATGACGGCTGATCCCCCCGCGTTGGGGCGGCGGGAGCTGAATCGGGCGTTGCTGGCGCGGCAGATGCTCTTGGAGCGGCGCGAGATGCCCGCGCTGGACGCGATCGAACATCTCGTCGGCATGCAGGCGCAGGCGCCGAACCCTCCGTACATCGGGCTGTGGACCCGTCTCGCGGACTTCGACTTCGACGAGGTCGGCGCGCTGATGACGTCCCGCCGCGCGCTCCGGATCGTGCTGATGCGCGGGACGCTGCACCTGGTCAGCGCCCGGGACGCCCGCGCGCTGCGTCCGCTCACCCAGCCGCTCCTGGACAACTACGTGAAGACCAGGGCGGCCGAACTGGACGGCATCGACGTCGACGCGGTCGCCGCCGAGGCGCGGCGGTTGTTGGAGGACGAGCCGCGCACCGACAAGGAGCTGCGTGCGCTGCTGGCCGAACGGTGGCCGGACGACGACCCGGCGCTGCTCGGCTGGGCCGCCCGATGCCGCCTGCCGCTGGTGCAGGTCCCGCCGCGCGGCATCTGGGGCGCCTCGGGCATGGCCCGGCACACGACGCTCGACGCCTGGCTGGACGGAGACGCGGCGTCGGGACTGTCCGTCGATGAGCTGGTGCTTCGTTACCTGGCGGCGTTCGGTCCGGCGAGCGTCCAGGACGTCCAGCAGTGGTCGGGGCTGACCCGGCTGGGCGAGGTGGTCGAGCGGCTCTCCCCCGGGCTGCTCGCGTTCCGGGACGAGAACGGCCGGGCCCTGTACGACGTGCCGGAGGCGCCGCGTCCCGGCCCGGACGCGCCCGCGCCGGTCAGGTTCGTCCCGGACTTCGACAACCTGCTGCTCTCGCATGCCGATCGGACCCGGATCGTCACCGACGAGTACCGCAAGCGGATCTTCACGGTCAACGGCATCATCCGGGCCACGTTCCTCGTGGACGGGTTCGTCCACGGGATGTGGAAGATCGAGAAGAGGCGCGGAGAGGCCACGCTGCGCGTTGATCCGTTCAGCCCCGTCCCGGCGCGGGAGCGTTCCGCGCTGGAGGAGGAGGGCATGCGCCTGCTCGCCGCCGCACATCCGGACGCGAAGACGCACCGGGTCGAGTTCGCTTCCGACTAGGGCGTGGCCAGCCCCCAGCCCCCCCGACTAGGGCGTGGCTAGCCCTCGCCGCGGGCGCAGGGGGCTTCCTTGTCCGGGTCGAGGGAGGTCAGGAGGGAGTGGAGCGTCGCGCGGAACTCCAGCATCTGCTCGCGGCTGAGCGGGTCGAACAGGTGCCGCCGCACCTCGGCGACATGGCCGGGCGCGGCCTCGGCGAGGACGGCGAAGCCCTCGTCGGTGAGTTCGGCGACGGTGGTCCGGCGGTCCGTGCCCGCCTTGCTGCGGCGCACCCAGCCCGCCTCCTCCAGCCGGTTGACGGCGTGCGACAGGCGGCTCGGGGACGAGTAGACGATCTCGGCCAGCTCCGACATGGTGCGGGCGCGGCCGGGTGACTCCGACAGCATCGCCAAGATCATGTAGTAGGTGTGCGGCAGGCCGGAGTCGCGCTGGAGCTGGCGGTCGAGGGCCTCGGTGAGCAGGCGCGACGTCCACAGGAAGGCGCGCCAGGTCTCCTGTTCGTCGGCGTCGAGCCATCGCGTGTCCGTCATGCCGTCCACTGTACCCAAAAGATTGAACCCTCAAGACTTGAAGGTTCAACTATAATAGGGAGAGATAGAGTTCAAATGTGAACTAAAGGGGGGCGACATGAACCGGATGCCCGTTCTGTACCTCAGCCATGGGGCTCCGCCGCTGGCCGACGATCCCGTGTGGACCGACGAGCTGGCCCGCTGGGCGGCGGAGCTGCCGCGGCCGACCGCGATCCTGATCGTCTCGGCGCACTGGGAGGAGGCGCCGCTGACCATCAGCGCGACCCGCCGCACACCGCTGGTGTACGACTTCTGGGGGTTCCCCGACCGGTTCTACCGCGTCAGGTACGACTCCCCCGGCGCGCCCGAACTGGCCGATGACGTGCGCAAACTCGTCCCGGGCGTCCGGACTGACGAGACCCGTGGCCTGGACCACGGCGCCTACGTGCCGCTCGTGGAGATGTATCCGGACGCCGACATCCCCGTACTTCAACTGTCCATGCCGACGCTGGACCCCGCGCGGCTCTTCGAGGTGGGGCGGAGCCTCGCGCCGCTGCGCGACCAGGGCGTCCTCATCATCGGGAGCGGTTTCACCACGCACAACCTTCGCGAACTGGGGCCGGACGCCGGTTCGGCGCCGCCCGCCTGGTCGGCGGAGTTCGACGAGTGGACGGACCGCGCCGTGCTCGGCGGCGACGTCGACGCCCTGCTCGACTTCCGCGCCAAGGCCCCGGCGGCCCGGATCGCCCACCCTCGGACGGAGCATTTCGCGCCGCTGTTCATGGCGCTCGGCGCGGACGCGGAAGGCCAAACCGGCGATCCGGCGGGACGGCGGTCCGTCATCGACGGCTACTGGTTCGGGCTCGCGAAACGCTCGTTCCAGTTCGGTTGACGGCTTGTCACGTTCCGTCAGGGAGCATGCGGCGGCCCCGGATCAGCGGGCCCTGGTGCCGTTCACCCGCGCGGCGGGCGTGCCGGAGGCGGCGTTCATCTGGGAGAACCCGGTGCGCCAGGACGCGACCTGCGGCTTCCAGCCGAGGCTGAGCGCCGTGGCGTTCGACACGGGACGGCCCGTCGCGGCGGCGTGCTTCCCGGCGTTGCCCGGGGTCGGCGCGCCGATGGCCGCACTGTAGACCGGCAGCCAGTCGGCCGTGGTCGCGGGCTCGTCGTCGACGACGTTGACGGCTCCCGCGGGCCAGTCGAGCGCCGCGAGGGCGGCCGACGCCGCGTCGTCGGCGTGCACGAACGACGTCCACGCCGGGGTCAGGCGCAGGGTGCCCGCGCGTGCCCGCTCGGCGATCGCGCCGTCCGGCGCGTACCACGTCCCGGGCCCGTACAGCGCGCCGTACCGCAGGACCACGCCGCGCGGCATCTCGCCGACCGCGCTCTCCAGCGCCGCGACGCCCTCGTAGGGCTGGGGCTTGGGGTCGAGCGCGTCCGTCTCGACGGCGGGAGTGTCGCCGGGGACGTACAGCCAGGCGATGCTCTGCGCGATCATCGTCTCGACGCCCACGGCCAGCGCGGCGTCGACCAGGTTGCGGGTGCCCTCGATCCGCAGATGCGAGTTGGCCGTGAAGTTCTCGGCGCTCAGGTCGGTGAGCTGGTGGATCACCGCGTCCGGGCGTTCGGCCGCCAGGGCCTCGCGCACGGCGTCGGCGTCGAGCGCGTCCAGCACGACCGGCGCGGCACCGAGGTCGCGAAGCAGGTCGGCGCGGTCGGTTCGGCGTGTCGTCCCTGCGACCTCGTGGCCCGCCTGGACGAGCAGCGGGATCAGCCGGCGACCGACGACTCCGGTCGCTCCGGCGAGGAGAATCTTCAAGGGGGTACCTCCACGACTTGCACGCCTTCGTGGTCGTCTCGACGGCAGGATGGGCAGTCACTCTTTGAAAGGTCACGCCCGGCCCGCCGCATGGACGCCCCCACGGCTTCGGCCGGACGAAATCGGACAAGGGGCACCCGCCCCCGTCGCCTCGTCCGTCCGAGCCTACCGCCGAGTGGCGAGTGAGCGCGTTTCGCGCCCCGAGCGAGGGAGAATTCTTCTCTTCTGACGGGATTCGGCCACAGCGGAGGAACGACCGACATGAAGATCACTCTCGTCCGGGGCGACATCACCGAACAGGACGTCGACGCGGTCGTGAACGCGGCCAACTCCTCGCTCCTCGGCGGCGGTGGCGTGGACGGCGCGATCCACCGCAAAGGCGGTCCGGATATTCTGGACGGCTGCCGCAAACTGCGCGCGGCCCAGTACGGCGGCGGTCTCCCGGTCGGGCAGGCCGTCGCGACGACGGCGGGGCGGCTGCCCGCGGAATGGGTGATCCACACGGTCGGTCCCGTGTACTCGGAAGCCGACGACCGGTCCGACCAGCTCGCGTCCTGCTACCGGGAGTCGCTGCGCGTCGCCGACGAGCTGGGCGTCGAGTCGATCGCGTTCCCCGCCGTGTCCGCGGGCATCTACGGCTGGCCGATCGACGATGCCGCCCGCATCGCGGTCGGCACCGTCCGCAGCACGCCGACCAAGGTCGGCGACGCCCGTTTCATCCTGTTCGACCCGGACGCCTACGCCGCCTTCGAACGCGCCGTCGGCATGCCCTGACCTGCACTGATCGGAGTCCGGCCAGGTCCGGTCGATCGTCCTCGCGGGACTGGTCAGTCGTCCTCGCGGGGCGGGTCAGTCGTCCTCGCGGGGCGGGGGGACGATGAGGGTCGGCCGCCGGACATGGTGCAGGACGCGCGTCGAGACGCTGCCGAGGATCAGCGAGCGGGCCCCGGCGAGGCCGCGTGAACCGGTGACGACGAGCGAGGCGTCCAGCTCGTCGGCGACGTCGACGATGGCGGCCCAGATCGGTCCGACGCCGCGTTCGGCGCGGGTCGTCACGTCCTTCATCCCGTTCGCGGCGGCGAGTTCGGCGCCCTGCCGCGCGAGTTGCTCGGCCTGCTTCTCCTCCTCCCATTTGTCGCCGGGTTGGGGCTCGGTGGCGATCGGCGTCGCCGCCGTCAGCGGCGCGAAGGTGATCTGGGTCAGCAGCGGTTCCCACACCGTCATGATCACGGTCGGTTCTGGGGTGACATGTCGGGCCGTGTACTCGATCGCGGTCCGTGCGTCGTCCGACCCGTCATAAGCGATCAACACTGTCATAACGGAGACATATCCGAATTCGAGCTGATCGAACTGTGGCGGGGAGTGTGTCCGGACACATCCGGACGAGGCATCCGTCACAAGACGGAACAATTACTCGGTGCCCCCCATTCAGAAGCCGCGGGGGGAGGTGACCCGCGGCACCACCGCCCCCAACCGGCTGCGCCGTGTGGACCGCTGGATCGCCGCCACACAGGCCGCCGCGCTGCGCTCGGGTCCGCGCCCGCTGGCCGTCGACCTCGGCTACGGCGCGTCCCCCGTCACGACACTGGAGCTGCATGCCCGGCTGCGCGCCGTCTCGCCGCGCCTGGAGGTCGTCGGCATCGAGATCGAGCCGGGGCGGGTCGCGGCGGGCCGGGACCTGCTCGCCCGGACGGGTCCCGTCGAGGGCCTGTCGTTCCGGCGCGGCGGCTTCGAGCTTCCGGTCCCGAGGCCGCCCGTCCTGGTCAGGGCGTTCAACGTGCTGCGGCAGTACGGCGAGCCGGACGCCTGGCGCGCGTGGGACGAACTGACCGCGCGCCTCGCCCCGTCCGGCGTGCTCGTCGAGGGGACATGCGACGAGATCGGCCGCCGCGCCGTCTGGGTGACCCTCACGCCGGACGGCCCTCGGACGATCACGTTCGCGGCCCATCTACCCACGCTTGAGCGGCCGTCCGCGCTGGCCGAACGGCTGCCGAAGACGTTGATCCACCGGAACGTGCCGGGCGAACCCGTCCATGCCCTGCTGTCCGCGTTCGACCGCTGCTGGGCGACCGCCGCGCCGCACTCCGCGTTCGGGCCGCGCGCCCGCTGGATCGAGGCGGTGAGGCTCCTCGCGCGGACGCACCCCGTCCTGACCCACCCTCCCTACGGGGGCAGGAACCGGTGGCGCCTAGGTGAGATCACACTTCCCTGGACGTCCGTAGCCCCTTGGTGACAGTGCTCGCTACTGGCGGTGCTCGCTACTGGCGGTGGAGTTTGTGCGGCGCGGCCTGGACGCGCGGCTGGACGTCGATGCGGTCGATGTTCACATGCGAGGGACGGGTCACGGCCCAGGCCACGCAGTCGGCGACATCGCTGGCGACCAGCGGTTCGGGCACGCCCTCGTACGGCTTGGCGGCCCTCTCCTCGTCTCCGTGGAACCGGACCAGCGAGAACTCGTCCGTCCTCACCATCCCCGGCGCGATCTCCGTGACGCGGACGGGCTCGGCGACCAGTTCGAGGCGCAGCACCTCGTTCACCGCGTAGGCGGCGTACTTGGCGGCGTTGTAGCCGCCGCCTCCCTCGTAGGCGACGTGCCCGGCCAGCGAGGTGATGTTGACGACATGGCCGTCGCCGCTCTCGATCAGCTTGGGCAGCAGCGCCTTCGTGACGCGCACCAGCCCGAGGACGTTGCTGGCGTACATGGCCTGCCACTCGTCCAGGTCGGCGTGCGCGACGGTGTCGAGACCGAGGGCGCCGCCCGCGTTGTTGACGAGCACGTGGCAGCCGCCGACGGCCGCCGCGAGCGCGTCCACCGACTCCTGCGACGTCACGTCCAGGGTGACGGACGCGATCTTCCCGGCGCCCGGCACGCCGTCGACGATCTCCTTGACGAGGGCGTCCAGCCGGTCCCGGCGCCGCGCGGCGAGCACGACGTTGAAGCCCTCCGCCGCCAGGCGCGCGGCCGTCGCCGCCCCGATCCCACTGCTCGCTCCGGTCACTACCGCGGTCTTGCGCATGGGGACCAGCCTTCCAGGTGCCCGCGTCCCGCCCCAACCCCGGTGCCGGGGACCCCCGACCAGATCGGCCACTATGGCGAGATGTCACGATTGGTCCCAGGATCAGGGGAACAGCCAACGCGATCGGCGTTGTTGCGCTACCGGAGGTGGTGTCCGGTGTCGCGTCGTATCAGCCGCGTTGCGACGGTCAGTGCTCATACTTCCCCTTTGGATCAACCCGGGACCGGCGATGCGGGCGGCATGAACGTCTACATCGTCGAGGTTGCCAAACGTCTCGCCGCCCGGGGCGTCGAGGTCGACATCTTCACCCGCGCCACCAGCCGCGAGATGCCGCCCGTGGTCGAGCTGGCGCCGGGCGTCCTCGTCCGCAACGTCATCGCCGGGCCGTTCGAGGAGCTCGACAAGGACGAACTCCCCCGCCATCTGTGCGGCCTCACCTCTGGCGTGCTGCGCGCCGAGGCGGCCCACGACCCCGGCCACTATGACCTGCTCCATACGCACTACTGGCTGTCCGGCCAGGCTGGTTGGACGGCGAAGAGGCGGTGGGGCGTCCCGCTCGTCCACTCCATGCACACCATGGCGAAGGTCAAGAACGCCGCCCTCGCGAACGGGGACAAACCCGAACCAGCCGAACGGGTCCTGGGCGAGGAACAAATCGTCGCGTCTGCGGACCGGCTCGTCGCCAACACCGGCAAGGAGGCCCGCGAACTCATCGACCTGTACGGCGCCGATCCCGCCCGCGTCACGACCGTCAGCCCCGGCGTGGACCTGTCGATGTTCCGCCCCGAGTCGCCGCTGCTCGCCCGCGGTCTGCTTCCGCACCGTACCGGCCCGGCCCGACGCCGCCTGCGCCTGCCCCGCGACGCGTACGTGCTTCTGTTCGTCGGCCGCATCCAGCCTCTGAAAGCGCCCGACGTCCTGCTCCGGGCCGTCGCGCGAATGCTCGTGCACGACCCGTCTCTACGTAGCCAGCTCGTTGTCGCCATCGTCGGCGGGCCCAGCGGTTCGGGACGCTGCCGTCCGGAGGGCCTCCAGAACCTCGCCGCCGAACTCGGCATCTCCGACGTGATGCGCTTCGAACCCCCGGCCCCGCAGGCCGAACTCGCCGACTGGTACCGGGCCGCCGACGTGACCGTCGTCCCGTCCTACAGCGAGTCGTTCGGGCTCGTCGCCGTCGAGTCCCAGGCGTGTGGGACGCCGGTCGTCGCGTCCCGTGTCGGCGGCCTGTGCACGGCCGTCGCGGACGGCGAGTCCGGCGTGCTGATTTCCGGCCACGACCCAACCGACTACGCCGCCGTCCTGCATCGCGTGCATGCGGAACAGGGTCTGCACGCCCGTCTCGCCCGGGGCGCCGTACGCCACGCGCACCGTTTCGGCTGGGACGCCACGGTGGACAACCTGCTCGACGTGTATTCCGGCGCCGTGTATACCGGTGCCGTGTTGCCCGACGAGAACGCCGTCCCAGCGGAGGTCACCGCATGAGCGAAGCTCCCCAGGGCGAAGCAACAGGGCCGACCGACCCCGTCGCGACCATCAGAACAGCCCTGCTGGCCGCCGAGTTGGAGTTCGACGAGCCGCGCGAGAACGCTTTCTTCGTCAAACTCCCTGGGCAGCACAAGCTCGCGACCATGACCTGGCTGATCGTCGGTGAGCACAGCCTGCACGTAGAGGCGTTCTTCTGCCGCCGTCCCGACGAGAACCACGCCGACTTCTACCGTTTCCTTCTGGAGAAGAACGGGCGCATGTATGGGGTCGCGTTCGCCTTGGACGACGTAGGCGACGTCCACCTCGTCGGCAGGGTTCCCCTTGCCTCGGTGTCCCCGGACGAGATCGACCGGCTGCTCGGCTGCGTCCTCACCTACTCGGACGAGAATTTCGACAAGGCTCTGGAACGCGGGTTCAAGTCGTCCATCCAGCGCGAATGGGACTGGCGGGTCAAGCGCGGCGAGAGCCTCGCCAACCTCCGGGCCTTCGCGTCGTTCGCGGACCCGGCCAACCGCGAGTGACGCCCGTCATGCCGCTAGGCTCTGGTGCCATGGCGACCCTGGTACTGCTGCGGCATGGCGAAAGCGTCTGGAACGCGGAGGGGCTGTTCACCGGCTGGGTGGACGTCGACCTGTCCGCGAAGGGCGAGGGTGAGGCGACCAAGGGCGGCGACCTGCTGCTGGACGCCGACATCACCCCCGACGTGGTGCACACGTCCTTGCTGAAGCGCGCCATCCGCACCGCCAACATCGCCCTGGACGTAGCCGACCTGCTCTGGATCCCGGTCAAGCGCTCCTGGCGCCTGAACGAACGCCACTACGGCGCGCTCCAGGGCAAGAACAAGGCGCAGACGCGCGAGGAGTTCGGCGAGAAGCAGTTCATGGTGTGGCGTCGCTCCTACGACACCCCACCGCCCCCCATCAAGGACAACGACCCCCTCTCCCAGGTCAACGACCTGCGGTACGCCGAACTGCCGTCCGAGCTGATTCCGCGCACGGAATGCCTGGCCGACGTCGTCGACCGCCTTCTCCCCTACTGGTACGACGCGATCGTCCCCGACCTCGCGGTGGGCAAGACCGTCCTGGTCGCCGCGCACGGCAACTCCCTCCGCGCGCTGGTCAAGCACCTGGACGACGTCTCCGACGAACAGATCGTCGGCCTCAACATCCCGACCGGCATCCCCCTCGTCTACGAACTCGACGACGACTTCGCCCCCCTCAAGCGCGGCGGCGAGTACCTCGACCCGGCCGCCGCCAAGGCCGCGATCGAGGCCGTCCGGAACCAGGGCGCCACCAAGCCCCCGCCCCTCCCCAAGCCCCCCGAGAAGAAGTCCCGCAAGAAGTAGTCCCGGCATTACCGATCATGGCGGTCCCCGCCCACTACGTCGATAAGACGTACCCGTGGAGGGAACCCCATGAATGCCGCTTCGGTGATCAGCCTCTTGACGGCGGCGCTGGGACTGATCAGCGCCTTATTGCCCATCGCAGCCCGTTACCACCGTGTCCGGGACGGGCGGGACGGCGATGACGGCCGATGAGACCCGTGACGACCCGCCGCCCCGTCAGGTCGATCCAGGCCGGACCCAGCAGTCACATGGAGCGGTCCAACGCCCCGATGGCATCGTCGGCGCGGCGCGCGTGCAGTTCCTGGACTTCTTCACCGAGCAACATCCACAGGTGGTGCGGTTCGTGATGTTCGCACGTCACGCGACATTTCACGCTGCCGAGGACGCCGCCCAGGAAGCGTTCATCGAGGCATGGCGCACCACGGACCGGCCAGGCGCCTGGGATCAGATCCGCGACCCCAAGGCGTGGATTCGCACTATCGCGCTTCGCCGGCACGATCGCCCCGGCGGTACGCGCCGCCGAGAGCCCCCCACGATCTCGGGAGTGGAAGAGCTCCTCACCGACCACCCCGCCCCTCAGCCCGATCCGTCCGACCTGGCGTCCGGGACGGCGCGGGTGCTGCAAGCCCTGGACGCGATCGACGACGACCTGACGCGCGCGGTGATGGCGTTCACCCTGGACGGGTACCCCGACAGCGTCATCGCCGCTCAGACGGGCACCGACACCCAGCGAGTTCGCAACCATCGCGCCAAGGCCCGCAAGCTGTTGCGCCGATACCTCGGCTCCAGCGGCACGCAGGAAGGAGGAACGGGCCGATGACCGACCACGTCCACGATCCCGATGTTCTCTCCGACGGCGAACTCGACCGCCTGTTGCTCGACGCGCACACCGACCTGCTGCGGTATGCCCGGGAGCACACCGATCCTCTGACCGGCCTGCTGGTCTTGATGGAGGACGACACCACTCCGCCGCAGCCGGAACCGACGCACGACAGCCATGACCTGGTGATCCTCGAACTCCGCGCCCTCACGCGGCACACTCGGAGGCGACTGCCTGAGGGTATCGCCGAACTCCACCACGCCCTGGTCCGCGCGAACCTTCCCCATCCCAACAGCGCGTATCTGGCCTTCCTCATGACTCTCACGCAGGCCATCATCACGGTCAGCGACATCAGCCATGAACTCGCCCGCGACCGCGATCTCGCCCGCGACCTCGCCCTGGGCCTCACCCGCGACCTCGCGCGCGACCTCAAGCTGGCGCTCGGTCGCAACCTCACCCGTCCGCACGTCCGCACCCGTGACCGCGTTCTGAACCACGCCCTCACCCTCGCGCGCGACCTCTTCCGCGACCTCGCGCTCACCCTTGCCCACGATCTCGACCTCGCCCTCGACCTCGCGCGCGACCGCGTTCTGAACCACGTCCTCACCCTCGACCGCGCCCTCGACGGCGCCCTCGCCATGGCAAGCGACCTCGACCTCCCTCGCGACCTCACCCGTGACCTCGCCCGTGTCCTCACCCGCACTCGCACCCGCGGCCTCGACCATGACCTCGACCACGGCCTCACCATGGAGGTCGCCGATATCCTGGTGCGAGCGGTAGCGTCCGCACTCGCGTCGGTGCCGGTGAACCTGTCGGGAGTGGACGCTTCCCACCTACCGATCATGGATCTTGAAGCGCTCGCAGGCACGGTGTGGAACCGAGCCACCACATGGCCGGTGAATCTGCGTGAACTGGTCGAACAGCATTCCGAGCAGATCGGTGACGGGATGTTCCAAGTGCGTGGGGGAACCGAACGAGACCCGCACGGCTCCGTCCTGGCCTGAGCGCGCCCCACCAAGAGGTGGCCAAGCCCGGCTGTCAGGAGCGGGGGACGGTGAACCAGGTGAGGGTGCCGGGGCCGTAAGGGAGGGTGCCCCATTCCTTGGCGAGGGCTTCGATCAGGTGGAGGCCCCGGCCGTTCTCGGCGACGGCGGAATGCGGCGTGCCGCGCGGGGCCGGGACGGACACCGCACCGCCCTGGTCCAGGATCTCGACGCGGAGCACGTCGGCCAGGCCGAAGAGCTTGACGGCCACCCGGCCACCATTGCCGCCGCTGAGCGTGAACTTGATCGCGTTGCTCACGCACTCGCAGGCCAGCAGCTCCGCGTCACCGGCGACGGCGCGGTCACTCGCCCGGGTCAGCAGGCTCCGGACGTAGTGCCGCACGTCCGGCACCTCGTCGACGGCCCCGGGGAAGACGATGAGGCCGAGAAAACGTTCCGTTACGGCGCCGTCACCATCGCGGCGATCCCGCGTGCCGCCCGGATGTCCACAGGGATCCGGTTCGAAGGGCTGCGCCCCCATGCGTAGAACCATTGGTCGCCTCGCAGTTCTGCTTTGATCTTGAGTTTCGCGGTGGCCCTCGACACGAACAGGACCGGCACGTCGTACGGACGCAGCGCGAGCGTGCTGGACCGCCCGAGGACGTCCAGTTCGACGGCGAGCATCACCAGGTGAAGCACCTGCACCTCGCGCCCCGTCATCGCCGCATACTCCCTCGTCAGCGATCTTCTGATTACCCTGCGCGCCCGTCCGATAACGGTTAGCATCTATCTCGCAGGGACTTGGCGCAAGCACTTACTTGAAACCCATCAAAATTCGGTGACCGATTGGGGTCGAATCGTGGCTAAAGGTAGGCATATCCCGACCGTCGCGAGCGCGCGGCTGGCACGAGAACTACGCGCCCAGCGCGAGCGGACCGGCTTCAACCAGGAGATCGTGGCCGAGGAGATGGGCTGGGCCGAGAGCAAGCTCTACCGGATCGAGAACGACAAGAGCCGCGTCCTACAGCGGGACGTGAAGCGGCTCCTCAAGATGTACGGCGTCGACGGCGAGGAGGCCGACGCCCTCGTCGAACTTGCCCGCCTCGCCCGCCAGCCCGACTGGTGGCATCAGTACTCCGGAGCGATCCCGAAGTGGCTCCAGGTCTATGTGGTCCTCGAAGCATCCGCATCGCATGTCTTCGGCTATGAGTCGGAGTTCGTGCCTGGGATCATACAGACGGATGAATACGCCCGGGCGATCATGTCCACCGCTCCCTACCCTGACACCGAGGACGACGTCGACGGCATGATCGCCGTGCGGGCGACTCGGCAGGCGCGGCTCCACGAGGAACCAACCCTTGAAGTTTGGTTCGTCCTCAACGAGGCCGCGATCCGGCGTGTGGTGGGTGGCCCTGAGGTCATGCGCCGACAGATCGAGCATCTGATCAAGGTGGCGCAACTCCGCAATGTGACTCTCCAAGTACTGCCGTTCGAAGCGGGAGAACACTGTGCGATGCACGGAATGTTTTACCTGCTGAGGTTCCCGGAACACGATGATCCCGACAAGGTGTACCTGGAGCAGCAGATCGGCGGCATCTATACCCAGAAGCCAGACGAGGTCGACCGGTATACGCTTATGTACGACCACCTGCGCGCGCGAGCGCTCAGCCCCCGCCAGACGATTGAGATGTTCCGCGCGGTGGCCGCAGAGTTGACTTAGGTGAGCGTTGGCCGAGGAGTTCCGCATGGACTTGACTGCTACCCACTGGCGCAAGAGCTCCCGAAGCGGCAACAACGGCGGTGTCTGCGTTGAGGTCGCTGTGATCCGTGGACTTGACTGTGAGGTCGCGAACAAGGTGGACGAGGAGTTCGTCGTCCTGGTTCGGGACAGCAAGAACCCCGAGCGGGAGCCGCAAGTGTTCACGGTCGCCGAGTGGGACGCGTTCCTGGACGGCGTCCGCAAGCAAGAGTTCGACTCGGCACGCTTGATCGAGGAGTTCACGGCGGCAGTACCGGTGGCCTGAGCGGAGCCCGTGTGCGCTCGCATCGCTGGCGCCGGACCGCGCGAAGCACTGGATTGGCCGTGGAGCGGGTCAGACCGATTAAGCGTCTTCGTCTTCTCGCTGCTCGAGCTTCAAGGACCCAGGACGCAACAGACCGAGGACCGGCGCCTTCATTCGCACCTTACGCGCAGACTCCTGGATCGCCTCACGAAGATATGGATACAGCGCGGGAATGCCGACTCGCCTACTGAATTCGACGAGAACATCTTCGGCGATCTCCACTTCTCGTGGATCCGAACTCCGGTCGCGCGTTTCAAAAATCGCCGCGCCGTCCGCCACGACGACGCCTTCTTTGTAGCTCAAGGTCAAGCGACAGCGGATCGAAATCGAATGAGCGTCCACCCTGTGCATGACATTTAGAGAGGTCTGCGCCTCCTCGTGAGGCTCCTCACTTATTCCTGGATCAGAATTCCACCTGCGGGCAGAGATCTCAAAGAATGTGATCCTCTTTAGTTCGATTTCCTCCACAAGCCGCTCAATGGAGATCGCATCCTCCTCGGGAGTACCACTCATCGAGCACCTGCCAGCTCGTCCAGCGTCTGCGGCGCACTCCATCCCTGCGGGGAGTCGACCGTCGTTTCTTCCTGAAAAGAGGTCACTATTGAGGTGGAGTAAACATAGCTAGCAGTACCCATTCTCCGCGTACGCCGCCAGCGTTCCACCGATATCGAACTCTTTAGGTGAATACCACAGTGCAACGCGGAATCTATGTCCGCAATTTCCTCACGAGTTGGCCTGTTAATTCCGTCGTCAAGGCCATGGAACGCAAGCCATGCGTCGACTTCCGCCCATAGCCACACCTTGGCTCGACCGGCGACACCTTCGGGTGCCGGAAATGGTTGAGCTTCGTTGCGGCGTGAACCATTAGCCCAGAGACTGACCGCCTGGCGTGTAGCGTTGGTTCGCTCCGCTATTTCGGGAATGCCGACCAGGTCTCTGTCCAGATAGAGCAACTGTAGTTGTGGAACAGTGCTTCTGATCGCTCGCACAGCAGAAACAGCGGCGTCAAGAGCGTCCCTTCCCTCGCCGGAAACATCGAGTAGGTCAACGCCCGCCCCGCGAAAGAGCATCGCGTCAAAGGTGTCCGCCAGCAGATCGACTATGTCCGCATCGTCCACGGTTGCACCCTTCACCACAAAACGGAACTCATACTCCATGTCGCACCTCCTCGCTAGATGAAGCTTCGCAACTCTGTTGACGTTCGTCAACAGGGTTACCTCATTCTTCCCGGTCCATGCCGGTCAAGCTTCGGCGGGGGTCATCCGGATCCTTGGGGCAACGTTGGGCGGCCCGGGTGATGCGCATGGCAGCGTTGCTGGGGTTGGCAGGCGTCCCACCAACGGGGATGGTGGTGCACTTGGTCGAACAAGGGCAGTACAGGCGATAGCCATGCCCCTCTCGCCGTAACGTCCAACCCAAGTCACAGAGCTTCTTGAGGACCTCACGGATGTTCTTGTTCTTGTGGTCAGAGGGCTTCGCTTCCTTCCCGACCATCGCCCTCCCCCACCTTGATGCGACCGCGTCACAGTTTCGCACGGATGAAGCACCGTAAGTTACGACACGACCGCGCTAGCTGGGAAGGCAGGAGCATGACCAGGGGAGTTGCCTGTTCAGAAGGTGGTGAGGCGGGCGGCGCGGCCCTTTTCGCCTGCGGCCCAGCAGGCGCCCGGGGCGCAGTCGACGGTGTCGAAGCTGCCACCGTCGAACTGGGTCCAGGTACTGCCACCGTTGAAGGTCACGTCGCTGCCCGTTGGGCCGACCGCCAGGGAGATGGGGAGTCGGGGGGCCAAGGGTGTGGCGCCGGAGCGGTATTCGGCCGGGGGGTGGTCCGCGGGGTGCCAGGTGCGGCCGCCGTCGTTCGTGGTGGCGGCGGCCTTTGGGGACGGTTCGCCGGGACGGTAGTCGCCGCCGACCGCGAGGCCGTGGCGGGAGTCGCGGAACGCCACCGAGAACACGCCCTGGGACGCGCTGGACGGCAGCGGCGTGTCGGCGACCGTCCAGGTGCGGCCCCGGTCACGGGAGTGGAAGACCCGGGACGTGGACGCCCCGCCGGTCGCGAGCCACACGTCCCGGCTTCCGTGGCTGACCAGGCACTGGCCGCTGGCGGCGAACGCGATCTCGCCCTCAAGGGCGGCGGGCATGCCCTTGGACGGCAGCACCCGCCAGGTGCGTCCCGCGTTGCTGGTGGAGATGACGCGGAACTTGCCGTCCACCGGGTCGCTCATGGCGAGGCCGTGGCGGGAGTCGAAGAAGGTCACGCAGTCGTAGAACGCCTTCGGGTCGTCGTTCTTGAAGCCGAGCGTCCAGGTGTGGCCACCGTTGGACGTGCTGTAGAGGCGGGACGCGTCGCCCTCGCCGATGGCCAGCACGACGGCGCGCCTCGCGTCGAACGCCTCGATGTCGCGGAACTCCAGGCCGGCCGTGTCGGGCGGGGCGACGTCCTGCCAGGTGCGACCGGCGTCGGTCGTCCGCAGGACGGTGCCGCCGCTGCCCGCGAGCCAGGCGGTGTTGCGGCTGACCGCGGCGAGGCCCCGGAACCGCGCGTCCGTCCCGGTGGGGGTGAGCCGCCACGCCAGGCCGTCCTTGGTGGTCTCGGCGTGGGCGGTGGCCGGTACCGCGAGGGACGCCGTGACCAGCGCGGCGCACGCTCCCGCGAACGACATCTTCCGGGCCAGCGCCCGCATCGGCTTCATGAGCGCAAGCTAACGAAAGATGATCAACCCGTCCAGGCCCAAGCCACGTGGCCGCGCCTTCGGGCACGCCGGGTCAATGCCCGGCGGCCAAGGCCCAGGGCGGTCTTGCGCCCCGCGCGAGCGTCTTGATGATCGCGATCCTCGTCATGCGGCGGGGCAGGCGTCGTTGAGTCCGCCGAAGTCTCGGTCGGCGTTACGAGATCGGGGTCGTGTTGTGGTTACCAGGGGCCGTAGGGGCCCGAGTGGGAGCTGCCGCCGTTGCGCTTCTTGAAGGGGGCGACCGCGGGACGGACGTCCGCCAGGTAGACGGCGGCGGCGATGAACGCGGCGACCGGGAGGATGCCCAGCAGGAGGGCGATGGGGCTGGCACCGAGGGCCGCGGGCGCGACGGCGTAGGCGCCGCCGACCACGACCGTGACGATCAGGACGATCGTCCACATCTTCTTGCGCCACTTCCCCGCCGCGCTGAAAGCGCTCTCGGGCACCGTCAGCGAGTCGATCAGCGCCCATGCCTCCATCACGAACGCGATGATCAACAGCAGCCAGAAGAAGTAGTCCAGCACATTGAAATCCGACATCAGCGATCAACGCTCCTGCTCGTCTCGGACGGCGACTCGGCGTCGCGCGCACGGGCCTCACTACTCAACCCTATGCGCGCCGTCCACCCGTGGGCCCGTAGCCGTCCCTGAGAGGACGAAAGAGCCCGGCCGCGCGTTCCGGGGCCGGGCTCTGACGGACCGTGCGCTCAGGCGCCGGTCTTCCTGGTCGTGGACCGGGTCCGCGTGGTCCGCTTCGGCTGCGCGGCCCGCGACCTCGGCGCGGGCCTGGACGTCGGCGCGGGCCTGGACGCCGCCTTCGGCGCCACGATGGTGATCTCGGCGGCCTGGCGGTTCACGACCTTCTTGCCGCGCTCGGCGAGCTCGTCGATGAACCCGACGGCCCGGGTGCCGACGTACGTGGCGTAGGCGACGGCGGCGCCGGGCAGCTCCCTGGCGTCGACGCGATCCTGGTACCTGGAGACCTCGCCCCGGTAGCGGCCCACGGTGTCGCGGACCTGCACGCGGTAGCGGTCGACGGTCTCGCGGACCTCGCCCTGGTACCTGGTCATCTGCTCGGGGACCTCACGGAGCTTCTGCACCGCGAGGTCGCCCGCGCCGGCCATGGCGTACACGGCCCGGTTCTCTCGTAGATTGCCGGCCAGCGTCATCCGACCTCTTCCTTTCCGTTTCCGTCGTTTCGTTCGTCCTGGGTCGTCGCGGCGTCCTCCGCCGGTGGCGCACCCTCGGCGTCGTTCTCCTTGAGGAACGACGCGTAGATGTCGAGCAGCACCTGTTTCTGCCGTTCGGTGAGGAGGACGTCTCCGCGGACGGCGGCCTGGACGTCGGTGTCGTCCTCGCGCTCCTCAAGGAACCCGGCCTGCACGTACAGCACCTCGGCGGAGATCCGCAGACCCTTGGCGATCTGTTGCAGGATCTCGGCGCTGGGCTTGCGCAGGCCGCGCTCGATCTGGCTCAGGTACGGGTTGGATATCCCGGAGACGTCCGCGAGCTGACGCAGCGAGATCTTCGCCCGCGTCCGCTGTTCCCGGATGTACTCCCCGATCGAACCGACCTTCGAACCTGCCATGTCTCCACCCTGCGGCAAAGCGCTTGCAATTGCAAGCGGGCAGCTAGCGCAGGTCAGGTGAGTCGGCTCACAGCGGTGGGTTCCGCCCGGCCGGGCCCCCGGTGCGCGCCGTCCCACGAAAATCCGGCGAAAGTGTAGTCATGGCGGCCTTGCCGGACATCTCTGGGCGACACCGACCCGAGAGAAGGGAGCAGCGTGCCGGATCCAGACGGGAGATTCACCGAACTGTGGGACGCGCACTACGACGACGTGCTCCGCTACGCCGCGCGCCGGATCGACCACGAGACGGCCCGGGACGTCGCCGCGGAGACGTTCCTGGTCGCCTGGCGGCGGCGCGGCGACATCCCACCCGACCGTCCGTTCCCGTGGCTGCTGAACGTCGCCCGCAACGTCCTCGCCAACGAGACGCGGAGCCGCCGACGGCGCGTCCGGCTGTGGGACCGGCTGCGCGGCGACAGCCCGCGCGCCCCCACCGCCGACCCGGCGTCCGCCCTGGCCGCGGACGCACGGATAGCCGCCGCGCTCGGCCGCCTGTCCGCCCGCGACCGCGAGGTCCTCCAGCTCGTCGGCTGGGACGGACTCGACGCGCGGTCGGCGGCGACGGTGCTGGGCTGCTCGGTCAAGACGTTCTCCGTGCGCCTGCACCGCGCCCGGCGTCGTCTGACCGGCGCCCTCATCGAGGTCGACGCCGCGGACCGTCCCGCACCCGCCACCCCACTGCGAAGGAGCCCCCAGGTATGAACGATCTTCACGAAGTCCGCGATGTCATGGGCCCGGCCGACCCGTGCCCGCCCGGCGCGTTCGACGGCGCGGCCCGCGATCCGGCCGGACGCGCCGCCTTCGAGCGGATCACGGCGTCCACGGCCCGCCGCACCGGCCCGTCGCGAGGGACCCGCCGGACGGCGTTCCGGCTCGTCGCGGCGGGTGGTGTCGCCGGGGCGCTCGTCCTCGGCACCGTCGTCGTGACGGGCGGCGACGGGTCGCCCCGTCCAGCGGGCACCCAGATGACGGACACGCAGTACGTGCTGAACGTCGCCGCGACGTCCGTGTTGAAGCAGCCGTTCACCGCGCCGCGTCCCGGCCAGTGGGTCTACACCGAGACCCGCTACCTGCGCAGCGGCCAACCGGGCCAGGGCCAGGTCATCAAGCCGGGGACGCCGCTGAAAGCACAGGTCGACCGGGACTGGGTCCGCGAGGACGGGGCCCTTGTGGCGATGTACGAGAACGGCAAACTCGTCACGTCCCCCACGGGCGGGGGGCTGCCACCGACCGACTACGCCACCGTGTCCAAGCTGCCGACGGACGCGGACGGAATGCTGGCCTGGGCCCGCAAGCTGAAGGGGCGGCGCGACTGGAACGGGAGCCCGTTCGGATTGCTCGGGTCGCTCCTGCTGAACAACGGTGCCCTGCCACCGGCGCAGACCGCCGCCATCTACCGCGCGATGGCGAAGGTCCCCGGCGTCACCGTGGACCGGACGTCCAAGGACGGAGCGGGGCACGACGCGATCTCGGTCTCGGCCGTCATCGACGGGTGGGCGAGGGAGGAGATCCTGCTGGCTCCGTCGACCTACGCCTACAAGGGACACCGTACGACCGTCATCCAGGAGCACACGACGCCGACCGGCGGGCGCTACCTGAAGGGCGCCGTGGAGAGCTCGTCCATCCGCTTGGTCGCGGGGGTCGTGGACCGTCCGGGCCAACGTCCCTGACGCGCGCGTAGGCGTCGAGCAGCTCCTGTTTCGGCCGTTCCGTGAGGAGGACGGCACCGCCGACCGGGGGCGATCCTGCGGCAACTCCCCGGCGAGTTGCCGCAGGATCTCCGCGTTCGGCTCGCGCAGACTCCGTGTCATCCGGCGGTTGAGGGGATGACCAACCTCTGGAAGATGGGTGTGGTGTCGGGCAGGCGCGCGGCGTGGGACGTGCACTGCCGGGTGACGCGGATCGCGGTCGAAACCAAATCGAGGCCCCGTGACAGGGCCTCGGAAACAGTCGTCCGTGCTGCGTCAGCGGCCCCGCGAACGGGGCATCATCACCTGACGTGCGGACGTGTTCATGCCCCCAGGGTAACGGACGCACCGCCGCGCAGACCGCTCATCACGTCCAGCGAAACCGCGCCCACGCCCCGCCGATCAGCTGACCTTGGAGGGCGGCGCGGTCCAGGTGTTGCAGATGGTGAGGCGGTTTCCGTCGAAGCCCGCGATGACCCAGCCCGCGTAGTGGCGTCCGGAGCCGTGGTCTCGTTCGTCCGGGGGCTGCTGGTCCTCGCCCCGGCCGCGCAGGTCGATGATCATGGCGGTGTACTGCTCCCGCGTCATCGGCAGCGTGCGCTTCTCCGCGCCGAGGAAGGCCCCGGCGAAACACTGGGCCTGGAGTTCGATGCGGCGGCTCGCCTCGTTGCGGGTGCCGGTGTCGCCGGTCTCCATCTGCCGGTCGGCGTAGAGCAGGATCCCGGCGCGGTCCTGGACGTGGTGTCCGTACTCGTGCGCGATGACCCGCGCGTAGACGGCGTAGTGGGACAGCGGCGCGCCGCCCGAGGTCTCCACAACGTGCCGGAGGCCCACGTACATCGTGTTGTTGGCCGGGCAGTAGAACGCGGACGACCCCGGCGCCGGGTACGTGCCGCACGGGCTGCGCCCCGGCTCCAGCCAGAACACGCGATGGGGCTTGACGAACTGGATCCCGGCCTTCTCGAACTGTTTCGACCACGAGGCGTCCAGGCAGTCGCTCAGCACGTTCATGAACTGACGCATGGACGTGGAGTTCGGCTGGATGCGCGGCAACTGGCAGCTCACCGGCGTCAACGCGCCGGTCGCGTAAAGCTTGTTGTCGGTGGCCTTCTGCACGGCACTCTGCCCACCCCCGGACGACGTCGTGGGGTTGGTCCCGGAAACACCGTCCTGCCCCGCAGCGAGCGTGAGCCCAAGAATCCCAAGAACGACAAGCGCGGTGATGCCACCAAAGATCCCCGCGATCGTCCCCCCGGCGGACCGCCGCGGCGGCGGACGCATCCGCCCATAGCTATACGGCGACCCACCATGCGCAACAGGAGGGTAGGACGGACCGTATCCGGGCTGCCCATAACCAGGCCCATAACCGGGTTGCCCATAGCCGGGATGCCCGTAAGGAGGCGCCGGGGGCCGCGACGGGGGAGGCGGCGGAGGGTACTGACCAGCCATAGCAGGGAATCATCGCATGCATTGCCGATACCATTTGCGGCCATGTCTGCTCTTGCGGCGAAGTTCCGGATGCGGCCGGTGGTGCTGAAGGTGTCGGCGACGTTGTTCGCGACGGCGCTGCTGTCCGGTCTGACCTGCGCGTCCGCGTCGGGGGCCGAGCCCGCGCGGGGACGGTTCGCCGCCGACGAGCGCGTTCTGAAGGACGAGGCCGTCGTCACCACACGCCAGGGCGGTGTGGCGCACGTGAAGGAGACGATCGTCTACCGGTTCGCGGGGCAGAAGGGCTTCAAGCGGACGTTCCCGACTCGCAGCCACGAGAGCCTCAGCGAGGATCGGGTCTACAAGATCGAGAATCTGCGGGCGAGCAGCCCGGACGGTGGGCCCACGAAGGTCGGGTCGTCCAGCAACGACATCAGCACGACCGTCGAGGTGAGCGGCGGGGCGGAGTTGACCGGGAATCGCACGGTCGTCCTGGAGTACGACCTGCGGGGCGCGATCACGCCGATGGGGTCGGCGGAGGAGCTGCGCTGGCCGGTGATCGGTGGGTGGAAGGTCGCGCTGGACGACGCGCGCGTGACCGTCGACGCCGGTGCCGTCATCCGCAACGTCAACTGTTTCACGGGCCCGGTCGGAAGCACGATCGGCTGCACGCAGTACTACACGAACCACACGCACACGCAGGGCATCTACGCGCAGCAGGGGATGTTGCCCGGCGAGTACCTGACGGTCGTCGCGGGCCTGCCGCCGGGGACGACCGGTGGCCGCGCCCTTCACGAGCGGCGGCACACGGTCGCGACGGCGTTCTCCGTGAACGCGGTCACCGGCGGCGCGCTGATCGGGCTGTTGGTGCTGCTCGGCGGGGGTGTGGCGGTGCTCTACCTGCTGCGGGGACGGGACGCGCGGGTCGTCGGGAAGAAGGCGGCCGAGGGCGATCAGGCGCCGGTCGCGGGGACGGAGTTCGAGCCGCCGCACGGGGTGCGTCCGGGCCAGATCGGCACGCTGATCGACGAGCAGGCCGACGTGATCGACGTGACCGCGACGATCGTCGACCTCGCCGTCCGCGGCTACCTGCTGATCGAGGAGGAGGACCGGGCCCGCTCGGGCCGTCTCGACTGGACGCTGCGCCGCCTGGACCGTCCGCAGGTCGACCTGCTCCCCTACGAGCGGATCCTGCTGGACGCGCTGCTCACCGCCCCCGACGGCGGCGGCCGCGACGCGGTGAGGCTGTCGGAGCTCGGCGGGACGTTCGCGACGAAGCTCGCCCAGGTCAGGTCGGCGATGTACGACGACGTGGTGAAGCAGGGGTGGTTCGCGCGGCGGCCCGACACCGTCCGGTCCCGGTGGACGGTCGCGGGCATCGCGATCACCATGCTCGGCATCGCCGGGACCGTCGCGCTCGCCCTCACCACCGAGTGGGCCCTCGCCGGGCTCGCCGTGATCATCGCGGGCGCGGCGCTGGCGTACGGCGGCCAGTACATGCCCGCGAAGACGGCGCGCGGCGCCACGGTGCTCGCGCACACCATCGGTTTCCGCGCGTTCCTGGAGCGCGGCGCCATCCCGGACGGCGACGCGGGCGCGTCCCGGCAGCGGATCGCGTTGTTCTCACGTTTCCTGCCGTACGCGGTGGTGTTCGACGCCGTCCCGAAGTGGGCGGAGACGGTGAAGGACGCGGGCGAACGCGCCGAGGGCGCCGACAACCTCTACTGGTACGAGGGTCCCGCCGAATGGGATCTGTCGAAGTTCGCCGAGTCGATGCGCACCTTCACCCTCGCGACCTCGGGTTCCATCTCCCAGTCGCGGGGTTTCTGAACCCTCCCCGCACGCAGACGACCACCGGGACGGTTAAGGATCTGACACCGGGTAGGGCTTCGGGCGAGGAGGTGTTCCTCATGCTCGCCAGTTCCGCCCCCGCGGGCTCCGTCCTCGCCGCCACCAACCGGCTCGGGGACGCCTACTTCATGGCGATCGGACCGGCCGTGATCTTCATTGCTGTGATCGCCTGGGTGGCGGTGACATTGCTGACTTCACGCAAGCCCCCGCATCGCGGCCGACACCCGAGCGGGCTGCCGGGTCGGGGCCCGGTTCAGGGCGGGATCATCGTGGGCAGCCCGTCCCAGCGGACGCGCCGCGACCCCGCCCCGTCCGTGACCCACCGCGACCTCATGACCCGGATCGAACGCGCCCGCGCGGAGGAAGAGCAGGCCCGGGAGGCGGAGAAACACACGAAACGCCGGGCGGGCAAACGCCTCAAGCGACGACACGTCACCAGACCCCGCTGATCGGCCCACAAAAGACGCGACGCCCGCCGGATCGGATTCCCTCGCCCCACACCCCCGACCGGCGGGCGTTGTTCGAGCCCGCGGTGACCGTCGAGACCCCTCCCGGCGGTCACCGCGGGTCCCGAAGCGCGATATGTCCGGATTCCTTGGCTAAGATGTCTGACGTCTTACTTGAGGAGGGTCCGTGGGATTGAGTCCCATCGCGGGCGGATCGACCGTCGACGCCGTGTTGGAGCAGCTCCAGGCCCAGGTCAGCGACGGTTCCTGGCCGGTCGGCGCCCGCATTCCGGCCGAGACGGAGCTGGCGGCGCTGCTCGGCGTGAGCCGTCCGGCCGTCCGGGAGGCGATCCGGGCGCTGGCGCATGTCGGAGTTCTGGAGGTGCGGCGCGGCGCCGGGACGTACGTCCGCACGACCGTCGATCCGCGCCCGCTGCTGAACCGGCTGGCCCGCGCGTCCCTGCGGGACTGTTTCGAGGTGCAGCTCGCCTACGACGTCCAGGCGGCCCGGCTCGCGGCGCGCCGCCGCACCGACGCCGACCTCGTGCGGCTGGAGCGGCTGCTGCGCGCCCGCGACGAGGCCACCGCCGCGGACGACTTCGGCGCCGCCGACGCGGCCTTCCATCTCGGCGTCGCGGAGGCGTCCGGCAACGCCGTGCTGATCGAGGCGATGCGCCTGTTCATCGACCGGTTGCACGAGTCGCTGCGCGCCATCAGGCTCGACCACGAGATCCCCGAGGCGGGCCCCGGCCCCCACCGCACGGTGCTGGACGCGATCGTCGCGGGCGACGCGGCGGCAGCGGCGACGGCCGCCGCGGCGGTGGTCGAACCGACCATCGCCGTCCTGGACACCCTCCTCGAACGCGACGGCGGGACGGTGGGCCGGTGACGCGGCGGGCCGGGACGGTCGGCGCGGTCCTCATGATCGCCCTGGTGGCGGTCAACCTCCGTCCCGCGATCGCGGCGGTCGGCCCGCTGCTCACCGAGATCAGCGACGCCTTCGGCCTGTCCGGGACGGCGGCCGGGGCGCTGACCACGTTGCCGCTGGTGTTCTTCGGCTCCTACGGGCTCGTCGCGCCGTTCCTGCGCCGCGCCCCGCGCAGCGAGACGCTCCTGGTCATGACCATGGCGCTGCTCGTCGCCGGGCTCCTGCTGCGGCTCCTGGACGCCCCGTTCCCACTGTTCGCCGGGTCGTTGGTCGCGGGAATCGCGATCAGCATCGGAAACATCGCGATGCCCGCCATCATCAAGCGCGACCACCCGGACCGGATCACCACGGTCACGGCCGTGTACACCCTCGCCGTGTCGGGCGGCGCGTCGATCGCGTCCGGGGTCGCCGTCCCGATCGAGGACGTCTTCGACGCGTCCTGGCGGCTCCCGATGGGCCTCCTGGTCATTCCGGCCGCGATCGCGGGCCTGTTCTGGCTACCGAGCGCCCGGCGAGCCGCCCACGCGGCGCGTTCGGCCCCGCCCCCCGCGACGCACCGAGGCATGGCGGCGCAGGTGTGGCGGTCCAGGCTGGCGTGGCAGGTCACGGGTTTCATGGGCGTCCAGTCCCTGCTTGCGTACGTGGCGATCAGCTGGCTCCCGACGCTCTGCCAGGACCGCGGGATGGGCGAAACAGCGGCCGGGTACGCGCTGGCCCTCACGGCCGGGGTGCAGGCGGTCGGGTCGCTGGCCGTCCCGGTCCTGGCGCGGCGGACGCGCGACCAGCGCCCCCTCGTCGTCGGCACCGTGGTGCTGACCCTGACGGGGTTCGCCGGGCTGGCGTGGACGCCGATCGGATGGGCGTGGGGCTGGGCCGTCGTCCTCGGCATCGGTCAGGGCCTCGGCTTCGCGACCGCGCTGTCGTTCATCGGACTCCGCGCCCACGACACGCAGGTCGCGGCACAACTGTCCGGAATGGCGCAGGGCGTCGGCTATGTCATCGCGGCGCTGGGCCCGCTCGGGGTGGGCGCGCTGCACGACGCCACCGGCGGCTGGAGCGTTCCGATGGCCGGGGTCGTGCTGGTCTCCGCCCTGCTCGTGCTGCCCGGCCTTGCTGCTGGACGCAACCGAACGATCGGCGAACCAGCGGACCCGACCGCCGAACCTGCCACCCAAGGGGTTAACACGGCGATTAGCGGACACATCACTAAATAACCCCTGTGACCGGCCGATTCTCCACCGGGAGGTGGACCACATGCTCTCCACGATCCTGACCGACCCGGTGGTGGCCAAGAACACGACGACCGGTTCGTTCTGGTGGGCGTGGATCATCCCGGTCGTCGCCGTGGCGGCCCTCGTCGCCCGGCTCTCGATGACGGTGCTGGCGTCGTCCCGGAAGATCCATCCAGAACGACGGAACGACCAGAACAACCATCGCGGAATGGAACAGGGCGGGACGTACACGTACCGGCCCGGCATGTTCTCCCACAGCTACCCGCCGAACCGCGAGTCGCAGTGGGCGGAGTTCCGGAAGGACAACCCGCAGCCCGGCCGGGAGCCGAAGAAACCGTGGCCCGACGGCGTCCTCTACGAGCAGACGATCTTCAAGGAGGAGTTCGAGGAGCTCATGGACCCGGAGGAGCACCCGACCTCGTAAAAACCCCCGGCACCACCCGCACGGCCCCCACAACACCATCGCCGCCCCGAACCTCAACGACGGCGAGCTCTTCGAGATCCTCGCCAACACCAAGGGCACGCAACAAAGCCACGGTGACGGGCGTCCGAGCCCGCATGGCCCCATCGTCGATCTTGACGACCCCCGCGCGCCCATCGTCGAGCGCGAAGGCGTCCACCCCCTCGGCCCCACACTTGACGACCAGCCCTGGGACGGCGTCCATCAGCAGCCGCTCCTCACGCCGCGTCCCAGATGTCCACTGGGGATAGGCGCGCATGGCGTCCGCAACCCGCCGCTCCGGCGTCCCTTCCTCAGCCAACACAAGCGCCCGAAACGCCCGAGCAACCCCAACAGCACTCAGCGCGAACAACGGCGCCCCACACCCATCAACCCCAACCGCCGCCACAGCCTCGCCGGCCAACTCCTCCACGGTCTCCCGCACAACAACCTGCAACGGATGACCCACGTCAAGATAAGAAGCCGTAGGCCACCCAGCCACGACACACGTGGCGAGCATCGCCGCATGCTTCCCCGAACAGTTCATCCGCACCCGCGAGGCCCCACCCCCACCCCGGGCAAGCTCCTGCTGCACCACCGGCTCAAGCGGCCAACTCTCCGGACACCGCAAATCCCCGGCCCCCATCCCCACCCCGGCAAGGATCTTCTCAACCCCCTCAACATGGAACCCCTCCCCCGAATGACTCCCAGCGGCCAGCGCTAGCAGCTCCCCGTCCACCTCAAGCCCAGCCCGCACCATCGCAACCGCCTGCAACGGCTTGTTGGCCGACCGAGGAAAAATCGGCACCCCAGGCTCGCCAACCCGCACGACAACAGCCCCATCGGCCCCAAGCCCGACCGCGGCCCCCCGATGCCGCGACTCAACAAACCCGGACCGCTCCACCTCAACAACAACAGGATTAACCCCCACAAGCCCCCCCAACTCATCGTTCCGCACCGAAAACACGCCCACCCGAGATGGACCCGCCACCCCAGGGTCGCCCCCAAACCAGCCAACCTCAACCAACCAAGCCCCACCCGCACCCCGGCATCAGAACGGGACGTCCAGCCCGAGCTCGCGCAACCTTGCCACTGCGAGGGAAAGACAAGCGCCTGCGGTGGCGGCATCAGCACGCATGGCCTCTTTCAACGGCCCGCCGCTCTCGGCGAAAGTCCAGGCGGGGCGGCCTTCCGCCCGCCGCTCGGCATCGACCCTGAGCATCGCGTTCACGCCCCGATCGGCGAGCCACTCCAGGATGAGCAGCGCCACGTACTCGATGCCGCTGTCCTGCCCAGTCTTCGGCCAACGGCCCTTCCTGCCGGTCACCGCCCGACCCTACCGACACGAGTTCATCGCGGCGACGATTACTAATTGTCCACTGGCGATCACTATTTGTCGTGATAGTTTGCGGGCGCGACCACACCGACCAACACGCATGTGGCCGACGTATCGGCCACGTTCGGGTGCGTGCGCGTGCGAAGTCGGCGGCCCTGTCCTGGCCACGATGCTGGCGCGGTGGGACGGGGCTCCGTGAGCGCGGCACATCGCTGCGCCTGGCGGAAGGAGCGCACAGTGGGCAGGCACGAAGACCCGGCCGAGATGAATGGACACAAGCCCGGCAAGCCGATTCCGCCGCCCCCCGACAAGGGCAACAAAGGCGACGGCAAGCGAGGAAAATGACCTCATGACCGAGAACGTCATGCGGCGTCTAGAGGCGATGGTCGATCGGCTGACCGCCGCCGGGTGGCTTACTAGTGACGCCGTCCGGGGCGCGCTGTATGACGTTCCTCGGCACTGCTTCGTACCCGCGCTGGCCTGGATGGGCGAGGGTGATCGCGTCAGTGAGGCTCGCGACCCGCAAGCGTGGCTTGACGTGGCGTATTCCGACGAGGCGATCATCACCCAGTTGGACGACGGTGACACCGACGTGGCCATAGGTGATGGGCGATACACCTCTTCGTTGTCGGCGCCGAGCACGGTTGTGTCGTTGCTGGAACTTCTCGACCTTGAGGACGGGCATCGCGTCCTGGACGTTGGCACCGGGACCGGGTGGACGGCCGGGTTGCTGGCTTGCATTGTCGGCTCGGGCAACGTCACCAGTGTCGAAGTCGACCCGCAGATCGCCGAGCGGGCGTCGGCCAATCTGGCAGGTGTTCGGTTCGAGCCTGCGGTGGTTGTTGGAGACGGCTCGAAAGGGTGGGCTCAGAACGCGCCGTACGACCGCGTCCATGCGACGTGTGCAGTGGCGCGGGTGCCATATGCGTGGGTTGAGCAGACGCGGTCGGGTGGGGTGATCGTTACGCCCTATGCCCCGGGGTTCGCTTCCAGCCATGAGTTGCGGCTAGTCGTCTTGCCTGACGGGACTGCCGTGGGTCGCTTCACTGGGTACGCCTCTTACATGCTGATGCGTAATCAGCGTCATCCCGAATGGGATCCTGCGGCGCTCGATGTCCGCGAGTCCACGAGTGATGTCGATCCTCGGACCTTGGGTTACGCCCCTGCTGGGGCCGATCTGGCGATGGGGGCCGCATTGCCTGGTGTTGTCGCGCGTGGGCGCCGCGATGGTGACAATTACACCCTGCGCTTGTGGGCTTCTGACGCCTGGGCGACGGCGACTTACGAGCCGGGCCGTGTGGCATTCGACGTTCGGCAGGCCGGAGAGCGCGCTCTGTGGGACGAGGCCGTCGGGGCGTATTTCGGGTGGGTCAGCCAAGGAAGCCCCGGCCGGGATCGCTTCGGGCTCACCGTCACCGGCGAAGGCGAATATGTTTGGTTGGACAGGCCGTAGCAGTTATAGGCGGTTCATGAGGAGGAGGGCGTAGGCGGCGAGGGTGGAGTCGTCTGTGATGCGGCCGTCGCCCACCATGGCTACGAAGTCGGTACGGGAGACCCACTTCTGCCGCATGTCCTGCTCTTCTGCCTCCCTGTCGTGTTCGCCTTGCTCCAGGTCGGTCGCGTGAAAGATGTTGAAGCCTTGGCTGCTTGTTCCGTGTGAGCAATTCAGGTAGCCGAGGTGGCGGAGGGTGTGGGCGCGGAGGCCCGTCTCCTGAGCTAGTTCCAGGCGTGCCAGCTCCTCGGGGTCTGCTTGCTGTCGATCGGGCAATGTTCCTTGGGGGAAGCTCCATGTGCGCTTCTTGATTGGGTATCGGTATTCCTCCACCATGTGGAAGCCATCGGCTTCGGCGGGAATGATCAGGGCGAAGTCTGGTTTGTGGACGACACCGTAGACTCCCCGTGATCCGTCCGGGCGTTCGACCTGGTCTTCCGTTACGCTCATCCAGCGATTCTCGTAGACGATCTCGCTGGACAGCTGTTCGATGATGCCGTCGCTGTCACTCATCTGTGTTTCCTGCTCCAAAAGTGCCGTCGTCGACCGGCGTTCGCCGGGGGTTGGCTTGGGTTGTTAGGGGCGGGTTGGTGGGGCGTTCATCGCTGCCGTCAGGAATGTGATCGCCCGTACCGAGGTGCCGCGGTATCCGTGTTCGGCGAAGAGGTGCTCGGCCGCGTCGAGGATCTGGGTGCGGGTGTCTGGGGTCGCCACATGAGCGATTATACGAATCAAACGAACGTATTATTGAAACGGTCGTTTGAAAGAGGTCTGACATGAAGCTGCTCGTGTACGGCGCCGGAGTGCTCGGCAGCCTGTTCGCCGCCCGTATGTATGAGGCAGGCCACGACGTCTCGCTCCTCGCCCGGGGTGGGCGCCTGGCCGTTCTGCGCCGGGACGGCGTGCGGCTCGCCGAAGGAGACAGCCCAGATGTCAGGCGGGTGCCGGTACCGGTGGTCGAGCGTCCGGACGGCGAGTACGGCCTGGTCACCGTCTTCGTCCGCACCCATCAGGTGGACGCGGTGCTGGAGTCACTCGCCGGTCTCGACGGTGATGTGCTGTTCCTCCACAACTGGGCGGCGGGCGCGCAGCCGCTGGGCGCGGCGATCGGCCACGAGCGGGTGCTGCTCGGCTTCCCCACGTCCGCCGGGACGATGGACGGCGACGTGGTCCGCTACCGCAGGACCACACTCATCACACGCCGGGTCGCGATGCCGATCGGCGAGCCCGACGGCCGCACGACTCCGCGGCTGGAACGGATCGTGGAGACGTTTCGTGCCGCCGGGATCAACGCCAAGGCCGAACCGCGCATGGACGCCTGGCTCAAGACGCACGCCGCGTTCGAGGTCCCGCTCGGGCAGGCGGTGCACCTGGCGGGCGGCCCGGTAAAGCTGGCCGCCGATCCCGATGCGGTCCGCGGCATGCTCCACCTCATGCGGCAGAACCTCGCCGCCATGGCGACGCCACCGGCACCTCGCGCGTTCGGCGCGTTGCGGACTCTGCCGCAAGGTCTGCTCGTGCCCATGCTCCGGCGTTTTCTGAAGAGCCCGACGGCCGTCCACAGCGGACTCAACCATCCCTCGCCCGCCACGGCCGCCGAATTTGAGCGGCTGACCGAACAGCTCCGCGCCCCTGCGAGAGCCCGCTAAGCCACCCAGAAAGCGAAGACCTCACCACGTCCTCCAAATGGCGCGGCGCTACAGGACGAACGCTGGTTAGGCCTACTTCGTGTGGTCAACTTGTGCTACCCAGAGTGAGAGGGTGTCCACGGGCTTGGGAGGGTGCGTGTCCGGGCGTAGCGATTCATATCTCTCCTTTGGCCTGCCTGAGGGCACGGCCGCGACGGGGTGTGTGGTCGTCGTCATAGCGGCAGCCGCCTTCCTTGCCTACAACTACGCCCACTCGGATTCGACGAACGGACTGGACTACGCATCCGGCGACAAGCCCGAGGAAATGAAGAACTCGGCCTGCTTCAATAACTACGGTCCCTGTCCGCCGTCCGGCTTCAAGTGGCGCATCCCTGCGTCAGGCGTCATACAGACCCAGTTCAAGCGGGAGAACATCCAGGACGGGGCGAAGTTTCGAGGCTCGTTCCGCTTGGATGCGGCGAAGTTGGTCGAGGACGAGGTTCGGGATTGCGCAGCCGTAGTCGACTGGTCGTTGCTTGCCGATGGCAAGCCCCTCGCGCACGGCACGGTCAAAGCGGGGAGCGACGAGCAGCGCGTCACCGGCACTCCCCCACGCGAGACCCGTTTTGTTCAGTTCACAGCGCGGCGCACTGACACCTTGAACTGCCGCTCCACTGTCCAGTGGATCTACGCCGGTCTGGACTGACGCCGCCCTTCCCTCCGCAGACCATGCGTCGGCCCCGGAGGTTCATGGGCATGACGTCATCCCCGCGACGGCCCTCAACCACTGGCTGACTGGAGGAGTTCAGCTCGGACGAGTTCCAGCAGGCGTCCGACCCAGTTGCGTCCTTCGCGAGAACTCCGGTCAATCCAGAACGGGGACTCGGAGATGCCGGTGTAGCTGATCCGTGCGTCTGCGGTGGACAGCAGGATCTCAGCCATTTCCGGGTTCTGGGTGAACTTGGCGCGCAGCAGATCAGCCATCACGGCAGTCCGGACCACGGCCCAGTCCGGCCGCAATGCACACCGGCCGCCGATCTCGTGGGCCTCCCGGGCAGTGGCCGCGTCCCGGACACGGTCGTGGTCCGAGCGGGAGGCCACCGCGCTCGCCCAGTACCCATGGAGGGTTACGCACTCATCGAGAACGCGACCGTGGCCGACAATCTCCGCGTCGTTCTCACAAGTCGCCGCAATCACCACGACGCACTCGAACGGGTGGGCCTGGCAGGGCGCGAAAAGGACAGGATCCACCAGCTCAGTGGCGGCGAGCAGCAACGGGTCGCTCTCGCCCGCCTGCTGGTCAAGCAACCGTCCCTGATCCTCGCCGACGAACCTACAGGCGCCCTGGACAAGGCCAACGCCACCATGGTCGTCGACACCCTACGCACAATGAGCGACGACGGCTGCGCCGTGATCATCGCCACCCACAGCGACTACATCCAACAAAGATGCCACTCCGTGTTCAGCCCCACCGCTCCAGCCCAAGAGCCCGAACAATCCTCGTAACACGACCACCACACACGGTGGCATGCGCGCCGCCAGGACGGCGGCGCGGCCCGGCGGAAAGGTGGCCGGTGGGCCATTCACCGGCCGCCTCCAGGCGTCAGTCGCGTCGGCGTATGATGCGCAGCGCGAGAAGATTGATCGCGAAAATCAGTGCCAGGCCGATGAGTGAGAGCCAGAACCCGCCTTCGGGGCCCGCGGTGATCTGGAAATGCGAAACATCGTCCAACTGGACCAGGTTGGCGAGGACGACATAGGTGGTCTCCTCCATCCGTGACGCGACCGACAGCACCGCCAGCACCAGGAAAACCTCGGCGACCGCCGCCACCTGGGCAGCACGTAGTAGACGCCTCTCGGCAGAACGAAACAGACCGGTTCCCGCACCCGCCGCGATGACGAGGACCGTTACGGCCGTCCCGAGGCGCAGCGCCCACGGCCAACTGAAGTCGTTCTGGTAGAACGCATGGTCGAACGGAATGTTCGCACCCGTCGCGGAACCTTCCGTGGCGGCTTTGAAGGGAGACAAGTCGCTCGTCGTAAGGGGCGACCAATCTTTGACCGTGACCGAGGCACACGGGAGAATCAGGAAAGCGAACACGACGGCCACGAACCCGAGCGGGTTGATCACCCAGGCCACCCATTGATCGAACGAAAATCGACGTCTGCCGTTCATTCCCGGAACGCTAGGCCCGGCTGGCCGGGAGGGGTCCCACCATCACTGTCCGCCACTAGCCGTTTTACGGATGTGGTGTCCGGCGCCTTTCCAGACCCACGACGCCCCGTCGCGCACCTGGGCCCTGGGATCGGACGAGCGTCGATGCCGTGGTTAGGGTCTGAGACCATGACAGAAATCGGAAGGCTGTTGGCCCTCGTGCCGCCGCCTGTGGCGCCGGTGGAGCCCCACGCCGACTGGAGGCGGGTGGAGGACGCCCTTGGGCTGACCCTTTCCCCGCGAGTTCATTGAGATCGCCCGCCGCTACGGACGCGGCACGTTCTGCGACGAGTTCTTCTGCCTCCCTCCGGACGAGATGACCGGGGAGAATCCCGGGCGATTGGAAGACCTACGACTGATCCTTACGGCTGACGGAGGTGGAAGGCGCGCCGCCCTATGAGGAGCGGCTCCGCATTCTGCGGCAGAGGCTGGCGCCGACCAGCGCCCGTGGCGGTTTCAATGGCGCGGGCGGCGACCGGCAGGACCATTTCGCCGCGACGGACGACGAGTGGAGGTTGATGTACGAGACGGCCTACGGCCACCAGATCCGGGTCGCCTACCCACCCGGGCAGGACACGCGAGTGCGCGATGCGCTACTGCCCGCGATCGGCGCCATGGGTTGCCGCGTCATGGACGTCCGGCAGGTGCACGGCACCGCACACTGGCCCGGACTGGAAGGAACGGCGTGACCGTGGCGGGTCCGTGATGTTCAAGCGTCTACGACATTGGACTGGCGGTGCGGCGGTCGAGGCCAATGCGCAAGTGCTCGCCGGAGCCGTCCGTCCTGGCGACACCTTCCCCCAGGCAGGCAGTTCTCGGACGCCATTACGTCGACGGTCCGTCCGTTCACTACGCGGGGCGAACAGGAGCATCGGGTCCGGCCCGCTTCTCGATGCGGCTGCCCCGGGGAGACTCCGATCATCGAGCTGGCGGGGCAGGCGCTGGGGACGGTCGGCGAGGGCTTCTGCTGGTCAGCGCTCTCGCCCGCCAGTGGGGAGCACGGCGCGTCGCGACCGGAGGGAAGGTCGTCTACACAGGTTGGGTGGCCCCGTCCTTGGTCAACACCTGCTTTCAGCGTGCGATGCCGAGGAGGTGGAGGGCATTAGGGCGCGTTGGGCCAGGGTGGCCGCGAACAAGACGGGGAGGAATGTGCGGGTCTATGCCCGAGGCAAGCGTCGATCTCAGGGCAGGTCGTAACGGCCGCGCCGGATCTCCTCGAACAGCGCCGCCATCGCGTCGACGCTGAACACGTGCTGCTCGCCGGTCGGGTCCTTACTGTCGCGCACGCCAATCACGCGCGAGAGGCTGGCGACCTCGACGCAGTTCTCCCCGTTGGCGCCCGATCTGCGGCTCTTACGCCAATTCGCTTGCTCCACTGCTCACCACCTTGCAAGAGGACGCGGCTTCCGGTGTTCGCGGGGGCACCATATTCAAGGCGCCCCCACGAACACCGGAGTTGGTTAGATTAGGTCATAACGACCATGCCGAATGTCAGCAAAGAGCGACTTTATTGCGGGCAGCGCGTAGGAGTGGCGCGGGCCATCAGGATCTTCCGAATCACGCACTGCAACCGAATGTGGGGTGCGCGCCATTTCGACGCACGTGTCCCCACCGTTGCCACTGTGCGACGACTTCCGCCACGTCAGGTTTTCCATTGGTCCAGCGCCTTTCTGATTAGCTCGATCGATTGCTTTCCCGGCAAGGCTTCGAGGCGAAGATCTTCCCATATTCGCTTAATGATGGCAACCTCCTCTGGGTGCTCCAAGACATCGCCACTAAAGACATCGTCCACATAAGCGAAGTCATGGCCTTCCATGCTTGCGATGACGAACCCTCCGGCCAGCCCCGCGTATGCTCCGACATTTTGCGGGACGACCTGTACATTCACACCGGGACACTCGGCTATTTCCAGCAGTTTGACAAGCTGATCATGCATCGTCGTCTGATCACCGACAGGCCGGTAGAGCGCCCCTTCGTCTATGATGGCCACGAGCATCAGGTCATTGTATGGGGACAACACCTCTTGCCGATCAATTCGTCGTTCGACCTGCTTTTCTACGTCATCAACCTTCCTTCCCGACTTGGTGATGACGGCGCACGCATACTCGGGGGTCTGAAGCAATCCGGGGATAAGCAACGGCTGATAGGTAAGGAGTTGATCGGATTTCTCCTCGATTTCCAGCCACCGATCCATCCACTCTGGGGCTCGCTCGTTCTTGACGAGCTCCTTCCCGATCTCCTCCAGCAGGCCTTTCGTGTCGAAGATTTCGTCCAGGCGCCTCAGGTCATCGTGTTGGGGGACGCGGCGTCCACTCTCCCACGCTTTGACCAGGGATTCGCTCCTATAGACCAGTTTGGCCAGGTCCGCCGGGGTCATCTCCCTGCCGGTTTCAGGATCAACCGACATGCCGCGCAGGCGCCGGATCTGCTTAGCAAGGAATGTGCGCGGCGTCATGCGGTTGTTGGCCATGCGGGGATACACCTCGATACGCCGGGGGCTGAGGCCTTGTCATTCTGCTGTGGCCGTGCTTCGTCTCGTCAAGCGTAACTCCATGCGTCCACGCTTGGAACTCGAATCCGCAGGTGGGTGGGAGGGGGTGTGGTTAATGATCACTCTGCCTTGCGTGCGGGCCAGCGCGAAGAGGGCCCGTGATCATGTCGGCGAGATCACTGAAGGGTGGCCGGTCGACAATGATGATGTTCGCTTGATCGTTTCGGAGTTGGCGACGAATGCGATTCGGTACGCCAAGAGTGAGACGTTTCGGGCGGACGCTTACTCGCGAGTGGGGCCTGTGGGTCTGTATCTCGTGGAAGTGTGGGACGCCGATGACACTTTGCCCACGCCGGGCTGTTCGGGCAGTAGGGACGGTGGGCGTGGGCTACTGATGGTCGCCTCGATCGCGTGTGGGTGGGGGGCGCGGCACGTCGAGACGGGCGGGAAGGTCGTCTACGCGGGGTGGGTGATCCCGTGACCTGCGACGAGGTGGCGGTCGACAACTGGTATCAGCTTGCCGTCATCCGCGTGTATGGGCCGTGGCTGCGCAAGGACGATCTGGTGCCGGGTGACGAGCGTGTGCGTGCGTCCGGGCGTGTTGGGCATGCCCGGCTCATCCTCACGATCCGCCATGTCGAGTTCAGCGAGAGGGATGCGCCCAAGTGACCACGACGGTTGTGCATGGGTGGGACTTCGGGCCCGACCAGCTTCTGATCGGCACCGAGGTGGCCCGGATGTTCGGCGTCAGCGTGGTCACGGTGACCAGGTGGGCGGACGAAGGGAAGCTCGTCTTCGTCCGCACGCCTGGTGGGCGGCGCCGGTACAGCCTTCAGCAGGTCGAGTATCTGATGCTGGCCCCGTCTAGCCCGCGATGCCGAGAAGGAGACGTGCGTCGGTGGAAGACATAGGTGGACGTTGAGCCAAGGTGGCGGCCTGGGTGGCACGTTCCACAAGTTGGGCGTTCGAGGTCGCCGGTTGGCCCTTGGCGAAGGTGATCGTGTCCTCCATGCCGACTCTCAGGTGGCCGCCTGCTGAGAGGGCCGCGAACAGGACGGGGACGGATGTGCGACCAATGCCGGTGGCTGACCAGGTTGAGTCTGGTGGGAGGACCTCCACGGCTGTCGTCAGGGTTCGGGTGTCGCCTGGCATTCCGCCCGGGACGCCCATCACCAGGTCGCAGTGGACGTGGCCGCCGGAGGGCAGTCCGTATTTGTCCAGGAGGCGGTGTAGGGCGGCTATGTGGCCCAGGTCGAACAGTTCGAACTCCGGGACGATCTCCATCGCCTGGGTGCGCTCGTAAAGCTCCACCATGAACGGCCAGGGGTTCATGAAGACGTCGGCGCCGAAGTTGACCGTCCCGCAGGTGAGCGAGCACATGTCGGGTTGGGCGTCCAAGACGGCTAGGCGATCCTTGTATGGGTCGGTGACCGCGCCGCCTGTGGAGAGCTGGATTATCAGGTTCGTGCTCTCCCGCAGGGCCTGCACCGTGTCTCGGAGGCGGGACGGGTCGAGCGTGGGCCGCGCGTCGGCGTCGCGGATGTGGACGTGGATGACCGCCGCCCCGGCCGCCTCGCACTCCTTGGCCGTCTGAACCAGTTCATCGAGGGTGACGGGCAGGGCCGGAACGTCCGACTTCGCGGACTCCGCGCCCGTGGGCGCCACCGTGATGAGCGTTGTTGCTCCCATGGCGGCAGAATGCATGCTCATGCGTGCGGTAGTCCAGAGAGTGAGTCAGTCCAGCGTGTCGGTTGACGGGCGGGTCGTCGGGGCGATCGACGGGCCGGGGCTGCTCGTCCTCGTGGGTGTGACCCATGACGACGACGCCGGGAAGGCCCGCAGGTTGGCGGCGAAGTTGTGGGGGTTGCGCATCCTGGACGGCGAGAAGTCGTGCTCGGATGTCGGCGCGCCTCTGCTGGTCGTCAGCCAGTTCACCTTGTACGGCGATACGCGGAAGGGACGTCGGCCTACTTGGACGGCCGCTGCGCCTGGGCCCGTGGCTGAGCCTCTGGTGGACGCCGTCGTCGATGAGCTGCGGAAGCTTGGGGCGACGGTCGAGACCGGGGTGTTCGGTGCGGACATGAAGGTCGCGCTGGTCAACGATGGGCCGATCACGCTGGTCATCGACGTTTGATCAGCGGAAGCCGTAGACCATGCCGATCAGGGTGGCGACGGTGCCCAGGGCGGCGAGGGCGATGAGGGCGCGGTCGGTCTGTGGAAGGCGTCCGCGCGCGTATGGGGAGTGGACGACGGCGCCGGAATCCGGGTCGTCCTTCTGGAACGGGTTGCGCAACCCGACCAGCCGCCACAGGGAGTCGTTCTTCAACTGCTGGTGATCCGGGCCACAGGCGAACAGGCGGCCCCGGACGCGCTCCGCGCAGGGGTGGCCCTGATGCGACACCACCCGGCACTGGCCCGGGACCAGGATGAACTCGTACAGGCACCACATCAGGAGTCCGAGCAGCGCGACGCGCCACGACCCCGCCCACAGGGCGACCAGGCCGACGGCGGCGAACAGGGCCCACCAGGCCGCCGGGGGCTCCCTGCGGGGGAGGCGCCGGGAGCCCTTCCGTGACGCGGGCGGCTCCTCTTGCCCCAGGTTCGCGACCATTGGTAGGAATCCACCTTCCCCGGGCCTCGGCCGGTGAGAAATCGTCTATTTCACGATATTGCCCAGGGAGCGGATGATCTACCCGTATTACGCGGGTCGTCGCCGGAGATTGATCTGCGCGTTCGCGCCGGTCTCCGGTGACACGACGACCTCCTGCGCGGCGGCGACGCCGTCCGCGAGAAGCTCGGCGTCGACCGGGACGTTCCGTTTGACCAGCGCCAACGCGATCGGGCCCAGCTCGTGGTGGCGGGCCGACGAGCCGACGACACCGACCGCGCGGCCGCCCGGGATCTCGACGGGGGCGCCGCGCGCGGGCAGCCGGTCGACGCTGCCGTCCAGGTGCAGGAAGACGAGGCGGCGCGGGGGGCGTCCGAGGTTGTGGACGCGGGCGACCGTCTCCTGCCCCCGGTAGCAGCCCTTGGTGAGGTGGACGGCCGTCTCCACATATCCCGCCTCGTGCGGGATCGTCCGGTGGTCGGTGTCGAGGTTGAAGCGGGGGCGGTGCTCGGCGATGCGGAGCGCCTCGTACGCCCAGATGCCCGCCGGACGCAGGTCGGGAAACGCGCCGCGCGGGACGATCTTGGTGACGGTCCCGGCGACGTCCGGCCAGGCCAGGTCGCCCTGTTCGGCGGGGCCGGGGACGGTGATCACGGCGTACTCGTCCGACACGTCGGCGACCTCCACGCGGAGCATGAACCGCATCCGGTCAAGGAAGTCCACCAGCGCGGCCCCGGCGCCGGGCTCGACGTGCACCCAGACGGCCTCGCCGTCGTCGATCAGGAACAGATGGTTCTCGATGTGCCCGTTCGGGCTGAGCAGCAGCGCCTCGGTCGGCTCGAACGGCTTCAACCCGTCCAGGTGCTGGCTGAGAAGGCTGTGCAGCCAGCTCAACCTGTCCTGACCGGAAACCTTGATGACGCCCCGGTTGCCGCGGTCGACGTAGGCCGCCCCTTCTTCCAGGGCGCGTTGCTCCTGGGCGGGTTCTCCGTAGTGCGCGGCGACCTCCTGGTCGGGCGCATCGGCGGCGACGGCTCCGGGCGACTCCAGCAACGGGCTCTCCATGGAACCAGGTTATGTCGCGCGGCAGTCCTTGCACCGCCCGTAGACAGTGAGGTGATGCACGTCCGTCTGGAAACCGAAGTCGCGTTCGAGGACGTCCGCGAGCCCGCCCGCCGTGGCCGGATCGACGTCCTGGACGATGTGGCACCCCCGGCACACGAGGTGGATGTGCTCCGCCTCGGCCGCCAAGTGGTAGTTCGGTGGGCCATGTCCGAGATGGGCGTGCTTGACGAGCCCGAGTTCTTCGAGCAGCTCAAGCGTCCGGTACACGGTGGAGATGTTCACGCCCTGGGCGGTGCGCTGTACCTCCGCGCAGATCTCCTCGGGGGTCGCGTGCTCCAGATTGGTGACAGCCTCAAGGACCAGCTGGCGTTGGGGGGTGACCCGGTACCCCTTCGCCCGCAGCTCCTCCTGCCACGATTCGACCATGTAACGAGTCTAGATCCAGGTCGAAGGACCCGAACCGCCCGGCGTCCGCTCGGCGGAAAACTTGCTTGCCTCACCGCGCGCGGCTCACATAACGTGCGAGGTACGCGCGAAAGGAGGTGGTCCAAGAAATGGTTGATTTCAGGACTCGCGAGGTGGCTGTCCGCTAGTCGCCGTTCCGCCTCGGCGCCGCCGCCCCCCGGGCGGAGGCAACCGGTCGCGACGGTGACCGGCGAATCCCAGGCAGTTACCCGGTCCCCGGACCGATGGACCAGTCCTGTCCATCGCCCGCCCCCATGGCGGGGAGGTCCGGGGATCGTTCATTTCCAGCGGCCCTCGTCAGGCGACCCTCTTGAGCTGGGCGGACAGGTGGGACTGGAGGTCCTGGCCCATGGCGGCCATGTCGTAGGCCCAGCCGAGGTCCTCGCCGATCATGCCGTACAGGCGGTGCCCGCCGGTGACCTCCTTGGCCGACTCGGTGCGGGCGACGACGTCCGTGCGCAGCTCGACGCGGCTGAACGCGACGTTGCCGACGTAGAGCTCCACGATGCCCGTCGGGTGAGCCAGCGTGACCTCGACCTCGTTGTTCGGACGCGGCCGCCAGTAGCCCGTCTCCACCGCGAGCGGGCGCCCGAGCGTGCCGTCCTCCTCGATCAGCCAGGTGCGGCTGGCGTAGACCAGGAAGGGCTTGCCGATATGGGTGAAGGACAGCTCCTGCCCGAAGTTGAACGACTCGATCGTGGGATAGCCGCCGACACCGGCGCCCTCCCAGGTGCCGAGGAGGAACTTCAGCGGCTCAAGGTCCGCGTGCAGCTCAGGATCCATGAGCATCGAGGGTAGTAGTGCCGCGTCCTATCTGAGACGTCCGAGCCGGACCACCAGCAGGACGGCCGACACCGCCGCGACCCCGAGGACGGCGATCAGGATCGCCGCGTTCACAACCCCACCCATACCGGACGATGCTACGCGCGTCCCGCGGTCGGCGCGCGTACGCCGACTAGAGTGCGTCCCATGGCCAGACCGCTGGTGATCAAGGTGACGGCGGGCGCGGACGCCCCCGAGCGCTGCAATCAGGCGTTCACGGTGGCCGCCGCGGCCGCCGCGAGCGGGGTGCCGGTGTCGCTGTGGCTCACCGGCGAGTCCGCGTGGTTCGCGCTGCCGGGGAAGGCGGCGGAGTTCTCACTGCCGCACGCCACTCCCCTGGACGACCTGCTGACCGTGATCCTCACCACGGGAGGCGTCACCCTCTGCACGCAGTGCGCGGCCCGCCGGGACATCGGGCCGGACGACGTCGTGCCCGGCATCCGCATCGCGGGGGCGCCGACGTTCGTCGAAGAGGTCACCCGGGACGACGTCCAGGCGCTCATCTACTGACCTTCGGCGGGCCGTGAGCGCGATGACCACGCCCGCCGTGACGGCGCCCGTGAGGCCGAGGACCAGGTCACCGATGGTGTCGCGGTAGGCGGTGGTGGCCTCGGGCGTGTCGAGGATGAACAGTCCGTACTCGGCGACCTCCCAGCAGATGGCCGCGACCGCGCCGATCCCTGCACAGCAGAGGGCGAGCGTCCAGGAGTTGAGGCCGCCCCAGCGGCGCAGCGCGATTCCGGCGGCGGCGCAGAGGAGCGCCCAGTTGCCGAAGTGGCAGGCGTCGTCGAACCATCCGACGGTGTCGTAGAGGTCGGCCGCGTTGCCCGCGACGTCGATGAGGAACGGTGCGGTCACCAGGAGGTCGATGTCCCACGGGAAGGGTTTTCCGCGTCCGCGCAGGGCCCAGACCAGGGTGACGAGGAGGGCGGCGGCGGGGTAGGCGACCGCGCGGGCGCCCATGGCCTTGTCGGCGAACCGGTCCCATTCGGGGAAGGCGACGGCGAGGGCCAGGAGTGCGGCGAGGGACGCCTTGGCGAGGAGGGCGGGGGGACGCCATCGGGGATTGCTCATGACCGCAGCGTGACGGTCCGCCGGGCGCTTCCGCATGGGCGCGGATACTCAGATTTCGGTCACAGGTACTCAGGACAACCCGGGTGCGACGCGGAAGGTACAAGTGGCGTAGAACGGTTATAGATCATCCGGAACAGCCGACGCCCGACCGAGTGGAGCCGCATGGTCGACATCCCCGCCTGGGCCTGGGGCGCGACGATCGCCGTGATCATCGCGCTGTTCGTGTTCGACCTGCTCGTCGCCGTCCGGCGGCCGCATCGGGTCGGGCTGCGGGAGGCCGCGTTCTGGTCGGCGTTCTACATCACCGTCGCGATCGTGTTCGGCTTCGTCGTGTGGGCCGCCGTCGGGCCGACCGCGGGCACCGAGTACTTCTCCGGCTGGGTGGTCGAGAAGAGCCTGTCGGTCGACAACCTGTTCGTCTTCGTGATCATCATGGCGCGGTTCGCCGTCCCCGAGGAGTACCAGCAGAAGACGCTGCTGTTCGGGATCGCGGCGGCGCTCATCCTGCGGGCCGTGCTCATCGCGATCGGCGCCGCCGCGATCAATCTGTTCTCGTTCACGTTCCTGATCTTCGGGTTGATCCTGATCTGGACGGCGGTGCAGCTCGTCCGGCACCGCAACGAACAGCCGGACGTGGAGGACACGTTCATCGTCCGCAGCGCGCGCCGGTTCTTCCCCGTGGGCACCGGTTTCCATGGCGGACGGATGCTCGCGCACGAGGACGGCCACCGCGTGGTGACACCGCTGGTCCTCGTGTTCATCGCGATCGGCAGCACGGACGTTCTGTTCGCGCTCGACTCCATCCCCGCCGTGTTCGGCGTGACGAAGGACGCCTACCTCGTCTTCTGCGCCAACGCCTTCGCGCTCCTCGGGCTGCGCGCCTTGTACTTCCTTATCGAGGGGCTGCTGGAACGGCTCGTGTACCTGTCGATCGGGTTGTCGACCATCCTCGGGTTCATCGGGGTGAAGCTCATCTTGCAGTTCCTGCATGAGGACGTGACGGAGTCGGTGCCCGAGATCCCGACGCCTTTGTCGCTCGGCGTGATTCTGGTGATCCTGCTGTTCACCACGGCGGCGAGCCTGGTCCGCGTCCACCACCATCCGGAGGAGAGGGCGCAGGCGGGCTCCATCCGCACGCCGCGCGAGAAGCGGCCCCGCGAGGAGGAGACCTCGTCCCGCCGCTAGAGGATCGGGCCGCCGGTCGCCCGGATGTTCTGCCCGGTGGCCCAGCGCGCATCGGGCCCGAGCCACTTCGCCATTCTTTCGGGCATATCGGAACGGGACCATGCGAAACCGAGTGATTCCCCTGCGTGATCATTGCCGGTGGGTGAAGATGTCGCCATGTCGTTCCCGCTGATGCGCAACTATGACCGGATCAACGTGGTGGCCGACCTGGACCCGGCCCCGGCGGCGCGTGACGCCGAGCTGGGCGAGCGGATGCGGGCTCATCCCAAGCTGTTCCCCGCCGGCTCGCCCGACTTCGGTTTCGCGATCCAGGACGGCCGGGGCTGGCGCATCGGGTCGAGCGGCGGGTCCGACCCGGAGGGGTCGCGGCGCTCGATGGCGGTCCATTTCCGGCTGACGTCCCGCAAGGAACCCGACGAGGCGCCGCGACGCGCGATGCTGGCCGCCGCCGACCGGCTCGACCCGCCGGAGGGCGAGCAGCTCGTCAAGGACGAGTGGGAGATCGGCGACTGCCGCTACCGGGTGATCCGGATCGAGAAGTACACGCTGATCGGCGGGGGCGTGATGGAGCCGCCGAGGGCCACCGACACCGACCCGCCGGACGAGTCCCGGCTGCTGGCCGGTCATCCGATCGACCCGCTCGCGCCGACCGGGCAGTGGCAGACCCAGCTGAAGCTGAATCTGGCCGGATATCTGCCGATCCCCGGGACCGCCCCGGAGCAGGTCGAGGCCGAGGCCCGGCACGCCATCCAGACCCATCCGGGGGTCGTTCTGCTCCCGCCGACGTTCACGGTGGTGGAGATCGACGGCGACTCCTGGCAGCCGTTCTCCGGCGGGGACGGGCCCCACTCCGCGCGGCACAACCTGGCGGCGTACTTCACCGAGATCCTGCCGCTGCTGCGCAAGTACCAAGGTGACCCGGCCTCCAAGGAGGAACTCGCCGAGTGGGGCGAGGCGGCGGAGCAGATCGAGTCGTCCCCCGGCCCCGAGTTCAGTGCGTTGGGACGACGGTTCCGCACGGTTCGCGTGTCGCGGTTCATGCGGCTGGGGCGGGACGGTCCGGAGGGCCCCCGTCCCTCCGACCAGGAACGATACGGCCTCAACGCCAACCGCTAGCGGCGGGATCGCCGGTCAGCCCATGGTCTTGGAGCCGTCCAGGGCCTCGCGGATGATGTCGGCGTGCCCGGCGTGCTGGGACGTCTCGGCGATGATGTGCAGGAAGACCCGGCGGACCGACCAGTGCGTCTCCTGGAACCACGGGGCCTTCGGGAGGGGCAGGAGGGCGTCCAGGTCGGGCAGGGTGTCGACCAGTCCGTCGGTCCGGCGGGCGACCTCGTCGTAGGCGGCCAGCACCCCTTCGAGGGTCTCGCCGGGCAGCATCCGGAACTCGTCGGCGCGCCGGGCGTAGTCCTCCTCGGTCAGCTCGGTGAAGTCGGGCATGGCGGACGGGCCGTCCACGATGGTGTTCACCCAGTTCCGCTCGACCGCGGTGACGTGCTTGATGAGGCCGCCCAGGCACAGCTCGCTGGCCGTCGTCCGCTGCCCGGCCTGCTCGTCGGTGAGGTCACGGGTCGTGAAGCGCAGGAAGTGGCGGTGCTTGGCCAGCATCACCAGCAGGTCGGCGCGCTCCTGGGTGGTCGGCTCGTTGATCGTCATGGTCATGTCTCCGCCTTCGGTCTTGTCCGTTTCGCTCCAACAACCACCACGCTAGGAGCCATAGCGGCCACTTTTTGTCCTAAAAGCGGACAGACTTAGCGGTATGGCGAACACCAGCACCCGAACGTTGCGGCTGCTGTCCCTGCTCCAGACCCACCGGTTCTGGCCGGGGACGGAGCTGGCCGAGCGGCTCGACGTGTCCGTCCGCACCCTGCGCCGCGACGTCGAACGGCTGCGGGAGCTGGGCTATCCGGTCGAGGCACGGCGCGGCGCGGACGGCGGATACCAGCTGGCGGCGGGCGCGGTGCTGCCCCCGCTGGTGATCGACGACGAGGAGGCCGTCGCGCTGGCCGTGGGCCTCCAGACAGCGGCGCAGGGCGCGGTGGAGGGCATCGCCGAGTCGTCGGTGCGGGTGCTGGCCAAGGTCGTGCAGGTGATGCCGGTGCGGCTGCGGCGCCGGGTCGAGGCGCTGCGGGCGATGACCGTGCCGACCGGGTGGGGCGCGGCGTCCGGGACGAGCGTCGACGCGTCCGTCCTCACCACGATCGCGCTGGCCTGCCGGGACAGTGAGCGCATCCGCTTCGGCTACACCTCGGCGGGCGGCGACCGGACGGAACGCGAGGTCGAGCCGCACCGGCTCGTCCGGCTGGGGCGGCGCTGGTATCTGGCGGCGTACGACCTCGTCCGGCAGGACTGGCGCAGTTTCCGCGTCGACCGGCTTTCCGGGCCGGAGACGACCGGGGCGCGGTTCCGTCCACGCGAGTTGCCGGCGGTGGACGCGGCGGAGTTCGTCCGCGTCAACGTGGACGAACGGGGAACCCGCTCCTGCCAGGTGGAGGTGATCGTGGACGCGCCCGCCGGGGTCGCCAGGAAACGGATCGGCCGGTGGAGCACGATCGAGGAGATCGACGCCGACCACTGCCGCGTGCACATGACGGCCGACGGTCTGGAATGGCCGACATCGGCGCTGGGCATGGTCGGCGCCGACTTCCACATCGTGAAACCGCCCGAGCTGCGCGCCTATGTTCAGGAATGGGCGGCTCGCTTCGGGCGCGCCTGACGGACACGGTGGACGAGGTCGTTCACGGCCTCCGGCCATTGGGCGTGGTCGAAGGAGAATCCGGCGTCCAGCAAACGGCCGGGGACGACGCGGCGGCTTTTGAGAAGGAGTTCGGTGTCCGTGCGCAGGGCCAGGGCTCCTATTTCAGCCATCCATTTCGTCGCGGGGAGCCCCACCGGGACACCCCACGCGGAACGCAGCGCGCGCATGAATTCACGTTGCGGCAGCGGGCCGGGTGCGGCGAGATTGACCGGGCCGTCGAGGTCGTCGCGACCTATCAGGAATTCGACGGCGCGGACGAAATCGTGGTCGTGGATCCACGAGACGTATTGCGCACCGCCCGCGACCGGGCCGCCGAGGCCGAGTCGCGCCAGCCACAGCATGACGTCGAAGACGCCGCCGCGATCGGGGCTCATCACCATGGCGGAACGCAGGGCGACCTTTCGGGTGGACGGGGTCTCGGCCCGCCGTTGCGCCCTTTCCCACGCCTTGGCGATCTCCACGCTGTAGGACCAGTAGCGCGGGACGCCGGTCTCGTCGCCGCCGATCACGCCGGTCGCCTCGTCGTTGGGCGCGTCGAACCGGTGCGCGTAGATCGTCGCGGTGCTCATCTGCAACCAGACCCCGGGCGGACGGGCGGCGGCCGCGATCGCCTCACCCACGGCTGCGGCGGAGCGGACCCGCGAATCCATCATGGCCTGGAGGTTGTCGGGCGTGTATCGGCAACTCACGCTGCGTCCGGCGAGGTTGATCACGACATCGGCGCCGTCGATCGTCTCCGCCCACGGGCCGAGCGTCTCGCCGTCCCAGCGGATCTCGTCGTCGCGCCGGGGCGTCCGGGTCAGCACCACGACCTCGTGGCCCGCCGCGGTCAGCGCGCGGTTCAGGATCGTCCCGACCTGCCCGGTCCCACCGGGGATCACCAGCTTCATCGCGTCCCACCTTCCGGTCCGTGCGGACGAGCCTAACGCAGAAAGTTGAACGTGTTCAAAGAGGGCCGACCTCTCCGCGTTACGCAGGGCTTTCAACCTCGCGGTTGACTCGACGGAACCGGGCGCCCTACGGTGGTGTTTCAACCACAAAGTTGAAACGAGGGGGGCGATGACCGCCGACACGCTGTCGCGGGTCTTCGCCGCGCTCGCCGATCCGACCCGGCGCGACATCGTGGCCCGGCTCGCCGATGGGGACGCGACGGTGAACCAGCTGGCCGAGCCGTACGAGATGACGCTCCAGGCGGTGTACAAGCACCTGCGGGTGCTGGAGGACGCCGGGCTGGTGAGCCGCCCGCGCGGCCCGCAGCCCCGGCCGGTGCGGCTGGAGGCCGGAGTGTTCGACCTGATGGACACCTGGATCGAGCGTTACCGGCGCCGGGCCGAGCAGCGGTACCGCCGTCTCGACGCCGTCCTGGCGGAGCTGACCGAGACCGACGAGAAGGATGGAGCCGCCCATGACCAGGGAGACGTCCATCGAGGCTGATCCGGAACTGCCGATCATCCGCATGACCCGCGACTTCGCGGGGACGCCGGAACAACTGCTGCGCGCCCACACCGACCCGGTGTTGTTCGCCCGATGGATCGGTCCGAACGGCATGGAGACGCGGATCGACCAGTGGGACGCCCGCACCGGCGGATGCTGGCGGTACGTCTCGTTCCGCGACGACGCCGAGTACGCCTTCCGCGGCTGCTTCCACGAGATCCGTCCGGACCGCATCGTGCAGACCTTCACCTTCGAGGGCGAACCGGACGGCGTCGCGTTGGAGACGCTGCGGTTCGAGAGCCTCGGCGAGGGCCGCACGCGGCTGCGCGTGCAATCCCTGGTCGACAGTTTCGAAGGACGCGACGCCTGGCTGGCCAGCGGCATGGACACCGGCCTGAACGAAGGCCACGCAAAGCTCGAAAGGATGCTCACCGATGGCTCTGTCTGACCACCCCGCCGAACGGCACCGGGAGATCGGCCTGCTGTTCACCGACCGGGTGAAGGGGACCTCGTCCTGGGACGTCCCGTCCCCGGTCGACGACTGGACCGCGCGCGACGTCGTCCGGCACCTGACCGAATGGTTCCCCGCGTTCCTGGCGTCGGGCGCCGACATCGAACTGGCGGGCGGGCCGTCCGTGGACGACGATCCGGTCGCCGCGTGGCAGGTCCACTGCGACGCCGTCCAGGCCCTGCTGGACGACCCGGCGACCGCCGACCGCGTGCTGACCAACCCGCACATCGGCTCGCTGCCCCTGGACCGCGCGATCGACCAGTTCTACACGTCGGACGTGTTCATGCACACCTGGGACCTGGCGCGCGCCACGGGCCAGGACGACCGGTTGGACGCCGAGTTCTGCGGCATGCTGCTGTCCGGGATGGAACCGATCGACGACATCCTGCGGTCCTCCGGTCAGTACGGCCCCAAGATCGCGGTGCCGGACGACGCCGACGCGCAGACCAGGCTGCTGGGATTCATCGGCCGCGACCCTTTCTGGACGCCCCCGAACTAACCCCCGACCTCGACAAGCCCGGTCCTGGTGGCGCGCGTTGCCCCCGCGCCACCAGGACCTACCTGCCTACCGACCTACACATGCCTACCGACCTACCCGTCTACCGACCTACCGCTACGCCGACGACGTCGCGCGTTCGCCGAGCGGGAAGGCGCGTCGGGCCAGCTCGTCGTAGGGTTTGCCCGCCGCGGCGGCGTCGCCGCGTCCGATGAGGCTGCCGAGGTACGCGCACAGGAAGCCGATCGGGATCGACACCAGCGCCGGGTCGGTCAGCGGGAACAGGTGCGAGTCGCCCATGACGTCCGGGCCGACCACGACCAGCCCCACGGACGACACCAGCCCGCCGATCAGGCCGACGATCGCGCCGGACCGGTTGAACCGCCGCCAGTAGATGGTCAGGACCAGCACCGGCATCGTCGTGCTGGCGGCGACGGCGAACGCCAGGTTGCCGAGGAACGCGATGTTGAGCGTCTTGGCCCACAGGGCGATCAGGATCGCGACGATCGAGACGACCGCCCCGGCGAACCGGCCGATGAACAACTGCTGCCTGGGCGACACCTCGCCCCGTTTGATCGCGACGGTGTACAGGTCGTGCGCGACCGCGCCGGACGTGGCGATCGCCAGGCCCGCGAGCACCGCCAGGATCGTCACCATGACGACGGCCGCGACGATGGAGAAGAACAGGTTGCCGCCGATGGCCTCGGCCAGGCGGGGCGCGGCGAGGTTGCCCGCCTTGTTGTCGGCGATGATCCGGGCCTTGCCCACCTCGTTGAGGGCGGCGTATCCGAAGAGCGGCAGCGCGATGAAGAACCCGCCGAAGATCCACAGCGCGATGTGGGCGGAGTCGCGGGCGGCCTTGGAGTCGCGGACGGTGAGGAACCGCACCATGACGTGCGGCAGGCCCATCATGCCGAGCAGCATGCCGAGCGTCAGCGACACCGTGTCCAGCGAGTCGGTGAAGCCCTCCTGGTGCGGCGCGATCACGCCGTCGCCGAAGTGGGCGGCGGCGTCCTTCATCGGGCCGAGCGGGTTGCCGCCGCTGTCGGCCATCACCATGACCAGCAGCGCCACCGCCGTGACGAGCAGCACGCCCGCCTTGAACACCTGGATATAGGTCGTCCCGACCATTCCGCCGAGAATGGTGTAGACGGTCATCAGCACGCCGATGATGATCACCGCGGCGGGGAAGTCGATGCCGAGCAGGAGTTGCGCGAGCAGTCCCGCCCCGACGAACTGGATCACCATGTAGATGACGCTGATCGCGAGGCTCGACACCGCCATCGCGGCGCGCAGCCCGCGTCCCTCGAACCGGGCCGCGACGGCGTCGGCGAGGGTGTAGCGGCCGAGATTGCGCAGCGGCTGGGCGATCACGAGCATCATCAGCAGGTACGCCGCGGGGACACCGACCGCCAGGTAGAAGCCGTGGAACCCGGTCAGCGCGACCGCGCCGGTGATGCCGAGGAAGGACGCGGCGGAGAGCTGGTCTCCGGCGAGGGCGAGCCCGTTCTGCCAGCCGCCGACCCGTCCGCCCGCGACGTAGTGGTCCTCGGTGCTCTTGTTGCGGCGGGCGGCGTAGGTCGTCAGCGCCAGGGTGATCACGATCAGCGCGGCGACGATGCTGACTGCGGTGCCGTTCATCGGCGTCCCCTCTCCTCGATCCGGGACGTCCACCTGATGTAGGCGACGCCGCCGAGCAGGGGCAGCACGACGACGACCAGACCGGCGGCGTACCCGGCGCCGATCCCGTTCGAGACGCCGTTGAAGACGCCCGTGAACGTGGTCAGCACGGGATACGCCATGAAGACGACGATGGTGACCGCCGCCGCGGTGAGCACCGTGCGCTTGTGCCGCCGGATCATCGCGTCGTGTTCCGCGTGGGACGCGGGCGGCGGGGTCTCGGCGGGTTCGGGTTCGGGTCCGGTCGTCGGATGTTCAGGGGGGTGGGCCATCCGGGTGCGCCTCCTCTGGTGGCAGCAGCGCCGAGCAAGGACCCGTATAGGAAAACATATACGAAGTCGTAGAGGAAGCCCCTCTGTCGCTGTGTGTGCGACAGCGATCACGGACCGACAGAATAAAACAGCCTCTGAGCTGCCGAAACCCTCCACAAAAGATCTTTGTGTCCGGTCAGCCGCGAAACCGCATTTCGGAACTCGACGCGCCGGACGGCATCCACCCCGGTGATGAACCCGAGGGACCGGCGGCAGGGGCCCATTGGGGCCCATTACCCGGCGACGAGTTGCCCCCACCTATCCCGGCGGGAGCCGTCTTCCGTCGACGGAGACGAGGGGAACGACAAAAGGAGCAGCCATGGCTCAGCCGCCTGAACGGCGCGTCCGTTTTCCAGTCGCCGGGCCAGGGCGGCCGGAAAACGGCTGTTAAGGGGCCCCTTGTAAAGGACGGAGTCAGCCCACGACGGCGTTGAGGCGTTCCTCGCGGAGGCGTCCGGCCCAGGAGTCGTCCAGGGGCTGGAGGTCGTGGCCCACCGCCCAGCGCAGGAGCAGGTCGGCCAGGCCGGGGTTGCGGACGAGCGCCGGGCCGTGCATGTAGGTGCCGAGGACGCGGCCGCTGTAGGCGCCCTCGAAACCGTCGCCGTCGCCGTTGCCGGTGCCGTGCACGACCCGTGCGAGCGGGTGCGCGTTCTGGCCGAGGTGCGTGACGCCCTGGTGGTTCTCGAAGCCGGTGATGCGCGGGACGTTCAGCTCCGCCGCGACGTCGCCGACGATCTCGCCGACCGCGCGCTGCTCGCCGCGGGTGGAGCGGATGTCGAGCAGGCCGAGCCCGGGGACGGGCTGGCCCTCCTCGCCACCGAACTCGTGGCCGAGGAGCTGGTAGCCCGCGCACACCGCGAAGACCACCGCGCCGCTCTGCACGGCGCGGGCGAGGCCGCCGTCGCCGCGCAGGCGTTGCGCCGCGAGGATCTGCGGACGGTCCTCGCCGCCGCCGAGCAGGTAGATGTCGCCGTCGGCGGGGACGTGCTCGTCCGAGCGCAGGCCGACCGTCTCGGTCGGGATGCCGCGCAGCGCCGCGCGGCGCTCCAGGACGATCGTGTTGCCCTGGTCGCCGTAGGTGCTGAGCAGGTCCGGGTAGATCCAGACGATTTTGATGCGGTCAGACGACACGGCCGTACCTCGTTCGGATGGTCTGGAAGGCGGTGTAGTTGGCGATCACGTCGAGATGGCCCGGCGGGACGGCCATGACCGCCTGGTCGATGTCGTCCACGACCGTGAAGTGGACGTCGGCGGCCTCCAGCCGGGCGGCGAGGTCGATGCGGCGCTCGCCGGTGATCCAGACGGGACGGCCGCGCAGGATGCGGTAGTCGACGTCCCAGAGCCAGGACGTGTCGCGTCCGTCCGGCCCCTGCGCGTTCACCGACAGGGCGACGGGACCGGGCGCGGGTTGCAGGACGTCGAACGCCTCCAACCACCCGGCCGGGTTCTTCGACAGCAGGAGCCGGATCGAGCGGCCCTCGTGCTCGACCGTGGTGTAGCGGCCCGCGACGGACGTGACCTGCGACAACAGCGGCAGCGCCTGCTCGGGCGGGACGCCGAAGTGCGCGACGACCGCGAGCGCCACCAGCGCGTTCGACCGGTTCGCGCGGCCCGGCAGGGACAGCCCGGTGAGGCCGAACGTCCGGCCGTCCGGCGCGGTGATGAGCTCGCCCCGCAGCGTCCAGTCGGGGCGGGGACGGCGGAAGTGGCACTGGCGGCAGGCCCAGTCGCTGTCCTCGTCGGTGTCCTGCCGGTCGAGGGGGCCGCCGCACTCGGGGCAACACCAGGAGTCTTCGCGCCAGTGCTGGCCCGCCGCGACCCAGGTGACGCTCTTGGCGGTGGACGCGCCCCAGGTGACGAGCGGGTCGTCGCAGTTGGCGATGACGTGGCTCTGCGGGGACGCCTCCAGCGCGCGGCGCCACTTTCCGGCGAGCAGCCAGATCTCGGCGGCGCGGTCCATCTGGTCGCGGCTGAGGTTCATCAGCGCGATCAGGTTCGCACCCGTCTCCTTCAGCACGATCGGGACGTATTTCTCGTCACACTCCAGCACGCCGTAGCGGGCGGTGGGCGCGGACGCGAGCGCGGACACGTGACCGGTCGGCATGTTCGCGCCGAACGCGTTCGTGGCGACCTCCCCGAGCGGCGTCATCGCCGAGGTGATCAGCCGGGTCGTCGTCGTCTTGCCGTTGGTGGCGCTGACGAGGACGAGCTTGCGGTCCTTGGCGAGCCTGGTCAGCAGCTCGGGGTCGAGGCGGAGGCCGACCTTTCCGCCGATCACCGAGCCGTCCCCGCGGCCCGCCATGCGGGACATCCTGGCGGCCGTACGACCGAGCGCGACGGCCAGCTGCGAACGCAGCGGAAGATCGCTCATGGACTCCGTCTTCTCTTGATGCGCTGGCGAACCGCTCCGAGCCTAGCCGTTGCGCGCACCGCTCCGGGCTCCCCCACCGGGCTTGCGGGCGTTCCCCGGCATGACCAGGGGCTTGTGACCATCATCACAGGTGGGCGGGGTAAACCAGCGGGAGCAATCTTGACCCGTACCGAGATGACGTGATTTGGTGCGGCCTTCGACTGCGGTGTGCCAGATTCCCATCCACACGCCCGAGAACGGCGTCACCCACTACTTTTGTCGTGAGCCCAGCAGGTTCGCGAGGACGCCACCCACGGCGGACAGCGCCCGCCGGGACGGCGGGCCCGATCGCAAGGCGTGGGCAAGCGGCTATTAGGCGAGGTCTAGCTATGCAGTGTCCGACGTGCGGGAACGACACGCCCGGGACGCTCGGCAAATGTTCGCACTGTGAGGCGCCGATCGACGTGTACTCGGCCGCGCCCATCCTGTCGGCGCCACCGCCGCCCACCGGCACCGTCGACGCCTTCGAGGACCGGACGATGCGCGTGCCGCCGCCCGCGCCGTCCTGGGCCCCCGAGACCCCGCCGCCGGTGACGCCGGACCTCGCCATGCCGCCACGACCGCAACCACCGTCGCAGCAGCCGCCGTTGCCGCCGCAGTCGCAGTCGCAGTCGCCGCAGCAGACGGCGCCCGAGCCGCTGCGGCTCTCTCCGGAGCCCGTCGACGCGCCGACACCGCCCGCGATGCCGATGCCGCCCGCGGCACCGCCGACGCCGCCGACACTGCAACCGTCGACGTCTTTCGACCTTGAGGACACCGCGTCCTGGACGTTCAACCCCGACGAGGACGACCCGTCCGGCGGGTTCAGCGCGCCGCCCGCGTCCGCGTGGTCCGGTGCTCAGCCCGCGCTTCCGGCGCCCGGTCCGGTGTCGCCCGCGCCGAGCTCGTTCGGGTTGGAGCCGTTGCCCGAGCGTCAGGAGTCGATCGTCCCTGACTCCTGGTTCGCGCAGCCGCGCAAGCCCGACGTGCAGGACGCCGACGCGACGCAGATCGCGGGGCCGATGGGCTTCGGCGGCGACCCCGACCACACGCGGATGGATCCCGGCGCCGGGATGGGCGCCCCTCCGCACCTCGGCGGGCCGCCCATGGGCCACCAGCCCCCGATGGGTCCGCAACCTCCGATGGGGCAGGGCCCGATGGGTCCGGGGCCCATGGACCAGGGTCCGATGGGCCAGGGGCTGGTCCCGATGGGTCAGGGTTCGACCGGGCTGATGCCGATGGGGCCGGGCGGGCCCGGAGATTCCGCGTTCGGCGGCGGCTACCCGCCGCCCGACCAGGGCCGCGGTGGACCGAACAAGCCGCTTCTCGCCGCGGTCGCCGCGCTGGTCACGATCGCTGTCGGGTCCATCGTGTTCGTCGCGTGGCCGTCCGGTGACGACTCGTCCGGCGGCACCGATCCCGATCCGACGACGTCCAACCAGCAGGTCGCGCAGAAGAACCCGATCCCCGAGGAGACCAAGCAGCAGGCCACGGCACTGAACGCCCTGCTGAACGACAGCGTCGACACCCGCCGCATCCTCGCCGGGGCGCTCGGCCGGGCGGGCAAGTGCAAGACGCTGCCGCAGGCCATCCAGGGGTTCCAGACGGTCGCGCAACGCCGTCAGAACCAGCTGAACCGCACCAAGAACCTCAAGATGGACAAGCTTGGGAAGAACGGCGAGCGTCTCCGCGCGTCGCTGGGGCAGGCGCTGACGGCGTCGTTGCAGGTCGACCAGGTTCTGCTCCAGTGGGCGCAGCAGAACCAGCAGAACTGCCACGGCAAGCCGCGTCCGAGCGCCGCACAGGTTCCCGGACGCGCGGCGGGCGAGCGCCGGGCGACGGCGGCCAAGAAACGGTTCGTCGTCCTGTGGAATCCGGTCGCCAAGGACACCGAGCAGCCGCAGCGGAGCTGGAAGCGGGTCTGACGGCCGGTCACGACCCGGTTGCGACCTTGGGACGGACCGTCCTCACCCCGTGACGGCGCAGTATCTTTGCACCGTCGACTCAGGGGTGGGGGGGCCGTCATGCGGTGTCCGGGCTGCGGATACGACACGACACCGGCGTTGCCACGGTGCACGCGGTGCAACGCGCTCCTCAACGCTCCCGGCGGTCACGAATCGGCCCCGTACCAGGCGCCGTCTCCGTACCAGCCGCCGTCCTCCTACCAGCCGGTGTCCCCGTATCCGCCGCCGATGCCCCCGCCGTCCGATGAGGAGTCGACCCGGCTCGCGCCCGAGCCGTGGTCGGAGCCCGCGATCTGGCAGCCGCCCGCGCCGCCGAGGAAGAGCAAGACGCCTTACGTCCTGGCGGCGGCGGGCACCGTCGCCCTCCTGCTGCTGGCCATCGGCATCGTGTTCTGGCCGAAGGGCGGGTCGGACCCGTCCGCCGACCCTGCACACGGCGGCGCTGGCGGCGGTGCCGCGTCCGCGCCGCAGACCCGGAGTGAGACACCGAGCGGTGATCTCGACAAGCAGGCCGGGGCGGTCGACGCGCTGCTCACCGAGATGGCCACGACCCGGACCGAACTCGGCACGGTCGTGGTCGGCGGGTGCGAGACCGACGCCCTGACGCGCGTCCTGGACGCCCGCCGCGCGCAACTGGAGAAGGCCCGCGCCCTGGACGTGAGCGCGATCACCGGCGGCACCGAGATGCGGGACGCGCTCGTCCGCGCGCTGGAGGCGTCCAGCGAGTCGAACCAGCGCTACGTCGACGTCTCGCCAGGCTGCCCGTCCGACAGCGAGGTCGCCGACGTCAACCAGCGGGCCAGCGACGCCAAGGACGAGTTCATCGGCCTCTGGAACCCGGTCGCGCAGCGGGCGGGCCTCCAGGTCCGCACCGCCGACGACATCTGACGGCGAGGTCTCCGACCTGGAGAGGCGCGGCCAAGGCTAACGGTCGGTCACTCGGCGTCGGCGGCGCGACCGAGGAAGGGGAGCCCGGCGGCCGGGTTCTCGAAGGGCGCGACGAACCGTTCGAACCAGCTCAGGACGGGTTCCAGCCACGCGTCGACGCGCATCGTCTCGGCGACGTGGTCGATCTGCTCGTCCTCCTCGAAGCCGATCGCGACGACGGGCAGGTCGGCGTGGAAACCGGCGTTGTCGTCGTCGCCGTAGAGGGCGGTGAGGGCGAGCGGACGATTGCGGTCCAGCTCCATCGACAACGGGTGGCGGCGCAGGGCGCGCAGGCGGTGGCCGAGCTTCGCGTCCGGTGGCTGCTTCAGACCGGGAAGCTGGTAGTCGAGCGGCGGGGCGGGCGCGTGCTTGTCGGGGGCGTCCCCGCCGTAGGGGAAGATCCGGTCGAGTTCGTGCAGCCATCTGACCTGCGGGATGACCCAGGTAGGGCCGGGCGCCGTGCCGGGCGCGCCACCGCCGAGAAGCCGTCCGGCGACCTCCGCGACGGCGGCGGTCAGCTCGGCGGGCGGGTAGGCGGTGCGCAGGGCCCACGACCGCCGCGACACCGTCCGTTCCAGGACGGTCGCGAGCGCGCACTCGCGCAACCTCGGCGCCAACCTGGACCAGGCGCGCGCCAGCTCCGGCGGGACGGCGGGCAGCGGACGGTTCACCACATGCGCGAGAACGAGCGTGTCGGCCCACAGCCGCAGCCATGCCCATTCGGGATTCCCGGCGACGAGGTCGGCCTCCCGCAGCTCGTACAGGGTGCAGGCCCGTCCGGAACGACATTCGCATCCGCAGGCGGCGGAGCGGCGTCCGTCCACGGGCGGCGGCGGGCCCGGCAGCACCGCCTCCCGCCCTTCTCCCAGTGGGACGCGGACACGCAGCGGACGGTCCATCCCGTCGGCGAACACGGCCGCGACTCCCGGACGCAGCGACACCACCTCGCGGGACTGGTCGTCGTCCAGGTTCATCGCCGCGCCGACCTGGTGCCGGTCGTCGAACGCGGGCAGCCGGTGCACGACCTTCAGCGCCGTGTTCTTGATCACGTCCGGGACGAGCTTGGTCGGGATCTGCTCGGCGACGATGATGCCCTCGCCGTAGGCGCGGATCTCGGCGAGCATCCCCGCGAACAGTTCGACGGCGTGCGAGCTGGTGCGCTCCGGGCCACGGTTGCGGAGCAGGCGGTGCGCCTCCTCGATCACGATGACGTGCCGCAGCGCCGAACCACCAGCGTGTACCGGGGGGTGTGGGGGGTCGTCCCCCCACAAAGTACTCGTGCGGTCGCGGCGCCGCTCGCGCATCCGCAGGTGCTCGACGATGCGGATGATGAGCGTCCCCATGAGGAACGCCTTGTCCTCGTCGTTGGCGACGTCCTCGATGGCGAGGACGATGTTGTCGCGGAGCATGCCGCCGATGTCGGCGGGGTGGCCGCCCTCGAAGAACCGTCCCGCCGAACCGATGCGCAGGGAGCGGAGCCGCACGTCGACGAAGCCCTGCACGTCGGCCATCAGTTCGCGGCCGTAGCCGACGTCGGAGATGACCTGGAGCGCGGCGTTCTGGAGCTGCTCCAGCGTCGGGACGGCCGGTTCGATGAGCGAGCCGGGCACGCCCGCGCCGGTCACCACGTCCCAGCCGTTGTTCTCGTACACGCGCTGAAGCGCCTGCGCCATGATCTGCGGGAACGGCTCCTCGGCGTCGAACGCGGCCTGGAACAGCGCCCGCACCATGTCGATGTGCGCCTGCACCGGATACCCCGGCTCGGGCGCGAGCGGATTCACCGACAGCGGCACCGATGCCTGGTCGGACGGGTTCACGACCGTGACCGGGCCGCCGAGGTCCTCGATGCGTCCCGCCATCGCCGCGTACTCCGACTTCGCGGGCTCGATCGCCAGCCACGGGATGCCCGCGCGGGTGAGCTGCTCCAGCAGATGCCGGACGGTCTGCGACTTCCCCGCCCCGGTGGACCCCGTCACGAACACGTGCCGGTTGATCGTCGAGCGGGGCACGGTGAGGCGGCCGACCTCGCGGTCCTGGCCGTCCAGAATGGCGCCGAGTTCGATCTGCGCCTCCCGTTCGTCTCCGGCGCCGGTCTCGGACGTGACGTCGAAGTACCCGGCGTCCAGCACCCGCAGCCCCGGAACCTCACGGCGCGGAAGCCCGGCCAGCGCGGCGAGCGCACCAGCCGTCGCGACGAACGGAAACCGCTGCTCCGGTTCGGCGACCGACCGCGCGGGCCCGGCCTCGACCTCCGGCCGCAGCATTCCGGTGAACGAGCCGCCGCCGCGTCCCGACCGCAGCCGGTACGGGTGGTGCCCGAGTTCCATCGACCCGACCAGCACCGGGGCGATCTGTCCCAGCTCGTCCGCCCTGGCGGCGCCCGCGACGACCCTGACCTGCCACAATCCCGCCTCGCGGAAGGCGTCCAGCTCGGCGAGCCGCTGATCGGCCCGGGCGACCGCGAGGCGCGCCTGCTCGTCCTCGCCCCGCCTGAGCATCCGCAGCTCGTGGTGCAGCTCCCGCATCTCGACGTCGATCATCCGCTCGTCACACGGATCGGCGACCACGAACCAGCCGAACGGCCGCTCCATCAACGTGACGAGCGTCGCCTCGAACAGCCCTGGACCGGCCTCCGCCCGTCCGACCTGCGGGGCAAGGCGCCCGGGACACCGCGTCCACACCATCCGCTCGGCCCGCCGCACCCACTCGTCCCCGATCGGCACGCCCCGCGCCCCACTCGGAAACAACAACCCCTGCGCCTCGCCGCCCTCCCGGGGCCCGCCGATCGGCCCGGCGTTTGTGATCAGCTCAAGCGGCGCCCCGCCACCCGCCGACAACCACCCGACGACGAACGACCGCCCCGACCGTGCCGCCGACAACGCCGCGGGCAACACGCTCACGAAATCCCACTCGGCGGACGCCTCCCGCTGCGGCACCGGAATCGCCTGAATCCGATACCACGGCCCTGCCAACGCGGGCGGCTGAACGTCCCGCGTCACGGGCGGCGCAGCACGGTACGGCGGCAACGAACCAGGGGGCGAAGTCACCCCAGCATCCTTACCGCACACCCGCTCCCACGCCAATGCACATCGGCACAGAAGGCGATCAGGCGGGAGGGTCGGCCTTGTGTTTGCCGTTCGCGCGCAGTGGCGGGACCGTCCGGACGGGACGTGGCGCGGCGCCGCGCGGAAGGGCATGACGGGCGCGGGACGGCTGAACGAGGCGCGGCGCTGGAACGTCCTGCGGCGCGGGCTCTGGAACCACGGCCGAAGCGTCCTTGGACGGTGGCTCCTCGGGCGCCTCGGGGCGGGTCTGTTGTTCGCGGAGGTACTCCTCGAACTCCATCGAGTGCGCGGTAGGGAGCGTGATGATGCCCGGGTTGGCGTCGACGAGGAGAATGCGGCGGCCCGTCGTGGCGGAGTGCGTGAAGACCATCGCGGTCTGCGGGAGTTCCTGGAGTTGCGGCGGCTCCACCATGAGTTCGCGGGACCGCTGCTTGCCGTTCGTGTCTCGGGGCGCGACCGTGCGACCCCACGCCGTCGCGGAGCTGATGCCCTCCACCAGGGCCGAGTCGTCGGCGGCGGGCGCGGGGAGCGGCGACCAGGCCGGGTCGGTGAGGCCGTCGCCGCGCGGACGCGCGTACGCGACCGTGCTGGCGTAGCTCTCCGCCGCGACGTCCAGCAGCGTCTCGCCCGCCGCGTCGGTGATCTCGGCGACGATCAGCGGCTGCCCGGCGCCGATGTGCTCGGCGGCGACGCGGGCGTCCTCCGGGTTGCCGAGCCGCATGAAGCCGACGGCGGCGTGGCCGCGCCGTCCGAGCCGCTCCCTGACGTGCCCGGGGATCGACCGGTACATCAGCACCAGGCCCGTCCCGGTGGCCTCGCAGGCGTCGATGAGACGGTCCAGGACGTCGCCGCGCAGCTTCTCCGCGCCGCACAGGAAGAGCGTGTGGTCCCAGCGTCCGCCGGGCGGGGCCTCCCTGATGCGGTGGGTCAGCGCGGTCGTGACGTAGGTGCCGAGGACGCGGTTGGTGAGGACGCCCGCCCGCCGGTCCATCGACACCACGTGCAGCCGGGACGGCGGGAGCCGCACCTGTTCGGTGGCGAGCTTGTCCAGTTTGCGGAGTTGTGCCTCCAGTGCCCATGCGCGGCGGACCACGATCCGGTCGGTGGCGTCGCGGCCGAACAGCGTCGCGATCCGTTCGAGCTGGTCGTCGGTGAGCAGGCCCTTGCGCAGGTCGTCGCGCGGGTCGCCGACCTGGGCGAGGACGCGCAGCGCCGCCGTGATGCGCGGGATCGTCGCGTCCGGGCCGAGGACCTCGATGATCCGTTCCAGGATCGAGTTGTCGAACGACAGGTCGCGGGTGCCGCCCTCCTCCTCGCCCGCGCCGACGACCAGGGACAACACGTCCGCGAGCGCCTCGGTGTTCAGGCCGCGGGTGACGTCCAGGCGCGGCAGGTCGGCGGGCAGCACCCACACCAGCGGGTCGTCACCGCGGTCGGCCGCGACCCGCAACAGGTCGTGCGCGACGGCGCCCTCCGACAGGTCGATGACGGTGAGCCGCGCCCCCACGGCGAGCCTGGCCGCACCCATCGTCGTGACGGCCGCGGACCATCCGGCGAGCGTCCCGCCGACGACGTCCACCCGATCAACACCAGGCGGGACGGCGACCGGGTACCACTCGCGCTGCGCCTCGTAGGCCGTCCGCCGCCGCTCCCAGTCGGCCCGGGCCTCCGCGTACGCCTTCTCCGCCGCGTCGCGCCGCCGTCGCAGGGCCGCGTACTCGCGTTCTTCCGCGTCCCGCTCCTGCGCTATTCGCTGCCGGACGCCGCACTCGTCCCGCCACAACGCGCCGCCCGTGATCCCGAGCACAACGGTGAAGGCCAGCACCGCCAGCCCCGCGAACGCCCACGGGATCACACCCAGCAGACCGCACAGCAGAACCACCACCACGACGCTGAGCGTCCCGCCGAACACGATCCGCAGCGGAAGCGCCGCCATGTGCTCGTGCGGCCGCCGCCCGGGCGGGAGCACGGGCGTCCGTTCGGGCGGCTCGGGACGGCCCGGAGGCGGCCCCGGATCGGGGTGCACCTGCGCGTACCGCCAGCCCACATAGACGCGGTCGGGCTGTGTGAGCCGCGCCATCGCGGAACCGCTCGCCATGTCCGTCACGTCGAGAGACCCCTGGGAGTCGCGGGAATGATTGGAACGCCTCGGGGTGGCCGGGTTGGTTTCCTACCTAGGTGTACACAGCACAGGGTAAAGAGCTTGCCGCGTCCCCGCGTCGCGTTCAATGGAACAGGGCCACAGATCCCCGACTCCGTCCGCCAATTCGGTCACCGAGCCAACCTGCGGGAAAGATCGGACACGCCCCGCCCCAACCCTGACCACATCCGGCCACTTTTGGTGCGATGAGACGGTAAGGTCCCGATGTTCCGCAGACGTCGACCGAGCCAAGGAGCCCGTGTGTCGCTGACCGGACGGCCACTCGCCTGCCTGCTGATCGTGGCCGTCGCCGCCGTCCTGGCGACCACCGTCTGGAAATGGGACCGACTCGCCGGCCCCGGCACCCGCCGCCTCACCAGCCGCCTGGCCGCGCTCCTCCTCTGCCAATCCCTGGTCACCCTGACCGCGCTCACCATGATCAACCGGCACTTCGGCTTCTACGGCACCTGGAGCGAACTGGTGGGCGCGGCCGGCGTGGGGAGCGTGCACCTCGTCCAGGACCAAGGCCGCGGCGGGACGGCGGCGTCCTCCACCCTGATCCGCCGCGACCCCGACCTCACCATCGGAACCCGCCCAGACCACGACGGCAGACTGGACACCGTCGACATCCGGGGCATCCGCTCCGGCCTGCACGCCAGGGCCTACGTCTACCTCCCACCCCAGTACTTCCAGCGAGGCGCCGAACGCCGCCGCTTCCCCGTCGCAATGGCCTTCAGCGGCTACCCGGGCGCCCAACGCAACCTCATAACCCAGGTCAGACTCCCACAAACAGCAAGAGAAGAAACACGCGCGGGACGCGCCCAACCAACGGTGTACGTAATGCTCAGGCCATCCATGGTCCCCGGCCGCGACACCGAATGCACAGACGTCCCCGGCGGCCCCCAAACCGCGACCTTCTTCACCCAGGACGTCCCAGAAGCCATCCGCTCCACCTACCGAGTCTCAGAAACCCGCAAAGGCTGGGCGACTGTCGGCCTCTCAACAGGCGGCTACTGCTCCCTAAAACTAGCCATGCGCCACTCGGACACATTCTCCAAAGCAGCCTCAATCTCCGGCTACTACAACGCAATCAAAGACATCACAACAGGCGACCTCTACGGCGACAGCCAACAGGTCCGCAACGAAAACGACCTCGTCTGGCGCCTCCAAAACCGCCCCCAACCCCCCATCTCAATCCTGGTCACCACCACCAGATCCGAAGAGAACCACAAAAACAAGACCCAAAACTTCCTCTCCCTGGTCAAACCCCCCATGCAAGCATCCTCCCTAATCCTCGAAAAAGGCGGCCACAACTTCCAAACCTGGCGCCAAGTCCTCCCCCAAGTCCTCCACTGGCTAACCCAAAACCTCACCCCCTGAACCCCCTCAGGGGCCACTCACGAACCTGTTGATCAAGATCGTTACACTGCGCCGACATCCCACCCGTCTAGACACAGGCGGTCCGCGCGAACCGGCCCCTTACTCCCCACCAGAATCCGCGACGACTGGCGGGATCTGGATTTATCTTGGCCACGGGTTCAGCCCTGGGTCCGAGTACAAACATTCCAGCGGGTGAGCCGAACAAATCGCCAACTCCAACGCTTCTTCAAAACTGGAACCCATTCTCCAAATCCAGCCAAGGCCGGAGGCAACCACCGTCCCGCCATCCTCAATGAATACACTCGAATAGCTGAGCCATTCACCGATCGGAGAGTAATTCCCACCCAGAACCTCTTCGATCTCTGTGGCCATACCCCGATGGCCAGATCCGGCCCGGAGCGGATCGAAACGAAAAGGGTCATCGTTGATAAAGTTCGGTCCCGATTGAACGATCGGTTCAACCGTCAATCCCCCCAAGGGGCAATATCCACATTTCTCTGGGGGTGCCAGCCAGAGTTGTGAAGCGCCTGCACAAAGTCGGCACGCAGTGAGTTGAATTTTATCATCTACCTGGTGATACCCAGTTCGTCCAGCAACCGTCCGCAGGCAGCACAAGCCCTGCCCTGTTCGCCATGGCCAGTCACATTCAAGTTCGGCATGGAGTTGTTCTCCGAGATTATCCTACGCATATGCCCTCCTTCGGTGATCGTGGCTAGGCGCCTGGTCGGGATTCACCTGGCCTCCAGGAGCGGGGGCAGCTCGGCGATATGACCGATCAGCAGCGCACCGTCTGGCAGATGCTCACCGGGCCGCAGCCCGCCGGGTCGGACCAGGCACGCTTGCATGCCCGCGCGCATTGGTCCGGCCACGTCATCGGCGATGCTGTTCCCGACGAACAGCACGTCCCGGGCCGGACACCGCGCAGCGGTGAGAACCAAGTCGTAGAACAAGGGCTCGTCCTTGGCCACATTCAGCGAGTACGAGATGAGGCCCACCGCGAACAGCTCATGCACGCCCGCCACCTGAAGCGCTGGCCAACGGGTCTCTGGTGCCAGCGCATTCGAGGCCAACAGCAGACGCACTCCCATACGGGACAGCTCGTGCAGCGCGGCGGCAGCCCGCTGTTCCACTCTCTTCTGGCCAAGAACACGGTCTTCATGATCGGTGCTGATCGTGCCGCCGAAGTCCAGCGCGATCGTCCGGCATCGCACCCGCGTGGGCAGTCCCTGCACGCCGCTCGTGCTGGGCTGATCGTCGGGTGTCAGGCGGTCCATGGTTCCTCCGCCGTTGACGGATCAAGGAGCGGCGCCGCCGTGAGCGGGGGCCCGGCGGCGCCGCTCCGGTCTTAGTCGCCCGCCTCCCGCTCGCGGTGGCGGGCGTGGGTGCGGCGGATAGTGCCGCTGAGGTAGAGCTCCTTCTCGGGCTCCTCGGCGCCCCTGACGTACTGCGACTCGGGGACGACGACCGAGTTCATCAGTACGTGGTAGGCCGCCATCGCACGCGCGAGATCGGTGCGGCCCGGCGGCTTGGGCGGCTCGAACGACTCGCGCGCCGTCATGACCTCGCCCCCGGCAGCGGCCTCAGCAGGGCCGTGACGGCCACGGCCGTGTCGATGATCCGTCCGGCCTCGGCGAGCGGCGCGCCCTGGTCAGTGAGGAACCACAGCTTGCCGCCGTCATCCCAGCGCGGGCGACACTGGATCATCGTCGTAAGCCGGAACCCCAGAGGATCTGTCGGCGCGATCACCGTCAGCCCCTTGTCATGCAGGTACGTCTCGAAGCCGCGCCCGGCAAGGTGGGCCTCCAGCCCGGCAAGGTGATCGCGGGGACTTGACCGCGCGCCGGAATGTTGCGTGCTCATGCCATCCCCAGCCCCGGTAGCATCGCCCGCGCGGTCGCCGCCGGGTCGCACACCGTTCCGAGCAGCACGCCCGACGTCCAGCCGTACACTCCACGGTGCGCCGTCACCCCGCGCCGCGTCCCGCCTTCAGCCATCGCAGAGACGGTCAGCCCGTACGCCTGGGCGTCAACACCGAGTGCCCGCAGCTCGTCCCGCAACGCGATGGCCGCATGACGGCACTCGATCCGATCGAGTTCGTCCAGAACCTCCCGCAGCCTGGCGAGCGAGTCCACCTCGACCGCCAGGTGACCGGCGGCCCCCGCGCACGCGGCGCGCCAGAGCAGGCTGCCGCTGCCGTTCTGGCGAACCCGCTTGATCGTCCAACCAGGGAACTCGTCGAACAGATCGGTGAACGTCGCGGCGTCGCCGTTCCGATCGGTGCTACCGGGTGGTGCCGAATTCGGTACCTTTTCCACAGCCGGACCTCGCTTCCGGTCAGGCCCCGGGGGCACGGTGCGCTAACACCGCCCGGGGTCGCTCCACGTGTCCTGCGACACCGTTCGCCCTCTACTGGACCGCGTCCGGCGTTAGCGTGGAAGGTGTAGTCCGTGGACCGCCCAAGCGGTCCACGCCCTAAAAGGGTGCACACCGGGCGAAACGGCGGGGAAGCAATGCCCGAGTCGTTCAGCGAAGTACTCCAGCGGCTCATGACCGAGCGCGGATTAGGTGTACGTGCGCTGGCCAGACAGGTGCCGTGCGACCCAACGCACATTTCCAAGCTTCGCCATGGCGGGAAGGCCCCCTCGGAGTCAATGGCCGCACGCCTCGACGAACTCCTCGACGGCGATGACCGACTTGTGGACCTCGTCCGGTTCACAGCGGACGCAGCCGACGGTGACGACAATGAGGAGGTGAATCGCCGTAGCCTTCTCGGCCTCATGGCCACCACTGCCGCCACCGGCGCGATGGCTCGTGACGCAGAACCGTTGCGCGCCGCCTTCGAGTCCGCCGCCGCCGCGAACGCCAGTGCCCGCGACGCTGACGCCTGGGAACGCGTCGCCCACGACTACGCCCGCGAAGTGGGCTGGTCCCCAGCCGACGTCCTCCAGCACGAGCTGGCGGTGGACTTCGCCGAACTCACGCACCTGGTGCCGTCCGGCCACACCGCCGTGCGGACCCGCCTGATCTACGTGGCCGCCCAACTCGCCGCGCTCTTGGCGATCAATCTGACCAACCTGGGCGAGGGGCGCGCCGCGCGCCGCTGGTGGCGCACCGCCGCCCGCGCCGCCGACCAGACCGGCGACCAAGCCATCGCCGCCCTGGTCCGAGGCCGCGGCGCGGTGTTTTCCCTCTACGCCTCCACACCCCGCCTGTCGGTCATCGAAGCAGCCGACGAGGCCATCGCTGTCGGACAAGGCACCCCGTGCGCCGGAGTCGCATCCGGGTATGCCGCCAAGGCTCAGGCCCTCGCCGAACTCGGACGCCACAGGGAGGCCGCGGACGTCCTCGACGACCTGGGCGACATGTTTCAGAGGCTGCCCGATGCGGTGCGGACCGAGCACGGCAGCCAATGGGGCTGGTCCAACGGCCGCCTGCTGTATGTGACCAGCCTCGTCCACACCTGCGCCGGGAACGTCGGGTCGGCGATGGAGGCCCAGGACGCCGCGCTCGCCCTCTTCCCGGTCCGTAACTGGCAGGCCCGAGGGCAGGTCGAGATGCACAGGGCGGGGGCCCTGATCGGGGCGGGCGACGTCGACGAGGGCACCCGTCACATGGCGCGCGTGCTGGAGCGCCTCCCGGCCGAACAGCGTGGGGACGGGCTCCTGCAAGTCAGCGCCATGACCTCACTGCGGCTCGCTCCTCCCGCGCAGGCCGGGCGGCCCTCGATCCGGCAAGTACGTGAACTACTGGCAGCAGGAGACCGATGACCGCGGACCTCACCTTCACCCGCCATGACCCCGCCGAAGCCGTGGACATCCTCGACGACGTGATTGTGCCGGTGTACGTCGCGTCGCATCAGGACGTGATCGACCAGCCGTTCTACTCCGCGCAGCGCTTCGCCGAACGCTTTCCTGGCTACGCCAAGGCGCCCGGGTTCGAGATCGTCATCGCGCATCTGGACGGCGAGCCGGTGGGCCAGGCGTTCGGGTACGCATTGCCGGTGAAGCCCCGCTGGTGGGACGGGCTGACGACGCCGGTCCCGGACGGGTTCACCGTCGAGACCGGGGCAAGAACGTTCGCCTTCAACGAGTTGATGGTCGTCCCCGAACAGCAGGGCAAGGGGGTCGCGCACGCCCTGCACGACGCTCTGCTGGGCGGCCGGGGCGAGCAGCGGGCGACGCTCCTGGTCCGCGAAGACAACGAGTCAGCGCAGCGCGCGTACGCACGGTGGGGCTGGCAGAAGGTGGCAAAGGCGCAACCGTTCCCCGACTCACCGCACTTCGACGTGATGATCGTCGACCTACCCCTCGCCTCTTCCATTCCATAGGGGCGGCGCGGGCAAAGCGCGAACGTGCGAGTGGCGCCCACCCTCACCAGGAGAGTGGGCGCCACTCGCATTTCTGGAGGACATCAAGAGGTCGTGGGTTCAAATCTCGCCACCCCGACACAGGTCAGGTCCTCTTTCGGCGCTTGGCGCAGAGGACGGAAACGTTCCCCTGCGGGAATCCCATGGGCCGACCTTCGAGTCGCCCCCTTTCTTTATTACCTGTGTGACTTGGGTGTATCGGCGCTGGAGCTGCCTGTCCTCGTGGCCGAGGCGTTCGTCGGTTATGGTGTCGGCCCGCCGACCATGTCCATTTCGCGGCCAACTCTTCTCTCGTGAACAGCAGGTGCGAGGGAGAGGAGCTCCTCGGCGGTCTGAAAGAAAGTTTGGACGAAGCGCGCGAACTCCGAACTTGATCTCAAGGACGCATCGTACGCATCCCTGCCAGCCAGAACGCACGCGCAGCGTGCATAGAGAAAGTGGTCGCTTGATTGCGGCCATTCCTGACCCCTCACGAACACTGGGATCTCCGCAAGCTCCCCTCTATCAAGCCCATTGAGAGCTTCGTGTAGCCGCTCAAAAAACTTGACCAAATCAGCCGCAGCCAGCTCACCGAGGCGCCCAGAGACTCGGCCGAGAGTCGACCGGACGTCGTCTGCTGATTGTGCTGAACTCAACCCGATGATGTCCCAAAAGTCGATCACGCGCCCCATCCTCACCTACTCGATCGGCTGGGATTAACCCGGCAGTGGATGCGGGCAATCTGAGCTTTCTAGAAGAATCTGAACTCCGCGTTTCTCGTGAAGAGGCCCAACACCCAATGCGTCGGCGAAATCGGATGAAAAGATTGTCACATACCCGGTGACTACATTCGAGTCAAACAGAGTGGGCTCCATAGATATACGTGACATCAGCAGGGGCTTCCGCTCGGACGACTTCGCCGCGTAGAGGGCAGCCCACGCAAACGCCACGCCTCGTCGCATCAGCTGGCAAACTCGGTCGGGGCCCGATGCATTGATGTCATCGTCCGGGATACCTCGCCCGTTGACCGCAGATTCGTAATGACCAACTGTCGCGGATCGCTTGCGATCTCCGAAGTAGGCGTCGCGGAGTGCGGCGAGTAGATTCGCGCCGTCCTCCATGACCCATCCCTCGTCGACGATCGTGCGCAGCGGAAGGTATAGGTCGGCCGTGCGGAGGCGGGCCAGGAAATCTGAGCCGAGCGCTCGCTCGGCGTCAGGGCTGATCACGGCCATCTGCCATGTCCCTTGATTCTTGAGTTCCATCGGTCAGGCGTTTAGGGTGCGGGATTCCTCCATGCGGAGGTTGTTAGGGTTCTATGATTTCTATGGGGTCCTCGGCGCAGACTACTTTGTCGAGGAACTCCTCCATGCTCGCTCCGACCCGCCACGTCCCGAACGCCCCGAAGGCGTACACCGCGGACGACTCGTCGATCATTGGAGTCATCGCGATGTCCCAGAGGCCGAGCGGGAAGACCCGTGACCCGCATAGGTCCATGAGCTGGTAGACGTCGTCGTAGTTGTCCCAGGCTCCGAGCAGTGGATCGAACAGCATGTCACTGTTCGGGTAGTTCGGGCCGATGGCCTGGTGCGCCGCCACCCGCAGTCCGCCGACCGAGGTCAGGGCCCACCGCGCCGCCGGGAAGTCCTCGTACCCTTGGCGCAGCAGGAAGTCGAACCACCGCCAAGGCGAAGTCTTGCGGGAGGGTGACCAGCCGGCCTCTCGCAACGCCTCTCTGGTCTCGACCCTCATTCTGCCAATCTCCGAATTACGGATGACCGATGACCTGCTCGGTCTGGGGGTCGTATCCTGCGAGTCCGTAGCGCACAGCGAGGTCTGTGGCGAGAGGGATGATGTGCGCTCGGCCGACATGCAATGTCAGTGCAGAACGTAACAGGACAGATCCTCCTGTTCCTCCAGATCCGGGTTGTACTCGGGTGGGTCAACCATGTCCTCGATTTCAGGCCACCTTGTGTGGATATCGGCTCTGAAGTCGAGGACGTCCTGGCTTGAAGAGAACAGATCCAGGTCGCCTTCGCATGCCGCTTCGTAGAGTCCCAGGGGCGGCGCTCCGCCTGCCTTCCAGAAGCACACGTCGACGCTCATTCATTCTCCATAAGCGGTGGCGGGGTTTGGTCCAGGTCTCACCGTCTGGCGGGCTGGGCGTCCTAGAGGTCGCGGCATTCGGGGCCGGAGCAGTTGCGGTAGGACGTTACCAGGGACTTCAATTCCGCCTTGCGCGCTTCGGGGGCCTGGGTCCATAGGTTTCCTAGTTCCCAGGGGTCTCTTGCTAGGTCGTAGTATTCGCGGTCGCCGTTTTCGTACTCGACGTAGAGTTCGTTTGCTGTGCGTACTGCGGCGTATGTGGGTGGGTTGCCGCCGTATTTGCGTGGGAGGTCGGGGTCGTCGTGGCTGTAGTTGGGGCCTAGGTGTTCGATGAATGCGGTTGTTCGCCAGCTGGAGACTGGTTGTCCGCGTATGAGGGGGGCCAGGGAGCGGCCGTCTGTTGTTGGGGAGGGTTTTAGGCCTGCTAGGTCTTCGAATGTTGGGCAGATGTCGGTGTTTTGCGCGAAACGCTGTTCGGTTTTTCCGGCTGGGACACCTGGGCCCGCGACGATCAGGGGGACGCGGATGTCGGTGTCGTAGGCGGTTAGCTTGCCCTCGACCAGGCGGTGTTGGCCCAGGTGGTAGCCATTGTCGGAGTTGAAGACGAAGTAGGTGTCGGCGCCCCGGCCCTTGGCGTTGACGGCGGCTTCCAGCGCGCCGATCATTCGGTCGATGGACTGGACGGCCCGTACCCGGTTCTGGAACGACTGTTCGATGGCGCGGAGCTGGCGCTTCCCCATTCGGGGGTACTTGCGTAGCCAGCCTGGTTTGTCGGTGATGTTGGGCTCGTTGAAGCCTGGGGTGCGGGGCGCTCTTAGGGTGCGGAACTTGGCGGCGTCCTGCGGGGCGGGGGTCGCGGGTGAGTGGGGCGCGAACGTCGACATTTCCAGCATGAACGGTTGCTTGGCGTCGGACGCGCGGTTGATGAAGTCGACGCCCTTGGCGCCGATCACGTTGGTGAGGTAGTCCTGCGGTGCACGGCCGTGGTGGACGAGGGCGCCATTGCTGTTCAGGTAGTAGTTGTAGTTCGCGTACCCGAGGCCGGTCACCTGCCATTCCGTCCAGCCGGGCGGGATGTAGGCGCGGGCGGAACCCTGCTTCTTCGTGGTCTCGTAGCCGTTCAGGTACTTGCCCATGAGCGCCGTGCGGTATCCGGCCTTCTGTAGCGCCACGGCGAACGTGTCCTGCTCGTTGCCCCGGCCGCGGAACACCGTGAACCCGCCCGTGGGCGGGTCATTGCTGCGGACCCCGGTGTTGTGCGGATACTTTCCCGTCAGGATCGTGGCACGGGATGGGCAACACAGGGTGTCCGCCACGAAGTAGTTGGAGAACGTCAGGCCGCGTTTCTGTAGGCGTTGGACGTTCGGCATGTACCTGACCAGGTCCCACGACAGGTCGTCGGTGAGGATGTAGACGATGTTGGGTTTGGGGCCGTCTTTCGCGGGGGTGGCCGACACCCGTCCGCCCTTGCCCTCGTCGGGGGCCCCGGGCGTCGCGCACGCGGCCAGGACCAGCGCGACCGCCAGCAGTGCCGCCCCCAACGGTGCGGCCTGCCATCGTCGTCGCGGCCGGGCGCCCAGCATCATGTCCCCCTGTTGTACGTCGTACGGCGGTCAGCCGGTCGACGGCCGCCCGATGATGATCAGGTTAGGGCACCGACGCGGGCGGAGCCGCCGCCGCGGGCTCGCGCTCGGACGGCTCCGTGACGGTCTCCGTGGTGGGCGGGACGGGTGGTGCCGCGCCATTCCTACGAATCTGCGCGACGGCGGCCCGTAGCCGGGGCCGCATGATTCGCTGCAATGGCTTCTCGACGAACCAGTACACCAGGCATGCCGTTGCCAACGCCGCCACGGTGATGACGGGAAGGACTGTCAGCCGGTCGATGATCGGGTGTGGGAAGAACTGCTTCACGATCGCCCGCGCCACCGTCTCGTGCACCAGGTACAGCGGATAGGCGATCGCGCCGAGGACGGTGAAGCCGCGCCAGTTCAGCCAGGTGAGTTTCCGCAACGCCACCAATGCCATGATCGCGTAGAGGACGGTGACGACGATCGGGATCACGACCTCGTGGACGCCCTCCCACTCGTTCAGCGGGCTGACGTCGTTCACCAGATGGTTCACCGACAGCGCCCACGACGCCGCGATGATCAGCCAGAGCGCGAGGTTGGAACCGAACCGGTAGATAAGGAAGAACGCCATTCCGGCGATGAAGTACGGAGCCGTCTCCGGCAGGAACACCGCCCCGAGGAACGCGCTGCCGCTCTCCTTGGCGTAGGCACCGATGAGCAGCCAGGACACCATGAACGTGACGCACCGCGCGTAGGTGATGCCGACGCATGCGAGGAGCGCCATGAGTACATAGAAATGCAGTTCCACCCACAGCACCCAGTAGGCGACCTCAAGCGGCGCTACGTGGAGGCCGTCCTGGAGCATCGTAAGGTTCGGCAGGACCCGCCGGACGGGGTCGGCGCCGTCGTCGTACGGCACCGCCGAGCCGCAGATCAGGTAGAGCACGAGGCTGAGCAGGACGCTGAACCAGTAGGCCGGGTAGATCCGGACGACCCTGGCGACGGCGAAGTCGGCGACGTCGCGGTCCCACACGGCCATCAGGATGACGAAGCCGCTGATCAGGAAGGCGAGCTGCACGCCGAGGTAGCCGAAGTGGGCGACCGGGGACAGTTCGGGATAGATCTTCTGGGCGTCCCGGCCCGGCCAGACCGTGCTGCGCACACCGGCGAAGTGATGCAGCATGAGCGCGGCTACGGCGACGAAACGCAGCAGGTCCAGTTCGCGCAGCCGTGGCCGCGTCCCGGCGGGGATCGTGCCCGCCGGTGCCACGGACGTGGAGACGGCGGTCGAGGGGGCTGCGGACGGACGTGTCATCGGACGATCTCCGCGGTGGCGCTGGACGGGTTCTGGTTACGGGCGAGCGGAAGCCGCGCCTGACGGAGCCGGACGAGCGCGGTCTTCATCCTGGGCCGCAGCCAACGCTGCGCGGGTTCCTCGACGAACCGGTGCACCAGGTAGGCGGCGGCGAGCGCGGCGGCGAAGGACACGACGAGCAGGGTCCACCGGTCGAGCCACGGGCCGAGGGCCTCGTCCAGCAGCCGTCCCACGGTCTCATGCACCAGGTACAGCGGGTAGGTGAGCGCGCCGAGGAGGGTGAACCCGCGCCAGCGCACCATGTCGAACTGGTGGGTGGCCACCATGGCCATGATCAGGAACGCGAACGTGACGCCGCCGGTGATGACGGCGTCCCACACCTGGGGCCAGGCCAGTTCGGGGTTGACGGTCCCGACCCGGTACGGGACGGCGAGCGCCCAGCACCCCGAGACGATCAACCACATCAGCAGGTTGGGGCCGAACCGGTGGATCAGGTAGAACGCCATGCCCGCCACGAAGTACGGCGTCCACGGGGGCATCAGGGCCGTGGTGAGCACCGTGAAGTTCGACTCCTGGGCGAACAGGCCCAGCAGAAGCCAGATGGCCATGAAGGCCACGCACCGCTCGTAGGTGATGCCGCGCCAGACGAGCATCGCGATCAGCACGTAGAAGTGCAGTTCGACCCAGAGCGTCCAGTAGACGACCTCCATGTTGGGCATGCCGATGCCCGTCTGGAGCATGGTCAGGTTCGGCAGGAAGGGCCGCAACGGGCTGTGCGACTGCATCGGCGTCTCGCCGACCAGGGCGTAGCCCGCCAGGGCGATCGCGGCACCGAACCAGTAGCAGGGGAAGATCCGCACGGTTCGCGAGACCGCGAAGTCGCCGACGCCCCGTCCCCACGCGCTCATCAGGATCACGAAGCCGCTGATCAGGAAGAACAGGTCGACGCCGAGGTTCCCGAAGTGGGCGATCTGCGCGATGCCGGGCATGTGGTGGTGGTTCGGCACGCCCCATCCGCTGATGCGACCCACGTAGTGGTGCAGCACGACGAGGAAGGCGGCGACGAAGCGGAGGAGGTCCAGTTCTCGGAGTCGGGGGCGGTCGGTGGGTGGGCGTGCGGTCATCGGGGGGCCTCGGTTGCTCCTGCCGCGTTCGGCTCGGCGGCGGGCGCCGGGGTCGCCTGGGCTTGGCGGCGTTCGCGGCGTTTTCGGAGGAGCAGGTCGGCGGCGGTGTCGATGTCGCCGTCCCACAGGACGCTGCCGTTCTCCAGGAAGACGCCGCGCGTGCACAGTTGGCGCAGGAGTTGGGCGTCGTGCGCGACGACGACCATGGTGCGGCCGCTGTCGCGGTATTCGTGGAGGCGGTCGATGCACTTGCGGCGGAACAGCGGGTCGCCCACGGCGAGGACCTCGTCGATGAGGAAGACGTCGGGGTCGGTGTGGACGGCGATGGAGAACGCCAGCCGCATGAACATGCCCGAGGAGTAGAACCGGACGGGCTGGTCCAGGAACTGTCCGATGTCGGCGAACTCCACGATCGAGTCGAACTTGCGGACGGTCTCGTCACGGTCCATGCCGAGGATGGCGCCGTTCAGGAAGACGTTCTCGCGTCCGGTGAGGTCGGGGTGCAGTCCGGCGCCGACCTCGATCAGTCCGGCGACGCGGCCGCGGATCCGGACCGAGCCCGTGTCGGGCGGCATCACGCCGGAGATGATCTTCAGGAGGGTGCTCTTGCCGGATCCGTTCACGCCGACCAGCGCGACGGCCTCGCCCACGCCGATGGTGAAGGAGACGTCGTCCAGGGCGGTGAAACGGTCGCGGAGGCTTTCGCGGCGCAGCGCCCGGACGGTCATGTTCTTGATCGAGCGGGCGTGCCGCAGCGTGAAGCGCTTCGTCACCGCGTCGACGACGACCGCGCGCCGGGGTGCGTCCATCACAGTTCCTCCGCGAAGCGGCGCTGCAACCGGGCGAAGACGGCCTGGCCCGCGCCGAGCAGCAGCACCGCGAACACCATCATGACGAGCGCGTCCCTGGTGAGGTGGACGGGGAACTCGGGTGTGCCGTCGGTCGTCGGCCACCAGAACGCCCGCTCGAACAGCAGGACGCCCAGGGCCAGCGGGTTGGCGAGGTAGAGGTCCAGGGCCCAGCCGGGCGCGGTGTCCCGCACGACCGTCCACGGGTAGATCATCGGCACCGACCAGGTGACGAACAGCGTCAGGATGTCCACGGCCTTGGCGGTGTCGCGGTAGAAGACGTGCAGCGCCGAGCAGATCAGCCCGAGGCCGATGCCGAGGACGGCGACGAGCGCGAACCCGAGCAGTGCCGCGCCGATCGCGGCGGCCGTCGGCGTCCATCCCCAGGCGAGCGCGACGCCGAGCACGATCGCGAGGCCCGGCAGCAGGTGGACGCACGACACCAGCAGCGACGCGACGGGGAACAGCTCGCGCGGCAGGTACACCTTGCGGACGAGCGGCGCGTTCCCCACCACGGCGTGGGTCGTGTTGATCAGCGTCTCGTTGAAGAACGACACCAGCACCAGCGCGGAGAACATGAAGATCGGGAAGTGCTCGATGTGCTCGCTCATCCGCAGGAACACACCGGCGACGAAGAAGAACACGGCGAAGTGCGCGGCGGGCCGCACGTACGACCAGCCGAGGCCGAGCAGCGAGCCCTGGTAGCGGGCCCGCAGCTCCCGCCGCACGATCAGCCTGAGCAGGTAGCGGCGCCGCAGGACGTCGGCGAGCCCGCCGCCGCGCCCCGGCTCGACCAGTTCCGGGTCGGAAAGGTCGTCGGCCGAGTCGGCCGGGTCGTGCACAGGTGGCCCCGATACGGACGTCATTGCTGCCGCCGCGCCGTTTCGAAGGTCTCCCGCCACTCGTCCGGCGACGTGAGGCCCGGCAGCGCGTCCTGGTACCGGCGGCTGAGCGACGCCCAGTCCTTGCCGAGCCTGGTGTGCAGCGCCGACGCCCGCCGGATCAGCGACCAGAACCGCTGCGGGTCGCGCTGGTACCAGGAGACCTTGGTGCCGTCCGCGGACGAGACGAGCGCGCTGTTGAACTTGGTCAGCAGCCACCAGGTCTGGTCGACGTGCGGGACGAGCGCCTCCGGGTGCGTCTTCGGGAACGGGCCGACCGGTTTGATCTGGCGGGCCGCGCCCAGCAGGGCCGTCTGGAACATGGCGCGCCGGTTCTTCGGCGCGACGACGTCACGGCCCTTGCGCGGCGGCTTACTGCGCCTGACCACCGGGAACTCGTCCAGGTCGGACTTGGCCTGGGCGTCGACGAACCCGGCGCGCAACTCCCGCAGCTCCCCCATCTTGGTGACGATCGACGGGTGCAGGTCCTCGGGGCCCTTGAGCGCGTCCTCGATCGCCAGCAGCATCAGCTCGGCCGTGGAGTACTGCATGGCCAGCGCGTGCTTGATGGTGATGAACAGGCTTTCCTTGAGCATGTTGCCGCCGCGGTCGTACGGCGAGTACAGCAGCGCGGTGATGATCCTGTTGCGTTCGGTGAAGTATGCCTGCCAGTCGGTCATGACGTCCTTGGAGTGCCACGGCACATGCCACACGGCGGCGCCCGGCAGCGACACGGTCGGGAAACCGGCGGCCTTGGTGCGCAGCCCGTACTCGATGTCGTCCCACTTGATGAAGAACGGCAGCGAGAGCCCGACCTTGCGGATGACCTCGACCGGGATCAGGCACATCCACCAGGCGTTGTACTCGACGTCCGCGCGGCGGTGCAGCCACGGCGTGCTGCGGAGCGGGTTCTCGGCGAGGTCGTGCGACAGTTCGGTGTGCGCCGCCGGGACCATCCACCAGCGGTAGCGCGCGACGGTCTCGCCGAACACGTGCAGCACCGACCGGTTGTAGAGGTCGAGCATGTGACCGCCGACGAGCATCGGCCCGCGCGCCAGGTCGGCGAACGTGGTGGAACGCAGGATGCTCTCGGGTTCCAGAATGACGTCGTCGTCCAGGAGCAGCGCGTAGTCGCTGCGCCCCGACTCGACGGTCTCGTGCATGACGCGGGAGAAGCCGCCGGAGCCGCCGAGATTGGCCTGGTCGATGACGCGGAGCCGGTCGCCGAGCGCCTCCGCGGCGGCGGCGAAGTCGGGGTGGTCCTCGACGCGGTCGGTGCCCTGGTCGACCACGACGATCTCGTCGACGACGTCCAGGACGTCGCCCGACGCCGCCAGGGTCGTGAGCTGCTCGACGCAGAACTTCGGCCGGTTGAACGTCGTGATGCCGACGGTGGCGGTTCCGGGACGGGTGCGGTCGGTGACCGCGCACCAGTCCGCGCCGTCCAGGACGGCGGTGCGCCCGTCGGCGATGACGTCGAACCAGTACCAGCCGCCGTCGATGAACGGGGCGAGCGGAAGGTCGACGGTCTCCTCGACGGAGGAGTCGGAGTCGACGTGCAGTGCCTTGATGCGCTCCAGATGACCCTTGCCGGTGGAGCGGTAGATGAGGATGGTCGCCTCACCACGGAGACGGACGCGCAACTGGACGTTCTCGACCGTGCTCCACCGTCGCCAGTACCCGGCGGGGAACGCGTTGAAGTAACTACAGAACGACACCCTGGTGCCGGACGGGACGACGATGCTGCGGCGTCCGATGATCTCGGCGCTGTCGTCCTGGGTGGACGGCCGGTACGCGGTCGCGCGTCCGGCGTCGCCGTCCGCCTCGCCCAGCACCCGTACCGCGGTGCTCTCCAGGTCGGCGGTGCGGCGGCCGAACACGGCGTTGCCGTCCACGTAGAGGGCGAGGACGTCGAAGTCGCGTTCGCCGGGCATCACGATCCGGTGCAGGACGCGCAGCCCCTCGGCCGGCTCGGTCATCGGTCGACTCCTCCGCTGGTCAGTCGTTCGCCTTGTTCGAAGTGGGGCCGCAGCCGGTTGGCGACGGCGCTCAGCGCGCTCGCGATCGCCATGTGCATGTCAAGGTACTGATAGGTGCCGAGCCGCCCGCCGAACAGGACGCCGTCCTCACGCCGGGCCATCTCCCGGTAGCGCAGCAGGCGCTCGCGGTCGCGCGCGGTGTTGATCGGGTAGTACGGCTCGTCGCCCCGGTCGGCGGCCCTCGAGAACTCCCGCATGATGACCGTCCGGTCGTCCGGGTAGTGCCGCTCCGGGTGGAAGTGCCGGAACTCGTGGACTCGGGTGTAGGGGACGTCCTCGTCGGCGTAGTTCATCACCGGTGTCCCCTGGAAGTCGCCGGTCGGGACGACTTCGGTCTCGAAGTCCAGCGTCCGCCAGCCGAGTTCCCCTTCCGCGAAGTCGAAGTAACGGTCGAGGGGGCCGGTGTACACGACGGGAACGCGGCCGACCAGGCCGTCGCGCATGTCGAAGAAGTCGGTGTCGAGCCGCACCTCGATGTTCGGGTGGTCGGCCATCCGCTCCAGCCACGCGGTGTAGCCGTCGACCGGCAGGCCCTCGTGGACGTCGTTGAAGTACCGGTTGTCGAACGTGTACCGCACCGGCAGCCGCGTGATGATCTCGGCGGGCAGGTCGCGCGGGTCGGTCTGCCATTGTTTGGCGGTGTAGCCGCGAATGAACGCCTCGTACAGCGGCCGCCCGATGAGCGACACCGCCTTCTCCTCCAGGTCGCGCGGCTCGCGTCCGGCGGGGATCTCGGCGGCCTGTTCGGCGATCAGAGCGCGCGCCTCGTCCGGGGTGAACGCCCGGCCGAAGTACTCGCAGATGGTGCCGAGGTTGATGGGCAACGGGTACACGCGGCCCTTGAACGTCGTGTAGACGTGGTGCCGGTACCCGGTGAACCGGGTGAATCGGTTCGCGTACTCCCACACTTGTTCGTTGGACGTGTGGAAGAGGTGCGCGCCGTACCGATGGATCTCGATGCCGGTCTCCGGCTCGTTTTCGGTATAGGCGTTGCCGCCGATGTGGTCGCGTCTCTCCAGGACCAGCACCCGCGACCCCAGCTCGGTCGCGCAGCGCTCGGCGACGGTGAGTCCGAAGAAACCCGAACCCACCACTACAAGATCAACGTTCACGGCTCGTCTTCCTGCGACGCCCCCGTCGCGTCGTGGGGGTGATCCGTTGATAGAAAGGACCCGGCAGGGCCGCGCGGGCCAAGATACCGACAACATCATCCCACTTGTGTGGAATCACCCCGGTCGGTCCGCCACGCCTCGCCTGTGAACCGAACCGGCGCCTCGCGCGTCGTCCGCGAGCTCCCCGAAGGAGTCACTGGTGTCGGTGGCCTCCGGCGGCCTCCCGCCGACCGTATACCTCCATATCGGCGCGCCTAAGAGCGGAACGACTTTCCTACAGAACCTGATGTGGAACAACGCCGAGGATCTGCCCGAGGCGGGCGTTCTCCTTCCGGGCGGCTCGTTCGACGCGCACGTGCAGGCCACCCGTGATCTGCGCGGCCTGACCAGGGAACCCGACGACCCCCGGCCCGGCTGGGAGGGCGCGTGGGATCTGCTCGCCGACGAGGTCAGGGCGTCCGACCAGCGCGTGGCCGTGATCTCCAACGAGGTCATCTGCGCGGTCGACGCCGAGGGAGCCGAACGGGCCGTGCGGTCCCTCGCGCCCTGTGAGGTCCATCTCGTCTATTCCGCCCGGGACCTCGCCGGGCTCCTGCCCTCCGAATGGCAGGAGTACGTCAAACACCGGTTCCATTACGATTTCGACCATTGGCTCGGCGAAGTGGTCGACGGTGATCGTGACGGCGGCGCGGCCTGGTGGTTCTGGCGCGTGCACGACATTCCCGATGTGCTCGGACGGTGGGCGCCGCACGTCCCGCCAGAACGAGTGCACGTGCTGACCCTGCCCGGACGGGACGCCCCCCGCGAACTGCTCTGGGAACGCTTCGCCGGGCTGATCGGCATCGACCCGGCGACGGCCGACCTGTCGGACGTGCGCACGAACGCCTCGCTCAGTTGGACGGAGACGGAACTGCTCCGCACGGTGAACGCCGCCGTCGACGAGGACGTCCCGATGTGGCTGTACCACCGGCTGGTCACCGACGTCCTCGCGCTGACGATCCTGCCCGGCCGAGGGGAGCCCGGCCGTGTTCCGTTGCCGCCAGGGCGTCGTGCGTGGGCGGCGGACAGGGCCCGCGATCTGACGGAGGCGATCCGCTCCGGCGGGTACGACGTCGTCGGCGACCTGGCGGAACTGCTGCCCGGGGACGGCCCGAGCCAGCCCGCCGCCGCGCCCGGCGACGCGGAACTGCTCGACGCGGCCGCCCACACCATTCTCGGACTTCTCGACCGGGTCTCCGTGCTGCGCGAAGAACTCACCGAACTGCAACGCGAACGGTCGGAGCAGTACGAGACCGCGCTTCCCAAGCTGATGGCCCGCCACCTGAGCGAACGCAACCAGGCCGTCTGGAAGATGCGCGTCGGGTACTGGCATCTCAAGGAGCGCCTCAAGGGCATCGAGCCGACGCCCGAACCCGAACCCGAGGCGGACGACGAGCAGTCGGAGATCCCAGGCGGCGCGCTGTCACCCCGGGCCACGACGCGATGAACCCCGGTACGCCCCGGCCCCGGGTCACCGCCGTGGTCGTCACGTATAACCGGCGCGACCTCCTCGTCGAGGCGTTGGACGCGCTCGCCGCCCAGACCCGGCCGCCGGACGGGCTGATCGTCGTGGACAACGCGTCCGGCGACGGCACTCCCGCGCTCGTCCGCGACCGGTTCCCGCACGCCGACCTGCTCGAACTCGCCGTGAACACCGGCGGCGCGGGCGGGTTCGCCGCCGGGATCGCCCGCGCGTTGGACACCGTGCCCGATGACGAGTCGGCGCTCATCTGGTTGATGGACGACGACACCGTCCCCGAACCCGGGGCGCTCCAGGCCCTGCTGGACGCACGGGACCTGGCGCCCCGCAGCCCCGCCCTCGTCGCCAGCCGCGTCGTGTGGACCGACGGGCGCGACCATCCGATGAACACGCCGCGCGTCAAGCCGGGCGCGTCCCGGACGGAGTTGGCGGACGCCGCCGAGGCCGGGTGCACGCCCGTCCGGTCCGCGTCGTTCGTGTCCGTGCTCGTCGACGCGGCGGCGGTGCGGGAACGCGGGCTGCCCGTCGCGGACTACTTCCTGTGGAACGACGACTTCGAGTTCACCACCCGGCTGCTGCGCGGGCGCACCGGGCTGTACTGCCCGGCGAGCGTCGTCGTCCACAAGACCGGGGCGTTCGGCGGCACCGACGCCGACCCGGGCGACCGCTTCTACTACGAGGTGCGGAACAAGCTGTGGCTGTTCACGCGCAGCCGCGGTCTCGGCCCCGGCGAACGGGTGCTCTACGCCGGGTCGTCCGTCCGGCGTTGGGCCCGTACCTACGCTCGTTCCAAGGATCGCGCGACCCTGCGCAGGGGGCTGGCGGCCGGTGTCCGCGACGGTGTGCGGCGACGTCCCCGGCCGACCGAGGAGGTCATTTTGGCGGCGATGCGCCGATATGATCCCTGACGACGCAGACCATACGAGGGCTAACGGGAGGGCGGGTGTGACTTCGAACGGCAGCCCGGACGACGAGCGCGGGGACGACCTGCCCAACGAGGACCCGCCGGCTCGGCACCTGCCGGGACCGCCCCCGCGGCCGCAGTGGCTCAGCGAGGACGACGACCAGGACGAACCCGGCGGAACCGAGGTAGTCGGCGGATCCGGCGGGACGACCGGCGGGACGACCGGCGACGAGACGATCGGCGTCGGCGGCGAGCCGCGCACCCAGGTCTTCTCGCAGGACACAGGCCGACCGCCCGCGCCACCCGCTCCGCCCGCCCCCGAGCCGCCCGCGCCTCCTGCACCCCAGCCGCCCGCACCGCCAGCGGCCCCGCCCGCCGCGCCGCCGACCGGTGGCGTCATCGCCGACTACACGATGACCGACTTCTCGCGCGGGACGTCCTCGGGCGCCCCGGGAGGCGAAGGCGCGCAGCCCGCCGCCCCGGACCGCGACGAGGAGGACCGCACCCGCGTGGTGCCCGGCCCCGGGCCCGCCGCGCCGGGGGCCGAGCCGGAGAGCGCCGGTCCGCCGCCGCTCCCGCCGGTTCCGTGGGCGCAGGAGATTCCCGGCCAGTCACCGGCCCCGCCGCCCGCGCCGCCGGAACCGTCCCCGCCCCCGGCCACCGTGGCGCAGCCTCCCCCTTTCCAACCGCCCGCCCCGCAGCCTCCCGCTCCACAGCTCCCGGCTCCCCAGCCGCCAACGCCGCAGCCTCCCGCGCCGGAGCCGTTCCCCTGGGCACAGGAGATCCCGGACGCGCCGAAGCCCCCGGCCCCTGAGCCGTTCCCCTGGGCGCAGGAAATTCCGGAGACGCCGAAGCCCCCGGCACCCGAGCCGTTCCCGTGGGCGCAGGAGATCCCCGGCCAGTCACCGGCTCCGCTTCCGCAACCGTCCGGGCCCCCGCAGTTCCCGTACGCGCAGGAGGTCCCCCCGTACGCGCAGGAGGTCCCCGGACCACCGGCGCAGGGCAACCCGCTGGCCGCCGCCCCGCCGCCACCGCCGCCCCCGGTCGAGGAGCCGTGGCGCACCTCGTCGGCCGCGCCCCGGCGCAGGGGCGGCCACAAGAAGCTGATCTTCGGCATCGTCGGCGGCCTGGCCGTCGTCGCGCTGGCCGCGGGCGGCACGTTCGTCGTACTCAACCGCGGAGGCGGCGACTCCGGCGACGACGGCGGGAAGTCGCGCCTCGCGGGCGCGCTGTTCGCCGCCGATCCCGCCGCCCGCGCCGACGGGCGCGACCAGGAGCTCACCGGCGTCGCGGCGTCCGGCTCCACGGTGGTCGCCGTGGGCGGGGAGGCCGACCCCGGCAACTACCGGGGCGTGTTCCTCGTGTCCGCCGACGGCGGCCGCACCTTCAAGTCCGCCGAGGTCAAGGGGCAGGGCGGCGGCGACCCCGGTGCCGCCGAGGTGCCCCGCGCGGTCGCGGGCGGCCAGGGCGGCTGGGTCGCGATCGGCACACGTCCGAACGGCGGCGCCGTGTGGACGAGCGACGACGGCCGGGTCTGGCAGCGCCAGCCCGACGCGGCGGGCGACGTCTTCGGCCCCGGCAACCGCGTCACGCGGGTCATCCGCACCGACAAGGGCTTCCTCGCGATCGGCGAGCACTCCCCCAAGCGCGACTTCAGCGACTCGGTGCCCGCCGTCTGGCTGTCCACCGACGGGACGAACTGGGACGCCCTGACCGGCGACCAGGTCGGCGTCCCCCTGCGCGGGAAGGTCGTCCTGGAAGGTGTGGCGGCGAGCGGCGGCGTCGTCCTGATGGGCAGCGGTCACACGCCGAAGCCCGGCAAGGCGTCGTTCCACCGCGCGTGGCGGTCCACCAACGGTGGCCGAACCTGGTCGCCCGCGAAGATCCCCGCGCCGAAGGGCACCCGCGGTCTCCAGGTCGGCGGCGGCCGGGCGGGGCTGGTCGCCGTCCGCGAGGTCAAGTCGGGGAAGACGACCTACGGTCAGGTGTTCACGTCCGCGGACGCCACGGAATGGCAGAAGGCCGGGAAGATCCAGTCGTCCGGCTACCAGTACGTCCAGCAACTGCTGGCGGCCGACACCGGTTATGCCGGGATCGCGCAGCGCGGCCGCGACCTGATGGTCGTCCGGTCGGAGGACGGCCGGAGCTGGAAGGCGGCGGGCACGCTGCCCCTGACGTCCGGCCGGGCCCTGCTCGGCGCGACGGTCTCGGGCGAACAGGCGATCCTGGTCGGCCGCGACTCCGGCGACGGCGACCTGAACGCCGTGCTGGCGGTGCGCGACGCGCGCGGCGGCGAGATCCCCGTCGACCCGCTCAAGATCTCCGGCGCGTTCCGCAAGGACCAGACGGTCACCGCCGTCGGCGGGACGGACGGCCAGGCGGTCGCGGTCGGCAGCACCGGCGGCGACGCCGCGGTCTGGACATCGTCGGACGGTTCGGCCTGGCAGCGCGCCCGCTTCTCCAGCGGGATCGCCCGACCGGCCCTCCAGCGTTTGTCCGCCGTCGCGCATGGCGGCGCGGGCTGGCTGGCCGTCGGCGACGGCGGCGGCTCGCCCCGCAAGCCGCTGGTGGTGACGTCGGCGGACGGCAACGTCTGGCAGCCCGCCGACACCGGCTCGGTGTTCGAGTCGAAGGGTTCGCTCCCCCTGTCCACCTATGGCGCTGCGGCCGGTCCCGCCGGGTATGTCGTGGTCGGCGACGACGGGCCGTCCGGCTCGATCTGGTACTCACGCGACCTGAAGGTCTGGCAGCGGGGCGGCGGCGTCGAGCGCAACGACCTCACCGCCACGAGCAACGGCAACCGCTGGGTGCGCGCGGCGGCGGGCGGGGCATTCGGCTTCGTCGCGGTCGGCGGCATGCTGAAACCGGGCACTCCGGGCGGACGTCCCGCAATGTGGGCGTCGCCCGACGGGAAGAAGTGGCGGTTGCAGGAGCTCAAGCTGCCGAGCGGGCTGACGCAGGGCTGGCTCACCCACGTCGCGGCCAAGGGGAACGTCCTGGTCGCGACGGGGGAAGGCACCGACTCGTCCGGGGAGGCGGTGTTCTGCCTCGTCTCGTCGGACGGCGGTAAGACCTGGCAGGACGGCAAGCTCCCGGCGCCCGGCTCGAAGGGATCCGTCCGGGTGACGGCGGTGACGGCGACGTCCAGGTCCTTCACGATGGCCGGGACCACCGGCGGCACCGGCGGGGCGGACGTCGTCACCTGGACGTCGTCCGACGGCGCGTCCTGGGAGTCGTCGACGCCCACCGGGGACGGCCTGTCCGGCCCGGGACGTCAGGAGATCACGGGCCTGGCGTCGTTCAAGGACCGGCTCTTGGGCGTGGGACGCAACGTCGCCACGTCCGGCGAACAACCCGTCCTGTGGAGCCGCCCGGCCTCATGACCGCCCCAGCGCTCGCGGCCCTGTACTCGCGAGACAGGGCTCGCGGGACGGGGTTCGCGGGTCAGTGGTCGCGGTTCGGTGGCGCCGGGTCGTAGCCGCGGACGTCGTCGTGCTCGACCACCGGAAGCTCGTGGTCGGGCACCGGGTCAGGCAGCACGGGCTCAGGCAGCACCAGGTCAGGCAGCACTGTGTCTGGCGGCACAGGGTCAGGTGGTGCCGACTCGATCGCTTGGCGCGCGTCCTCCCGGTCACGGGAGCGGTTGCGGCGGGCGCCGTAGGACGCGACGACCCGCCGGTAGAACGGTTTGCGTATCACGGTGGGGACGAGCCGGTAGCCGCCCCTGACCATGACGTTCCGCCAGTACTGCGGCTGGGAGATGAAGCCCTCGCGGAGCATCTGGCGTTGCAGGCGCAGCTCCGACCGCAGCAGGTCACGGCCGCCGCGGCGTTCGTAGGCGCCGTCCCCGACCCGGTAGTAGACGAGCGGCTCGGCGACGTTCACCATCCGCGCGCCGTTCGCGATCATCCGCGCGAACAGCCAGTAGTCCTCCATCAGCGGCAGGTCGCCGTAGCCGCCCGCCGCGACGACGGCGCTGCGCCGGTACACGACCGTCGGATGGTTGAACGGGTCGTGCAGGCGGGAGTAGCGCGCGATGTCGGCGGGGTCGCTAGGCGGAGTGCGCTGCCCGACGATGTCGGAGATGTCGGAGCCGAACTCCAGGAGCCCGGCGCCCACGAGGTCCGCGCCGGCGCGGACCAGCGGCACCTGGATCTGGAACCGGTGGGGCATCGCGACGTCGTCGGCGTCCATCCGCGCGACGATGTCGTGCCGCGCCGCGTGCAGGCCCGCGTCGAGGGCGGGGCCGAGGCCCTGGTTGCGCGCGAGCTGGACGAACGTCACCTCGGCGGGGCTGCCGTCGACCAGTTCCCGCAGGCAGGCCGACAGGTCGGCGGAGACGGGGCCGTCCCGCACCAGGACGACCTGGTCGGGTCGGAGCGTCTGGTCGTGCACCGCGCTGTGGAAGGCGGCCCTGACGTGCTCCTCGCGATCACCGCCGTAGACGGTCATCAGAAGGGAGAAGGGTTCGGGCTGCATGCGTCCGTTCCGGGGGAGGGAGCGTGAGCGCCCGGCAGAGCCCGGTGCGGGGGGCGGGTCCTCGGGGCAGAAGTCGGGGGGATCGTCGGTCGTCGTAGATGTGACGTCTCAGCAATGGCGTTGGTTTGCGCGGCCAAGATATCGCTCCGCCCGGACGGCCTGCGCGGCGACCGCCGCCCTGGTCACGTTCGTGCGCAGACGTCACGGTCTGCGCGAATCTCTCCGGCGACCGTCGGGACCATTGTGTTCTGGCCGCGGAGCGCGGCGCCGTCCTTGCCGATGACGAGGTAGACGTAGCCGGGCTTCGCGGATTTCCAGGGTCGCGGCGGATGGCCGGGAATGGCGATCGCCAGCCGGGCGGCCTGCGCCTCGGCGCCGACGCCGTACAGGATCTGGGTGCGGGGGTACGGCTTCTTGGTGGTGCCGACCTTGACGACCTTGAAGCGGCGTTCGGTGAGCTGGTCCGCGGTGCGTTGCGCGAGGCCGGGGGTGTGGGTGCCGTTGAAGACGCCGACCCTCACCTGCGCGGGCGGGACGGGCGGCGCCTGGTTCGCGTTCTGCGCCGGGACGGGCGTCGGCGCGGGCTCGGGCAGCTTGTTGTCCTCCCGGACGGCCTGGAACAGCGGCGCGGCCAAGGCCCGGCTGAACTGCACGCGGTTCTTGTCCTGCGGATACGCCTGCACGGGGACGGTGACGAACCGCACCTTCCCGGCGCTCATGCCGCGCAGGCTGCCCGCGATCTTCTGCATGGTGGGCAGCGTGAGCCGGTCGTCCACCTTGATCGACTTGGCGACGGCGGAGAGGAAGCCGTAGGTGCGTCCGGGGTCGGTGAGCATCCCCCGGTCGGTGGCCTTCTTCACCACGGACGCCATGAACGCCTGCTGGCGTTTGATCCGTTCGAGGTCGGAGCCGTCGTTGAGCACGTACCGGGTGCGGACGTAACCGAGGGCCTGTTCGCCCTGGACGGTCTGGCGCCCCTTCTTGAGGTGCAGTTCCGCCTTCGGGTCGTCGATGCGGTGCGGCACGCAGATCTCCACGCCGTCGAGCGCGTCCACGACCCGTTTGAAGCCGGAGAAGTCCACCTCGACGTAATGGTCGATGTGGACTCTCGTGAGGGACTCGATGGTCTTCCAGGTGCACGCCGGGCCGCCGTTGGAGAACGCCGCGTTGATCATTCCGAACTGGGCGGGGATGACGGCGCCGTTCTTCTTCTCGCAGGACGGCATCTGCACCATCGAGTCGCGCGGGAAGCTGATCCCGATCGCGCTCTCACCGCCGGGCGAGATGTGCAGCAGGATCGTGGTGTCGGACCGTTGGCCGGACTCCTCCCCGTACCGGGAGTTCTCGCCCGCGCGGCTGTCGGAGCCCATCAGCAGGATGTTCAGCGAGTTGTTGAGCTTCTCGGGACGGTCGTCGCCGAGCCGTCCGTCCACGTTCTCGCGGGCGATCTGGCCGTCGAGGCGGCGCCAGAACCCGTACGCGGTGAGGCTCGCGGCGACCAGCACCACCGACAGTCCGATCGACAGCCAGCCGAGCACGCGCCACACGCGCCCCCGTGCCGGTGGCTCCGGTGGCGGTGGGGCGTCATCCGCGTAGTACACCGGAGACGGCGCGGCGGCTCGCTGCATCCGTAACATTTCAGCACAGATTGGACAGCAGTCACGGGCGTCACAGCAAAGTCGGACGAACCACCGCGCCCTCCGGCCGCCCGCGATGATCACGGGAGGGCCGTCGCGGGGAGGGCCCCGGTCGCTAGACTCCTCCGAAGATGAGCACAGTAGACGCGCTGACCGACCAGGCCATGGTCGTGTTGCAGGACCGGCCGCTGGTGCCGCTGACCGCCTGGTTGACCAAGGCTCTCGGCGAGTGCACCGCGAGCGGACGCACCCTGCAACTGGTCACGCCCCTCGACTCCCGGCTGTCGCTCCCCCTCCGCACGGCCGCGTCCGGGGACGACGTGCAGTGGATCGTCAGCAACGGCGACGGCTACTACGAGGGCCTGACCGGACGGCCGATGAAATGGAACGGCTCGACGTACATTCCCGTGCCCGAGGCCCGCGACTACGCGCCCGGGTTCACGACCCGTCCCAGCGCGCCGATCGGATCGCAGCTCACCCTCGTCTACCGCACCAGGCACGGCGCCGAGGGCGACCTCGGCGGGCCCGTCGAACGCCTCCTGCAACTGCTCACCGGCAAGCCCCCGGGCGCACTCGGCGCCGCCGAGCCGCTGGAGCATCCCTGGCGCGCCGACCGGTTCACCGAGTACGCGCGCGGACGCGCCACCGCCCGGCTCCTGGTCAGCGGCGACGGGCCCCGTCCCGCCATGGCGATCTGCGACTTCACCGCGGCCGAGGGCGGCGTCGTCGCCGAGGTCAGCACCGTCACCATCGGCTACATGCCGGAGGACCCGCCGCCCCTGCAACACCTGCCGACGCTCGTCGGCGCGCTCGCCGCCGACCAGAGCGTCGCGTCGCTGTTCGTGCAGCTCACCCCGGGTCGTGCCGACCTCGCCACCGAGCCGCGCTGGACGGGCGCGCCCGCGCCCGTCGCGCTCGCCGTCGCGGGCACCGTCAGCGGGCCGAACGGCCTGCCCGGCCAGCAGGTCGGGCCGCCACGTGCGCCCCTCACCTTCTTCCCCCTCGGCGACGGACGTTCCCCGGACGGCTGGCAGCGCCACAGCGCCCTCATGCAGCACCTCCAGTCGGCCTGAGCCGCGCCGCCGGGGGCGCCCGGGGCGCTCGGGACCGCCGATGATCTACCTGTCCAGGATGATGTACGGTCCTGCCCATGGGAGAGGACGGTCAGCTCGACGCGCTTGAGCGGGCCGTGGAGGGGACCCTCGCCGAGGGGTCGTTCGAGTTCGACGGCGACGTCTCGGTCCTCCGCATCGAGGGGTCCTTCATCCTGACGACGGGCTGGCTGCTGTCCTGCGGCGTCGCGGGGATCGGGCTGCTGCTCGCCGGGGCCGTCCTGTCCCTGACCGGGTCGCAGGACGCGGCGCGATGGGCGCTCGCTCCCGGCGCGGTTCTACTCGTCCTCGTGCCCGGCCTCCTCATGCTGTTGCGGTTCACCCCGTTGAGCGCGATGTGGCCCGATCTGGAGCTGCGGTTCGCGGAGCGGACGATGGTGCACCGGAGCACGCGCGTCCCGTTCGGCGACCTGCGGCCCGAGCATCTGGTGTGGAAGAACGGACGGTTCTTCCGGCGCCTGTACGTGCGGCACCCGTCCCTGCGCAGACAGCTCGCCGGGTTCTTCGGCAGCGAGGAACGGCAGGCGGTCGAGTTCGAGCGGCGGCTCTGGGACCTGATCTCCGCGCCGGGCCTACCCCGCGCCGCGGCGCGTCCCGCAGACGGCCTCATCGCCCGCGACGAACTCGAACCGCCGTTCGTCGAGCGGCTGATCGAGCTGGTGCGCGTCCGCTACGACGACGAGGGCGGCTCGTACACGCGGCTCGTCCCGCCGCTGCTCCGCGACGAACCCGGCGCGGACGCCAGCGAGGAGGGCGCCGAACTCGCCCTGTTCCTGCACCAGCTCTTCAACGACCGCAACCATGCCGTCGAGGAGCTGCACCGTCTGAAAGCCCTCGCCGACCCGGCGTTGCGCGCCAACGTGGGACGGTTCCTCATCTGGGACTACGCCCGAGCCCCGATGCTCTACCGCTGGGGCCACATGGTGGGTTGGCTGACAGAGGAGTACTGCTGGGAACGGATGCTTCCGCTGGCTCTCGACATCCAGCGGCGCTACTCGTCCTGGCGGGACATGGCCACCTGCTACCTGCAAGGCCGTCTGCTCTGGTCGGGCGGAGCCGGGAAGGCGCAGGACGAATACGAGCGTCTCATCGACGACCTCGTCACCAATCCGCGCAGCCCCTGGAACCTCGTCCCGTTCGACCTGGACCTCACCCGCGACTGGCCCTGATCCAGCCTCGTGCGCGGGGCCAGCCCTGACCCGGACCTGCCACCCCACGAGGGTCAGCCGTCCAGGGGGTCAGCCGCCGATGACTCCGCCGTGGTAGGCGGCGCTGTCCTGGTCGGACGCTCGCCAGCTGCGCGCCGGGGCCTCGCTCGACCCGTCCGGGTAGACCGTCCCGCCCGCCCAGCGGACCAGCGAGTCGGCGAACTTGCGGGCGACGCGCAGCGCGTCCGGCACGTCGGCGACGGCGCGCACGTCCACCCACCACACGGGGGCGGTCACCCGGTCGGCGAAGTCGGAGCCGAGCAGCCGCCGGATCTCGCTCTGCACCGGTACCTGCACGGCGTCCTCGATCGCCACGAGCAACCGGCCCTCGGCGTCGTACACCAGGGTCGGCTCGGGTTCCCCGCCGCGCAGCTCCAGCGGCTCACCCATCGCGATCATGCCGTCGGCCACGGCGTGCACATCTGGACGGCGGCGCGCGAGCGCCACCAGATCACTGCTCATCGAGTCACCTGCCTCCCCTCTCCACCGCAACCCTATGAGACATCCGGGGGGCGCCGCCGCGCGTCCGCGGATACGCCCATCCCCCGACATCCCTACCATCAACCGCCATAGTCCGAACTAACGACCGCTACCCTGGACCGATCCGAAACCGCGTTCCCGCAGGGACCCCAGCACGGAGCGTCCATGAACTCCCCCCAATGGCCCGGCGGGCCCCCGGCCGGTCCGGGTTTTCCGCCGCCCCCGCCGGGACCGCCGCTGCCGGGAGGCCCGGGCTTCCCCACTCCCCCGCCGCCGCGCGGCGGCGGGGGCGCGATCGTCCTGGTGCTGATCTTCGGCGCGGTGGCGCTGCTCGCCGTGGTCGGCATCGGCGCGTTCGTCATCCTGGGCGACGATGACGGCGACGACCCCCGCACGACGTCGGCGCGGCCCACGGAGTCGGCCTACTCGCCGCCGACCGCCACGGAACGGCCCAGCACCCCGGACCCGAGTCCCACGGAGTCCAGCGGCGGGTCGGACCCGTCGTCCGTCCTCGGCCCAACGATCCGGACGGCGAAGGGCAACACCTTCACCCGCGCGGGGACCCGCACCTCGGACTGCGTCAGCCGCGCCAACTCCAAGCTGCGCACCGCGCTGCGCTCCAGCCCCTGCGTCGGGAACATGTACTCCGCCGTCTACGCCGACCCCGCCAAGCGGATCATCACGTCGGTGTCGATCGCGCGGTTCTCCAGCTCGACCGCGGCGAGCGGTATCAGCCGCCTCACCAACACCAAGGGCTGGCCGCTGCTGCTCACCCCGTCCGACGCGAGCGGCCTCCCGCAGCCCCGCTCCGACCCCGCCTACTGGACGCGGTCCTGGACGCAGGGCGCCAACGTGATCTACGCCCAGTCGTACTGGACGACGGGCAACGACACCGGCGGCCGCACCGGCCGCGTCTTCACCACCGCGGGCGAACTCGGCGTCGAGGTCACCAACACCCTCGTCTGGACGGACTGACCGCCGCCCGCCCGACCCGCCGGGGTGCCAGGGACGAGGGTCAGCGGTGCCCGCCGCCGCCCAGCGACCGCGCGAACACCTCGTGCACGACGCGCGTCACGGCGGTGCGGGCGGCGGCGGAGACCTTCGACATGTCCATCGAACCGCCGGTGGCCAGGTGCCGGTCGTACGGCACGAACACCACGGGCAGGCCCCACGCGGTCAGCATCTGGTGCGCCCGCTGGAGGTCGGCGCCCACCTGGGGCGCGTGCGAGACCATCGTGATCACCGTGCGTCCCAGCAGGTCCCGCTGGTCGTTGGCGGCGTACCACTCCAGGGCGCCACGGGCGCTGAGCGCGCCGTCGACCGTGCCCGGCGTGACGAGCACCAGGCCGTGCGAACCGGCGACGACACCCCGGTTCACCTCGGTGAGGATGCCCGCGCCGCAGTCGATGACCGTCGCGGCGACATAACGGCTGAGGGAGCTGAGGGCGGTCTGGAACGTCTCCAGCGCGAACTCTCCGGCGATGCGTCCGCCGCGCGTGGACGACAGCACGTACAGGCCCTCGCGCGTGCGCGTCAGGAACGACTCCGCTTCCTGGAAGGTGTTCGGGTTCTGCGCCGCCAGGTCGAACAGCGAAAGGTGCGGCCGGACGCCGAGACGCAACGGCAGCGATCCCAGTTCGGCGTCGGCGTCCGCGGCGAGCACCCGGTCGGGACGGTGCCGGGCCAACTCGGTCGCGACCAGCGCGGCCATCGTCGTCTTGCCCGCGCCGCCGCGCACGCTCGCGATGGCGATCTGGCGGGCACTCGGCACCGGCCGCCGCATCAGGTCGACGAACGCGGCCAGCTCCCTGGCCTCCCGCGCACCGCCGCCCATCGCGTTGCGGACACCGCGCCGGACGCGCCGTCCGAGGGGGTCGCCGTGCTGGTTCCGGCGGACGAGGTCGTCCGGCGGTGGCGGCCCCTGCTCACCGTGCTGGCCGGGAGCCGCGGGCTGGACGGGCGACGGCGCCACGGGCCCCGCGGCCGTCTCGGCGCGCTCGCTTCCGTCCCCCGGCTGGGACGCGTCACCGGGCGCCGACGCGGCGCCGAGCACGGGATTGACCGCCGACTCCCAGTCGAAGTCGGAGCTCACGAGCGGCTCCGGTTGTTGCCCCTCACCGGGAGCGTCCGCCCCCTGCCTCGGAGCCCCCGGCTGAGCCGCCACCTGCGGAGACGGCGCGGGCGGCTGCGGCTGCGGTTGTGGTTGTGGGGGCGGCGCGGGCGGTCGCGTCGGCTGGACGGGCGGCTGCGGAGCGGGTGGCTGCGGGGCGGGCTCGGGCGGCTGCGGGGGCACCGGCTGCGCTTCCGGAAGCAGCGGCATCTGCTGTTGGGGCGCGGACGGGGAGGCCTCTGCGGACGGGGCGAACGGGGGCACTTCCGGCGCGGCGGTCGGCGCTTCCGCGGCGGGACGCGGGACGGGCATGGCGACGGGCTGCTGCTCGGGCGCCGGACGCGGCGGCGCCTCGGCCCCCCAGGATCCGTGCACCGGGCTGCCCGGCACGCCGTCGAGCAACTGGAGCCCGCGTCGTGAGACGCCGAGCTCGCGGAGCACCGCGTGCTGCCAGCTGGAGTCAGTCACCTGCCTCCCCTCTCACCGGTCAGCCTACGAGACCCGGCCGCGCCGCACGGACGCCGCCGGACACATCCGCGGTACGTCCGAAGACCGCGCGCACCGTCCTCCCACAATCGTAGGAGTACCGCCAAACCAGAATCTCACCGAACCAATAGGTTGATCGTGGCGTCCAATCCCAAAGCGACCGAGTCCCCAGTTAGTCTGTTCTCAGCCCCGTCTCGCCAAGCCAGCGAAAACCTCCGGAGCCACCATGCCCCCCACCCCGGCACGGCGGTGGGCGCCACGTCCGAGCGACCGGCGCCCGGGGCAGGCGGGGTCAGCCGCCCTGACCCGGCCCCGCGCTCCGCGAGTCCTCCGCGTCCTGCCGCCGGCTCTCCTTCCGGGCGATCCACGTCTCGTACGAAGCGAGCGCCCGCTCTCCTCCGGGACGCAACTCGAACCGGATGCCATGGTCGCCCTCGAACGGGTTCCGGTGATCGAATCCCGCGCGGTAGATCTCGTTCGGCACCCTCTCCGGGAACGCGTCGCAATAGGGGATCCAGCGATCGAGCGACGTCTCGGACTCCGGGTTGGACCGCTTCTGCAACCGCACGCAGGCGTCACAGATATTCGGCCTCCTGCGCATCGCTGGCCCGCCCTTCACTGGTGCTCGACTCGGTCCGCGCGGCGCACCGCACGGTCTCCGCAGTGTTCCATAAGGACACCGGTGTTCCCCAGGCGTCCTGGACATTCCGCGGCAGGTTGCATAAGGATCCAGATAAGCCCTATAAATGATCAATCTCTGTGTTCCTGTGATCGTGCGCGGTCGCGGGCTCTCAAAGCTCCCGACGAACAGAGGGGTACCCGTGCGCGCTGAATGGCAGGCACACATCGACGAACTCCTACAGACCTACCAGGAGAAGCGTCGACAGATCGCTGACATGCAGTCCAAGCTGGAGGCGATCGAGGCCGAGGCCGAGGCCGCCGACGGAATGGTACGGGTCAAGGTCGACCGACAGGGCCGGCTGACCTCCCTCGAACTGGATCCGCGCGTACAGCGCAAGCTCGGCTCGGAGCAGCTCGCCGAAGCCATCCTGGAAGCTTCCAAGGACGCTCAGTCGCAGGTCACCGACCAGATGCGCGCCGCCATGCGTGATCTCGCGCCCGAGGGAGCGGCCGACGCCGGTTTCGACATCGGCAAGCTGCTGCCGGAACGTCCTGACGACATCGACGCCATCCGCCAACGACTCGGGATCCTGCCGCGATGACCTATGACTACCTCGAAGTCAACACCGACGAACTGAAACGTGCGGGCGAGGGCTTCCACACCGGCGCCACCCAGATGCAGAAGATCTACGACCGGCTGAGCAACGCGCTCAACACCGAGGGCCCGTGCTGGGGCTCGGACGAGACGGGCCAGACGTTCGCCGAGGGCTACAAGGAGCCGAGTGACAGCGTGCTGGAGTCGTTCCCCAAGCTCAAGGACGGTCTCGACGGCATCAAGAAGGGCGTGGACCAGATGGCCAAGTCCTACAAAAAGGCCGAGGACTCCTCAAGGCTGAAGTGAGCTGACCCGTGGGTCTTGAAATCCCAGAACCGGTCCAGTGGCTGTCCTGGATCATCGGATCCGACTGGCCAGAGGGCGACGAGACGGCGATGCGCCGCTGCGCCGAGGCGTGGCGGACCGCCGCGACCGAGATCAACGAACTGATCGAGGACCTCAACGGCACGGCCTCCAACGTCAAGGGCGCGCTCGACAGCGGCGCGGCGGAGGAGTTCGGCAAGAACTGGGAGAAGTGGGTCTCCACCGACCCCGAGATCCTGCCGAAACTCGCCGAGTCGTGCGGCAAGCTCGGCGAGACGATGGACGGCGGCGCGCTCGACATCGAGTACGCGAAGTACATGTTCATCGCGCTGCTGATCGTCACGGCGATCGAGATCGCCTACCTGATCGCGGCTGCCTTCGCGACGTTCGGCGCGTCCACCGCGGGCATCCCGGCCGTCGAGGCCGGGGCGCAGGTGGCGTCCAGAACCATCTTCCAGCGGTTGCTGGAGTGGCTGAGCCAGCGGTTCCTCGGCGCCGTGCTGAAGGGCGCCATCGTCGGCGCGTTGGAGGGCGGCGGGCTCGACCTGCTCGTCCAGGGCGTCCAGATCGCGCAGGGCAACCGCGACGGCGTCGACTGGAAGAAGACCGGCTCGGCCACCCTCGACGGCGCGATCGGCGGCGCCATCTCCGGCGGCATCGGCCACGGAATCGGCAAGATCCCCGGCGTGGGCGACGCCGCCGACACCGCGCTCGGCAGCATGGCCAAGGGCATGGCCCGCGACGGCGCGTCCGAGGCGATCAGCGGCGTGGCCGGCACGGTCGCCACCGCCGCGATCCACGGCGACCCCCTGACCTGGGACTCCATCGCCAAGGGCGCCACGTCCGGCGCGTTCGGCGGCGCCGTCGGCGGCGGCAAGGACGGCCTCAACGAGTACCGCTCGTCCCTCCCCGGCGGCGACCCACCGGCTCCACCGTCACCTCCCTCTCCGGGCTCCGACCCGAACCCGTCGCCCTCCCCGTCACCTTCGCCTTCGCCGTCCGGCGGTGGCAATGATGGTGGCGGCGGCAATGACGGCGGCGGCGGGAGCGGCGGCGGTGGCGGCGGCAGCCACGGAGGCGGGGGCGGAGGCTCCGCCTCCGGCGGCGGTGGCAACGACGGTGGCGGCGGCGGTGGCGGGAACCGCATCGCGACACTGCTGGGCGGCGGCGGCAACGACGGTGGTGGCGGCGGAGCGTCCCTGGCTTCCGCGGCCCCCGACGGCGGCGGAGGCGGCGGAGCCTCGGGCGGTTCCGGCGGCGGCTCCGGCGGAGGTTCTGGCGGCGGCCTCGGCGGCAACCCGGCCGCGTTCGGCGGCGGCGGCTCACCCTCCGGTGGCGGCTCGATGGGCGGCGGCGCCCCGTCCGGCGGCGGCGCGGCCCCAGGCGGCATGTCCCCCATGGGCGGTGGCGGAGCCCCCGTGGGCGGCGGCGCGGCCCCCTCCGGCGGCGCCTCCGCATCAGGCGGCGGCTCATCCTCCGGCGGCTCCACAGGTGGCTCGTCATCCTCCGGCGGCGGTTCGTCGTCCGGCGGCTCATCCTCTTCAGGCGGCTCGTCGTCTTCAGGCGGTTCCTCGTCGTCCGGCGGCTCGTCCTCTTCCGGCGGCTCGTCGTCCTCCTCTGGCGGCTCGTCCTCGGGTGGCGGCGGCAGTGCTGGCGCGGGCGGCGGCCCCGGCACCCGTGGCGGGTCCTCCGCGCAAGGCGGCGGTCCCTCCCGAGCCGACGGCACCTCGTCTCCGGGCGACGGCACGTCCACAACGCACGAGGGCGCCTCCACGCCAGGTGACGGGACCACCCCCGGCGACGGCACGTCCACGCCGCACAACGAAGCGTCCGCTCCGAGCGACGGCACCTCCACCCGGGGCGACGGCACCACGCCCAGCGAAGGGACCCCCACCCCTCACGAGGGCACGTCCAACCCGAGCGACAGCACCTCCACACCGCATGAGGGCGCGTCCACCCCCGGAGACGGAACGTCCGCTCCAACCGGCGGCACCACCCCCAGCACGGGCACTTCCACACCGGGCGACGGAACGTCCACGTCCTCCCCGGAGTCGGGCACCCCGGGAGATGGTGGCTCAAGCTCCACTGACAGCACTTCCTCGCCCGCCACGCCGTCCTCCAGCGGCGATGCGGGTTCCCCCGAGGCGGCGAGCAGAGGCACGTCCACACCCGGCGACACATCGTCGACCACGTCCGGCGGCGACTCGACCACCTCTGGCGGCGACTCGAACGCGTCCAGCGGTGACTCGACAACGTCCGAGGGTGGTTCAGGCACGCCGGACGAGGGTGGCTCCACGACACCCGACACCGGGGGCGACACCACACCGGGTGATGAGCCCGCGCCCGATGGCGGGGAAACGAGTACTGCCTCCAACTCGGATCCGCTCAGCCCTGACGAGCACGCGGAACCGCAGGACGCCATGGCCCAGCCTTCGGACGGCTCCGGCGGGCAACCCGGCAACTTCACGGCCATGCCGATCATGCCGATGGGCATGATGGGCGGAGGCGGTGGCCGGGCCGGAATGCCTTCCGCAGGGGGCGGCGCCGCAACGCCGTCCAACGCCGGTCCGGGACGAACGCCCGCATCATCGTCGCCGTCCTCGGCGCGCTCACCGGAACGTTCGGGCGCGGCGGACGGCCCCGAGCTGGAATCTCCTCAGCCGAGGCAGGAGTCCCAACCGTACGAGCCCTCGGACCCGGGGGCACAGCCGAAACCGCCCCCGATCGAGAACGTGAACGAGCAAGGGGTCGTCCGCAACGAGCAGGCCCCACCCCACGAGGACACGGCCCAACCGAACGAGGACGCGCCGCACAAGAAGGAAGCGGACGGCAGCACTCCGGCGGACGACAGCACCCCGCCGGACAGCAGCACTTCCGCCGACGACGCGGCCGACAAGGCACAGGAACTCGCCGACGCCGAGCAGCAGACGCGGGACGCCCTCGCCCAGTTCGGCAACGACGCCCCCACCGTGGACTTCACGTCCAACCCGCTCGACCCGGCCGCCGTCGCCGAGATCAACAACGCGATCCAACAGCTCGCCGCTGACTATCCGAGCACGATGCGGGGCTTGGACCACATCGGCTCCGAGGACTTCAACCAGTCGCTCGGACCGGGCAACGACGACGTCCTCGCCTACGCGACCCCCGAGTCCAACAGCCCGGGGATCTACATCAACGACGACGCTTTCTCGGACAACACGCAGCGGTCCCAGGACGGCGCCGACGAAGAGTCGACCGGCTTCACCGTTCCCGGTGGCGGGTCCACCGAGGGCGTCTTCACCCACGAGTTCGGCCACCATCTCGGCGAGCAGCTCCTCAACAACACGCAGATGCTCGCGGACCTGAACCAGGCCGTGTCCAACGCGCTCGGCGTCCCGTACGACGCGACCCAGCCGCACGACCCGGCCACGCAGCAGCGCGTGGAGAACGCCCTTTCCGAGTACGGATCGGGCGACCCGCACGAGATGATGGCGGAGGCGTTCACCGAGTACCGCCTCTCCGACAACCCCCGCGCCCTCGCCCAGGCCATCGGCCAGGTCATGGACCGCCACCTCGGCGCCAACGCCACGAACGCGCCGAACCCGAACCCGAGCCCCCCGGCCAACGGGAATGGGAACTCATCCCCGTCCCACCCCAAGGAGAACCAGCCCGGCACGGACAACGGCCAGCCCCGCACGGACGAAGGCCCAGGACGCACCGACGAAAACCCGTCGTCCGAAAACAACAGCCAGCCACGCACAGACGATGGTCAGACACGCACGGACGACACGGGCCAACCACGCACGGACGAGACGACCCAACCGCGCACAGACGACGGTCAAACTCGCACGGACGACACGGGCCAACCGCGTACGGACGACGGTCAAACTCGCACTGAGGACACTGGCCAGCCGCGTACGGACGAGACAGGCCAGCCGCGGACAGACGACGCGGGTCAGCCGCGGACAGACGACGCGGGTCAGCCGCGTACGGATGATGGTCAGACTCGGGCGGATGACGGTCGCGGTCGTGATGATGAAGGCGCCGGACGCAACGACGACGGGCAGCCGCGCACGGACGGTGAAGGGCAGCCGAACGACGGCTCCGACGGGCAACCGGGACGTCAGAACACACCGGAGGGGCTGCCCGGCTCACTCCACGACGCCTGGCACAACAGCACCGAGACCCCGGCCGGACGGGCCCTCTACGGGCCGGACGAGCCGCTCGCGCGGGGAACCGCGGGCATGGTGCAACCCGACCCGGCGGGCAGGTTCGTCCTCGACGCGCATGGCGACCGCGACGGAGTGATCGTCGGGGACCAGCGGATGAGTGCCGCGGACCTCGCGGCGCTGGTCCGCAGCGACCCGAACTGGAACGGCCGCGACCTGCTCCTGCTGTCCAACGACAGCGGGGACGGACGCTTCGCGGCCGACGTCGCCCGGGAGCTCGGGGTCCGCGTCACGGCTCCGACCGCCGCTGTTGACCTCGACGCGCACGGCAACCCCGAGTCGTCCGGCTGGACGATCCACGACCGCGACGGCAGCGAGGTCGCGCCCGACCCGGTGCGCCGCTTCACCAGCGACGACGAGGGCCAGTGGTACGGCGACAACCAGCTCGGGGACCAGTTCCACAACCTGCCGCCGGACCAACAGAACGCGCTGTACCAGTACACGGTGCAGTCGATGCCGAACGCTTTCCTGCGGCCGAACACCGACCTGCCCGGATTCCTGAACCAGTTGCAGGGCGAGTCCAATACGGCTCGGGGCCTGACCAACATGAACGGCGGCCACTCGCTGCCCACGGTCGACACTCTGCGCGCCTGGTCGGCCAACCCGAATCTCACGCCCGACCAACGCGCACTGGTCGACCATGTGCTGTCCGCCGCCAATCCGGACATCCGGCTTCAGCAACTCCATGAGAACGCGGGGTACCACTCCTTCCTCCATGGCTACTTCGGTGAGACGCCGTCCGTGGACGCGTTCAACCGGCGGATCAACGAACTCGACCACGCGCTGAACCAACCTCTGCCGGAGCCGGTGCAGACCGAACGCGGCCTGCACGATGTGAACTTCATGCGGCTCCCCGACGGCACCGCGCTCGGCCCGCGTGACGCGCAGATGCTGGTCGGGTCGATCCAGACGGAGCCGGGCTTCATGTCGACGTCCCTCGGGCGCGAGCCCGCCGTGGTCGACGGCGACCCGTTCAGCTACCGGATCCATATGGACCTTCCGGAGGGGTCGGACGGGGTCTGGATGGGCCGCAACAGCCACTATGGGGAGCAGCGCGAGCTGATCCTTCCGCGCGGCACCCGCTACCAGATCACGAGCGTGGACACCAACGCCCGTGACAGCGCCGGCAACCCGATCGTCGAGATCCGCGCCAACGTGATCCCGCCGGGCGCCCCCGACCCGGGCCCGGTCACCCCGGGCGGCGCGTCGGCCACACCACCGACCGGCAACCCGGCATACGCGGGCCCACCACCCAACCCCGGCCCCTCACCCCTCCCAGGATCGCCATCAAACCCGGGCCCAGGCTCGCCACCGAACCCCGGCCCTGCGCCGCTCCCAGGTGCGACACCGAACTCCGGCCCGTCCGACCCGGGCTCGTCCAACTCGGGCCCGACGCCGCGCTTCCGCACCGCACCACCGTCCGACCCGGGCGGGGGTCCGACGCCGGAGAACGGCCGTCCGGGCGAATCGCAGCCACGGTCGAGCGATGGCCAACCCCGTTCCGACGACACCGGACAGCGCTCGGACAACACCCAACCGCGCGACGCGGACGAGCCTCGGCACGAGGGCGAGGGTTCGCCGCGTTTCAGGCGGAGCGGCACGGAGGACTCGGGGGAAACCCCGCGTTCACCTGGTGAGGCCACGGACAGCCCGGCAACACCTCGGTCGGACGCCCCCGCCCGCTACGGCTGGTACGAGGAATCCCAGCAGGGCACCGCATCCGCACCCAGCCCCTCAACCCCAGGCAACTCGAACCCAGCCACACCGACCTCGGGCACACCGACCGCAACCCACCCCACGCCCGGCAACCCCAGCCCCACGCCCGGCAACCCCAGCCCAACACCCGGCAATCCCACGCCCGGCGACCCCAGCCCCACGCCCGGCGGAGCAGCGGACGCGGGCACGCCGACGCCGAGGACGACGACGGAGTCGCCCGCCCCGCGATCGGGCGACGAGTCCACACCGCCGACCGATGGCCGGGCTGGCACCGACAGCAGGTTGCAGGACGCGTCCGTCCCACCGCCGGGACATGCCGTCCCGAGAACGGCCGAGGGTGATGGCCAGGCGCCACGGACGGCGGATCCCGAACTCATGCGCCGGATCCATGAGAACGAGCAGATCCGGCAACTGGTGGAGGAGTCACGCGCGACGGTCGTCGACGAGCGGGGGAACCGGCTCGGCGATCTACTGGACGACGACCTGCGGAACCGGCTGCCGAACCATCCCCACCTCGCGCGGATCATCGAGGGCAACGGCCCGCCACCGCTGACACCGGCCGAGGACTCGCTCCGGCACTCCCTGCTGGCGCGGCCGAGGACGCTGCACAGCCTGCTGTCCCAGCCGGAGGCCGTCCACATCCTGGAGGACGCGGTCCGGGAGGTGAACGAGCGCGGCGCCGACGCGATCCTGGACGAGGGCGAGATACAGCCCACGCCGACCCCGTTCGAGGACTGGCAGATCGACATCAGCGACCGGGCCATCGACGAGATCGGCCCCGGTAAGTCGCCGAAACAGCCGGGATTCGACGACGACGCCCTGAACGCCGAGCGGGAGCAGGCCGGGGGTCAGCCGCTCGCGAAGGACAACGAACTCGTCAACCGGTACCTGAACGATCTGTACCGGCAGGCCGCCGAGGGCACCGGCACACTCCGGCAGGTCCTGGACGACCTGGCGAACGAGCCCGCCGACGCCAAGATGCGTCCGGGACCGAAGGACCGGGTCCGCGCCCTCGACAAGATCATCAATGAGAACGACGGGGACGCCTCGGCGCTCAACGACCTGCTCGGCGGCAAGGTCCAGTTCGACAGCGTCTCGGACCTCTACCGGGCGCTCGACCAGGTCGTGGAGGTCGCGCGGCGGCACGGCGTCGAGGTCGTGTCGATCAAGGACCGGCTGCGCAGCCCGCAGCCGAGCGGCTACCGCGACATTCGGATGACGGTCCGGATGCCGAACGGGCACATCGGCGAGCTTCGGCTTCACCTCCGCTCGTTCGACAACGTCGCCGACTACGAGCACTCGCTGTACGAGGTGTCGCGCGACATGCCCAACGTCGCCGAGGAACGGGCGGCGCGTGGTGAGCGCGACGCTCCGCTCACACCGGAGGAAGAGGCCGTCCGCGAGGTGATCAACCGCCGTCTCAACGAGCGGTTCGACGCGGCACTGGACGAGGCGCTGCCGCCGGAACTGCGCTCCACGCGCGACGACGGCGACGACCATGCCCCCACCGACGAGCAGACCCGCACCGAACAACCTCACGACGAACAACCCCACGACCAGCAGACCCACGACGACGAGCAGGGCCCCGTCCGGGACGAGGAGGCCGACACTCCGGAGAACATCCCGGAGGGCCTGCCGCCGCACCTGCACGACGCCTTCCGGGACAGTGAGGCGACTCCCGCCGGCCGGTCATTCCACGACCCTGACGATCCCGCGATGCGAGATCTCGCCCGGCGCGTCCCGGCGGACCCGCAGCGGTACACGGTCGACGGGCACGCCGACGCGGAAGGGTTGCGGCTCGGCGGCGGGCGCCGGCTGAACGTCGACGACCTCGCGCACCTGATCCGCAACGACCCGACCTGGGACGGCCGCGAGGTCCTGCTGCTAGCGTGCCGGACCGGCGACGGCGACTTCGCCGCGCAGCTGGCCCAGCGGCTCGGCGTGCCGGTCACCGCCCCGCACGGGCTGGCGTGGACCGACAGCAACGGCAACACCTTCGCCACGTCCGGCCAGACCGGGCCGGACGGGGTGCTCCGCCCCACCTGGCCGCCGAACGGCACGTGGCAGACCTTCAATCCCGACGGCACCACCTCCATGGCCGGGCAGGACGGCCGTCCCCCGGGCAGGGAGGAGCATCGCGGCCCGGACCAGGAGAGGCCCGGTGGCGACGCCGAGGCTCGGGGACTGCGCGACTGGTTCCGGCGCGAGGGCCACGTCGACGAGGACGGGTATCGCCGGTTCGACACCGACGAGCAGGGTGAGCGGTACGGCGAGAACCGGCTGGCGCAGACCTACCACAACCTGCCGCACCACTTGCAGCAGGCCCTGCACTGGTACACCGTGCAGTCGATGCCGAACCCGCATCTGCGGCCGGGCGCCGACGTGGCACGGTATCTGACCCATCTGTACACGGAGCAGAACTACGTTCAGCATCTCGCGCACCTGAACGGCGGGATGATGCCGGTTCACCGGGACCAGCTGATGCAGATCTGGAACCGGCCGGACCTCACCGACTACCAACGGCAGCTGATCCAGCACGTCGTCACACAGCCGAACCCGGAGGCCCGTCTCCAGGAGATGTGGGGGAGCCACCAGCAGCGCGAGTTCCTACGGCGCTATCTCGGTGCGGAACCTACTCCGGACGCCTTCTGGCGGCGGATCGACGAGCTCGACCAAGCCCTGCATCAGCCGCTGCCCGAACCCGTCCAGACGATGCGCGGTCTGCACGACGTGAACTTCATGCTGGCCTCGGACGGTGGGCCCCTGGCCGGACGGAATCCGCTACTCCTCGTCGGGACCGTGCAGAACGAGCCGGGCTACATGTCGACCTCGCTAGGATCGGGGACGACGGAAGTCGACGGGGAAGGCTTCAACTACCAGTTGCACCTCAACCTTCCCGAGGGTGCCCACGGGGTGTGGATGGGGCGCAGCAGCGCATATCCTGACCAGCGCGAACTCGTCCTCCCGCGCGGCACCAGGTACTACATCAGGAGCGTCACCCAAACCGGGTGGAACGGAACCCAGCCGGTCTTCTCCGTCGAGGCGGACGTCATCCCGCCCAGGGCCGCTACGTGAGAGACAGAATGACGAGGGAGAGGCGCACACGTCATGAGTGACGGGTTTCCGGATCTTCCGCAGGCCCCGCCCATCGAGGGCGGGATCCGGCCGCCGAAGCCGTCCTATGAACAGTTCACGCGGCAGGCGGTCTTCTACCTGCCCGTCGTTCGTCGTGGTGAGCTGCTCGGGTACTTGTGGGCCGCAGAATCCAACGTGAAGGCGGCCGGTTTCATCCGGTCCATCGCGGCCCGGGCGGCGGGCGCGGATGCCACTTCTGTCTGGGGACGGCGCCTGGACACCTTCCATGACCGTGGAACTCCCGCTTTGGACGCGATTCGGGGCTGGGTCGGTGCGCCCGAGGACCCGGTCGGCGGCGCGGTCCCGCCGGGTACGCGAGAGCGGCGCGTACCGAGTCTTGCCGCTCTGCACGAGTTGGCGAACCCTGGCACCCCGGTGTCGTCCGGGCCGCTGATTCAGGACGGTCTGTATCCGGACGGGACACCGGTGGACCGCTCGGCGGGTTGGGGTCCGCTGGTGAGTGTTCGGCCGCCGTCGTACGCGACGCGGACGGCGACGCCCGTGTTGTCCTATCCAGTGACGCGCGGTGGGACGGTCCTCGGCTACGTGTGGGCGTCGGTGTCGGAGGATGCGGCCTCCTACCTCCGGCGGGCACGCGCGGACCGCGACGGCGAGATCGCGGCGGGACTGTGGGAGGCGCGGTTGGCGGACGCCTTCGGCGCGGGCGTGCCCGCCGCCGACGCGGTACGGCGGTTGCGCGGAACACCCGAGGACCCGCTCGCCGGTGGCATCGCCGCCGACGCGCAGGAGCACCAGGCCACCGGGCTCGACGAGTTGGACCGCCTCGCACGCGAATAGCGCCAGGTTCGGCCGTCCATCACGGATCATCATGGGAGTCCCGCTGTGCAGCTGGTAAGGAAGACCTATCCGCGGTACTTCGTGTACGACGAACGGCCGGTGGTCTTGGTGAAGGTTCCCGGCGGCGGGTTGGACTGTGTGGCGGCCGACCCCCGCACCGGCGCGTTCGTACGGGCCATGCGATATATCGGCGAACTGGACCTCAACAAGAGCGCCGACATCGACGAACTGTCGTTCGCGGAGTTCGTCGAGGCGGTGGAGTTGTTCCGGGCTCACAAGGGTCTGGGGGACGGCGCGGTCGCGGCGCTCTACGAGACGATGCGTGGTCTTGAACAGGCCGCGTCGGAGGACGGGCGTCGGCGGTTGAGCGCCGAGGAACGGGCGTTGATCCGTTCGCTGAGCGCACGGACGAACCCGCTGTTCGACGAGGCGTTGCGCGAGCGCGGGCTGGCGGGCACCCCGGACCCCGCGCCCGTGAAGATGCTGATCGCGCGCGTGTTCGACTCCGTCGACCCGTCGGGGGCGCCGGTCGTGCGACGTCCCTCGGTTCCCGAGCAGGAGAGGGAGGCGCTGCTGCGGTATCTGGAACGCGCCCCGATCGTCCTGGCGGCCAGGGGTTATGACACCGACGTCCTGGACCCGGGTCGGCGCGCCGAGGTGCCGATGACCTACCACACCGACGGTGCGTGGATCTGGCCGGGCGCGGTCGCGTACTACCTGCGCGTCCACGGTGTCGCGCCCGAGGCCGGTCTGGTGGGTTTCGCCCGGGGCAACGGGTTCGAGATTCCCGAGGTGGACGAGGACGCGCGCCGCCGGGCCACGGAGACGATCACGGCGGCCTCGTCCTGAGATGTCCTCTCCACACCGAGCGTCCGCATGATGAGTGAGCAGCCTGCCCCGTGGGATGCGGGCGCTCCTCCGGGGACGCCCGCGCCGCCTTCTCCCGCAGGAGACCGCCGCGCCCGTCCGGTATCTGCCCGTCACCGTCCAAGGGGCGGTCGTGGGCTATCTGTGGGCGTCCCTGGACGGCCTGGCCGCCGGTTATGTGAACCGCGAGCCCGCGGGGGTCGCGGGGGAGGTCGCGGCCGGGTTGTGGAAGATGCGGCTGTGCGACGCCCACCGCGAGGGCGTCCCGTCGCTGGAGGCGCTGCGCCGGTGCGCGCTCGCACCGCAGGACAGGCTGTCGGGAATCATCGGCGGCGACGCACCAGAGCGGAAACTGCCCGGCCTCCGCGCGCTACGGGGGCTGGCACGTCAGTGACAGAACGCTTCATGGGCCTCGAAGCGCCTCCAGAGCTTCCGCAGGACGGGTTCGAATTCGTCGGGCGGCTCTTCCCGGAGAGTGCCTGGACGTTCGTCCGGGGACGCCAGGTACTTCACGATCTGGTCGGCGACCGCGTTTCGCGTTTCCTGCGGGAACCGTCGCCTCGCGGCCAGGGATGCCTTCTCCCGCGCCCACTCGCGGCCATGCTCGATTCCGGCGCCCTCGCCCGGATATCCGAGGCGGACGAATCGCGCATCTATCGTGAGCGACGCGAATCGCAGGGCGACTGACCACAGCGGGTGAACGAATACTGAGAACGGGAGGTGAGAACGGTGCTGGACACCGCTGAGCAGGATGTGTATCTGAACGAGATCGCTTCCATGCTCTTCCATTTGGCGCCCGCCGGCCGGGAGTCCATGAAGTTCGCCTTCTTCGCCGTGGGCACGTCGTACGAGCAGGCCGCCATCCCTTCCGTGTCCAAGCGCACGGAGTCACTGCTCCCGCTCAGTGGAATTTTCCCGATCGCGCGCGAACTTCGATCGCGGATGTACGGGGAAGGCGACGGGACGTGGCTGGAGATGAACCTGAACGTTCAGTTCCAGCCTGGCACGACCACACCTGCGGACGGTGACGCCCCGCAATGGAACGTCCGGTTCAAGAGCGTGGACGAGATCACGTTCATGGACGAGGTCCCCCCGGCCGCCGCGGCGGAAGAGTTGCGGATGTTCCCGCAGGAGCCGCACCGGATCCCCGCGTGGATGGCGAGGCTGGCGGCCGTCCAGGAGGCGGCGGACCATTTCGACGCGGCCACGTTCACATCCCAGTCGGAAACAGACCTGCGGGCCGCCCTGCCCGATGGCCTGGACGTACTGTTCCCCACGGCCCGCGACAAACTGCTGGACCTCCTGCCCGCGGAACACGCGGCCCGGTTCCTGCTGGGCAGCCTGGCAGACGGATGCTGGTCCGTCGTCCACCTACCGCCCGCGTGGCTGGCGGTCCGCATGGAGGATGGCGCGTGCGTCGAGCGGCAGGCGTTCACCGACCCCTCGGCCGCCGTCGCGGTCGCGGCCGGTGCCGTGATCGCCGAGGCGGGCACCGAGGTGAACTCCTCGGTGCTGGCGGGCGCGGGTGTGCTGAACGAAACCATCATCCGCAAAAAGAACGTTCATGCCTGGAAGTTCAACACCCAGGCGCGGAACGGAATCCATCAGATTCGCCGTTCGATCGCCGCCGAACGACCACAGGGATCCGCCACCCGGGGACGCCGCTACTTCGCGTTGTCGCCGCTGGAGAACAGGCCGGGCGGCTACTTCGTCGTCCATCCCGGACCGGTCCCGGCCCAGGGCGACTTCGTCAGTACACACCAGATCTTCGAATGGTACGTCCGGCGATCGCTCCCCGAAGCCACCATTCCACCACCCGCACCGGCCGAGACCGCGACCCTGCCCGCAGGCACGGAACTGGACACCTACGCCGGAGAGAACACGCTGTTCAGCATCGGCACCCCCTTCGAGAGAAGGCAGATGCACGGATACCCGGAAGACACCCCGTATCTCGTCTACCGGCTGCTACGCCCCCTTGAGGCGACCCTCGCCGAATTGGACTCCAGAACCGTCTACCGCAAGGGAGAGCGCGGACCGAAACGGCTCCCCGACGAACACGGCCAGGGCTACTACCTCGAACACTCGATCATGGACCACCTCGAAGCCGGTGACATCGTCGAGATCAGCGGCCCCGGCGGCACGCCCCTCCCCCTGCGCGACCCCTGGGACATCGAGGAGTAAGGATGGCGAAAGAGAACCCGTCCGGCTGGCCCCACGACGCCCGGGAATGGCGGCGCGGCCTCGCCGTCTCCCCCCGCGCGGACGAGCACATCCCGGCTGGCCGCGCGCACGGCTCACTCCCGCCCAGAGCCTGCGGGAACAATAGACTTGCGCGACGAGGAGAGGAGCAGCGACCCGATGAACCAGCCCCCCGCCGAGGTGCCGGACGTCGCCGACGACGTTCGCTCCGCCGCGGTCACGACCATCACCGGCTCATCCCAACGATGAGGTGCCGACATGAATGACTTCCCACCGAACACCCCGCAGGGCCCCGGTGGGGTTCCGCTGCCGCCCGTGCCCCGGTTCGAGGAACCGCCGACCTACGCATACCGGACCCGCACACCCATCATCATTCTGCCGGTGATGTTGAACGGGCTTCATGTCGGCTACCTCTGGGCGGGCGTGGACGACGAGTCCGCCGGGTTCATCCGGCGCCGGGAGTTCACGCGGCAGGCGTTCGACGCCCCGTTCGTCTGGATCCGGCGGCTACGGGAGGCGTACACGCAGGGCCTTCCCGCCCGCGAGGCGGTCCGGCAGTGGATCGGCCGCCCCGAGGACCCGGAAGGCGGGGGCGTCCCCGCCGACGCTCGCGAAGAGACCGCGGACAGCAGCGAGGCACTGACCCGGCTGGCCGACCCCGACGCCGAACCCTCCCTCCTGGACTCCCTCTTCCACGGCAAGCTTCCCGACGGCACCCCGATGGACCGGTCGCAGGGCTGGGGGCCGCTGCACTTCGAACTCCCGCCCGGCTACGACCTGACCACCGACGGGCCCGTCCAGTACCTGCCGGTCGTCAAGGACGACCTCACCCTGGGCTACCTGTGGCAGGGCGGCACCGCCGCCCAGTTCGAGCGCCGCATCGACACCGCCGCCCTCGGCAGCGCCGCCGCAGCGACCTGGATACAACGCCTGCGCGAGTTGCACGCGCGCGGCGTCTCTCCGTCCGACGTCCTCGCACAGTGCCGTGCCATGCCCGCCGACCGTGACTCAGGCGCCGTCCCCCCGGACGCGACCGTGCAGCACGCGCCGACCCAGGCCGCGCTACGCGAGCAAGCCGACACCTACGAACAGTCGCTGCCACTGGTCAACAACCCGGTCCCGGGCAGAAACGACGTCCTGACACGCCCCGCCCTCAGCCCGCAGGAGCGCGACGCGGCGCTCCGCTACCTGCACGAGGGCACCGTCGTGTACGACAGCCGCCGACAGTACGTGGACGGTTTCTCCCCCGATAAGCCCCAGAACGTCCCCGACACCTACCAGACCGACGGCACCTGGATCTGGCTCGGCGGCGTCGCCCACCACCTGGAACACCACAACATCGCTCCCGAACCCGACCTCCTCCAGCACATCAGAAACAACAACTTCCAGGCCCCCCCGGTCGACGCCACCACCTACGAACTGGCCAAACGCACACTCCGCCTCCACCGAATCCTCGTCCCGCCCCCCATGTGAGCCCCAACCGGCTCACCCACGTCTACTGCACGAATCACGCGGCAGGCGGTCGTCCACCTGCCCGTCGTCCGCCGAGGTGAGCTGCTCGCGCATCTATGGGACGCGGAGTCGAACCCGAACGCCGCTGGCTTCGTCCGGCACCTCACAGCCCTGACGGCGGACGCGCGCGAGCACCGCTCCGTAAGTCTCGGCACCCCGCGCCGCCCCCTGGCCGAACATGCGGCCGATGATGGAACCGCCTGCGCGAGTACCACGTCAGTTTCAACAACGACTGCGACCCGCCGCAGGATTCTGAACTAACCACGGAGAAAAGGCGAATTGTCCGCGAGAATCCGGTCTTCACATGGGAGTTCGGGCTACCGCGCCCTCCCTCTGCGAGGCATCGGTTTTCTTCCGCACAATCAGTGGACAGGGGTGTGGGTAGGATGCCGGGAATCGTCCCGCTCTGATCGTGCTCCGAGCACCAACGCCTACCGCCCCGACATATTTGGAGTCCCAGCATGTTCGGCCCTGACTTCGACATCGACAAGGTTCTCGAGGACGCACAACGGCGAGTGACAAAAATGACGGCGATCAGAGAGCAGACCGCCCACCTCACCGGGCACGCCGAATCGACCGAAGGGCGCATCAAGGTCACGAGCAGCGCCACCGACCCCGTCGCGGAACTGCGCATTGATCCGCGGGCCATGCGCATGCCGGCCGAGGAGCTGTCGAGCGCCATCAGAAGCACCATCACGGCCGCTCGGCACGATCTCGATCGGCAGGTCGAGGAACTCGCCGCGTTCGAGTACGGAGACGCGGGCAATCCCCTCGACGCGCTGAAGGACAAGGAGAACATGAAGGCGACGCTCGGGGAGGTCCAGGGCATGTTCGAGAAGGCCGGCAGGGACACCCAGACGATGATCGATCAGCTCAGACGCAACCTCGGGATCACCGGCCAGGAACCGCCTCGCTGACGCCTCCAAGGAGAAACGCCGTGGGCCACAACAAGATCAACAACATCCTCAACTCCCCGACTCCGGCCGCCGACCCGTCCCCGACTCCCGCTCCTTCCGCCACGCCTCCCGCTCCTTCCGGAACGCCGTCCGGCGGCGGCACCCCCTCGCCCTCTCCCGGCGCCGCGCCCCCGACGTCGCCACCCGGCGCCAAAGGCAGCGGTGAAGTCCATTTCCATCCCGAGAGTCTGAAGAAGCTCGGAGACGCCATCGAGAAGGACGTGGGCGCGATCCTCAAGAACGCCCGGTACAAGCTGAACGTCAAGCCTCGCGACGCTCAGCCCGACGCCTTCACCACCTTCGGCTTCTCCTGCGCGATGGCGTACACAGAGGTGATCGAGTTCGCCGACCAGGACCTGATCAACAAGGAGAAGCTGCTCATGGACTTCAATGACCGCCTGCACAAGGCGGCCATGAACCAGGACGAGGCCGATCGGAAGTCGACGCTCAGCGGAGGTCAGTGATGTCCGGCCCACTCGCGGCCTGCAAAGGCTTGGCCGAAGCGTCGATGTACGAGTGCATCTTCGCCTCCATCGTGATCCCCGCCGCGATTCCGATGAACCAGATCGTGTACCAGGCCCAGGGCGACCCCCAGAAGATCTGGGACGCCGCGGACGGCTGGAAGGAAACGATCGACGAACTCCAGAAGGCCAAGGACGAACTGGATTCGCTGACTCACGGCGTCCAGCAGATGGCCTGGCAAGGTGACGACCGCACGGCCTTCGAGAAGCGCATCAAGGAATACGGTCAGCAGCTCGACGCCGCCATCGCCATGGCATGGGCGGTCGCCATCTCGCTGTGGATCCTCGCCGTCATGATCGGCGTGTTCATCTTCCTGATGTTCGTCATCGTCTCCCTGCTCGCGATCTTCGCGGCGGCGATCTCCATCGCGGCCGGCAGCATCATCGGGGCACCGGCGGCCCTGGAGATGGAGGCGCAGGCGAACCAGTTCGCCAGCATGGCCTACCGGATCCTCAGCATGGGCTCGAAGGTGCTCACGATCACCTTCGGTGCCACCGCGGGGATCTACTCTCTCGCCCTGGCCGGCAACATGGCGTGGCAGTGGGGCCACGGCAACGACGACGTCGGCAGGACCTTCGGCCAGGCGACGGTCAACGGCCTCGACGACATGATCAAGGGGACTCTCGGCTACCTGGAACAGAAGTTCACCGGAAGGCTGATGGGCGAAGTCCCGGTCGGCACATGGACGGGCATTCCGCAGGCGAGTCGCATCGCGCCGCTCACCGGACTCGAACGGGGAGCCACGGGCCTCGGCGCCGTCGACACCAGGAACGGCGGACCCGTCCTCGTGTCGGGCGGAGAAAAACTCGCCGGGGCGTTCGGCCTCAAGGGCGGCGAGTACGGCAGCGGCGAGAACGGAGAACCCGACCCGGGCCGAAAGTACGTGGACGACACCCAGCCCACCCGCGAGTAGTCACGGCCTGGCTCGCCGTTTCCCTCCCGCCGACGGCGCACACAGGGACCATCTGGGATTTCCCGAATGCCCTGCTCCCCACATGGGTCGTGGCTGAGGTGCCCGTGGTATCCGCCCCGGGCAGATCCCACCCAAGGCTTGAGGGTGGCGAGAAGGTCACCGATCCTCTCTGTGTTTCGAGGTGCGTAAGCATTCACGGGTCAATCCAGTCACGCGGATGATCACCTCGGACGACCGCCGGAACGTCAACTGAACGAGGGCCGAGCTGGAGCACATGCGCCTATGTGCCGGTAGCACTATGCTCGCCTCGTTCGGATCGAATGAGGTGCCACGTGTCTCCCGGTCTCATCATCGCCGCAGCCGTTTTCCTGCCCGGCCTCCTCGGGATACTTCTGCTCGGTATCGCCGCATACCGTGGCCGCTGGCATTCCTGGCACGGGAATGACACCTTCTTCCACTGGCCGTACACACCCCTTTCCGGCACATGGTTCGCGGCGTCCGCGCTGCTCATCGTGATGACGTTCGTCATCGCTTCGCACGTCCCCGGCGCCGTGGTCGCGTTTCTCGCGCTGGTCGCCGGCCTCCTCGGGCTCACCTCCATCGTCGTCTACGTGCATCCCCCCAGGTGGATGCTGCCCCGATACGTCCGATGGCTGGACGGCGACGCCGGTATCACCGAGCGCCCAACCTGCCTTGACACCTACAAGGATTCGCGGCTGAACCGGGTCATGCGCACCCTCACCCTCGACCCCCGCGAGCACTGAGAAGCACACACGGGCCGGAAGCCAGTGGTCCACACGGGTGTCACAACAACGGCAGCAGGGGCGCACCGGAGGGCGGCATGGTAGGCCTCCAACACATCTGATCGTCAGCGTCTGGGCAGTGGATTCTGCGGCCCTCCGGGCGGGCCACCAGCCGGAGGGTATTGGGGCCTCATCGGCGCGCCATGCTGGTACGGCGACTACTGCGGTCCACTCCGCGTGCCCCGAACGGCTGCGGCGACGACATCGGCCCTATCGGCCCAGACGGCGGTGTCGGACTCCGGCGCCGAAGAAGCAAGAGGAACACGACACCGCCCAAGACGAGCAGTACGACCACACCACCGGCGACAATCAAGACTGGAAAGCCACTGGAATCGTCCCCCTCCGCGGCAGCAGCCGGTTTCGTCGCGCCGCCTCCGGTCGCACTGCCCGCGACCTTGTCGAGCCGCTCATACACCGGGTTGGGAGCGTTCGCCGGGACGTCCTGCGTGAGAGCACGCGGGATCCTAATGACGCCGTAACCCAACATGTGGTCTTTGCCAGGCGGGCCGAAGTCCTTCGCGGTCGCGATCAGACGCTGCACAACCTGCCGAGCCGACAGCTTCGGATCATAACTGCGCAACAGCGCGGCGGCCCCGGCCGCCAGCGCGGACGCCTGGCTCGTCCCCTCACCAGCATCGAAAACGTGACCGCGCTTGTTGATCCAGCCGACGTCTTGTCCAGGCGCACCCACTGTGACGTAGCTCTGCTTCTGCGTCGATTCCCAGGGTTCTCCGTTGTGGGCGAGCGCCCCGCCGGCGAGGACTCCTGGGCATGACGCCGGATAGGCAGGCTGATTATTGAAATCGCCCGAGTTGCCCGCCCCTGCAACAATCACGACATCCTTGGCCGCCGCGTACTTGATCGCGTCGAGCAGTTGGGGAGGGCACTGGTTCGGATAGAGGTTGGCGGATTCACTGGCTTGGGAGATGTTAATGACCTTGGCGCCGTGATCAACAGCGAAGCGGACCGCCTTCCCCGTCATCGGACCGCTCAGAGAGGGAGACGCGATCGGAAGAATCATGGCTTCTGGGGCAATCCCGTAGAACCCTGAGTTGGTGCCCCGCGAGGCGATCAGACTCGCCATGCCGGTGCCATGACCGTCCTGGTGGGTGTCATAGTCCTCTCTGCCGTCGCCGCCGTAGCCCGTCATGTCGCCACCCGGCAACACGGCGGGCTTCAGGTCGGGCAACTTGGCATTGACCCCTGTGTCGATAACGTCGACCGTCACGCCTTTACCCTTGGTGAGCGGCCACACCTTCTTCTGAATGCTCCAGGAGTCAAACCACCATTGCTGAGCCGAAGGCCCCGGAGCAGCATGGACTGGAGCGACCCCGACCACCGCCAAGCCGATCGCTGCCTCAAGCGCAGCCGTCCGAACCAGCCACCGCACCTGTCGCACACTCCCTAGTCAGTCACGAACCAGTTACACCGATCCGAACAGCGAGAGACCGAGTCCGCCGACCGCCCGCACTTGGCCGATCACCGGTGGAGCGGTGTCGTCGGCGCCGACCAGCCTTTCCGCAGAGATGGCGTCCTGCGTCGTCCCATGCGCAGCGGCTTCAGGCCAGCCACGCCAAAGGCCGGCACCTCCGACCGTCAGCGTCCTGGAGGCGGGTTGTGCGGCCCTCCGGGGGGATACTGCGGGGGCTGCATCTGCGAGCCGTGTTGGTACGGCGACTGCTGCGGCCTCCCGAACTGCTGCGGCGGGGACGGCATCGGCCCCATCGGCCCAGTCGGCATCGCTGAGTTTCGGCGTCTCAGGAGCAGGAACGCGCCCCCACCCAGGACGAGCAGCGCGACCACGACCCCGGCGACAACCAGCACCGGGAAACCGCCTGAGTCGTCCTGTTCCACGGCGGCCGGTTTCGTAGCGCCATCACCGGCCTTGCTCGCTGTGGCCTTGTCGAGCCGCTCGTACACGGGATTGGGCGCATCCTCCGGGACGTTCTGTGTAAGCGCTCGCGAGATGCTGATGACGCCGTAGCCCAACATGACGTCCCTGCCAGGGGGGCCAAAGTCCCTCGCGGTCGCGGTCAGACGTTGCACGACTTGTCGGGCAGACAACTCCGGATCGTGGCTCCGCAACAGAGCCGCGGCCCCGGCCGTCAAGGCGGCCGCCTGACTCGTCCCTTCACCAGTGTCGAACACCTGACCGGTCTTGTTAATCCAGCCGACGTCCTGGCCTGGGGCGCCCACCGTTACATAACTCTGACGTTGCGTCGACACCCAAGGCTTACTGTCACGGGCCAGCGCCCCGACAGCGAGAACACCCGGGCAAGATCCCGGATAGTCAGGGCTGTTAACGGTGTCGCCTTCGTCGCCCGCGCTGGCGACAACCACCACGTCCTTGCTGTCGGCGTACTTGACCGCATCAAGGAGCTGCGGCGGGCACTGGTTCGGGAAAACGTCACTACCCGGCAGGCCAAGAGAGATGTTGACGACCTTAGCGCCATGATCAACGGCATAACGTATGGAATTGCTCGTCACCGGGGGACTCACCACCGGGGCGGCGATCGGCAAGATCATTGCCTCCGGCGCGATGCCGTAGAACCCTGAGCTGGTGCCCCGCGAGGCGATGAGGCTCGCCATGCCTGTGCCATGACCGCCCTTGTACCTGTCGTTGTCCTCTCTGCCGTCACCACCCCTGCCAGTCATGTCCGCACCCGGCAACACGGCGGCCTCCAGATCAGGCACCCGAGCATTGACACCTGTGTCGATTACGGCGACCGTCACGCCCTTGCCTTTGGTGAGGGGCCACACCTTCTCCTGAATGTTCCAGGAGCCGAACCACCATTGCCGGTCCGAGAGTCCCGGGGCAGCGTGCGCGGGGACGACTGGGGCCGCCGCCAAACCGATCGCTGTTACCGTTGCCCCTACTCTCAGCAGCCACCGCATCCGTCGCACACTCCCTGGTCAGTCGCAGCAGTCCTAGCCGGAGGCGAAAACCTTCGGCCAGGTACGAGCGCCGCGTTCACTATGAGTTCAGCCGATCACTGGGGGAGCCGTGTCCTCATCGCCACCCCAGGGAGCCTCGTCCTCGGACAGCCAGGTTTCGCGCTCGCGCTCTTCGCCCTCGCCACCCTGGTTGCCCCCGCCCATGCCCATTGGCATGCCGCTCACGGGACCACCGTGCATACCGACACCGCGTCCGGCCGCGCTCACGCCGCCGCCAGGACCGGCGACACCGCTAGAGCCGAATCCGGCCCCTGCACCCGGGCCTGCGGAGTTGCCGCCCAAGCCGCCAGGATCAGCACCAAAGCCGCCACCAGCAGCCCCGCCTCCAGGCAGAGCACCGCCGCCTCCGCCCGGGAAGTTCGACAGGTCAGAACCGGGAGTTCCGCTAAGCGACCCGTCACCGGAACTCCCGCCGCCTGGAACGCCATCGCCGGGAGCACCCGGGGCCCAGGAGTTCGCGCGCCCAGGATCAAGCGGCCCCGTGCTACCGCCCGCGCCACCGGGGAATGAACCAGCTCCATCGCTGCCCGGAAAGCCCGACCCGGTATCGATCTTGCCACCTCCAGGGCCACCTCCCGAGCCACCGCCGGCGCCGCCTCCCGGGCCGCCGCCGGGGCGTTTACGACCCGCACCCTGCATATCGGGAAGATCTTTCTCGATACTGAGCGGGTGCCCCTCGAACGCCTCCTTCATCCGCAAGTTGAACCTTTTCATCAACTCGCGGGCATTGTCGTCGTCCCCACCGGTATGGATATATCCATCTGTCATGGTCTCGCCGGTCGTCTTGTACCAGTCGAGAACATTATGCTTGTACCAGGCGTAGAGAGTGGCGTTCTTGTGACTGCCATCTGAGAGCTTCACGGACGTGTCGTGTACCTGCCCGAGCTGGTCAAGGGCCTGCTGCGCGACGTCCCCCTGCCAGTGCTTGATGATCCGCTTGGCGAAGTTGTTGCGGAGTTCGCTGCTCATTTCGGCCAGGACATCCGCAGCGTCCTTATAGGCGGTTGACGCGTGGCCGACTTTTTCCGGCTTCAAGCTCTTCAACTTGTTCTTGACATCTTCGTGGCTCATGCCACTGACGTCGTAGGTCCCGAAACTCATCCCGTCTCTGATCGCTAACCGCTCAATGTTCGTTCCCATCGGCCCTCCTGCCGAGAGTGGCGATCAGCCGATACTCGGTTTACCGGTCATGGGCTCGACGCCGTCCACTTGCTTTTTGGTCTTACCGTGGGCCTCATCGTATTGATCCGCAGTCGCCATTAACTTTTTGATCACACCCGTGTAGGCGCCTTCGATAGCAACGATATAGGCGTGGAAGCCAGCCTTGCTCGCATTCACGACCCCTACGAACGCCTCCGCGCCCTGGGCGTCGCCGAAGTCACTCGTCGTTATCGAGATGGTACCGACCGCGTTGAGCTTGCTCTTCCACATGTCTAGCTTGTACTTCATGTCCCTGGCGAGCTTCCGGAGCTCCGCAGGATCTACCTCGTAGCCCTTTCCGGCTGTTGCATCCCATTTGCCTCGTTCGGGCTCGTGGGCGCGCGGAAGAGCGTTGGTCTTGTCGTCCCATTTCGTCGGGTGAGCGCCCGCACTGTACTCGTAGTACAGCTTCCGCTGCGATTCGGACGAGAGCAGGTCCCACTGCTCTCGAGTCATCCCCGTCTGGCCAGACTGCGGGAGAACCTTGACGTGCTTGAGCTCTGCGTCTGTCAGGTAGTAATCGGTCACCGTTCGTCCTCCCAGCGAAGCATCTGTCGTCCACCGGCATGCCTGGCGTCGTGCGGGCCCATGGCGGGCCCGCACGACGTTGCCGGACCTCACGGATCGGCGTAGGTCAGCCAGCCCAGATGTTCTGGTTGGCTCGCTCGGCGCCGCTGTAGTTGCTGTGCGCGTCGCCGATCACGAC
>NZ_BAABAS010000012.1:0-200914 GCF_039537545.1 Actinomadura meridiana
ACAACCGAACCGTAACCGCCGCCATGATCAGCCATAGCCGGAAAACTAGCCGACCTAGCTCACGGTCGCTACCCAAAATCGCAACCCACAACCTCAACTGTGGATATGTGGATACTGTGAGGCCACATGCTTATCTAAATGGCATTGGCCCAAGAGGTCAAGGACATCACGGCGTGGGCGGGGCAGCGGAACGATGCGGCGCACGGGCAGTTCGACAGTCTGTCCAAGGCTCGCGCGCAGATCATGATCGACGGCATCAACCTATTCATCCAACAGAAGACCAATATCACCTGAGCGGATCCCAAAGCCGCCTGGCAGCTCCTCGGCTTGGCCCCCTCGTCGAAGCCGGTCAAGCCCGGGGAGCAGAGCGTGCAGTAGGACGATGGGGGCTCGGCGCTGCACAATCCGCACAATGGGAGGCCGGGCAGGTCGACGGGACAGCGGCTTTGAGAACGCTACGCCACGCAACGCCGCAAATCCATACAAATACTCTTGACCTGTTCTAATGCCCCCACTGGTGGTCTCCCTCAAAGCTCTGCGGCGGGATTGTGTGGCGCCTACGCTTCCGCACATCTAGGCCGCTGACCTGCATTGGGACGGCCGTAGAGAGCCAGGTAGGGGATTGCGCGGCGGCCCAGCCCCGTCCCACATGCGCGTATGGCGCGACCGCACTCCACACGATGCCCCACAAGATCGGGCAGGGAGCCGCCGAGGTGGCCGCTCGGCGCCGTTTGGTGTGTGGCTCGATAGATGGGCATGGCGGAGAGTCGATTATCGTGCGGAACAGCACCACCTAACTGTGCGATCGTCGTTACTCGACCGGTTCCCTTCAGCGGATGTCCTGCTGCCACGCGGTCTCGCGCGTCAGGTGACGATGATTGGCCCATTCCTGGGCGATCCGACGTCCGCCGGTGAGGAGGGTAGTTACGGCTGGGCGTTGGCTAAGCGTGAGCCAAGAGCTAAGAGACGAGGCCACATCAGGGGCAACGGGAGACTCGGTACCGTGGCGGGAGCGACCAACCCGGAGGAGCAGCTCATAAAGGGCCGTCGCCGGGAGGACAGGGGGAAGGCCGATAGCGGTGGCGGCCTGAGATGCCTTCAGAGGGATGGTGAGGCCGCTTGGATCGAGGTCCCCGAAATAGCGGATTTCGGTGATCCGGTGCTTGGCGGCGATCGATCGGATCGAGGCGCGAAAGGAGCCGCCAACTCCCCAGGCGACATAGCCAATCCGGTGATCTGAGGGCAGTGCGTTGACAATGGACCACCACGTGGTGGAGTTCTCGATGACAAGAAGTAGGTCGCCGTGGCCGACCCGATGGAACCGGCCCTTGTCGTCGGCGGCAGGGAACGTCTCAGTCAGGAGGGGAAGCGGTGGCCGGAAGGTGCGGAGCACCTTGTCGAGCCGAGTAGTGTTTGAGAAGAGGACGCCGCTTCTGAGAGTGTCGAGGGCTTTCTCGGGAACAGGGAATTCAGCGTCCGAACCATAAGTGCCGAAGATTTCCAGAGTGCGTTCGCGAAGCGGCAACGGAGTTAAATCGGGAGAGCTCTTTAGCCACGTATTAATGGCCCTGTATGCGGCCTTCTGTCGGGGGCCGGCCGTTTTCCAGAAGGCGGACATGTCGCTGAGTTCGGGATGCCAGGATGGCATGGGAACGGACGTGGTCCGCCGTGGTGTCTCGGGAAGCAGCCAGATTCCGATGGGCAGCGGGACCATGTCGGGGGCACGCTCTCGCAGTGGCCTGACGATGTGGTGCTGTTCGAGTTGAATGAGGAGCTGGGCCAGCACCTCCGGTTCGTAGGCGTTGTCGGGATTGCGATTGTGGACGAGCCGAAAGACGCCATAGACGTCCTGGATCGGGACACGGGTCTTGGCGCCCCTGCCGAGGCCCCTGTCATCGGCCCAGCGGCGGAGAAGCGCGGCGAGCTCACGCTCCCTTCGGGGGAGGGGCTTGTTCTGTGCCTCTGCCATGGCTGTAGATTCTCGCAGTGCTGATCCGGCCAACACCGTCGGAAGGCGGTAGGGCGTCGAGATGCCCCTTGACCCGCGCGTCAACGGACAGGAACTTGCGGGCGGACCTGAGATCCTCGTCGTTGCGAAGACTAATAATCAAAGGGAACTGCCGCAGCGCCCTGTCGTCGAAGAGCCCTGTTGTGTAGACGAGCTGGACCCCCAGTGCCCGCGCGACGGACAGCTGGAGGTCCAGCAGGTAGTAGGCGTTCGCCCGGCCGATCGGATTGTCTAGGAACAACAACCCGGCCCGGTGCTCCACGCGTCGGCCACGGTCGTTGCCGCGGAGCGCCGCCATGGTGCAGTAGAGCAGGATCGCGGCAGTGAGCTGCTGGCCACCCGAGAAGACCTTCTTTACCCGTGAGACCCTCTCGCGTTCGGCGCGCAGAGTGGTGTCGGGTTTGAGGACGTAGACCTTGATCCCCTTGGGAGTGGCCGCATGGACGGCCCTGAGGATCAGGGCTAGACCAGTTCGCTGGACCTTGCGGTTGTCGGAGATCTTCCCGGCGGCGGCTTCGTCGACGACCTCACCGAGACGTTCCATGAGGAGTTCGTTGCCGAGTAGTTCGAATTGGAAGCGGAGGAACTCCTCGTTGTGCCAGTCGCCGAGGCTGCTTGGGAGCCGGGACACCCGCTGGGCGGTGCGGAGAACACCAATCGCCTTGTCGGTCTCGCCCTTGAGATTGGTGACGATGTTCCGGCGGTGTCGTTCGGTCTGTTCCAGATCGTCGTTGAGGGACCGAAGCCGAGGCCGCAGTCGTTCCTCCCAGGCTGCGGCCTTCTCCGGGAGCTGCTCGGGTTCCGTCGCATTGATTTCGCGCTGAACAGCGGCGCCCAACTCGGCGAATCGGTCGCTCCTAATGAGGGTGTGCAGGGCCCGCCCTGACTTCCTCACCTGGTCGGCGTCCGCCAAGGCCGTCGATCGCGTGGACCTTCGGGAGGCGAACAGGACTTCGTACTCGTTGGCGGCGGATGCGTAGTCGCCTTCGTAGGCTGCCTCGATGGAATCCGTCAGATCTTCCTCGAGTCCCTTGGCAAGGACGCCGAAGGACCTGGCCGCCTCCTCTGCTCCCGAGAGTTCCCCTTGCCGAATCTCCAGTTCCTTCTCGCGTTCGGTGACCAGACGTGCGGCGGCGGCGTGCTCGTCGAGCGTCAGCCGAGTACTCAGGTCACAAGCCGTGACGTCCATCGGGAGCGGATCGAGGAAGCTGTCGACGGGCTCGGCCACTTTCTCGTCCCATGCTAGTTGGAGCCGTTGGGCCTCGTGCTTGCACACACCTTGGCGGACAAGCGCGTTCTGGTGATCCTCATCGGCCACGGCCCGAGCTTGCACGGCCGATTCGAGCGCTGACGCCCGGCTGGCCGCACTCGCACCCGCAGGGGTCTTGAGGAGGACTTGGGCACGTTCCCGGGTCTGCGAGTCGAGGGCTTCGTAGGTCGCCGTCGTGGCTGCCGCGGCCTTCTCCGCAGTGACCAGCCGCTCCATGAGATCCTCGTCGGTCGCAACCTGCTGGTATCGCTCCGCCGCCGCAGCGTAGAGTTTGCGCAGCACCGGGACGGGCTCTGAAGGGCGTGCGCCGGAGTCGCTGATCTTTTCAGCACCAGGCAACGCGGCACGTTCCGCGTCGAGGTCCCGCTTCGCTCGGTGCTGCCGGTCTGCCTCGCGAACCGCGTCGGTGGCCAGCCGGTTCTCGTTCAGGGCGTCGTCTCCGAGACTCTCGGCGGTCTCGCTCTGCACACGGGCGGTCTCGAGTAGACCCTTCCGTTCGTCCTTCCAGCCTGGGATCTTCTCGGCCTCGTTGGCGAGAGAGGTGAGGGTTCTGACCAGGTCCTCCGATTTCGTTCTTTCCTCCTCGAGAACCTGCCGCTTGACACGGGCGTGGAAAAGCCGACTCTCGTTCTGCTTCTTGGCCCTTTCGGTCGTGGCCGCGACCGCCGTCGCCTCGGTGAGTTCCGCTGCAGCTCGATCACAATCGCCTTCTAGTGCGGTGACGCGGCCTGGTGGATAGCCCTGCAGCCAGTTACGGACTCTGCTCAGAAGGTTGGTGTCCTCCTCTCGGGCCTCCGTGAGCGCGGCGATGGCCGTGTCCCGATCCCGGTGCCGAGACTCAATCCGCTCGTGTTCTCGTTCGGCGGCCGCCTCGTCGTAGAGCGCGGGTTTGAAGGGGAGCACGAAGGCGGGTACGCCGGCACCGGCCTGCTCCAGTTCTTCGGTCGTGGCGACGGTCACTGCCGAGGCCGACTGGTGACGCTCGTCGGACAGGATCCGGCGGGCGTCCTCAATGTGCTCTTTCGAGTTCAGGAGAATTCCGGCCACCAGGTGCGGATGGACGCGGACGAGTTCGCGCCGCCGGTCTCGGTTCTGAATGTCGCTGACATATCTCCATCCCGGCCATGCCTGAATGTTCTCCCTGAGCAGGACCGCGCAAGCCTCCTCTACCCCGGCCAGCGGCGGGAGCAAGTCGCCCTCAGCGAGCGTCAGGCGGTCGCGTTCGTCGTGTGCCTGCTCGATCATGAGGGCCACGATCTTGTGGGTGTGCTCGGCGATCGCCTCGGTGAGGAGTTTCGCAAGGGTCGGAGCATCCTGCTCAAGGAGGACGTCCCCGGTCTGGAGGAGTTCCGCGAGACGATCCTCCGCTTGGAGGATCGCGCGTCGTCGGTGAGCCTCCTCAACGGCGTCCCTCGCGGCGTCATGCCGTCGTTCGGCGTCCTTGGCCTCGAGATCCGCACTACGTTGATCGGCATCGAGACGTGGCCAGTCGTCGATGAGTTCGTTGACCTGCCTCTGAGCGCCGACCACTGTCTCGTAGAGATTCTGTCGCTTGTTCCGTTCGGTGGAGAGTGCGGTCGCGAGCGTCTCGGGCGCCTCGATGAGGCCGTCATTCACGGCTTTATCGAGCCGCCTCCCCACGCTGGAGATCAGGTCGGCGAGCGTGGCCGCATTCGCCGTCGCCTCGGCGGCCTTTCCGATCGCTGTTTGCTGCGCTTCTCGCGCAGCGGCTTCCCTGTCTCGGTGTCCGGCGGCCTCCTCATCGAGGGCCGCGGCGGCGTCGGCAGCGTTGTGCGCGAGGCCGAGGAGCGCGCGCGAGAGAGATATAGCAGCGAAAGTGCGGGCCTCCAGGAGAGGACGTGCTTGATCATCGCGTTCCTGAACAAGTTCTCGAAGACCTTCGGCCTCGGCGACGTTGCTGAGATGATCGAGAACCGTGCCGGTGCTCTGCCATGCGCTGACCTCGGTCTCGGCCTGGCGAGTCCTCCCCTTCGTATCATCCGTGATTCGATCAGCCGTCTGAAGCGCCAGTTTCGCTTTCCGGAGGCGCAGTGCTTGCTCGCGAATCCGGATGGCGGTGGCCATAGACTCGGCTTCCTTGACAGACACCTCGGCTGCTTTCACGCACTCCGCGAGGCTGGCCAGCGACGAACTCTCCCGGCTGCTGCGGGCGCTGATGCGTCCGGCGAAGGCGCTGAGTGAGGCTTGGGCCTGTACCAAAGCGTCATGTGAGACCGCGGCGCGCGCCGCGTCCCGTCGCAGCGGGGCGAGGAGCTCCAGCGTCTCCTCCACGAAGTCCCGTTCCAGGACAGTGGTGGCCCGTTTGGCAAGCTTCTCGACGTGCTCGGAGACGAGGTCGGCGAGCGGAGTCAGGTCCCGCTCGAGCAGGACAGCCCCCAGCAGGAAGTCGACGAACCGCTCGTCGGTCTCCATGGTGAAAGCCCGGACAGCTTCGCCTTCGCCCGCGTTCATGTGCCGCTGGTAGTGGAACAGTTCGGTGTCGATGCCGAATTTTCCCAGACGTTCGGTCCAGTCGCCGTGGCGCCTGGGCCAGTAGAGATCAAGATATGGGTCCTCGACAAACGCTGCGTTCAATTGGGCGCGGTACGCCTGAAAGGTCAGATAACGGCCCTGCTCGACGACCGGGAGACTCTCGAGGTTGAGCTTCTCGTTGGGAAACAGGCAGTACCACTGTTCGAGGAAGTTCTCGGCGGTTGCTGAAACCGTCTGCCCCTTCCAAGCCATGGTCTTCCCGGTGATCAGCAGGCGTCCAGTGACCGAGTGCGTCCACTCCAGGATCACGTGGGAGACGTCCTTCGCACCGACGAAGTCGCCCAGGGAGGATCCGTCCGAGCCACCAACGACGTTGCGCTGGCCTGGCAACAGGACCGAGAACACGAGCTTCAGCAAGACGGATTTGCCGCCGCCGTTCTCCAGGAATACAACGCTGGCTGACGACGGACGAACCACCTCCGGCGAGCCTGTGAACAGGTCCGCCTGATAACCCGTGACCGGACGGCCCGCCTTGCTGAAGTCCAGGAGGACGTTCTCGTACCGCGCCCCAGCGGGACCGACCGAACGGAGGTAGATTCGGGAGAGTTCGTACATCTCACTGGTCTCCCGCGAGCGCCGCTGAATCAGGTCGGCGAACGAGGCCACCCTGTGAGATGGGCGGACCGTTCATGATCTCAGTCAGCTCCTCGAACAGCCGGAGTGCCGCAAGCTCACGGACCTGGAGTTGGTACCGACTGGTTGTCCGGAAGACCCGGTCGGACTCCTCGGCCTCCTCGTTGTAGGCCGTGAGCATGCCTTCCTCGACGAGATACCTCACGACTCTGAGGACGAGCGCCTCGTTGGTGTGGGGCGCGGCCCTGTCATCCCGCGTCTCCGCGGCTTCCGGTCGGCGGGCGTACAGCCTCCAGACCCGTTCCAGTTCCGGTTCGTCCTGCGGCGGATCTCCAGTTTCGCCAGCCGCCGCCGCCCGTGCGTCCAACTCCTTGCAAATGTCTTGGACAACGCGGTCGATCTCTTTGACCGAGACCCGGCCGACGTGCTTATCGTCGGCGAGGTCAGCAGGGCTTGGAAAGCCCAGCGCCGCCGCCGCGAGGTGGACGATGCCGTGGAGGACGCGTTCAGTCTCCCGGTGCTGGGCCTGGCGGAACAGCCGGGCGTAAGGTTCGAGCTTCGTCTCGAAGAACGAGCCTGGAAGTGGTGCGAGGACGGCGCCGGCGCTGCCGGTGACGCCGATGACACGGAGCTTTAGCCCCGCCGCGTAGCGCTGGACGATCCGCTCGAACTCCGGATCCTCGTTGTAGCGTCGGACGAGCGCCGCGTAGTCTAGGTCGCGGAACGGACGGACTTTGGGCCGGAAGCCGTAACTGACGAGTCGGCCCGCGGCCTCGATGTCGTCCTCGTCGTCGAACACGGGGTTCACCGCTCACCAGCCCTTTCGTCGTTCCGCTCGATGAGCGCCGAGGTGACTAGCAGGTCGTCGCCGCCGAAACCGGGGACGTCGAGTGGTGTGTCCGTGGGGACAGACAGCCGAAGCCTGTGATCTCCTCTGCGAACGCTCGAGCGCGCTTCTGGCGCGAAGGCGTGCTGGGCCAGCAGCGCCACCAGGTCTGGAAGGTTCTCAAGGTCGGACTCCGCCGCCTCAGCCAAGAGGTCCGACAGCCTGCGGGTTCTTCCGGGGAGATCCAGCAGACGCTCAGCGGCATCCCATTCCGCGTCAGAAAATCCGCTGGCTTCGGGAAGTGGCGCGAACTCGGGTTCAGGCACTGGTTCGGCGTGCCGTGGCCGCTCGGCCGGGGGATCGAACAGCAGCCGCACGAGCCCCGCCAAATGGACGGGGGCGTCGGCTTCGGGGCCGCTGGAGGCCACGAAAAACCGTGCGACAGGTTCGGCGGCCTCGGAGACGGAGAGCGCCATCAGCGGCTTGAGTAGACCTCCGTATAGGTCAATGCCGAGGCCATTCGGCCGTCCGGAAAACTCCTGGCGGTCTTGCTCCTCGCGGAAGACCGCGCGAGCCCCGATCAGCCGCCGTTGCAGAATAGTGTGGCGGCGGACGCAGTCCTCGACGATGTCGACGAGTTCGGCGGCCACACGCTTGAGCACTGGATCGTCCGCCTCGTCTCGCGTCCGTGTGATCTGTGCCGCGATCCCGCGTTCCATGACGACACGTTCCTCGACGTGTTCCAGCGCCTCGTCCAGGAGCCCAGGCATCGTCTCCATCCAGTCCACCGACCACACGTTGCGTCGCGTGGCGTCGAGGCGTGCTCGAATCTCCTCGCCGAATTGGATCGTCCGAATCCGGGCCTGCTCCGCTACGAGTTTCGCGTCCTGGAGCCGCCCTCGCTTGATCAGGTTCCGAAGCCGGACCTCGGCGGCGATCTGCGCTGACTCGACGTCCGTGTCGAGCGCTCCGACCAGCACGTTGAGTGCTTCGTTGGAGGCCCTGAGCACGAGCCCGCCGCGCTCGTCCCGCTGCTCCTCCAACAGCCGGAACCGGAAGTCCAACCTGACGTGGCGGCCCTCGTCAGAGGTCACCCCGTAGGACGAGGTGAACCCTCGCTCAATGTGCTGAGCGTTGAGCAGGCCGTTCAGCACCCAGCGAGCTACGTCCGCCCACTCATTCACAGACCGATCGGGCGCGATCTGCCGAGCGTGTTCCGAGAGCCGCTCAATGACGTGGTCGTGCCCCGCACCAGTCTCGAAGTCTTGGGCGATCGCGACTATGTCGATGGCGTGCAAGGCCAATTCGGCCATCGGGTACACTTTTGCGTCCGCCCAGGTGACGAGCCCCTTCCTCTCATCGAGCTCATGCAGCGGCCGGGTGAGGGACAGCGCCTTAACTCTCTCGCTGAAGCTCCGATCGGATGATCCCCCAGATTCAATGACATCTCCTGTCACGGTAGTCACCGTAGCGTTCAGAACAGCACAGTGCTGTCGTTTTCTCAGTCTTGCGTCTGGTTCTGCCGTGGAGTCCGTCTGCTTCCCGAGCAAGCTCACACGAGGGCGCATCGTCGACCGAAGTATCGACACCAAGGCGAAGTCCATCCACAGCGAACCGGACGCACCTGTCCTGCCCGATCCACCCTTTGGGCGAGTTGGTAACCAACTGCGTCGCACTGGCCCACTGACGGTGGAGTATCCGTCCCCAGACCCAACCCAACAGGCCCAAGCGGACGACCTCAGGGTGTTCAATTCATTACACAGTGTGATAGTTTGACTGGGAACACAAGCCGCTTATCGGCTTCTCGGTCGTGAGCGACCTGGGTTTTCGCAGGTCAATACAGCGCTTAGGCACTGTGACCTGAAAGCGGAAGGTTGGCGGTTCGACCCCGCCCCTGCCCACCGCCAAGCCTCTGACCAGCCGAAACATGGTCAGAGGCATTCTTTCTTGCGCCCCGAAGCCGCCTCAAGCCCTGGTCCGGTCGAATCGATAGGCGGAAGAGGTTCAGTATTCGGACGTCGTTGCCGGTCGGGTGAAGGCGAGGGCCTGAGATCCTTGGGCGCCGTCTGCTTGATGGCGATCAGGTGTGGGGGTCGGTCGGACCGTTGAGGATCCGGCTGACAGTGCCAGCAAGCCGCCGCAGTACGGAGATAGGAACCGGCTTCTTGCTGAGCTGGAAGTCGAATTCCCAGCCGCCGTCCTGGTGCTTGACCCTGATGTCGATTTTCGTTTGCAGCCAGGTGACGATGGCCGCTAGGACCACGAGGTCGGTGGCTGCGGTCTCGGCTCCGAGCCGGTCGCTCGTCGGGGGGTCGGCGAGGATCGCGTTCGTCTGGGACGCGGTGTCGGCGTCCGCGTTGAGATGTGGCAGGAGCCGTCGGGCCGCCGCGTCCCATTGGACCTCGCCGGAATGGGCCGGCGCGTTTCCACCACGGATCAGCAGCGAGTCGACTAGGGCGTAGGCCTCGTCACCGCTGTACGGCGTGTAAGTCACGGTGGAGTTGAGGTCCTCTACCAGTTCCTGCAGGGACAGCAGTACGGACTCGTATGGGAGATCTTCCGTCAAAGTGGGCTCCAGTTTCCGAACAGGGCGAACGCGGCCCAATGGTAGGGATGGGCGTGCCATGGCCGGTCGGGGTTTTGGATCATCCTGCGCTGCACCTTCCAGATGGCCTGCCAGAGGGGCTCGCTGGGGGTGGCAGGCAGTTCCCGGTAGAGCGCTGCCAGCATGTGGCGTGAGCTTTCCTCAGCTACATCCCAGAGCGGGGCCACGACAGCGGAGACGCCGGAAAACAGCAGCGACTGGGCCAGTCCGGTCACTCCTTCGTCGCTCTTGCGGTCCTGGGTGCCTGCAGAGCAGGCCCGCAGCGTCACCAGGTTCAGACGCACCGAGGCAGCGGCGATGTCCGTCGGCATTAGGAGATGCTCCCGGCGTACATCGACGGGGAGGGCCGAGGGGTTGCGCGACGGGCGTGCACCGGCGTGGGCGAGCAGGAGGCCAGAGTCGAGATGCTGCCGGGAATCGAGGTGGCCGTGGCAAGTGAGATGGGCGATCTGTGCAGCTGGCAGGGCCGCCAGAACTCGGTCTCTGGTGACGTCGGTTCCGGCGAACTCGGTGACGTCCCAGCCGGCGGCTGGGTTGAACAACCGCGCGTCGCGTTCCATTGACGTCGGATCCGGGTCTTCGCGTGCTGCGACGCCGGCGCACAGCACTCTCGAGGCGGCCATCCTTGGCTCCGCGAGTGGTTGGGACTTCAAGAGCATCGTGGCGCTGAGGACGTTGACGACTGCGTGCCGGACGGCCAGATGTTCGCCGTCGGGCAGGCGCAATGCCGGCAACGGCAGGCTAAGGAGCGGCTCGTCCGGGGCGATGCAGAGCAGGTCCTGGCCGGAGACGTCGCCGAGGAAGGAAAGCAGTGGCTCGGAGAGTTCATCGAAAAACGCAAGCGTGCGTCGCTCTGGTCGCCTCGGGTGCAGCGGAGCGAGGGGCGGGAATCGATCGGGGTCGCCGTTGAAGGTCCGCCGCAGCCGGGACTCGACGTCGGCGATCACTTTCGCGCCCAGGGGGGTCAGGTGTACGGAGAGCTCGTGCTTCGCCGGTACGTAGGTGAAGACGACCATACGTTCTCGGGCACACAGGTAGGAGACGAAGGCCAGCTCTGTCCGCCCCCGTAGGTGCTCGCGCAGCTGGCGGAAAGTCGCGGGTTCGGTGGCGGGGCCGGCTTTCTTGCCGATCGCGGGGAGGGTCTTGGCCTCTTCGTGCAGGTCGAAGGCTAAGTGGAGGGCGGGCCGGGCATCGGGCAGGCGCAGGCCTGAAACATTGTCGGCTAGCAGCAGTACGAGCTGCTCGTGTACGCGACGGAACGACTGTACGGTGGCACCGCGATCTGCGGGATCGGGTGCGCTCAGCAACTCGCCGCGCAACCGCCACAGCAGGTCAAACGCCTCTTGGCGGTCGGCCAGCGCTGGACTACGCGCCAGGATCTCGGCGAGGTCCGAGGCAACTCGACGCTCGTCACCACGGCCTGCCCCTCGGGCCCGAAAGTCCGGCCGGGCCAGCACCGCCCGAAGCCCCCCTGCGGCGGCCTCGTCATCGCCCTGCGCGGCTTTCAGACGAGCTTCGCCCAACACGAAGGAGTTCATGAACTGAGGATCGCCCCGCTCCAGCGTCTCCATCATCACTAGAAAGACCAGCGGGTTTCTTAGGAGCGCGTCAGTCAGCCCGTCACCGCGCTCCAACCGATCCGCTAAGTACTGCGTTGCCTTTCGTCGCCAGCCAGCGTCACCATCCTCCGACAGCCGATAACCGTTCACGCAAGCGGCAGCGGCCTCCTCGAACCTCCCTTCGGCCGCCGCGATGTCACCGAGCCCGAAGCAGGCGATGGATTGGCTAGCCCCGGTGATCTTGTACCGTGCGAAGGTCTGCAACACCCGTTCGTAACACGTGCGGCCGGTCTCCGGATCGGATAGCAGTGCGATGTTGTTGAGTGCGGCACCCGTCTGCGACGGGTTCCCCGCCGTCTCGGCGCGCTGTAGCAGTTGACGGAACGCGCGCAAGGCTGTTTGGTGACGGCCCGACTTCCAATAAGAGGCCGCGAGGTTGGTCAGCGCCATGAACTCCAAGCGGTCATCGCCGATCCGGGCCGCGGCTGCGGCTGCGGTCTCGTAGCAGATCCGGCCGAGCTGGTACGACCCGACATCTTCCTGGAGTAGACCCTCCATGTTCGAGAACCGCGCCACCGCGTGCTCCGCTGGCGTCGAATTCCGATACTGGGACGGAATTCCCTTGGCGGAGGTGTAGAGCAGTACACCGAGGGCCTCGCGGGAGCGGCCGAGGCCACGCAGCGCGTCCGCCAACACATGCCGCGCAGCTGCGGCGTTTAGGAATTCGGAGTCGGGCAGCGGCAGGCGTTCGGCCTGCCGTACGAGTTTCAGCGCGTGATCGACCTCGTCGCGGTAGGCCAGGTCACCGATCTCGGCCTCGATGGTCATCCGCGCGCCGGCGTCATCGGCGACCAGTTGCCGCGCTGTTCCCCCGGCGGCTAGGTGACGGCGGCGGGCATCGGCCCGGTCGATCACCGACCTTTGCTCACGGACGCGCGCGATAGTGAACCTCACTTGGGCGGCCTCCGCAGGCCGCACGCTCTCCTCGAACCGCCGCGCTCGCTGCTCCATCTCGGCGACGAGGGAACCGAGGGTGTACTCCTCGGTCGCCGTCTCCAAAACATGTGCCAACTCTTCGATGGACAGTGCGGCGAGAACACGGTCAGCGAGCTCGCTCACAGGCGTACTCCGACGACCCTCATGGCCTGGATCACAATTGCGCGGTCCTCATCATCACGCGCTGTCTCCCAGGCCAGCGCGAAATGTCGGCGGGCCCGTCGCTGATCGTTCGCGTGCGCATAGAACTGTGCGATGTGCAGATGCGTCTCATGTTCAACGGTGTTCTCCTTGGCCAGGCCGTCGGCGATCCGACGGGCTTCTTGCCAGTCTTCCCGGGCTCGGGCCGCCATCATGAGCCCTACGCGATAGTTCTGGTTCTTCGGATACCGGCGCACCCACTCACACAGTTCGGTCTCAGCAACTGGATCGCCCCTCCAGGCACGAGGGACGAGCCTGTTGCCGCGCTCCGCCCAGGCGTCGAGCGTCCTCTGATAGGACGGATCAGCCCGTCGGCTGCGGACGAGCTCGAGTAAGCGGGAATGCGGTGCCCGCTGTTCCAATTGCAGCAGTGCATTCTGCAGTTCGGAATTTTCTCCCGCACTCAGGAGGCCGGCTACAAGCAGCTCCAATGCTGCGGGGTCGTCAGGGGCTTCCGCGTGGGCGTCCCGCGCCGCCTCCAGCACTTGGTCCGCTGTGATGGCGCTGCCCACCGTGTTCACTAGGGTGATCAGAATCCGGATCAACTTGACTCGGTCACCCTGCTGTGCTACCCCGTGCTCGATCCGCTCGTAGAGGGCTGCGGCCTGACGCTCGAGGAGCTCCCTGCCCAGAGCGGCCTGTCCCTGCGACCGCGTGTACTCGACCAACCTGTCTTCAGCCAGCCCACGCAGCGACGGCTCGGAGGCATGGGCGACGGCCGACTCCAGTGACCGACCAACGGCCTCGAACTGCCCGGAACTGAGCTGTGCCGCCGCTAGGTTCAACCACCCTGCAGTATCTGCCGGATGTTCCTCAACCAGCCGCTCCAGAGTTTGGAGGGCAAGATCCGTTAGACCAGCGATGGACTGTCCGACCGCGAGGCGGTTCAGCCTCCCCGGATCGCTATCGGCGGCGTCTGCTCGGAAGCTTGCAAGCAGAGCCTTGCGCTCACTCGGCCCAGCTCGCCGAAGCCGATCGAGGGCTTTGTTGTCGGAAGCACCTAGCAAAATCCAGCGCCAGTCCAGGACCGCCATGAACCCTCCGATCGGTGTAGGACACACATCGGCCTCGGAGGCGTCCGAGGGACCTGTTTGTTGGACTATCCAGGGGGCTGACAGGTTCCTTGCTGAAGGCGCACGGGCGTTTGCTCCCGCGATGCCTGCTCTGTGTCTTGGTCGGCCGAGATCGACCTTCGCCGCCGACGGGCTGAAGACCCTGTCGATGGAACTCGGCGGCAAGTTGCCCGTCGTGGTGTTCGCCCTGAACGGGGAGCGCTGCACCGCCGGGTCCCGCGTGCTTGCCATCGGGCGGCGGGTACACGATCGAGCCGCGAACGTCGACTACGCGCGGAGAGCGACTCAGTCTCGGGCCAGGTCGGGTTTATGGTTACGAGGACATGTCTGCGAGCGCCCGCAAGCTCGCCGAGAGCTCGTTGGCGGTTCGCAGGGCCAGGCTCAGGCTTGACCGCCGCAGGCACTGGGTAGGTAGGCGGTAGCGCTGCGTGTTAGCCTGGTGGGGAACACAATCCGCTTATCGGCTTCTCGCTCGTGGACGACCTGGGTTTTTGCAGGTCAGTACAGCGCTTGGACGTTGTGACCTGAAAAGCGGAAGGTCGGCGGTTCGACCCCGCCCCTGCCCACGTCTTTGACCAGCCAAAAGGCCCGGAACCAATCTCGGTTCCGGGCCTTTTGACGACAGTCCTGACGACAACGTCCCTATCCGAGGGCATCCCCCAGCTTCCGAAGGGCCGTGCGCTTGTCGTCGGGGGCCGCGTGTGCGTAGATCGTCATCGTCACCTCAATGTCGCTGTGTCCGACGATCTCTCGCACGATGTGCGGCGGCACGCCGAGGTCCAGGAGCAGCGAGACGCAGGTGTGCCGCATGTCGTGCAGTCGCATCGAGCCGAGGCCCGCAGCGGCACGGATACGGCCCCAGCTACGGCGGAGGTTGTCCGGCTCCATGGAAGTGCCGAGGCGGGATGGGAAGACGAGCCCATGATCCTTCCAACGCGGCCAAGCGTCGGCCCGTTCGGCGTCCTGCTTCACGCGGTGCTCGCAGAGCGCCGTGACGCACAGGTCCGGCAGCGGGATGGTTCGCGTTGAGTCGTTGGTCTTGGGCGGCACGAACCGTAGTTCACCGGCGACCCGTTGGAGGGTCTGCACCACCTCAAGCTTGGCGTCTTGAATGCCAGTCTCGGCGCAGCGCGTGCACGGGTCGCCGTCGGGGGTGCCGCCCTCACCCCCGCAGGCACGGCACGGTGTCAAGGTGATGTCCTCCCAGCGCAGCCCGAGCAGTTCCCCGCGCCGAAGGCCGAGGGTCAGCGCCAGGACATAGAGCGCGTAGAGTCGCTCGTCCTGCGCCGCCTTGAGGACGGCCCGCGCCTGGTCGACCGTGAGGCCCCGGTTCACCTTGTACGTGGGCGTGGTGACCGTAACGAGCCGGGCGACGTTCCGCGTGAGGATCTCTTCACGCACGGCCGATTGCAGCGCGTTGCGGAGCACGGCCAGGACGAACTGAACCATGCGCACCGAGAGTCGGGAGTTACAGCACTCACCGCACTTGAGGCCGCAACAGCGCGGCTTGTCCCGACTGGCGTCCCACCCGTGACGGCAGCACTGGCACGACGTGCGGACGGTGGTGATGAACGCCCGGACGTCGCGGGCCGTCAGCTTGCCGAGCCGCTTCTCACGGCTCAGGTGGTTGAGCGAGTTCGAACCAGGGGGCTGCGCCGCCCCATGGACCCCCGCGAGACGAGTACCCGGAACGTCCTGCGTCTGTGCGATCGACCGCCAAAGTAGCGCCAGAAGGTCGAGGCGAACCTTCCAGCGCAGGTCAAGAGCACAGGCGGCGGGCCATCAGCCAGGGTGGTCAAGGGTCATCAACGGTCACTCGCGGTACGGTGCGACACGAGGTCAGCGGCACCAGTAGGCAAGATCGGAACTATTCCCAGGCTGACAGCGCGGGTTTGGTCGGGGCGTACTGCTGTACAGCAGCGGAGTACCGCAACAGCAACTCACAGCGGTTTACGTGATCACACGTCGGCGCACGCTGGAACTGCGGCGGAGAGTGGTGGCATGCGGGGCGCCATTGGTCCGCCTCTAGGTGGTCGCGAGGGAACCGTCATCTTCCTTGACGCGGCCAGTCCCGTCCTCTGAGGCGAAGCCGCTGCTCAGGCTGAACCACTGCAGGTTGGGCACGATGCGCCTTTGCCGCGCTGCTGAGCTTCGGCAAGCGTGACCTCCTCAGGCTCAAACACCTCGTAGCCCAGGGTGACCGCCGCCTTGTGCGCACCAGTGATGCCTGAGCAGTCGGGGCGTGCATGGCAACGGTCGCCTTGTGCGGTGATGTAGAGAGTCTCACTCATCGACGATCTCTCCCGGAAGCTAGTGCGCACCTTCGCGCCCACCTACGAACCATCCTCAGCCCGGCCGTCCGCACGGCGCGACGTTACGTGCGATTATCGCTCACAAGCGGCGTCCAGCGCCGCCGAGCGGGGCATTGCGAACGACATAGGCGGCTCCGAAGCCATGGTCAGCGGCCCCAAGGCTGACGACAGTTCCGACGACAACGGCCCCAAACACAGGGCACCAGCGACAGCCTCTGGGCACCCGCTACTTTTGAAAGGGAAGGTCGGCGGTTTGACCCCGTCCCTGTCTACGTTCACACCTCTGGCCAGCTAAAACAGGGTCAGAGGTGTTCTCGTTTCCGATATCAAAGCCGCCTCATGTGGGTGTACGGCGCTCGAACGCAAGCGCCTAGCGATTTCGAGTGGTCCAGGGACGACAGCGCGTCCCACCAACTTCTCTGGCCGCCCCGTTCGTCAGCTTCTGTGACCGGCGCCTGCCAGCACCGGCGAACCTCGCTCCCACACGCTCACTGGCAGAAGAGCGCGTCCCGAGTCGCTGGGGGCGAGATATTCGGTGGTTCTAATCGGTCGGCGGTGGTGAAGTGAAAAGGCGGTGCAATTGGCGGCCGATGCTGGTCCCCGTCCGTCGCTACGCACACCTGGCCGCAGTTCGGGGTGGCATTGTACGGATGGACGCCTCAACCGGCCCGGCCATCATTCTCCGGTCGGCCGCCGGCCGGCGTGATAGCGCTCCACGACTTCCGCTCGCGCACCTTCCGTCCAGTCGCTACCGGACGGACGAACTCTTGCCGTGGGCACCAGGGATCGATGGCACCAGGACGGCCCCCACCGCAACGCGATCATCCACAATTGGGCGAGGCCCCGGAGGGGCCCAACGATGACCACGGAGACCGCCGCGCCAGCCGGGATCACCATCCCGGTTCGTTGTCGTTGCCCTCGACTCAGATGCGCGCCCGACAGCATCACGGGTCTCGTTTCCCTCGAACGGTGAGATCACCGAGTCGGCCCAAGACTGCCCTACCGGTGAACATGGCTCCAAGTCGACATCACTCAAGCGGTTGTACGTCGCTCGGGCAGCCACCGCCTTTCGCTCATCCAGTCCAACTTGCTCGGACGCATCCCCCGCCGAGATCGTCGGCTCGGCGCTGGAGAAGAGCGCGCCGGGGAGCTGTCAGGTCTCCGGCGGTGGGACGTCGAGGATCGCGGCGGCCACCGTGTCGACGTACCAGCGTTGGAAGTGCTCGGGTGACCAGTGGCGTTGGCGTACGAGCCAGTCGTAGTTGGTGGCGTCCATGGCGAGCCAGAGGACGTCGGTGGCGCTCTCGACATCGTGGTCAGGTCGCAGGGCGCCGGTGGCGGCGAGGTCGGCGGCGAACATGGCCATACCCCGTCGGCGTTCCTCGGCGTTCTTGCGCCAGATCGCCGCCGCCTCGGGGTCGGCGGTGGCGGCGCCGGCCAGGGCGATCATCACCTCAGCCTGGCGGGCGTGGGTCTGGTGCAGGTGCCGGGCGTAGCGGGCCAGCTTGTCGCGGGGGTCGGTGAGTGCGCGGATCTCGGCGACGAACGGTCTGTCGGGCAACGCGGTCGGCTCGTCGTCACCGGCGATGGTGACGTCAACGAGCTGGGACAGCAGGTTGCGCTTGCTGCCGAACACCGCGTAAACGGTCTGCACCGCGACCTCGGCTTCGGCCGCGACCGCGGTGAGCGGAGTGGCGGCGTAGCCGGGATCGACGAACAGCCTGCCCGCCGCGTCCAGGATGGCCCGGCGGGTCTGGCGGGCCAGTTCCTGACGCCGCGCGGACTCGTAGCGCCTCTTGACAGCCATTGGCAGAGTGTAGTCCTCTATTGGATAGATGCTTGCTCTATCAAAAGAGGTTCGGCATGCCGTTTGGGGTACTGCAAGAGATGCCCGGAGTGAGCGAGGGCGAGTATCGGCTGGTGGAGAAGCACTTGGGACCGGATCGGCCGCCCGGGTTGCTCGCCCACGTCGCCGGTCCCGCCCCCGACGGCTGGAGGGTCATCAATATCTGGGAGAGCGAGGACGCGTTCCGCCGCTTCCAGTCCGAGCGGCTGATCCGCGCGGCCGGCCTCGCGGCACAACAGGAGGGGTTCGACCCTGGCAAGGCCGCCGGCTTCCGGTCGGTGACCGTCGATGGCGCTGAACTCCCGTTCTGATGGCCGACACCGAGTCCCTCCGGGCCCGCAATCTCGCATTCTGGACGCAGACCGCGCCCGGCTGGATCCGGCAAGCCGACCGCCACGACCGCCTCGGCGGGCCGCTGGGCGCGGCGGCGCTGCACCGGCTGCGGCCACGTGCCAGTGAGCGGATCCTCGATGTCGGCAGCGGTTGCGGGGGCACCGCCGCCGAACTGGCGGCGGCGGTCGCACCGAACGGTCAGGCGGTCGGCGTGGATCTGGCCGAGTCGATGGTGGCGGCCGCCCGTCGGCGGTTCCCACCGGACCGGTATCCCGGGCTGCGGTTCATCACCGCCGATATCGAGACGGCCGACATCGTGCCAGGCGCGCCGTTCGACGCGGCGTACTCCCGCATGGCACTGATGCTGCTGGCCGATCCGGTCGCCGGTTGCACCACGATCCGGCGGTCGCTGCGCCCACGTGCCCGGCTGGCCGCGACCGTCTTCCGTGACGGCACGGCCAACCCGTGGCTTGTGATGACTGTGCTCGCCGCCGCGCCACACCTCGAAGCCCTACCGCCATTGCCGCTGGGTGAGGAACCGGGCCCGTTCGCCTTCGCGCGACCAGCGCGAATCCAGCGCGTCCTCACCGCCGCCGGATTCGAAGGCATCAGCGTCCAGCCACGCGACGTCACCCTGACAGTCTCCGACGACCCCGACGCGGTGGCCGAATGGCTCATCGAGATAGGGCCCGCGAGCGCGGCGTACCGCGCCGCCCCTCCGGCTCAGCGGGCCGCCGCCAGAACGGCGACCGCCGGGCTCCTCGCTCGGTTCCACGACCCCCGGGACCGCTCCGGAGCCACCTACCGGCTTCCGGCTGGACTCTGGCTGATCACCGCGACAACACCCTGATGATCAATCCCACCGGCTGCGCGTCGGCCGCCCGCGAGATCCGCGGCAGCGTGCACCGGGGCCTCCACACGGTGCGGCCGGGGGCACGCCTACGGCAGGTTCCACACCTTGCTTGACCTCCACCTGCCTCGCCCCACAGCTGACCTGTGGCCGTCGCCTCTTCAGGACTGGTCCGATCATGCTCGGACTCGGCCTCGCCGGATCCTCCGATCCGTCCGTGGTGTCCCCGGGACTTGGAGCGCGCGACCGTCCAACGACTTGCGCTGTGGGATGGTCGCCCGGCGGCGAACGGTGGCGTGATCACCCTCTAATATCTCCTCTTCCGATCGTCCGCGTACGACGCGCAGGCTCTCCGGCCGGTCCCCATTTACATGCGGTAGTGAAAATAGCCTAAATGACGTGAAGCGAAAGCGCCCCTGGATGGCGCTTGTGTGAAACGGTCATGCGGATGCTAGTGGACACTGGGGAGTTTGCGATCAACGCGTGGTGCAATAGTTACCATGCTCCCTTTAGCGCCCTCGAAAAGTGATGGTGGTGCGCTCCGGAATCGATATTCGCGGCCTTAAGGAGTGTGTGGGTGGAGGTGGACGTTGGTGTCGTAGGCGAAGAACGCTGGGGCTACGGGAAGGAATCGCCGAATGACCGGCGGGAGGTCTGCGGGGACTTCGGCGAGCAGATCGGCTGCTGTTTGCTCGAACTTGTTCGCGACCTGCCCCCCCCTGCATGCCGCATGCTGTTCTGGGCCACCCGGGCGTGCGTCAGTGAATTAGTGACGTGCTTGCTCGGGCCGGGACTGGTCAGATTCGTAGCGAAGGGCTGGCCGATGAAGGGCGAGGCTGTGACTGCCGAGCCCCCAGCCTCCGGCGAAACCTGAACCCTGCACAGGGTGGGTTGTTACTTTTGAAAAGCGGAAGGTCGGCGGCCACGCCATGCGCGCCACCGCCCCGTAAGGGATCAGTCGGGTCGCACCGGATCCCGGCCCTGCGCCCATCTGCGCAGCCTCCACCGATAGACCGGTCCGGTCGCGAACCGGAAAGTTGCCCTGTCCTCGTCCACGACCAGCCGCAGCCGCCTGATGGTCGGAGAGCCATCAGTCGAGCGCAGCCGAAGACGGAGCAGCGGACATAGGAGATTCGGCCCGGCCGCAAAACCGCGACCGGCACGGTCCCAGCCCAGAGGTTGTCCAGGCTGCTTCTCTCAATCCATCCATAATCCAGGGCTTCCGCCGTCAGCACTCCTTGCCGAACGTTGCAGCCATCACGGAAGCGCGTCCACAACCCATTGAAGCACTTCCGCCCACACGGCCCACCAACCAAGTCACGTTGTACGGCCGGAGCACTAGCTGCTGCGGAATCTCGTCCCAGATGGCGATGGTCGGTCTAGCCGCAAACCCCATACAACCAATAGTTCCGTGGCCGGGGTACCTGGCCCAACGCGCGCGTTCGCGACGCTGGGGTTGTTGTGTTGTGGGATTCGGTGTCTTCCGGCCTCCCTCGGTGAGAAGTTAATCGAGGGGGAGCCAGAGCCGACTGGAACGGTAGGGTTTGCCGTTCGGCAGGGACATGCCCCACAGTAGGACAGCGAGTCGGGAACCACGGGCCCAGCACCTATACGATCTCCACGAGCGACATCCGCTAACCTGATGCCGTCGTACCCGGAGCATGCGCGGAGCGAATCACAGGATAAACGGAGCGGTCAGTTCCCGCGACTCGTCCGACATTAGCTGGAGCAAGGAATCCGACAACAACACAAGAACACCCTGGAAATGTAGTATCGTCACGAAATAATCTGCGGGAGTGCTTCAAGTAGTCCCGCTGCGACGATACCTCCGCACGTACCTTCGAGGATCGCGCGGATTGAACGGACGCTTTCAGCGATGACATGCCACTTGGGCTTTGGGGACTTGACCTGAGCCCGGATCGTTTCCGCCTCTGCCCGCATCTCGCTGTAGTCTTCACCGCTCAGCCCGAGCTGATGAGCCTCGGAATCCAGTCGCGTCAGGAAGGCGGTTATCTGACTGAGGTCGGGCCTCTCTGGCCCCCGAATGTCCTGGCGAGTGTTGGAACCCGCTTGCTGTACTGGGTTGTGATTTCCAACGATGGTAACGTTGTTGCTCCCGGTCACATTCACTGCGCCTCCTGGTGGATGGCGAAGATACTCATCCAATTTTGCCCAGAGTCGGACAACATTCCGCCTGTTTCTGCCTTGGTCGAATACTGTTGAACGCGGTCGGGAGATGCTTTCGATCCGCACCGAACCGTCGGAGTGCACCTTCAGAGAGATATCTTCACCGAACGTACTCTCGAACTGCTTTCGGAAAACGCCTAGAAGCACAGCTGCTCCGATGCCGGTGTCATCGAACTGCTCAACCGAGGAAACGGTCGCTCGTACAGTCCCTCGTTGTCGGTCGAGTGAAACCACGGTGTACCCACACGGTTGGATGGCGTCGGCGCATGCCTGAAAGATTCGGTCCCTATCCGCGGAATAGGAGCGCGAATCAATATATCTTGCCGTCACTGTGATCTCATCGAAGTTAGGAGTGATGAACGGAGCCGTCTGTCGGGATCGCCGGGGACCACTTCAAGGTGATCAGCAAAATCTCAGGCGGGCTGCTGTTAACGCTTGGCAGCCTGCGAGCGCGCCGCGCGCCAAGGTGGGTCGGTGCTTGTGACTTCCACCAGGTTACCGTCACAAAGCGCGTCCCATGGGGCATGTGCGAAAGTCTGCCCGATCACCGTTTCGCGTCGTGTTCTAGATCATCGGCCCAAAATGGACCCTCTACGACGTCTACCTGCGGTGTAGGCGGAGCAGACTTGACGTGAAGGCCCGGAACATGATCGTTGACCGAACGAGACGCCAGCGGCCGGAGAGCCGGGTACTCACGGGAGGGTGCGCAAGCCACCCTCCGGAACCATCTGTGGGCAGTAGCGGGGCACGGCAGGCGTTGCCGACTCGCTGCGCCCGGTCACCGGGACGTCCCCACCGCAGTTTCGCAGCCCGAACCTATGCGGGCTCGCTCGAACGCCTTTCGCCTATCGCATACCCAAGTCTTTGGTGACAGCTCGGCGAACCGAACTCCACGCCTGCCACGGTTCACACAAGTAGCGGATGCCGACACAGCAAAGCCCACTCTGGAGCGCTCGGCGGCATGAGCGGACACGGTGCGTGGGTCACTCGGCGGCAACATTCATGAATCAAGTGGTTTGAAAGGCTACGGTCGTTTGATGACCTGGTTGTCCGATACCCGGAACGTCTACGACGCCCTTGCGGTCGGCTATGCCGACGAGACCCGTGACCTGCTGGAGAGGCTGCTTCACGTTCGCGCGGGGGTTGTGCTGTTCGCCGATCTGGTCCGCGCGATCGATGGCGGGCCCGTCGCCGACGTGGGCTGCGGGCCCGGGCACACCACCGCGCTGCTGCGGGAGCTGGGCGCGGACGCGTCCGGCATCGACCTGTCACCCGCGATGATCGAGATCGCCCGCCGCGAGCACCCCGGCGCGCGGTTCGAGGTCGGTTCGATGACCGACCTACAGCTCGCCGACGGCTCTCTGGCCGGTGTGCTCGCGTGGTGGTCGCTGATCTACATCCCGGACGAGGCGGTGCCGGGCGTGCTCGGACAGTTCCACCGGGTCCTGCGGCCGGGCGGCGTACTGGCCGTAGGTTTCCACGTCGGTGACGAGTCAAAGATCGAGACCAGTGGTGACGGCGACCAGACCGTGCATGCGTATGTGCACTACCGCCAACCGTCCCGCGTGGCCGACTGGGTCCGGGAGGCGGGCTTCACCGTAGAGGCGCAGCATCTGCTGAGCCCGGACGAGCCGAAGCCGGGGGCGATCCTGTTCGCCCGCCGCCCCGCGGCATCGCCCCGGTGACCCCGTCAGCCGGTTCCGGCGAGGACGATCAGCCTGGGGCCCATCGGGTTCGGTGAAGTCCTTGGTGAGAACGCCGTGGCTGGCGCGGTTGCGGAGTACAGCTTGTCCCATGATTGTGGAGACCGAGGCGAGCGAAACGTTGAACTGGCTCTGGCCGCCGGGCCGATTCAGGTAGATCACCAGCTGCCGTGCCACGGGCAGCGCGACGTCCTGCCTGTGGTCGTCGGCGACCAGCGCGAGCGCCAAGTTTAGGCGCGCGCTCAGTTCGGCGTCCGTCCGCACGTTGCCGTCGCGGATGTAGATCGAGTCGGCGCCACCGCGGTGTCGGGTGCTCGGCGGCGAGTTGGTCGGCGGTGGACCAGTGCGTTGTAGCCAGCCCCCGAGCGTCCGGTTCGTGGCAGAGTGGCGGGATGCCTGGCGCGCGGTACGGGATGGATGCGCCCTACGGGTTCGGCTTCGTGGGCTTAGTCGTGTTGGGGTTCTGGGTGACCGGGCTGGTGATGGCGGTCACCGCCAGTCTGACCGCCGCGCTGCCCGCGCTGGTCTCCGGCACCCTGCTGGCGGGATGCCTGGCCCTGAGCCTGCACGCCACGCTGCGCGGCAAGTTCCTGGTCTGGCGGGACGTGCTGGACGAGCTGGACCTGCGTGGCGACGAACAGCTGCTCGACCTCGGCTGCGGACGCGGCGCCGTCCTGTTGGCCGCCGCCCGGCACCTCCCGCAGGGCCGGGCGGTCGGCGTGGACCTGTGGCGCGGACGGGACCAGTCCGGCAACACCCCGGCGGCGACTCTGCGCAACGCCCGCGCCGAAGGCGTCGCCGACCGCGTTCACGTGCAAGGGGGCGACCTCCGCAGACTTCCGTACGCCGAGGCAAGCTTCGACCTGGTCGTGTCCAGTCTGACGGTGCACACCATCTTCGGCGCGGACGCCCGCGCCCAAGCGATCGCCGAGGCGTACCGGGTGCTGCGGCCGGGCGGCCGCCTGCTGATCGCCGACCTGGCGCGGACCCCCCGCGAGTACGCTGCGGTGCTGGCCCGACTGAACGCCCAGGACATCCGCGTGCGCGACCTCGGCTGGCGCGCGTGGTGGGGCAGTCCGTGGGTCCCGACCCGCCTGCTCACCGCCCGCAAACCGGCCACCCCCTGAACACACCCGGACGCTCTGGATGAGGCCTTCGCGCCGACGGCGGACAACATCGAGCCGCGGGTGATCAACTTCGGGCGAAGGGCGACCCGATCAGGGAAACCTCGTGAACGACGAAACAGGTCGCAAGGGTCACGAGCCCTCCGAGGCTCGCTGGCGGTTCGCAGGACCACACGATGGTTCCACCGTCAGGCTTGACCGCCGCGGACGTCGGGTACGTCGCACGGCTACTTGAGCCTGGAGAGCTCTGGCGGGTTCCGGCACGGCCCGCGCGACGTGGACGCCTCCTGGGCCACGACGGTGGACGTCCTCGACAGCGCCCTCCGGCACTGGCCTCTGCGCTGACGAGGGTGGTGTGAATTCGGTGACCACCGGTAATGCGAATATTGCTCGAAATCGAAAGGACCGTTCCCGGCGGACCGCATTCGGTCGCGAGAATGGCGGCGCCGTCCCTCCGGGCTGGGTGGATACAAGTCGCACGGGTCCACAAGTGGACACTATGGGCGCTCATCAGTGAAACCGCCTATTGCGCATTCTCCTTTGAGGATTGAGCATTCGGTGCGGTGCCGCCCCGGAAACGCCGGGGACCACCCGGACGAGGAGGATCTTCATGCGACGTCTGATGATCAGGGTCACGCTCATGGTGGCCGCCCTTGGACTGCTTGGCTCCGTCACGACCGTCGGCGCGTCCGCCGCCACTACGGACCGCTTCATACTGGTGACTGAGGCGAATTCGCCTTTCGGTAAGGGAACCGTCGGCTGTTGCACCATTACGTCCGATGCCAACGGCAAGCTCGTGTCTGCCGAGCTCAGCTACCGTGGCGGTGACTACGGGATGCTCCGTGCGCGGGCGGACGTGGCTGACGCGTGGGAGAAGTTCGAGTTGTCCGTGTCCGATTCGACATGGACGATCAAGTCGAACGCCAACCAGAAATTCGTGTCGGCCGAGCTCAACTACGGTGGCGGTGACTACGGGATGCTCCGTGCGCGGGCGGACGTGGCCGACGCGTGGGAGAAGTTCGACCTGTACTACAACGAGGCCCAGAACCTGTACGCGTTCAAGTCGCAGGCCAACGGCAAGTTCGTGTCGGCCGAGCTCAGCTACGGTGGTGGCGACTACGGAATGCTCCGCGCACGCGCGACCGAGATCCAGGCCTGGGAGACGTTCCGGCTGGGCAGCTTCTGAGTTCATCCGTACGGCGATGACCTCAACGTTTCCGGGACAGCGCTCTTTCGTGGGCGGAGCTGTCCCGGAAACGTCATAGCGCCGAGGCCATAAGCATCATCCGGAACCACAGGAAGCTCGGCACGCCGGCTGGACGGCAGGCGAGCGGGGCCAGGCCGTGCGGGGCGGCCCGCTCCACGACCTGCCGCCACCGCGCCCCCGCCTCCGCCCAGGCGGACCTGGTCCGGGGGTTCACTTCGACGCCGTTCATCCGTCCGGTGTTGATCAGCACGGCGCCGTCCGCCAACACCGAAGAGCTGTGGCCGGTGGCCATCACGCTGACGGCCCGGCCCTGTGCCACCGCCATCCGCTCGGCGGCGGCCACGTCCTGCTCGCCGACCACGCCGACCACGCCGACCACGCACGCCGGACACGACTCCACAGCCCGGTTGAGCCAGGGGCATTCCCGCTTGCCGACAGCGTCGTTACAGTCCGACGGAGGCCTCCTGCGCCACGTCCTCCGCGCTGGCGTGGTCACCCACCAGCAGCAGTGCTGCTCCGCCAAGACGACTCGCCTGCTCACGGTGAAATTCGGCTATCGCATCACTCCCACCTTCCACTGCCTTTGATCCGCCCGGAGCATCACTCGTACGCATCGCCGCCTCACCTCCTCATCGACGTCAACCCACCCTTACTGACGCGCCAGCCCTGAAAATGTTGAGCACCGCATGTCATTCGTCGACGCAGCCGTCGATCAGGCACTGGACCCAGGTGTCAGTGAGGCTCTCGTCGACCGAGAGGAAGTCGGCGAGCTCGTCCGAGTGTTTCGTGGCCTGTGCTTTCAATAGGGGTGCGTCTTCGGTGGAAGCGGAGCACAGAGTACGGCTTCAGGAGTCCCGTGCACGCTACGGACTTCGCGAACTGTCCAGTCCTGTTGCTCTTTGCCGATGGTGAGGACGCCGTGCAGCATCCGAAAGGACAGGTTCACCACTACCTATTCGACTGATACGACGGCTTGTGTTTGTCGCAGGTGGCTTCGTGCACTACACCATGGGCCGCTCTGGAGCTACGACAAACGTTCCCCAGCCTCACCACGTGCACGGAACGCAGTGGCTCTGGGCAGCTCGCTGAACGCCTTCGCTCTCGGCCTGTCCAAGCAGCACGAGCCGGGTGCCCGGGACCCTGGAGGTGTCGGAGCGGCTAGCGAATCAGACCGCTGTAACCCCCTGTCATACCCCTTGGTGGACACGATCGTCCTATGCCAATCCTCTGAGGGGACAGCATGCGGAAAAGAACGATTCCTTTCCTGGCACTGGCCGCCGCGGGCCTGCTTCTGGCGAATACCGCCGCAGCGGACGCGAGCGCTTCGATCTTCCGGGTGGTGCCCAGCGTTGACACCTCCACGACGCCGGTCTCCAACGACCTCCTGTCCTCGACGGCGAGCGTTACGCCGCAGGACGGGTGGGCGGTCGGTTTCGTCTCGAACCCCGACACCACCGAACACACCCTGGCGGAGCACTGGAATGGAACGCGCTGGTCGGCGACGCCATCCCCGGACGGCACGTCGGGAAGTCAGCTCGCCGCCGTCGCGGCCGTGTCGTCGAAGGACGTCTGGGCGGTCGGCCTCCAGAACTCCAACCTGTCCATCGAGGCGAACACCACGCTGATCGAGCACTGGAACGGCACCGCGTGGTCGATCGTGCCGAGCCCGAACGCGGGGACGGACGGTGACCAGCTGACCGGCGTCGCCGCGGTGTCGACCAACGACGTGTGGGCGACTGGCCATTTCTCGACCCCCACCCAGATCCTTCCGCTGTTCGAGCACTGGAACGGCACGGCGTGGAGCGTCGTTTCAGTGCCGGACGTACCGAACGGAGTGAACTTCGTAAGGGCGATCTCGGCGGTGTCCACGAACGACGTATGGGCCGTCGGCTCCACCGTCGACTCACACAGTGGCAACACCGACGAACTGATCCTGCACTGGAACGGCACCCAGTGGTCCGTCCTGCCGACCCTGCCCATCGGGCAGACCTCTCTGGGAGCGGTGCACGCCGTGTCCTCCAACGACGTCTGGGCCGTGGGCACGTCACTCGGTGACAACGGCGGAGGCTCGCGCAATCTCGCACTGCACTGGAACGGCACGGCGTGGAGCAAGGTGCCGGTGCCGAACGTCGGCAACAGCGTCAACCCCAATTTCCTCAGCGGCGTCACCGCGCTGTCCTCGCATGACGTGTGGGCAGTGGGCGCGGCCACCGGTGGTGCCGACGGCGTCAACCAGTCGCTGATCGAGCACTGGAACGGTAGCGCCTGGAGCATCGTGCCCAGCCCGCGCAACCCGAACGGCTCGAACTCCACCACGCTGGGCGGGGTCGCCGCGATCGCGCCTGGCAACGTCACGGCGGTCGGCACCTGGAACAGCGTGCAGCAGGGCAATCCCGGACTGCGCACCCTCGTCGTCACGAAGTCGCGCGGCTGAGGATCCGCACCACGACAAGTGATCATGCCACTCCGGAAGACGTACTCCGCCCACAGGGTTCACCCTGCCTGCAACGGGCCCGAATGGGGACGGCAGAGTCCGGAGAACGACGACTCCCGGAGTGGTACTGATCGTGGCGAGAGCGTTGTCGACGGCATTGAAGCCCGCATCTCGCGATGACGTCCAGCCAAAGGAGCGATCTGGCCCTGACACCCGAGAGGACCAGGGGCAGCGCGACCCCATCACCTGCCGCTCGCGAAATCAACGCGCTCCTGCCAAGAGGCGGCCGAGGAACCGCGTGAGTCAGGCCTTGGCGCGCTGCTGCTTGAGGCGGAGGTCCTCTTTGCGGACTTCGGCTTGGACGGCCTGCTCGCGTTCCAGCCAGTCGGGGTTCTCGGCTTTCAGGTTCTCGATCTCGGCTGTGGTGAGGGGGCCCGTGATGCCGGCGCGGGCCAGACCTGAGGCGGAGACGCGGAGCTTGGCAGCGACGACCTGGCGGGGGTGAGGGCCTTCGCGGCGCAGGTCGGCGAGCCACGAGGGCGGGTCGGCCTGGAGCGCGTTCAATTCGTTTCGGGAGACGGGGCCTTCCTGAAACTCGGCGGGCGCTGCTGACAGCAGGATTCCCAGCTTCTTGGCCGCGGTCGCGGGTTTCATGGTCTGCGGCGTCTTCGCCTTGGACGTGCTCATGATCTCAAGGTTAGCCAGTGAGAAGGAGCCACCTGGGCGTGGCTAGGCTGAAGAAGTGACCAATGGTGAGTTCCGGCTGGCCTACGTGCCAGGCGTGACGCCCGGGAAGTGGGCCGGTGTGTGGGCCGAGCGGGTGCGGGAGGTGCCACTTCGGCTGGTGCAGATGCCTGCCGCCGAGGTCGTCCCCCTGTTGCGGGACGGTGGTGTGGACGCGGCGTTCGTACGCCTGCCCATCGACCGCGCGGCCCTTCATGTGATCCCGCTGTACCTGGAGACGACCGTGGTGGTGGTGCCGAAGGATCACGCCGTGGCCGCGATGGAGGAGTTGGAGCTCGCCGATCTCGTCGACGAGGACGTGTTCGAACCGCTCGACGACGTCTTGGCCTGGGGTGACCGCCCCGGGCAGCTCGCCTTCACCCGTCCCGAGAACACCGCTGTCGCGATCGAGCTGGTGGCGTCGGGGACCGGCGTCCTGCTGCTCCCGCAGTCTTTGGCCCGCCTCCACCACCGCAAAGACCTCACCTTCCGCACCGTGACCGACGCTCCTCAGTCCCAGATCGGTCTGGCCTGGCTCGAGGCTGAGACGACCGACCTCATGGAGGAACTGATCGGCATCGTCCGCGGCCGCACCCCCAACAGTTCCCGTGGCCGCAAACCGCAACAGCAGCCCACCGCTAAGAAGCCACCGCAGAAGCGCTCCACCCCCAAGCGTCGCCGCCAAACGCGCCGCCGGACGTGAAGAGGACCATGCCTGGCGACAAACGCGCGAGCGCTGCGTCCGCATCCCGAGGCCGTCCGCTGTCCGGCCGTTGCATCCGCTTCACCACCTAGGACGCATCGCTCCTGCACGGTAGCGAGGGTAAGTCGGCCGTCGGCGGGTGTGTCGCGGCTTGGTGTGTTTGTGCGTCCGCTCGACCGACGAGGTGATGCTGGAGTGGGCTGGTCGCGCGGAGGTGGGAAGACGCCCATACATGAGCGAGTTCGCGACCATGCGTGTGACCGTGAGCCTGGGGGGCTTGGTCTCCGGAGACGGTGCTGGAGACCTCTCGTTTCCGGGGCGGGGGCTCGGCTTGATCGTCGAAAGCCTGCCGGGGCTGACGGCGGGCGCCAGGGGTGGTCGCAGGGGGCTGGGCTGGTCTTGGTGCGGGGTGGTCGATGTGCGCGGGGTGGCTGGGTGGTTGGTTTGATCTGGAATCTCGTGTGCGCTGGCATGGTTGGTGTTGGTGTGAAGAGGATCGGTTTTCTTTCGTTCGGGCACTGGAGTGACGGCGCGGGTTCGCGGGTCCGGTCGGCGGCGGACGCGCTGGTGCAGTCGGTTGATCTTGCTGTGGCCGCGGAGGAGCTCGGCGCTGACGGCGCCTATTTCCGGGTTCATCATTTCGCCAGGCAGCTGGCTTCTCCACTTCCGCTGCTGTCGGCGATCGCCGCGAGGACCTCACGCATCGAGATCGGCACCGGCGTGATCGACATGCGTTACGAGAACCCGATGTACTTCGCCGAGAATGCCGGGGCCGCCGATCTGATCTCCGGTGGGCGGCTGCAACTGGGCATCAGCCGGGGATCACCCGAACAGGTCGTGGACGGGTGGCGATACTTCGGGTACGAGCCGTCCGAAGGCGACACCGATGCCGACATGGCGCGCAAGCACACCGAGGTTCTGCTCACCGTGCTGGAGGGCAGAGGTTTCGCTGAGCCGAATCCGCGCCCGATGTTTCCGAATCCACCCGGGCTGCTGCGGATCGAGCCGCATTCCGAAGGGCTGCGCGACCGTATCTGGTGGGGTTCTGGCTCCAACGCCACCAGCGTGTGGGCGGCCGAGCGGGGCATGAACCTGCAAAGCTCCACGCTCAAGGACGATGAGACCGGCGAGCCGCTGCACGTCCAGCAACGCAAGCAGATCCAGGCCTACCGGCAGGCGTGGAAGGACGCTGGACACCATCGCGAGCCGCGCGTGTCGGTCAGCCGCAGCATCTTCGCGCTGACCAGCGACCTGGACCGCGCCTATTTCGGCCGCAACGCCGACTCGGCCGACCAGATCGGAATGATCGACGAGAAGACCAGAGCGGTCTTCGGACGCTCCTACGCGGCCGAACCGGACGTACTGGTCAAGCAGCTCGCCAACGACGAGGCCATCCAAGCCGCGGACACACTACTGCTCACAGTCCCTAACCAGCTCGGCGTGGACTACAACGCACACGTCATAGAGAGCATCCTGACCCACGTGGCACCCGAACTCGGCTGGCGCTGAGGCCGAAGTCGGATCCGGGTCGGTCACGGGCTTCTTGAATAGGTGGCTGCTGAGTTGAGGAGCGGCATCGGTTTGCCGGTGAGTGCGGTGGTGAGGGGTGCTTCGCCGGGTGTCATGGCTTGGCCGAGGCAGCGCCAGTAGGCGATGACGATGGCCTGGTCGTCGTCGAAGGGTGATGTTTGAGGGGTCTCTGCGTGGGTTCTTGTGGTGGGGGGTTAGGGGGCTAGGCCGGCGTCGCGGGCGCGGAGGATTGCTTCGGCGCGGTTGGCGACCTGGAGTTTGGCGAACACGCTCTCGTCGTCCTCGTGCATGGTCAGCACCAGGACCCCGGTCTCGGGGCGCGCCGCGAGGATCCGGCGGGTGGCGTCCACGCCGCCGAGGCGCGGCATCCGCAGGTCCATGACCACGACGTCCGGGCGCAGGCGTCCTGCCATCTCGACCGCGACCGTCCCGTCCGGTGCGGTTCCCACGACCTCGACTTCGCCGGTGGACTCCAGCATCAGTCGAAGCCCGTCTCGGTACACCGGGTGGTCGTCGGCGAGCAGTACCCGCGGTGTCACGGCGCGCTCCTCGCGAGTGGGAGCGGATCCTGCCCGGTGGGCGGGCGTGGTCCGAATGGTAGGACGGCGTGGACGCGTGTTCCGCCGCTGGGCCGGGCCGACACTGTGCAGTGTCCGCCGAGTTCCTCGGCCCGCTCGCGCATTCCGATCAGGCCGACGCCGATGAGTGCGTCCGGTGGGACGCCGTGGCCGTTGTCGGTGACCTCTACCTCCAGTGTGTCCTCGGATGCTGTCAGCTGGACGTCGCAGTGTGTGGCTTCGGCGTGCCGTGAGACGTTTGCCAGGGCCTCGGCCACGATTCGGTATGCCGCTTCCTCGGCCGCTGCCGGGAGCGTTGTGAGTTCGCCCGCGCAGTGCAGTCGCACCCGTAGCGTCCGGCCCTGGAAGCGTTCCATGAGTTGTTCTACCGCTCCGGTCAGTCCGAACTGGTCCAGGGACGGGGGCCGCAGGTCGTGTACGAGCCGCCGGACGTCCGACAGCACCGCCGACAGGTCCGTGCGCACCGAGTCCAGGGTCGCGTCGGCGGCGGCCCCGTCCCGTCGCGCGAGGTTGCGGGCCGCTTCGATCTTCAGTGCCGCCGCGGCGAGCGATGGGCCCAGACCGTCGTGCAGGTCGCGGCGCAGTCGGCGCCGTTCCTCGGCGATTCCCGTCACGAGTTGCTCCCGGCTGCGCTGAAGTTCCTCGGTCAGCGCCGTGGCCCGCGCGGCGGCGGCCGCCTGCCGCACCACGTCCGCGAGGAGGCGCTGGTCCGCCGCCGGGAGTCGCGATCCCGTCCGCGGCACCAACGCCAGTCGTCCGATCGCCGCGCCCCGGTATTTGAACGGCAGCACGACCACGTCTTCGCGTGCTGTGCCGTGTTCGACCACGACGGTCCGGCCGTCGGCGCGGTCCAGTTCCACCCGTACGTATGGCGACCGGAACGACTCCGCCACGACGCGCGCCACCTCCAGGAGGAGTTCGTCCGGGCCCATGGAACGCTCCAGTCGACGGGCCAGCGCGGACACCACGTCGTAGGGCTCCGCGCGTCCCGTCAGCACCCGGTTCACCCACCGTTGCAGCCGCAGCCGCAGCGGCGCGTACAGGACGGCGACCACGCCCGCGCCCGTCACGGCGGCGAGCGGCTCGTCGATGAACGTCCCCGCGAGGACGAACACCGTCACGTCGATGCCGATCACGGCCGCCGCCAGCCCCGCGTACAGCAGCGTCCAGCCGAGCAGCAGATCGACGTCGTAGAGCCGGTACCGGGCGACCGCGACCAGCACCGCCACCGCGATCGCCGCGTGCATGAGGACCAGGGAGACGTCCCCGATCCACCAGTTCACCGACGGCGGCGCCATCTCGGTCAGCGCCAACCCCGAGGCGATGAGGACGACGTTGGCCGCCAGCGCCAGCAGCATCCACCGCAGTTGCGCCCGCCGCACCCCGTCCGACCGGCGGAACCGCACCGTGAACGCGGCGATCGACACCCCGAAGGACGCGAGGAAGCCCACCCAGAACATCCACCCCGACACCGGCCAGATCGCGTGGGGCAACGGCGGCGTCAGCGGGTCCAGCGGGACGTCCCGCATGCCCGGCGCGAGCGGCTCGCCCCGCGAGAACACCTCCCACGGCACCATCAGCAGCGCCAGGACTCCGGTGGCCTGCGCGATGATCGCCGCCGCCACCGGCCAGCGCCACCGCCGCGAGGGGAGCCGCCCGTCCGGGAAGAACATCAGCGTCAGCGGGACGATCATGTTGATCATCGGGCCGAACCGGGCGCCCGCGTACACCGTGAACGCCGTCAGCGGCAGGTCACCGCCGTGCTCCAGCACCGACAGCGACGCGTACGCCGCGGTGATCCCGTCCACGACGGCGATGGCCCCGCCCGCCAGCATCAGCCACGTCAGCGGATGCCGCGGCAGCCGCGTCGCGAGGACGCCGCCCGCGACCGCCACCGGCAGCCCCGAGCACGCCGACCCCCAATGCGGCCAGGCCAGGGGATCCGGCGGCCGGCCCGCGCCGGACAGCAGGACGTCCAGCCAGACGGTCACGGCGGTCGCCACCGCGCACAGCACGGCGATCGCGATGGCGGGCGGCCTCAGGAACCGCTCGCCCCGAGGCGCCGGGCGGGCGCTCCTCATCAGGCCAGCTTCGCCCGTACGGCGTCCCGCCTACCTGGGGCCGGTGTCCTCGCAGGTCGGGACAGGGGTCACCACCAGAAGAGGCGTGGACCGGGGCGCCCCCGTGGGCCCTGTCACTGGGCGCCCGGGACATCGGGGACGGAGCGTCATGGCGACCGGTGGCGCGCCCCTGCGCCGCCCCCGCCACGGGAGAGAACCGATGACCATGCACATCCGGCCCAGTTCCGTTTACTCGCACGATCCGTCCGACCCGGGACCAGGCGGGCTGCTGATCCGCACCCGCGTCGCCAGGGCCGCCCTCGCCGTCGGCGCCACCGCGTGGATGGCCGGATTGCTGGAGGGCGGGGCCCGCATCCGCGAGGAGGTCGTCCCGGCCGAGATCCGGGGGAGCCTGGCGTTCCTGGTGGGCGTCATGGCCCTGGTCGTGCTCGTGCTGTCCACGAACGCGACCGGACAGGGCAAGGGCCGCTATATCGCCATCGTGGAGTTGGTCCTGCTCGTCCCCGCGATGGTGTGGTGCCCGCTCGTCATCGCCTACCCCGACGACACCCCCGCCTGGGTGCTCCCGTTCGACATGTGCTGGCCGCTGTCGATGCTCGGCATGCTCGTCATCGGCATCGCCGTCGTCAGGGTCGGCCGCTACCGGGGCCTGCTGCGCTGGCAGGTCCTGCTCTGCGGGCTGTGGCTGGTCGTCGCGGGCGTGGGGGAGGCCGTGCTCGGCGACGACAACGGCACCTACCCGGGCCTGGTCTGGCTCGGCCTCTCCTACGGCATCCTCGGCCTGCGCCTCGCCGTGACGCCCCGCATCATCCTGCCCGCCGCACCGTCCGTCCCGTCCCCGCCCCCGTCCGCCCCTGCGACGCCTTCGACCCCCATGCCCTGACCGTCCGGTCACCACAGCACCGCCCGACGAGCCCGCCGGTGGGTCACCTCGAAGCCCGTCCCTGGACGGATCTTCGACGGGAGCGGGGGCCCCGGACCCACCGGCATCCACCCCCTCGGCACCAACGAGCAGGGAAGGGCGGACGCACACTGACCAGTCGCCCTAAGGGGGACGGGCCAGGCACCGCCAGGCCGGCGGCGATCCACGCCCCCGCCTCGCCCCACAGCTAGTCGGGGGAAGAACGTCAACCGGGGGGGCTTGGTGCGCTGGTGGTACGAGCGTGATCCGAACAACGACCAGTTTCTCGCCAGCGTAGTCGTCACGAACCCTTGTCGGTGGGCGGCTGCCAATGTCACGTTCACCGTCCTGCCACTGGATGGGCAGGGCCATGAAATCTTGTCCGCCGGTCGACGGGTACAAGATAATTTCACTGTTGGACTGATCATGCCGGGACAGCGAGCCGCCGGATGGACGTACTTCACGCACCAGGAGTCACCATCAGAGGTCGTGAGTCTCAGGATCCAGCGGGACGTCAAGCTCAGCCGGACCTGCTGGGTCAACCCCGCCGCCTCCGGCTATCGGACGACCGCCCGCGCCACCGACATCGCGGTTGGAAAACGTGATACCAGCCGATCCGTAACGAACGGCCAGGCGGAGGTGTCGTTCGTGGTCACCCGGGACCCGGCGACATATGCGCTGGGGAAACGCATCGTCTCGGTGATCTTTCGCGACTCCTCTGGAAGGCTGCTCAATGCGAACGGGCAGAGCATTGGTAGCGATTCGAGGTACGGCCAGCGGAAGCATTTCATGACCTGGGTGCCAGTGAAAGCCGACACGAAGCGCACAGAGGTGATGCTGGAGCCCGAGCAGAACAACCCGACATCGTCATGCATGGCCCGGCCCTGATGGTCAAAAACGAGGAGAGATCGAAGTGGCACCAACAGAACTCGAAGCAGAGCTCAATCAATTGCTGGCGGTCGGCAGGATCACTCTTCCGCATCTGGCGTGGACCTATGCGACACTGAACAATCGTCTGGCCGATACGGCTCGCTATGACAACGCCGCCTTTGCCGCCTGTCCGGCCACTGCGGGATGGGCTCAGGATCAGCTGCACGGGCCGTAGTCCGCGCTGCGCAATAGGCTGATCCGATGATCTCGGCCTTCGACCGGCTGATCTGCGAGTCACGAAGGGCGGGGGTGTCGTGAAATGGTGGCAGCGTCTGAGATTGGTCAGTGAGTCAAGGAACACGGCCGACGGCGGTTGATGTGCCGTCGGCCGTGGGATGAAGCATTGAGTGTCTTGTGGCTTCTTCTGGTCAGAGGGTCTTCCAGAAGGTGTACTTGTGTTCTTTTGCGAAGTTGATTCGTCGGATGCCGCCCTTGCCGGGGGCGAGGACCTGGGTGGTGGTTGCGCCCTCTCGCCAGGTCGGGGTGTCTGGGCCGTTGGGGTTGCCCGTGTGGGCGAAGCGCGTCCAGTAACTCATCATCTGGTGGGCCAGGTGTCGCTGGGCGGTGTTCAGGCGTCTCTCGTCGAAGTAGTCGGTGTCGAACTGGTATTGCAGTTCGGCGGCGTGGAAGGCGCCGGTTGGGAAGCCGGGGGTCTCTACGTTCTTGACCCACGGTGCGTGGGCGTCGGCGAATTCGTAGGCGTAGGTGGGGACTCGTTTTGCGATGGAATGGCCGAGGTCCGTTACGGAGCGAGCGAAGGTGGCGTCTGTGACGAGGGCGGACCATGCCTCGCTTGGTGAAGCGTAGTCTCGGAGTGGGTATTGGGCCAGCACCTTTGGCGCCTTTTCTGTGCCGACGTAGGCGCGGACGCGGGTGGCGTAGTCTTTTTCGTCCGTTAGTGGGGGGACGCCCATGAGTTGCTGTGCGGCCTCGAATGTGCGGTATTCATCGCGGGTCATGCCGTACATGACCGGGACCTTCGCGAACTTTCCTTTGAGTAGCGCCTTCTTCGGCGAGTCGGGGAGCACGCCCCCGCCGCCGTACACCGGCGCGAAGCCGTACTCCGACTCCTTCAGCAGCTTCGACCTTGGTAGAGCGCGCAGGCACGTGGCGGCTGTGGCGGGGGTGGGGCAGCCGAGCTTGGCGGCCACCGTTTGGCCTTGACGCTCGGCCTTGCTCCGTGGGCGCGGTAGCCAACCGCCAGCCGGTTCGAGCGTCCCGTCCCAGTCGGGCCAGTTCTCGACCGTGCACGGACCGCTCTGGACGATCGCCCGCTGGAAGAGGCCCTTGGCCCCCGGGGAGGTGAGCTGCGAACACGTGCTCACACCGCCTGCCGACTCACCGAACACCGTGACGTTGCGGGCGTCGCCGCCGAACGCCGCCGCGTTGCCGCGCACCCAGCGGAGGGCGGCCTGTTGGTCCTCCAGGCCGAAGTTGCCTGAACGGTTCTTGGCGGGGCCGCCGTCCAGGGACGGGTGGTCGAGAAAGCCGAAGATGCCGAGCCTGTAGTTCACGGTCACGACGATCACGTCGCCGCGCACGGCCATCTCCTGCGGACGGTACAGGGCGCCGGAGCCATTCCGGAATCCGCTGCCGTGGATCCAGACCATCACCGGCAGCCGCTTGTTGTTTGTGGCTCGCCGTGGCGTGGTTACGTTCAGGTAGAGGCAGTCTTCGCTGTCGCTTGCCTTTTCACCGAAGAATCCCGCGTTCTGGGCGCATGCGTTGCCGGGCTTCGTGGCGTCCCGAAGTGACCTCCAGTGCTTGGCTGGTTGTGGCGAACCCCATCTGACGGGCGGCGACGCGTAGGGGATGCCGAGGAACTCCCGGTGGTTCGTGCCGACGGTGCCCCGCACCGGGCCTTTGTCGGTGACCACCAGTGAACTGTCTCCGGTTGCTGGACCGGCTGCCGCCGCGATTCCGTTGAGTCCCGTCCCGACAAGCCCTATCGCCGCAACACCGCCGATCACGGCCGACGACGTTCCCCACGCGCGCCGCTTCGGACCTGTGTCCATGATGGCTCCCGTCTTGTTGAATCGACTTCCTCTACGGTCGCCGGTCCGGTACATGGGCACAGGAGCGTTTTCTCTAGATCTCCGGTAGACCTAACCCCACCCTGCTGCCTGATCTGCGGTGAAAGTCGCAACTGGACGCGTAGGCCGCGTGTTTCGGAGACGACGTTCGGGACGATGCCGAGGTGGGGTGGTCGTGAGACGCGGGTGGGGCGCACGTTGTGGGAGTGTGTCGACCCCAGTCCCCGTCACTGCCCGGGCCCGCCCCAGTTGCGGCCTAGGTTGTCGGGCTTCGTGGGTGTGTTGCGTCGCCCCCAGAGCTAGGGCCGTTGGACGGCGTTGGCCAGCCACCGAATGGTGGAGGAACGGCGTGAACGGCGTGAGTGGCGCCTGGGTCGTTGCGGGTTTGTCGGGGGGCCAGGGCGGCTGGGCTCACCGGCGTCCCTGGGTGGGTCAGTCGGGTGTGGAGCGTAGGTAGGTCATGAGGGTTTGGCCGCGGGGGGAGAGGCGGTAGCCGGTTTCGAGGCTTTGGGTTAGGCCGAGGGCTTTGAGGCGGCGGACGTCGGCCTTGAAGGGGAGTTTGTCGCGGTTCAGGTGTTCGGCCAGGTCTTGGGCGCGTAGGCCGGGGTGTTCCTCGATCAGGCGGAGGACTTCGCGGGTCCAGGGGGTGCGGCGGCTTCGGGTGTCGATGGTGTCCAGGGTGGTTTTGAGGTCGGCCAGTTCTTGGTTGGTGAGGTCGGCGTTTCCGGCTAGTTCTGATCTGGGGTCGGAGGCGCCCAGGTGGAGCATGACGCGGTGGTAGCCGCCCTCCTTGGTGCTCTTGGAGAGGGCGGTGAGGAGGGCGGCGCGGTCTTGGAAGCCCGAACGTTGGGCGTCCTGTTCGGTGATCTCTTCGGGGGTGACGGGTGTGACCGAGTCGATGACGATGATCCCCGCCCAGGTGCGCTGAGTGCTTCCCGCGCGGACCCGGGGCTGGGCCCACACCCGGAACACCCGGTCGATCCGTCCGCTTGCGATCCCCTCAAGGACCTCGCGTTTGAACAGCATCATTCCCTCCCGAGCGATGTGTCTCTTCGGCTGTTCCAGTTGGGGCGCTGGGTGTACACCGTCGATCATGGTCGATTTTGCCGCGTGGCGCTCGGGACGTGCGGTCCGGGGTGCCCCCTCGTCCGCTGGTGCGGCCAGGTCGCTGGAACGGAGAGGGGGTGGGAGCGGATGGCTTGGGGGAGTGTTTCTTCGAAAGGTGTTTTTGGGCGTAGGAGAATGGCCTCACGGTTGGTTGGGAGCGTGAGGGAATGGCGTTGTCTGTTGATTTCTTCCGCTACACTTTGTGTGCGAGGTTTGAGTTCGTGTGGATAGTCAGGAGATGATGTGTCCCCCTTCTTTTCGGGTCGTCGTGGGGTGGAGGAGGATGGGTTCGCGGGTACGTTCGCGAAGCATCCGGTTCGGCCGCGGCGGGGGTTGGTGCCGGGTCGGCGGGTCTATACGACGATCTTGTCGGCGGGGACGTTGACCGGGGTCGTTCTGGTGGGGGCGCCGCTGGTGGCGGGGCTTGACCTTGGGGATGAGCCGCGGACGACGCCGGTTGCGCGGAAGGCGCCTGTGCGGCCCGTGGTGCCGCCGCCCGCGCCGCCGCAAACTCCTACTGTCAAGCCGACCAAACCGGTCAAGCGAAAGGCGCCCGTGGTGAAGAAGACCCCGGCGCGGCAGACGCCTCGGAAGAAGGTCAGGCGGCTTCCGCAGGGCGTGAACTTCACCAGTGTCAAGGGTGTCGTGTTGAAGAACCTCATGACCGGGCTCTGCGCCAAGTCCTCGTCGGGTGGGGCCAGCGTGGGCGGCTGTGATCCGAGCTCGCGCGTCCAGCGGTGGGATCTCCTGGTTTTCAAGAAGCGCGGGGGGCCGGACGCCGCGGATTTGTTTGTTATTCGTAATTCTGTGACTGGGAAGTGTCTTGATCTGCCCGGTTCCGGAAGCACGACCGATACCTATCTGGTGCAGTCCACCTGCGCGCCGAAGAGCGACGACAACCAGACCTGGTATTTGCAGAGGCGGCCGGGGGATCAGTACTGGGTTCAGAACCTTGTCAGTGAGCACCAGTGTCTGGACGTCGACGGGGCGAACGGCAAGCTGGAGCCGGGCGCGCGGTTGAGGGACGCTCCCTGCCTCGACTCGGACGACCACCAGTGGACCTTCCTCTGATCACCGGGGAATGTCTTCGGCTTCGAGCGCGATGAGGTCCTCGGGGAGCGCGCCGTCCATCTCCGCGACGCGCTCGGCCTGGCGTTCGGTCATCTCCTGGAAGGCCTGCCGGGCGGAGCGTCCGTTGCCGAAGCCCTCCCCGCGCGGCATCGCGTCGAAGAAGGCGGTGAGCCGGGTGCGGGCCTCCGCGGTCAGCTCGTAGCGGTGCTCGCGGGCGTGGAACTCGACGATCGACACCAGTTCCTCGGCGTCGTAGTCGACGAAACGCAGGGTGCGGGTGAAGCGTGACTCCAGCCCGGGGTTGGACGCGATGAACCGGCCCATCTCCGCCGGATATCCGGCCGCGATCACGACGACGTCGTCGCGGTTGTCCTCCATCAGTTTCACGAGGGTCGCGACCGCCTCCGCGCCGAAGTCGTTCCCGGCGTGGAACGGGGCGAGCGAGTACGCCTCGTCGATGAACAGGACGCCGCCCAGCGCCAGGTTGAACGCGGCGGCGGTGCGGGGGCCGGTGTGTCCCACGTACTCCCCGACCAGGGTGCTGCGGTCCACCTCGATCAGGTGGCCGCGGCGCAGGAGGCCGAGCGCCTTGAGTAGCCGTCCGTACAGCCGGGCCACGGTGGTCTTGCCGGTGCCGGGGTTGCCCGCGAACACCAGGTGGCGGCTGAGCGGCGGCGCGGGCAGGCCCGCGTCCTCGCGGCGGCGCACGGTCTGCATCAGTTTGACCAGCGCGCCGACGCTCCGTTTCACCTCGGCCAGGCCGACCAGCGAGTTCAGCTCGTCGAGCAGGTCTTCCAGGGTTTCCTCGGGTGGTTCCTCCGCGAGGTCGCCCGCCCCGGCCAACGCGAGCGTGGACGGTGGGGTGGACGGGGTCCGTTCCGTCGGGACGCCGGGTGGCGGGCCGGTGGGCGGGCCCGCGCCAGGGCCCGCGTCCGGGATCGTTGAGCGTTTCACGTCGTGGGACGAGCATCCGTCGAACACCGGACGGGCACCCTCGTCCGCGCTGAGGTCCTCCGCGCAGTCACGGATCCGGCATCGGCGGAAGTTCGGGGCCGCGTCCCGTGCCACATGCAGGGCGGGGAATCCGGACGCGGCGATCTCGCACGAGGTGAACGTCCCGCCGCCGCCTTCCGCGATGTAGACGCCGTTCTTGGTGGACGCCTCGACCAGCGTCCCCGAAACGTGCGGTTCGGCGCCGGTCCACACCACGATGCCGGATCCGGCGGACCGCTCGACCGAACCGCCCTCGACGTGGGCGGCGGCGCCCGCGGCGACCACGATCCCGGCGGCGCCCGCCTCCGCCACGCGCACGTGCGCGAGCCGGGCGGCGCCGCCCTCGGCGACCTGGACGCCGACCTGTCCGGCGCGCAGCACGGTGCTGTGCCCGAGTTCGGTCTCCTCGGACGACTCGGCGTGCACGCCCGTCCGCGCGTCGACGACCCGGCAGCCGTACGCGGTGAACACCGCGTCCTCGGCGGCGTGCAGGCCGGACATGGCGGCGCCGGTGACGGTGCATTCGGCGAGTTCCGCGCGGGCGGTGCCGATCACGTGCAGGCCGTGCTCGGCGCTGTCCGCGATGCGGCATTCCAGCAGTCGGACGGCCGCCTCGCCCGCCACGTGCACGGCGCTGAACGCGGTGCCAGCGATCTTGCATTCGGTGAGTTCGGCGACGGCGGAGCCGAGCGCGAGGACGCCGTTGGCGCCCGCGTCGGTGACCGCGCAGCCCGTCGCGGTGAGGCGCGCCTCGCCCCGGACGGCGAGACCGCTGGCGACCGGGCCGACGACCCGGCATTCGGCGAGGTCCGCGGCCGCGGCGCCGGTGAGGTGGACGCCGACCGCGCCCGACGCCGTGATCCGGGTGTCGGTGGCGACGAGCGTCGCCTGGTCCTCGACGAGCAGCCCGCCTGCCCCGACGTCGCGGATCCGGCAGTCGGCGATCGCGAGGGCGGACCGGCCGCCCGCCCGCATCCCGTGGCCCGTGACGCCGCGCATCCGCAGCCGTTCGGCGGCGAACCGGGCGCCACCGGTGAGCAGGATCGCGGTGCCGTCCACCGACTCGATCCGGGTGTCCTCGACCCGGGCGCGGGCGCCGCCGGACAGGTGGACGGCCGTGCCGGTGATGTCGGCGACGACGCAGCGTTCCAGCAGCAGCGCCGGTTCGGTCGGGTCGCCGTCCGGGGGCGGCGCGTCCTGCTCGGCGGGCTCCCCGCCGCGCACCTCGACGGCCCCGCCGGACACCGCGCAGTCGTGCAGCGCCAGCGCGGCCGCGCCGACGACGCGGACGGCGGGCGGCGACGCCCCGGAACCCCGCACCGTGAGCCCCCGCACGACGCAGTTGCGGGCCGTGACGGTGAGGGCGGGCGCCGCGTCGGCTCCGGGGGACAGGACGACGCTGTCCGGTCCGAGTTCGCTCACCAGCACCACCGGGCGGTCCACGGTCAGCGACTCGCGGTACTCGCCGGGAGTGACGAGCACCCTGTCGCCGGGACGGGCGGCGCGCACGGCGGCGGCGATGCTGCGGTGCGCGCCGCGTCCCTTGGCCGCGACGACGTGGACGGGTCCGCTCACGGGTACTCTCTTTCGTGCCGGAGCGCCATTTCTCAGCCGCCCATTTCGGTGTCGGGGTGCGCGGGAGCCTCGGTGTTCATGGGAGCGGCGGTGTTCATGGGAGCGGCGGGCGGTGCGAACGGCGAATCGAACCTTGGGAGAGGCAACCCCATGACGAGGTGCTCAAGGTAACTCGTGAACATCGGAATGCGGAGGTCGTCGGGCCGCATCAGTTCCTTGAGGGACTCGTTCCAGTACCGCTCCACATCGGAAACGGTCGTCATGCCGCCCGCCTTGAGTAGTCCGGCGATCTGGACGCCGTCTCCCTTGAACTCCGCGACCGCGGGCTTTTGCAGAATCCGGTCGAGGTAGTTGAGGACCAGGTCCTCGCGCGGCATCAGCCCGCCCGACTTCACCGCGGCACCCTCCAGCTGCATGCCCTCGTGGAGGACGAACGGCGTGTTGAAGGCGCTCAGCTCGTTCGAGACGTCGAAGGTGAAATCCGGTATGTTGACGTTCTTGACCACCATGGCGAGGATGATTCCGTCCCGCTCGACGAACTCGCCGATTTCCCAGCCGCTGCCCGCGGCCCGCATGCGGTCGGACAGCGCCCTGATGTCGTTGGCGTTGGTCATGTCGATGTCGATGTCCTTCGGGATCCTGCTCGCGCCGTGCACATAGGCGCTGAGGCTCCCGCCGAACCGGTAGTTGATGTCGAACGAACGCGCCCATTCGTCGAATGACCGCAGGACGGCGCGCAGGGTCCAGAAGTCTCCCTCGCTCGGGTGGACGGACTGCGAGCCTTCGAGTTTGAGCTGCTGGAACCGGTTCCGCACGGCGTCCAGGGTCGTGGCGATCGAGTTCTCACCGTCCAGACCGTGCACGGCACCCGCGCCGCCGGCGAACCTCATCCCGGCGGCCTGGTCGGCGGGGCCTTCCCACCGCAGCCAGCCGTCGTCCTGGAACACCTTGACCGTCCCCGACGCGGGGTGGTGGGCCCAGAAAGCATCCTCGGTTTTGACGACGGTCACACCATCGACGACCAGACCGTTCTGGTTCAGGAGTCGACCATTGCCCAGACCGCCGACGGGGAATTCCAGCGCGCCGCCCTCGACGATATGACCGTCCCATCGCAGCTGCCCGGTCCCGTCGAACACCTGGGTCGACTTCGCCACGGGATTGTTCACGCGGACACCGTCACCGATCCTGGCGACGGTCAGACCGCCCAGCTCACCGGGCTTCGTGATGGCGAGGTTCTCAAGGAGAATCTTGAACACCGGCAGGTTCGGGTCGTCGCTCCGCATTATCGGACGGACGATCTCGTCCCAGTAATGCCGGACGGCGGTGACGTCGGCGAAGCCCGCCGCCTTCAGCAGGTCCGCGATCTGGACGGCGTCGCCCTTCTCGACGGACACCTTGGGCTTGTTGAACATCCGGTCGAGGTAGTTGAGGATCAGTTCCGGGTGCGACATCAGCACACCGGACTTCAGCGCGGCTCCCTCCACCTGCATCGACTCTTTGAGCACGAACGGCGTGTCGACCATGCCGATCTCGTCCACGATGTCGAACTCGTAGTTCATGAACCGCGCGTTCGTCGCCGTGATGACGGCCAGTTCGCCGTTGCGGTATTTGGGAGTGAGGCTCCAACCGTTGTTCGGGTCCTGAAGGCGATCGATCATGGTCCTCATGCTGGCGCTGTTCTGCACCTCGACGTCGATGTCGCCCGGGAGCCGGTTCGCCCCGTGAAGATAGGCGCTGAGGCTGCCGCCCAGCCGGTATCCGATGTCGCTCTCACGCATCCATTCGTCGAACGCCTTCAGGGTCGCGTGCAGGCGCGCGAAGTTTTCAGCGTTCTCGTGGGCCAGTCGTGGGTTCTCCAGTCTGATCTGCTCGAACCGGTTCTCCACGGCCTTCAGGGTCGTGCTGATCGAGCCGTTCGGACCGGCGATGTACTGCCACTCAAGCCGTCCGTCGGCGTGGAACAACTTGATCGACCCGGTCCCGAGGTCATGCGCCCGGAAACCGCTCGCGGTGACGGAAACGGTCACGCCGTCGACGACCTGACCCTGCTCGTTCAGGAACCGTGGGTTCCCCGGACCGCGCACGGGGAATTCCACCGCGCCGCCCTCAACGAAATTGCCCTCCCACTCGCGCGACCCGTTCCCACCGAACAGCATGTAGTTCCCGCCCGTGGTGTTGCTCACGCGGAAACCGTCAGGGGTCCGGGCCGCGGCCATGCCGTCGACGACATTCCCCTGCCCATCGAGAACGCGTCCCGGGCCGCCACTCGCCGGGAATTCCACCGCGCCGCCCTCGATGGGACGACCCTCCCACTCGCGTCCCCCACCACCGCCGAACAGCATGTACTGGCCATCGCCCGCGTTCACGCGGAAACCGTCGGCGGTCCGCGCCGCCGTCATGCCGTTGGCAATGTTTCCCTGCCCATCGAGAACACGGCCTGGGCCGCCCCCCACGGGGAATTCCAACGCGCCGCCGTCGACCATATGGCCGTTCCACTGGACCCGTCCGTCACCGTCGAACACCTGGTAGGGCCCGCCCGCGCGGGCGTCGCTGACCCTGAACTCCCCGCCGGGCGTCCGGATGACGGCGTGGTCGTCGGCGGCGAGGCCGTCCAGTTGGAAGACCGGCCTGCCGTCCGGGCCCGCGTGCGCCAGGACGAAGGTGCCCGTGGGGTTGCCGTCGGCGCCGCGCAGCGGGACGGTCTGGAGGCCGAGGACGCCCGCCGGGTCGTGGTGCCAGCCGACGCCCGTCCGCAGGTCGGTGACGCGCAGGCCGCCGTCGTCCACGATCTCGCCATGGAAGTGGTGGCTGTCGCCCGGCGCGTTCAGCGACGCCACCTGTACGTCGACGCCGTCGGCGCGGTAGGTGATCCGCACCTCAAGGCCGGTCGCGCCGCCGGACGGGTCGGTCAGCCGGATCGCCTCGGCGTCGCCGGGGCCGTGGACCCGCGGCGCCCCGCCGAGCACGCGGGGCCGCTCCTTCAACGACTGCGCCATGATCTCGTTGATGGCCCGGTCGACGGCGACCGGATTGAGGTTGTTGACGCGCAGCCCGCGCACGGCCGCGTCGACGCCGTCACGCGCGGAGTCGAGCTTCGCCGTCGCCTCGGTGAGGGCGGTGCGCTCGCCCGAGGACGGCTCCCCCTTGAAGCCGTGCAGGTAGTCGACGTGGTCCTGCGCGCGGGCGAAGTCGTAGCGGGCGAGGACGAAGTCGCGCCACGCCTCCGTGCGCGCCTCCGTCATGAACCTCGTCTCCCCCTTGAACAGGTCGCCGATCAGCTCGGAGTCCCGCGCCCACGCCGCGTCCAGCTGCGCGGGGGTGAGCCGGATGCCCTGGACGCCCGGCGGCCGGACCGACGAACCCGAGGACACAGCGCGGCCGGGCCCGCCGTCCACCAGGTCGAGCGCGGCGTTGACGGGCGTCACGGGTGGCGGCGCGAGATGGGCGCCCGCGGTCCCGGCGTGGACGTTGCCCGCGCCGAACCCGGCCGCTGCGGAGATCACCGGGGGGATCGTCGTGGGGTCGGCGACCAGATCGTGCGCGAGCTGCGAGGACACCTCGGGGGTGGACAGGTGCGGGTTGGTGAGGCCCTGGGCGTCCGGGACGCCGCCGGTCACGTCGCCGCCGATCTGCGCGGCGGGCGTCTCGGGGGGCGCGAGGTGCGCGCCGGAGTTCAGGCCCGGCCCCTCCACGGGATGGACGACGAGGTCCTGCGCGAGGTTCGGCAGCGCGGGCGGGTCGAGGGACACCAGGTGCGCCTGCGTCCCGAGGGCCCGCATGTCCGCGATGTTGGTGATGTCGCCGGTGATGGGGGCCGGAAACTCCAGCGCGTGGACGGCGGTGGACGGGACGGGCCCGCCGGTGAGCGCGGCGCCGGGACCCTGGGTCACTGGCGGCGCCGTGATCTCGGGCATTCCGGTGGCCATCTGCCCGGGCGGGTGGACGGCGCCGAGCGCGGGGATGTCCGCGCCCGCGTTCACGACGGTGGCGGACGGGACCACCCGCACCTCGTCGAGATGCACGGCCCCGTCGAAACCGGCCCCCGGGTTCACTCCGACGGAGCCCATTCCGGGGCGTTCCGCCCAGGTGCCGATCCGGACGTCGCCGAGGTTGTTGATCGGGGTGTCCAGCAGGGCGTCGAGCCGCATCGCCGACTGCTGGCTGAAGGTGATGGCGCCGCCGAAGTCCGACCCGATCGACATCGCGGGCGGGTCGGGCAGGTACAGGTTCAGCGAGGCGCCGGGCCCGGCGAGGCGCGTGTTCGGCGAGCCGAGCCCGGCCGTCCACTCGTCGATGTTGACCCGGGTGCCCGCGAGCTGCCCGGCCGGGTTGTCGACCAGCGCGTCCACGCCGCGCAGCTGGGGGGCCGGGATGTGCGACGCACCGGCACCGGCGGCCTGGACCAGCGGTGTCCTGCCGAACCTGAAGTTGCCGAAGAGTCCGCGGTCGATCATCGCGATCCGCATCGCGCCCATGAGGCCGAAGTGGCCGATCTCGTCGGCCTCGGCGGGCAGGAAGATCCGCGCCCAGCGCAGGCCGCCGAAGTTCGCCATGATGAAACTGCGGGTCCCGGCCCCGAAGCTCTTCAGCGCGGGCCCGATGCCGTGGATGACGCCGACGGCGATGGCGGGCACGGCCTTGATCCCGGTGACGACGATCAGGCCGCCCTTCATGGCGATGTTCTTGCCGAGTTGCCCGAGCCCCTTACCGAAGTTCGCGACCCAGAGCGCGCCCGACCTGGACCAGCTTCCGGACGCCGCCGCCAGCTGTGCCAGGGACGGGAAGTGCGCGAACGGCTGGATGATGTTGCGGATGCCGTTGTGGAAGAACGTCAGCATCGCGCCGCCGCCCTTGCCGAACCCCTGCTTGCCGAGCTCGGAACCCGCCTTGAAGATGGCGGCGAACGGAAACGCCCGCGTCGTCGGCGCGATGATCCCGAGCCCGGCGAGGAACAGCCCGAGCAGGTTCGTCTTGCCCTGGGCGAAGTCGACGGCCGTCTTGATGAAGATGGCGAGGTTCACGCCGATCGCGGCGAGCGCGATCGGGCCGCCGAAGACCAGCGCCGGGATGATCAGGATGATGGCGATCCACTGGAAGATCTCCCAGAACTCGGCGCACGGGGACAGCGGCGACTTGATGTTGTTGGACGCCTTGCGGAGCGTCGAGGTGGCGGTCTTGGCCGCGTCCTTCGCCGACCTGCCCGCGGACTCGGCCGTGTGCTTGAGCCGGTCCTTCTCCGAGTCGTCCTTGCTGAGGCCGCGGGCCTGCTCCAGCGCCCCGTCGGCCTTGCGCTGCGCCTGCTCCAGCGCGTCGGCGTAGACCGGCAGGGCCTTGCTCGCCCAGTCGAACGAGTCGTGCATGCTCTTCACGAAGGCGCGCAGCCGGTCGCCGATCTGGTGCCGGAGCTCGTCGGCGACCTTGCCCTTGAAGGCGTTCGAGCCGGTCTTGGTGACGATCTTTCCCATGACCTGGTCGATGTCCCCGGCCGCGTCGCTCAGCGAGCGGAGCGACTTGGCGACGCGGCGGATCCGCGCGGGGTCGCCGGGCGTCGGGTCGTCGCGCAGGTCGAGAACATCCCAGTCGGTGGGGCGTGCCATCGGTGCTCCTCCTCCTGCCGTCCGCCGGTGCCGCCGGGTCCGGAGTGCCACGGGACGCTCCGGCCGACGCCTCGCCCTCCGGATGTCCACGTACGAGCCCCCCGGACGGTTCATCGCCGATTTCGCCGGACGTGGCGAGCCGACCCCGCGGTGAACCGACCGCCGTGAGCCGATCCCGTGGTGAGCCGACCGCCGTGAGCCGACCCCGCGGTGAACCGACCCTGCGGTGAACCGGTGGGGCCGCCGGATCGTGAACAGGGCGGACCGGTGTGCCCCATCCCGGGCGTCCCGGCCTCGCGAGGAGGAGAAGAATGGTTGACTTCGCCATTGACTACGACGTCCTGCACGCCGCGAAGAAGGAACTGCATTCGCTCGCCGACCGGACCGGACCCAAATTCCGGGACAAGGCTTTCGACGGGCTGGGCGACTACGGGGCCAACAACGACGAGGTGTTCGGCGACTTCGGGCTCTCCAGCGCTTTCAGCACCCTCTACTACCGTTCCAAGGGCCCGCTGGAAAAGGCCGAGAAGGATCTGCGGAAGCTTGGCGACATCTTCAGCGCGGTCGCCGACGCGTTCTTCAACATGGACGCCCAGATCGCCGACGGTTGCGGCTTCCGGGGCAGCGACGTGGGATATGACGACTGGCGGGAGAAGTACGACGCCTGGCTCAAGCACGACGAGTGGCAGAAGAAGAAGAACCTTTGGGACCAGCACGAACAGCACGGGGATTCCTGCGTGCCGGGCGACAAGAACGCCCCTGAGTACTGCGGGGCGACCGACCCCGGTCCCGAACCCAAGGATCCCGGCAAACCGCCGACGTCCCACACGATCGAGACGCCCGACGGCACGGTCAAAACCGAGCTGACCTTGGACGACGACAAGAACGTCAAGACGGAGACCACGACGATCACCACGTCGAACGGCAAGACGTACGAGACCGTCACCACGTTCAGGGACAAGACGGGCGACTCCTACACCACCGTGACGACCTATGCCGACGGCAGCAAGGCGACGGCCGACGTGGTCATCAAACGGGACGGCGAAGGCAACATGACCGACGGCAGCAAGATGACCGTCACCGACGACAAGGGCAAGAAGACGGAGTACGTGCCGGACGGAAAGAAGGGCTGGAAAGAAGCCTAAAGCGCGCGGGAACGAGATCGGCGCGGCACGTCCGGGACCCCGGCTGCCGCTGAGTGAAATGACACGACGAGGAGAATTCGATGTCCAATATCAACCTTGACTACTCCAAGATCGAAACAACGGCGGGCAAGCTCAAGTCCGCCAAGGAGAACATCATTCCGATGATCAACAATCTGCGGAACGATGTGAACACCCTGCTCGGCGACGGCATGGTCTTCGACAAGTCGTCCCCGGCCCTGCGGGAGTCCTACGACCAGTTCAACACCTCGCTGCACAAGGCCGTCGAAGGCATCAAGAGCTTCGCCGACATGTTCATCCAGATCAAGAACTCGATGGAGGAGAACGACACCAACATGGCCAAGAAGATCCGGGAGGAGACCAACAAGGCGGGCCACTGACGCCCTCCGACCCGACCCGGCCCGGAACACGCGGCGCGGCGCCACCCCCCGGTGGCGCCGCGCCGCTCCTGTCCGCGCTCCCGTGCTCCCGTGCGTCCGTGCTCCTGTCAGCGCGCCCGTGTTCCGCGTGCCTGTGTTTCCGCGCGTCCGCGCTCCTGTCAGCGCGCCCGTTTTTCCGCGCGCCCGTGCTTTCGTTTGCCCGTGCTTCTGGACGTGCTGGGCGGCCCGGGCGCCTTGGTTGTCAGGACGTTTTGAGTGGGGTGAGTGGCACCTGTACGCTCATCGCTGTCCCGGCCGGGCCCGATGTCCAGGCGCGGCCGAGTGGGGCGTGGGAGCGGACCGTGGTGAGTGACAGTCGTGCCCCGATCAGGTCGCCCTCCGCCAGGTTCTGCGGGGCGAGCAGCAGCCCCTTCCGGGACCGCTTCGCCGCCGACACCCAGCTGCTCATCCCCATCCCGAGCGACTCCGCCGGGCCGGCCGCCACCAGGCCGCGCGACCGTTCCCGGGCGGACAGGATCGTCTCCTTCAGCACCTGCTCCGCGTATCCCATCGACAGCATGTCGGCGTCGTCCACCAGGACGACGCCCGGTCCCGGCATCGCGTCGATGGCCTCCCGCACCTCGTCCTCCGACGGGTCGGGGTCGGCCAGCACCCGCGCCCCGGGATGGGCGGCGAGCGAGCGCAGCGGCGAGTCGCGGGGGGTGAGCACCACCAGCGAGGCGCCACCCGCCAGCAGCGACACCGCCAGGCACGCCAGCGTGTTGCTGCGCCCGGAGCCGGGCGGGCCCGCCACCAGGAACGTCGGCGCGGGGGTCGCGAAGTCCACCCCGACGGGGCCCGCGTCGTCGCCGCCGACGCCGAGCAACCCCCACAGCGGGCGGCGCAGCTCGCCGGGCACGCGGTCGTAAACCTCCGCGAAGTCGACCTTCTGGGGCAGGGACTCGACGGTGAACGGCCGCCGGTTCCGCGCGATCGCACCGTCGCGTTTGGTCGCCGCGGCGGCGATCTCGCGGAGCGCGGCCGCCTGACCCTGCCCGGACTGGTCGTCCGCGAGCACCACGACCTGTGTCTCGGTGCGGGTGACGGTGTGCCAGCCGCGACCGTCCGGCACCATCGTCGGGACCTGGCTGGGCAGCATGCCGAGCAGTGTGTAGTCGCCGCTGTCCGCCTGCCGCAGCATCAGCTTGTGGTCGTTGTGCGCGGCCGTGCGCCCCGCCAGCAGCGACCGTTCCGATGTGGCGACGACGTGCACACCGCCCGCGGCGCCCTCCCGCAGTAGACGGTTGACGTCGTCGAACAGGCGTCCGCCGTCGTAGTCGTCCAGGACGGGCACCAGCGCGTCCCAGCCGTCGATGAACAGCAGGATGTGCGCGGGACGCTCCTTCTCCGGCAGCCGGGAGCGCAGCTCGACCACCCCGGAGCAGTGCCGCGCCGCGCACAGCTCCTGCCGCCGGGTCAGCTCGGTGGCGAGCCGGGTGATCATCCGGTCCAGTTGTTCCATGTCGTACCGGCCCGCGATGGCGCCGCAGTGCGGCAGCGGACGCAGCGCGGCGAGCCCGCCGCCCGCCGCGTCGATGCCGTAGATGTGCAGGTCGGCGGCGCTGACCTCGCGGGCGGCCGACCCGGCGATGGTGCGCAGCACCTGCGTGCGGCCCGACCTCGGCGCGCCGATCACGTACAGGTGGCCGAACGACGCCAGGTCGATCGCGGCGACGCTGCGCTCCTGGATCAGCGGGAGGTCCTCCATCGCGTAGGGGATCAGCGCGGGCAGCGACGGGTCGTCGCGTTCGGGGGGCCGTCGCACCTCGGGAAGCTCGTCCAGCACCACCTTCTCCGGCAGCGGCGGGAGCCACGGGCTCGGCTGCGGCTCGTGGTCGCCGATCAGTTCGGTGGCCTCCTGGACGGCCTCGACCAGCGCCTGGAGGTCGGTCGGCGCGGGCGGGCCGAGCGTCTCCACCATGTCGTCGCCGGGGGACGGGTCGGGCGCGGGCCGTCCGAGCCTGCTCCATGGCAGGTCGGCCGCGTGCACCTGGCCGCGTGCGGCGGGACCCCGCCCGGCCGAGGCGCCCGGACGTTCGGCGCCGACCCACGCCGACTGGAACGGCACCGACATCCGGGGTCCCTGGCGCACCATCGCTCGGCCCGGCGTGGCGGTCGAGATCATGGCCGCGTCGTTGGTGTCGATGATGTCCTGGCTCTCGGCCGCGTCGGTGACCCGCAGCGCGACGCGCAGGTTGGTGTTCGCCTTGATGTCCGGGGTCACCACCCCGGCGGGCCGCTGGGTCGCGAGGACGAGGTGGATGCCGAGGGACCGGCCGCGCTGCGCGATCCCGATCATCCCGGTGACGAAATCGGGCGTCTCCCGGATGAGGGTGGCGAACTCGTCGATGATCAGCACGAGCCGGGGCAGCGGCGGCAGGGCGGGGTCGGCGGCCCGCTTCGCGCGGTACTCCGGGTGGTCCTTCGCGTCGTGCTCGGCGAGCACCCGTTCGCGGCGCCGCAGCTCCGCGCCCAGCGAGTCGAGCGCGCGCCGCACGAGGTGCCCGTCCAGGTCGGTGATCATCCCGAGGGTGTGCGGCAGGTCGGCACATTCGCGGAACGCGCTGCCGCCCTTGTAGTCGACCAGCACGAAGGTCAGCTCGTCCGGCCGGTTCACCGCCGCCAGGGACGCCACGAACGCGCGCAGCAGCTCGGACTTGCCCGAGCCGGTGGTCCCGGCGACCAGGCCGTGCGGCCCGTCCCTGACGAGGTCCAGCGTCATCGTCCCGTCGAGGCCGACGCCGAGCGGGAACGTCGTGCTCGCCGGGCGCCGCCGCCACCGGTCGGCGAGGGCCCGCGCGTCCGGCGGCTCCTGGCCGATCAGCGTCAGCAGCCGGGACTCGTCGGGCATGCCGCCGTCCTCCTGCGGGCTGACGTCGCGCAGCGGCGCGAGCGACCGCGCCACCCGCTCGCACCACGCGGCCGACACCAGGTCGGCGCGGACCCGCTCGGTGTCGGGCACGCCGGTCTGCCGGATCGTCAGCTCCCCGCCCCTGAGGGCGAGCACGGCGTTGCACTCCTCGGGCAGCAGCCGCTCCTCCTCGTCCAGGCAGACGCAGAAGATCCGCACGGCGGGGCCCTCGGTGAGGACGCGGACCATGCCCGGCACGTCCCGCAGCCGCCGCGCCCCGTCCACGATGACCAGGATGTCGGGTTCGCCGAGCATGGCGCGGCCCGACGACGACTCCAGCATCTGCCGCCGCTTCCGGATCTCCGAGACGAGTTCGGAGACCCGGCTCGCCACGCTCTCCGCGTCGTTGCCGACGGCGACGACCGGACCGCCGGGAGCGGACGGCCGCAGGTGCGGCAGCCAGCGCGCCCACCCCCATTCCCCGGCGCGCGGGTCGCCGACCGTCAGCACGACGGCGCGCAGGTCGCGCGGGCTGTGCAGGACGGCGGCCTGGGCGAGGAACCAGCGGCCGAGCGAACGGACCGGCGCGGCGGGCCCGGCGACGCCGACCACGCCGAACTCGGCGACCTCCACGCCGATGGGGATGTCGGGGAGCGTCCAGCGGACCACGCGGTGGTTCTCGTCCTGCGCGGGGTCGTCGATGTCCTTCACCGAGGGAAGGTCGACCGTCCCGGCGCGCAGCACGAGATGGTCGGGGTCGCCGCGGCGGCGCTCCCACAGCCGGGCGCCGGGACCGGCGGCGATCAGCCCGGCCGCGGCGGGGTCGGGTCCGGTGACGCACCGCACCCACCGTTCCCGGACGACGGCGTCCCGGATCTCCCGCTCCACGACGCGGCGCCGGGACCGGTAGCGGCGCCGCTCCTCCTTGCGGTCGCGGCGGTTGCTGCGCCGTCCCGACACCCAGTTCGACAACACCATGATCGGCGTGAAGACGATGAACACCAGGTAGAAGTAGGAGCGCAGCACGCCCGCGAGCAGCAGCCCGACGACCACCGGCGCGATCATCACCAGCACCGGGAACGGCGGACGCTGCTGCGACCCGGGCGGCGACGGCAGCCGCAGCCGCTCGGCGTCCAGATGCGGCGCGATCCGCGGCGGCCGGTTGTAGTCGAGGCCGACGCCGTCCTCGGACGGGACGACGGCGGCGTCCGGCAGCACGGGCGCGACGACCCGCAGCAGGGTGCCGCCCACCGCCAGGTCGACGTCGTGCGGCCAGGCCGTGGTGCCGGGCAGGGGTTCCGGCCGTCCGGCCAACTCCCGCTCCCGCAGCTCGGCCAGCTCGGCGGCCTCCCGGACCAGCTCCAGCCGTTCCTCCGGGCTCGTCCGGTCCGGCGCGGCGCCGGTGATCGGGTCGATGTCGGGCGGCGGGACCGGCTCGCACAGCCGGACCACGCCCTCGCGTCCGTCCGGGGGACGTTCGTCGTGCCAGTACGCGGTCCCGTCGGCGGCGACGGTCACCCACACCCCGGACTCGGGGGCCCGCGGGCCGGACACCCGGATCGCGCAGCCCGGATCGGAGCCGATCTCGTAGCCGCCGCGGGGGAGCCGCCAGCTGCGTCCCGCGCCGGGGCCCGACACGGCGTGCACCTCGGCGATCACCGGTTCGCCGGGGGGCGCGGCGGCCCGCCCCGCCGCCGGGTCCGGGTCGGGGACGGGACCGCCGAGGCCGAGCACCCCGCCCTCGCGGATGCCGCTGCCGCGGACCGGGGCGGCCGGGTCGACGGGCGCGCCGTCCAGGAACAGCGGGCGGGCGGGCCCGGCGGCACCGCCGGACAGGAACTCCTCCAGCCCGTCGGCGTCCGGCGCGCCGCCGGGGTCTCCCGCCGTCGCGGGGTCGCCGGGCGCGGTGGTGTCCACCGCCGCCGCGAGGTCCGCGACGGTGCAACCCTCGGGCAGATTCAGGACGTGGTCGCGGCGGACCGAGTCCACCGCGTCAACGGTCGTGACCATCAGTCTCATGGGACTCACCGGTAATCGGAGGGAGCCGCGGGCGACGCGCCGGTCGACGCGGACGAGCGGGGCTGGCCGGACGGGGACACCGGCGCGGCCGCGGCCGGAGCCGGGGCGGACGCGGGCGGCGACGCGGACGAGGGCGAGGGCGAGGGCGAGGGCGAGGACGCGGCGGCGGACTGGCCGAGCGGCGCGGCATCGCGCACCGGCACCGTCCGGGGCGCGTGATCCGGCGCGGGCATCGGCAGGCGAAGCGGCGGGATGGTCCGGACCGACCGGGCCACGGCGATCGGCAACGCGGTCGCCGTGGGCCGCAGCGGCGACCCGTGCACGGCCACCGAGCCGTCGCGCCGCACCGACAACAGCCGCGCCCGCCCACGGGCACGGCCCGCGACCAGCACGGACGGCCCGTCCGGCGGCACCGGTTCGGCCAGCGGCCCGGCGCACACCGCGAAGGCCGGAGCCCCGCAGGCGTCCTGCCAGTTCGCCGCGTCCCGCATCGCCTGCTCGGCGGGCGGGCCTGAATGGTGGGCGTGCACGCCCTCGGCGACGACCACCGCGCCGGGCCGCAGTCGCCGGTCGAGCTGCGCCGCCATCGCCTGGAGGACGGCGCGGCGGGCGCGTTCGTCCCCGTACAGGGCCGTGACCGGGGGCCCTTCCGCCAGGTCGAGGAACACCGCGCGGTCGCGTTCCAGCCCGACGGACGTGAGCAGCACCGCGCGGCCTCGGGGCGGGGGCGCCGCCGCCGTCTCCTGCCAGATCTCGCGGACGCTCCACCATGTCCGGGGGTCGGTGTCGTCGGCGATCCACGGTTCCGTGGGGCGCGGCACGTCCCGTCCGGCGATCAGGACGCCGACCAGGTCGGCGCCGACGACCGCCGCGTACGGGCGGCAGTCCTCGGGGGTGGCCGCGTCGACCGAGCGGATCGCCTCCTCGCCCGCCCCCCACACGGCGGGGTCGCCGAGCAGGCGGCTCAGCAGCCACACCTGCCGCCGGTAGCGCAGCCACCGGCGGACGGGGGCGGCGAACGCGGCCACGGTGAGCCGGATCTCCCGGCGGACCCGGCGCCGCACGAAGTACCAGCCGCCGACCCGGCGGGCCAGCCGGTTGGCGATCACGATCAGCAGCACCAGGACGCCGAGCCCCACCAGGACCTGGCTGATCAGGGTGCGGTGCTCGGTGAAGAACTCCAGCGGCCCGCCGCCGTTCACGCCGCGGTCCGCGCGTCGTCACCGGCGTCCGGCAGCCGTAGCGTGTCGTCACCGGCGTCCGACAGCTGTAGCGCGTCGTCACCGGCGTCCGGCAGCCGTAGTTCGCGGCGCAGCGACCGCAGCGCGTTGTGCGTCCGCGACTTGACGGTGCCGCGCGGGATCCGCAGCACCCGGGCGGCCTCGGCGCCGCCGAACCCGAACATGTGGACGTAGACGAGCACCTCGTGGTGCGGCCGGGGCAGCTTCCGCAGGGCGGGCATCAGCCAGTCGCGGTCGGCGACCCCGTCGGTGAAGTCGTCGCCGTCCGGCGCCTGCCAGCCGGGCCAGGCGATCCCGACCGGGACCGACCGCTCCTTCCGCCAGTTGTCCAGCGCGAGGTTGCGGGCGGTGCGGAACAGCCACGGCCGGATGGGACGCTCCTGCCAGTCCAGCCGGTCCGCCCGCAGCCACGCCCGCAGGAGGGTCTCCTGGACGATGTCCTCCGCCTGGTGCAGGTCCGGTGAGACGAGGCTGGCGACGTAGCGCAGCAGCGTCCCGCGCTCGTTCCGCAACTGGATCGCGGCGATCTGGGACGCGCTCGTGGGGGGCGAAGCGGACGTGGACATTGTTCCTCTCCATGCCTGATACGTGAAGCGGGGGAGGTGATAGGCGCAGCGGCCGTCCTTCGCACCGCGCGCGAATAGTCATCGACAACCCGATAACAAGGTCGAAAACTATCGTGCGCTGGACGAAAAGCGGCCTTCCACACCACTGAGATACCGGCCCGAGACAGTTTGTTCGGACAATGAGCACCACTTGTGCGGCGGCGTCCGCCGTGCACCATCACCGCAGGTAGAAGCACAGACTGAAAAGCACTTCCCCCTGACGGCGACACACCTCAAGCCCCTGATCGGCAGGCGCCTGCCGTCCATACGACATCGCTCACCGGCACTCGCGGATACACACCTGGCCAATGATCGTACTGTCGCATTCCCCGCCCGCGAACCGGCGACAATACATCGCACACCGAGCAAATCCAGACACCCAACCGAGCAACCCAGACGCCCAACCGAGCAACCCAGACGCCCAACCGGGCAATTCACCCCGGCCTACCGGGCAATCGTCACGCCGGGGGGTTAGAGGGTGAAGATTTCTGTGGTGGCGGTCAGGAGGTCTTGGCCGGGGGTCGGGTTGGCGGCGCCGGCGCGGACGGTGCCGCCCGCCGCCAGGACTCGGCCGTCGGACAGGGTGGTGGCCGAGCAGTAGAAGCGGCCGGTGGTCATGCTCGGAGTCGGGGTCCAGGTTTGGGACAGGGGGTCGTAGATGGCGGCGTTGGCGTAGCCGGTGTCGTAGGTGGCGGAGTCTGTGCCGCCCACCACCAGGACCTTTCCAGTGGGGAGCGTCACCATTCGGTGGAAGGTGCGGCCTGTCGGCATGTTCCTGCCTCTGCTCCAGAAGCCGGTCGCCGGGTCGTACCTTTCGGTTCGCCATTGGCTGTACGGGGCGATTCGGCGTTCGGTGATGATGCCGGGGCCATTGCCACCGGCGACGAAGACCGAGCCGTCCGGTAGGAGGACCGCTTGGTGGTTGCGGCGGGGGACGTGCATGCTTCCGGTCGGGGTCCAGGTGTCGGCGACCGGGTCGTAGAGTTCGCAGAAGGATTGGCCAATGCCCTTGTACCGGTCGATGGCGGTTTCGCCGCCCGCGACCAGTACCCGGGCGTCGGGAAGCCGGATCGCCGCATGGGAGAGCCGGGGATCGGTCATGGACGCGACCGTCGTCCAGGTGTCCGCGTCCGGGTCGTAGAGTTCGACCGAGCGGAAGGGGCGCGGCACACCCGGCCGCTGGTAGCCGGTGCCGCCCGTGACCAGGACCTTGCCGTTGGTCAGCAGCGTGGCCGAGTGGAGGGCGCGGGGGGTTCGCAGTTCGGCGGCGGGTGTCCAGGTGCGTTCGCCGGGATGGTAGATCTCGGCGGTCCGCAGGAAGGTGAACGGCGCCCGGTCGGTGTTCGGGACGCCGCCGACCGCCAGTACCCGGCCGTCGTCGAGCTTGGTCAGGGTGTGCGACATCCTGGCGTTGATCAGTTTTCCGGTCTGCGACCACTGACCGGCGACCGGGTCGAACAGCAGTGCCTCGTCGGTGCCCGTGCCGCGGACGACCGCGCCCCCGGCCGCGAGGACCGAGCCGTCGTTCAGCAGGACGGCTGACTCTTCCGCGCTGCCCCACTGGCGCGCGGACGGAAGGTCGCCGGTCGGGGTCCAGCGGCCCGCGGCCAGTGCTCTGGCGGACGGGCCCCCGCCCGTGAGCAACTCGGTGGATCGTGTCATGGCGCAGGTTCCGTTCTCTCCGCTAGGCCTTGAAGGTCTCGGACGCGGCGGTGACGATGTCGCCCGGCTCGGGGGTGGACGCGCCGGACCTGGTGATGCCGCCCGCCGCCAGGACCCGGCCGTCGTCCAGCTCGATGGCGGCGAACGCCCAGCGGCCGGTGACCATGCCGCCGGTGTCGGTCCAGGTGCGGGCGCCGGGATCGTAGATGGCGGCGTTCTGGTAGCCGACGTCGAACGTGGCCTCGTCGGTACCTCCGATCACCAGCAGCTTGCCCGACTTCAGGGCGACGGCCCGGTGGTGGCTGCGGCCGGTCGACATGCCCTCGGCCGGGGTCCACACCCCGTTCGCCGGGTTGAATCGTTCGGTCGTCCACTGGCTGTAGGGGCTGTACGTCCAGTCCTCTTGGAGGCCCTGGCTGTCGCCGCCGGTGACCAGGACGGTGCCGTCGGCGAGGAGCGTGGCCTGGTGGCTGCTGCGGACGGCGGCCATGCTGCCGGTCGATGTCCACGGCGCGGCCGTCGGGTCGACCGTCGGGTCGAAGATCTCGCAGAAGGCCAGGCCGCTGAACAGGCCCCGGCCGAGGATCGTCATGCCGCCGACCATCAGCACCTTCCCGCCCCGGAGCGGCACCGCCGGATGGCCGCCGCGGGCGTCCAGCATCGGCGCGATCGTGGTCCACTCGCCGGTCTGCGGGTCGAAGATCTCGGCCGAGTCCAGCACCGAGAACGACTGGGCGTCCCTCGGGGCGATGCCACCGGCGACCAGGACGTTCCCGTTGGGCAGCAGGCTCGCCGAGTGGGAGAAGCGGGCCTGGTGGAGCGCGCCGGTGGCCGTCCAGGTGCGGGACGCGGGGTCGTAGATCTCCGCCGAGGCGACGGGTGCGAGTGGTTGGGAGAACGGTCCGGTGATTCCGCCGACGACCAGGACCTTGCCGTCGCCCAGCTTGGTCTGGGTGTGCAACCGGCGGCTGATGGTCAGCGAGCCGGTGGTCTCCCATTCGCCGGTGCCGGGCTTGAACAACGCGCAGTCGGCCTTGGCGTTGCGGGCCCCGTCCTCGCCGCCCGCGACCAGCACGGTCTTGTCGTCGAGCAGGGTCGCTCCGTCGCCGGGCAGTGCCCAGTAGCCGGAGACGGGCATGTCCTTCGCGGCGGTCCAGGTGCCGACCGCCGCGAGTGGCTCGGCCGCCCGCGCGGCATCCGGCGCCGACAGCATCGCCAGCGTGCTGCTGCCGCCGGTCAGGGGATGGGGCCTGGTCATCGCTTCTCCTCAGTGGCGTGGATGGTGGTTCGGGCTTCGGTCGGTCGCCGTCAGGCCGGACGGACCGTGTACTGCCAGATCAGGAGCAGGTCCAGGACGGCGTCCGGGTTGAGCAGGCCGTCGCGGACGAGGACCGGCGGGAGCTGCCCGACCTCTTCGCGGGAGAGGGACACGGTCCATGCCTGGTCGGGCTCGTGGACCTGGCCGCCCGCGACGGTGAGGGCGCCGCGCGGCTGGCCGGAGAGGGCCGCGTCGACGGTGAGCTTGACCGTCGCCGACTGGTGCGTGGGCGTGGTCACCTTGGCGGTGAGCTGTTCTCGCAATCCTTCGGGGTAGGCGTCCAGGTAGCGTCCGGAGCCGTCCGGGGTCAGTTCCTGGGACAGGACGAGCACCACCGACGGCTTGGCGATGGTGAGTTTCTCGCCGTGGAACACGCGGGGGAAGCGGCCCTTGGCGATCGTGAAAATGGCCGTGGGGTCAGCGGCGCCGGTCGGTGCAAGGAATCTGCTCCATTGGTCGGAGAATTCCCGGCGGGCGCTGAACACCCGGTAGAGCGACTTCTCGCCGCTGTGCAGCCAGGTGTTGAGCGCGTCGTGCAGTTCGGCGACCGCGTGGTCGGCCAGTTCGTCGCCGCCGTCCCGTGCCGTGTAACGCAGGTGCAGGACGACATCGGTGATCGACTCGTAGTCGAACTGCCGGAACGTGTCCGGGAGCGACAGTTGCCATTCGCTGATCGCGCCCGCGCCCTCGAAGGGCAGGAAACGCTCGTCGCGCAGATTGGTCTCGAACAGGCCGCTGTCGTCCTGCCCGGTGCTGGTGACGATGGACTGGACGGGGCCCGTGTAATCCCGGAACCTCGGGTCGGCCGTCCCCCTAGCGTACTTCTTGCCGTTGGCGACGACCGGATCGACGCGCACACTGCTGTGCAGCAGCCGCGCGGTGAGGTTCACCGAGGTGTACGGCCCGGCCACGCACGGCACGGTGATCGCCAGGTTCTTGATGCGCCGCAGGTAGTGGCCAGGGGTGTCCAGGTCGAAGAACGCTTCGGGCAGCGAGACGAAGCAGGTGCCCGTCTCCTTGAGTCGGAGCAGCGCCGTCGGGTCGAGTTGGGCGAGCGAGACGCGCTTGGACAACTCGAACTCGCGGGAATTGGCCTCCAGATAGGCGGCGTCCATCCGGTTGAGGTCGGCCGACAGTCGTTCACCGGCCAGCAGGCCCTTGTGCAGGCTGTCCCAGTAGCCGAAGTTGACGAAGCTGGAGTCGGCGACGCCCAGCTCGTGGCGGAACGACCGCTCGGCCCGCTTGGCCACGTCATAGGCGAGCTGGTACGCCTGGAAATACGAGGTGGACAACTGACCGGCGAGCCAGTCGTACAGTTCGGTGCTGGTGAACTTCTCCCGCATGAACCGGTCGATCTCGTGGGCGTGCTCGCGCTGTAGGTCGTGGTTCTCCAGCTCTTTGGCCGCTATGGCCTGCCGTATCTGCGCGCCCAGGATCTGCTTGTCGAACTGGGTGGTCTCGATGGTCGCCTGCCCCTGCTGGAACGTCCATTCCTCCGCGCGGCGTGCGTAGCTGGAAAGCGTGAGCTGCTGCGACCCCTGGCTGTTCGACCGGGTGGCGTACGAGCCGAACGCGCTGGACAGGCCCCTGAGCATCGAGACGATGTTGCTGCCGCCGAACGTGCCGCCGACGGTGGGCGGTGAACCGATCTTGGAGTCCGGGAGGAATCCGACGATGGCCGCCGCCATGTCGACCAGGGCGGCCAGGTCCTGCTGGTCCAGCGCGTCCTCGTGCAACCGGGTCTGCGCCTTCTCGTAGGCGTTCATCGGCTCGTCCAGCCGATCGGCGTAGTAGCGCCGCTTGTCCCTGGCGAGTTCACGCGACCGGTCCAACGCGGCGACCGCCTCGTCGGCCTCCTTCACCTGCTGGTGGCGCACCTCCCTGGCCGCGTCGAGCAGCGCCAGCTCGTGGCCGGAGCGCAGCCGGGCCAGCGCCTCCCCGTCGCGCTTCTCCAGCGCGGCGAGCAGCGCGTTACCGAACGCGGTCACCGTGGCGGCGTACTCCCTGGCCTTGGCGAGCATCGGCTCGAACCGGTAGTGCGGCAGCGGCGCGCTGATGTCGTCCAGCGCGGTGGCCAGGTCGACCCCGGCGGCGGCCGCGCGCACCAGCAGGTTGGGGTCGATGGGCGCGCCGAACAGCGGGACCTGCCGTCGGACGCCCTCGATGTTCTGGCAGTGCCGGATCTTGAACAGCCGGTCCTCGACGGTGTCCCAGTAGCCGACCAGCTTGTCGTTGCGCGGCACCCGGAAGTAGTCGAGCCACGCGAGGTTCACCCCGGGCCGGATGCTCGGCTGGACGTCGTGGGCCGGGGCTGGGACGAGGTTCTCGACCGCCGCGACGACCGCGTCCGCCGGACGGCTGCTGAGCAGTTGGCGGAAGCTCCGCGGCGCCGGTTCCGCGCGGCCGGTGATCTCCTCCGGCCGCCTGCCCAGCAGTTCGTCGGCCAGGATGTACAGCTGGGTGGCCTGGTTGATCGACTCCAGCGTGTCCTGGCGGAACAGATGGTCGCCCCAGGCGATCAGGTTGTCGAGGTACTTCATCACCACGGCCTTCTGGTAGGCGGTGGTGCGCAGGCGGGCGACGACGTCGGGCTGGAACGGGTTCGCCAGCCAGCGGTCCACGGCCTTCTGGGTGTCCGGGTCGCCCTCGGCCAGTTTCCGCAGGATCGCCTCGATCCGCTGCTGCGCGTAGGTGTCGCTGGACGCCTGGAAGAACGGCTTGGTGATCCAGTACCGCTGCGGCGGGTCGCCGTCGTAGTCGCGGTTGGTGGGATCGAAGATGAAATGGAACCAGCGCTGCGCCTGCTCGAAGTCCTGGTTGGCCGACAGGCGCTGCGCCACCATCAGCGGCGCGTGGAAGAACAGCTCCCAGTTGTAGTCGGCGTACGCGTCGTCGAAGCCGAATTCCACGGGCTCGCCCGGCACCTCCGGGACGGTGACGACATACGGTTTGTAGTAGTCGTTGAAGTCGAACGGCCCGGTGTAGATCTCCGGCTGGGTTTGCAGCCGCCGGTTGTACAGCCCCGTCACTCCCCACCGGTTCAGCTCGGCCCCGAAGGAGTGGACGTGAGGGTGGTAGAGGCGGCGAAAGGTCAGTTTGGGAACCGCCGCCAGGTCCGCAAGCACCCGCCCGGCGCCAAGCTCGCTTGAGCCCATTCTCCCCCCAGAACGCGGGAGGTCTTGGGGGAGGACGAGGCCGGTTCGCGTACGGTCGGCGCGCGTTGCCGCGAGCGCGGCAAGCTCCCGTCCGGACCGCAGGGCCCGCCGGTCGCGTCCGGGGGCCGAGCTCGGGCGTTCACGCAGCGTCGGGAGGTAGACCAGGTGCGGATCGATCAGGTAACCGCGCCGCCCGTCGCTGAAGAAGGCGACGAACCGGTCCCAGTCCATCGGATGCTGCGTGAGGTTGAGCACCCGGTAGAGCTGGTCGCCCGGCGTCGCGTTGAGCGCCAGGACCGAGGTCTCCGAGTCGTAGCGCCGTTTCGTCGGGTCGGCGATGAAGACCTTTCCGCTTTCCTCGACCTCCGGGCTCACGTATTCGACGCGCTCGTGGTTCTCGTCCAGGCTGTAGTCGCTGTAGTGAATGAACGGAACGCTCGCCTCGTAGGCGGCGGTGCGCTCCGTGATCGGGTCGATGATGACCTCGTCGAGCCCGGCGCTGAATCGGAAGAACCCGGACTTGGTGGTGTAGGTTCCGTCGTCGTTCCGGCGGAGGAAGTCGTCGACGCACCAGATGACCAGATCCTTGCTGACCGGGTCGATCTTCGGACGGAACTGGAAATCCCGGAACCGGGTGCCGATACGAGTGAAGATGTTCGAGTAATCGACGTCGATCCAATCGGGGTTGTAGGCCCCCTGCTCGATCCTGAGGAATATCTTGGTGGACTTCTTGGGCTCCCAGCGGCCGTTGACGTACCGGCTCCAGTTGAACCGCATCTTCCAGAACTTGGGCGGGTCCGGCATGGGTTCGGTGCCCTGCGGCATCCGGATCTGCGGCTGGTCGGTCGCCATGGTGAAGGTCGGCCAGAACAGGTAGAGCCGCCGGTTCCAGACGACCGGGAAGATCGTGTCGCTGTCGATGTCCAGCTCGACCCGCCGCCACGGGGTCCACTCGTTCTTGTTGACCCACGAGCGGAAGTAGTGTTCGCGCGGTTTCGCCACGGTGTGCGCGACGATGTGCACGGTCGGCGGGGAGGTCGTGTCGTCGGTGAACGCGCCGATCGGCCGCAGCCGCGACACCTTGTCGAGCTGTTCGAGGTAGTGGCGGAGCGCGTCCTCGACGTTGTCGGCGGTCATCTCCTTCTGCATCAGCTCGTCTTCCAGCGCCTCGAAGAGCGGCGACTTCGTCGCGCGCAGCTCGGGCTGGAAGTAGTTCTCCGGGTAGAGGAAAACCTTCTGGTTGGCCTCCCAGAGCCGGTAGGACTTCAGCCATTCCCACTGTTTCCAGACGTCCGCGTCGTCGTCGGCGTAGAGCGATTCGAGGTTGAGCCGGACCCGCTGGACGAACAGCTGCACGCTGAAGATCGCCTGCGCGATGCGGGTGGTCTGCTGGCAGGCGCCCATCTCGACGTCCAGCAGGAAGTAGTCGTACATGGTGTTGGCGTCGTGCCAGTACGGCCCGGAGTCCGAACGCAACGGGTTGGCGATCAGGTGGGCGACGAGCGCCGCCCGCTGCCGGTCGCGCAGCCGGTCCCGGAGGGTTCCGCCGATCTCCGGCCACTCGGCGAGGGTGTGCCGGGCCTTGGCCGCCTGCCATGCCGCCTGCGCCGCCTGGGAGGTCACGTCGGGCGGCAGCCATCCGGCCGCGCGCTCCGCCGACACGCCCAGCCTGTCCAGGAGCCGCACGGCGTCGAGCAGTTCCAGCAGCCGTTCCTCGCCGTGGAAGCCCGCCGCCGTCGAGACGCCGACCAGGCCCGGCGCGCAGAGGGCGTCCAGGTCGGCGCGGTCCCACGACGTCTGCGCGGCGAGTTCGGTCAGGACGTCGGGGACCGTCGCGCCGGGCACCCGGGCCGCGGCGAACACCGCGCGGAGCGTGCGGCCACGGCCGGGAATCCCGTCCCGGAGCCGGGCCAGGCGCAGCAGCCGGACGAACCGGGGAAACAGCGGCGACGCACCCGGTGTGGCGGTGACCGGCAGCGTGTTGAGGTCGAGCCAGCCGCCGCTCGCCGCGTACTCGAAGACCCAGGGGATCTCGTCGGCCCTGATCCGCAGCCGCGCGAGCACCGTGGACACGCGGTGGAGCAGCGACAGGGTGCTGAACTGCTCCAGGAAACCGTCCCTGGTGATCACCACGGCCGGGTCGCTGCCGACGTACCTCGGGGTGAGGAAGTCCTGGAGCGCCAGCGGCTTGGACGGTGAGCGCAGCCAGGTGCCGAGCAGCACGTCGGCGCTCGCGGCGTCGAGCCCGGCGGCGGTGCCGAGCTGCTGTTTCACGGTGATCTCGCTGAGCACGCGCCGCAGGTAGGGGTTCAGCTTCGCCAGGACGTACGCGAACCGCCGGGCGGGGGACTGGCCGTCCGGGTCGAACAGGGCCGCAGCGTCGTCGGCGGTGAGGAAGACGTTGTCGGGCGCGGGCGCGGCCCGTTGTGCCAGGCCCAGCGCGTCCACTGCCTCGCGGAACGCGGCGTCGGCCGACGCGGCGCCCAGCGCGGCGAGTTCCTCGGCGGACAGGTAGGCGCGGGACCGCAGGGCGTGCTCGCCGACGTCGTAGAACACCCTCCCGGCCAGCCCGGTCGGCAGTTTCAGGTCGATGGGCAGCACCGCGAGCGGCGCCGAGTAGATCGGGATCCGCAGCGCCTTCATCTTGGTCGTGACGAAGGTGCGGGGCGCCTGGTGCAGCGCGTTGACCGCGGTGACGAACGCGGGCGTGGCGGTGGACGCGCCGGTGAGCGCGGCCCGCTGTGACGCGGTCATCGGGCCGGTGCACAGCAGCCGTCCCGGGCCCGGCTCACCCTCGGTGGGTGCCTCGAACCGCATCGAGGGCGGCAGGGTGATCCCGGACGGCAGCGCGTCCAGCGGCGCGGCGTACACCACCGTGCCCAGCAGCGTCGTCACCGCCTCCTGGACTAGCGCGGCGTCCCAGCCGAGCAGGGCCAGGTCCTTGCGGGTCAGTTCGCCCTTCTCGTCGCTGGTCTGGGCGGTCTGCTGGTAGACGGCCTGGAGGGCGGCCCGCAGCGCGGTGAGGGTGGCGGCCAGTGCCGTATCGTCGGGCAGCGGCCCGTCGTGGGCGGGCAGCGTCGCGGTCAGGACGGCGTCCAGCTCCGCGACCGTGAACCCGCGATCGACGATGTCGGCGACCGCGTCCAGGAACCGTTCGGTGGCCTCGATCGACTTGTCGACGGTGGCGACGCCGACGGTCGGCCCGTCGGGATGGGACGGAGGCCGCATCGGCGCGCCAGAGGCCAGCTCCGGATCGGCGCCACCGACAGGCGGCGGAACGAGGGGAACAGTCGGCAGTCTCATGGGGATGCCGGACATCAACTCGGGCTCCCCGCCGTACCAGTCCTCGGGCGGGACGGGGAACGGGCCTCCGCCGCCGTACAGCTCGATCAGCCGCAGCAGATCCTCGATCGGCAGGCCGAGCGCCCGCGCCAGCCGCACCGTGCGGAACAGCGCCGACAGGTTGGCCAGGTTCAGCAGCCGGTTCGGGGTCGCCGAGCGGCGGCCGGTGACGAGCGCGGCCAGTTCGGTGTCGGTCACTTCGAGCACGCCGAGCAGCGCGGCGGTGACCGCCGGATCGACCAGGCTGCCCACGATCCGCAGCTCGGTGCGCGCCGCGTTCAGCTCGAACGGGCTGGCCTGCCCGGGTGGCAGAATGACGACCGAGGGGTCGAGGAAGAGCCGATCGTACAGCGGTGGTTCGGCCGCCGTCGCGTAGCGGTACGTCGGCAGCGGACCGTAGAACGCCAGCACCTCGTCGACCGGCAGGTCCAGCCGGGCGGCGAGCCGTCGGGCCGCCAGCACGGACCGCAGCCCGGTTCCGTCCAGCCGCCCCTGGTTGTTGGCGGCCATCAGCACCCGGTCGAGCTCGATGGTCGACAGACCGGGGGCGGGGGCCGCGAGCGCCCGCTGCAACCGGACGAACCGGTGCAGCCGGTCGAGCGCGTAGAAGTCCAGTCCTTGCAGGACCATCAGGTTGGTGTCGCAAGGGTATTTCGGGTCGGTGCTCGTGATCTGGATCGTGCCGCCGGGGTTGACGAACCTGGTGTCGAGCACCTCGACGAGTTCCGCGTAGCGGAGATCGGCGGTGTCCAGCATGTGCCGCACCTGGGCCAGGTCGTTCACCAGGCCGCCGGGGGGCGTGTCCGCCGGACGGCCGTAGAACTCGGCGAGCGTCCGGCCCGGGCTCAGCGGCTCGCCGGTGATGATCCGCCCGGCCGTCGAGGGCAGCCCGAGCTCCTCCACGGCGACCGCGACGCCGCCCGCGCCCGAGGGGTGCAGCACGGCCATCAGCCGGTCCCAGCGCACTCCGAGGTGGGCGAGGCTGTCGCGGGTCTGGTCGGCCCACAGGTCGAACGGCAGGCTCCACGGGTAGACGGCGCGGCGCACCACCTCGTAGGCCGCCGGGTTCACATGCTGCGGCTGCACCCGCAGCTGCCCCGGATCGCCGCTGGTCTGCCGCAGCTTCGCGCCGGGCAGGGTGCTCCGCTCCACGATGACCGTTTCGAGCAGCTCGTTCACCAGGTCGACGTACGGCAGCGGCAGATTGGTGTTGTCGCAGGAAAGCTCGACGTCCCACAGGTCCGGGCGGCGCCGGTAGAGCCCGTCGGCCACCGACCCCTCGCTGCCCTCTGGCGGCGGATCGCCGTACAAGCCGACGCTGCGCAGGAACAGCAGCAGATCCGCCAGATACGCGGGCTGGCCGTACACCGACCGGCACTCCGAGCAGGCGCAGTAGTCAGTGGGGCCGAACAAGTCCTCCCAATCCGGGACCTGGACGAGCATGGCCTCCTGCTCCGGCGGCGCCGCCAGCCACGGCACGTCGAACTGGTTCGCCGTGCGCAGGTCCGCGACGAGGTTGGCGGCGGTGGCGTGCACCTGGGTGGCGCGCGCATGCACGGCCGCGGCCTCGTCGGACGGCAACGCGTCCGCGACCTGCGCGGCGAAGGCGTCCCGCCCCGTCCGGGCGATCCCGTGCGCCGAGTCGAATCCCCGCGCCCGCAACGTCTGAACGGTGTCGAACGCGGGCGTGAGCTTCATCAGCCGCTGAATGCCCGCCAACTCGGCACGAGCCGGTTCGTCGGGAACGGTCGCCGCGTTGATCGGAGTGATCAGCAGGTCAAACTCGGGATTGGCGGACAGAAACCGCGCGGCAGGCGCCGAAGCATTACTCGCCGCAAGCCGATGCCGGACATGCGCAGTCGGATAAGCCTCCGCGACCAGCCCAACCACCAACTCCCGATAAGCACCCCCAACATCGGTTGCGGATGATGCGCCATCCGTCATGGCCATCGCGCTGTCCGTCGCAGGTGGCGGGTCGTCGGTCGCGGAGGGTGCGCTGTCCGTCGTGGGTGGCGCACCCTCGGTCGTGGGTGGCGCGCCATCCGTTGTGGGAGGCGGGTTGTTCGGTGTTCGCTTGTTGGTCGCGGTTTGTGTTGTTAGCAGCTCGGTGGCCTCTAAGGGGACGCCTCCGGTGCTCTCTATTAGTTCCGTCCAGGCCGCGTCGGTCAGGGCGGCCAGGTCGCGGGGGTGGGTCAGGTCGCCTCGGTCGAATCGGAGCAGCAGCGCTTCTACCAGTGCGCTGTTGTTGCCGGTCATCGCGGCGAGTTGTAGTGCTAGTTGGAGCCGGTCCACGTGTGGTGCGGCCTGTTCGTCACGCTTGAGCACCGCCCAGAACCGGGCGAGGTTGCCGTCGTGGTCGAGGTAGGCGTTGTAGACGTGCTCGCGGACCGTGGTGTCGGGCACGGCGGCCGCGAAGATCCGCGCGATCGGTGAGGTGGGCGTGCCGTCCGTTCCCTGGACGAATGCCTTGACCTCGCTGGCCCGCAGACGGGCGGCGAAGTCGGTGGCCGTGTCGGCTTCCACTGGGCTGATCACCCCCGCCGTGGCGGCGGCGGTGAGTGCGGCGCGGATGTCGGCGGTGGGACGGGACGCCAGCGTGGACAGGTGCGCGGGCAGCCCCTGCCGGAACAGGCCGTAGAACAGCTCGGCTGGGAGGCCCGTCGCGGTGGTGTGCCGTCCGGCGAGCGCGAGGTGGCCGACCTGTGCGGCGGGACGGCCGCAGGCCCCGGCCAGAAAGCCGATCTCGTCGCGGTCGCTCTCGGTGCCGCGCAGCTCGTCCAGACTCACCCCTTCGAGGAGCGGCGACACGGCGGCCAGGAGTCGGTCGAACTCCGAGATCCCGTCGGCGGGCACCGTGAGGTCGACGATCTCGTCCCGAACGGGGCTCAGGCGGACGGCCTCGATCGTGCCGTGCGGGCCGTCCGGTGCGGTCGAGACGACCAGCTCCGCCGGGGCGGTTCCGGCGTCCGTCGCGGCGACCGCCGCCGCCGGGTAGACGATGCGGTACCGGCCGTCGGGTCCCGTGACGGCCTCGCCGAGCGGGCTCCGTGACCGTAGCCGACGGGCGGATGTGATCACCGTGACGCCGGACGCGGGGGTGCCGTCGGCGAAGGTCACCGTTCCGGTGACGGTGTGCCGCACCGTCGCGGTGGGGCTCGGGTCGCTTTCAGACATGTGCGGTCCTCTGGGTCAATGGCGGCGCTGGGGGAGGTCGTCGGAGGCGCGTTCTCTCACGGGGGGCTCTGGACATGGAAATGCGCGAAGCCGTCGGGCATCAGGAATTTCAGGATTCCGGTCGTGTCCAGCTTCAGGAGCTCGGCGAAACCCTTCGCCGCCCCAGGTTGGAGCAGGCTGATGTTCTGGTTCAGGAGCGTCTTGTTCGATCCCTTGATCGTCGGGGAATAGTCCGGCTTCGTGTCGCGCTCGAAGAAGACGTCCTCGCGCTTGATGGGCTGCGGGCCGTAACCGGGAATGATCTCCCATTCGTACATCCGGCTTCGCCGGAGCTTCTCCGCGTCCTTGGAGGCGTCCTCTCCCGTTGTCCGGGCATTGCGCGGCAGGCCGAGGGCGAACTTGACGTCCACCGGCTTCTCGCCCTTCTTGCTGTTTCCGATCATGTCGGAATAGAACGCCAGGACCGCCTCAAGCTGCTCGGCGCCCTTGTTCACCGCGAGGCTCTTTCCGGCGTAGCGGCCGAGGTCCAGGCCGTGTCCCCTCTTGTGCGGAGATCTGTCCTTGTCGCTGGACCGGGTCAGGCTCACGATCTCGAAGTCGACGCCCTTGGCTCCGGCCTTGCGGCGCTCGCGTGCCTTGGCGACCATGCGTTGGATGATCTTGGCGATGCCGACGTCCAGCACGTCGGGCAGCGAAGCGTCGTCGGGGGCCTCCACGATCGACTTGAGCTGTTTGGCGATGGCGCCGTCCTCGCGGGGCTTGGTCTTGGTCATGGGGGAGTCGCCGACGAACGTGGCGAGGCCCTCGTCGCGGGCGTCGAGGAGATCCTGCGCGGCCTTTCTTATTTCGGTGCGGGGATTCTTCAACAAAGTTCTGATTGTTCGCTCGTCTGGGAGGGGAGCCCGCTCCTCCTCGGACTGCTGTCCGCTCGGGTCGGTCAGGCGGACCGGGTTGTTCCGTACATAGGCGTATCGGTTCGGCCCGTCGACCATTCCGGCCGGGTCTGGTGAGATCCAGCGCCCCAGCCACAATGCGTAATACCGTGCGCCGTGATAGGAGAATCCGGTTTCGGTGTCCTTTTCCTTGCCGGTGAAGCGGTAGCGCTTGAGGCTGACTTCGGCTGCTCCTTGGGCGGCGTGGAACGACGTTGTGCCGTAGGGGTGGTATTCCTCGTAGGAGAGCACCGCGCAGTTCTTGTCCACCTCGACGGAAACGCTGCCGAGATGATCGGTGAGCTGGTACCGCTGGACGGTGGCCGGTGCGAAAAGGGCGGAATCGACGGTGGTGGTCTCGACCGCGGCGAAGCGGCGGACACCGTCCATGATGTGCAGCGTCCAGCGTTCCGTGCGGACCGTTCCGTTGACGGTTCTCTGGTAGCGCTCGCTGTGGCCCAGACAGACCCGGGTCTCGGTGATGCCGCCCTTGACGACCGTCGCGCGGACGCGTTGCCCGGCGGAGTCGTACTGGTAGTGGGCGTTTCCGCCGCCGCCGAGGTCGGCGTGCGACAACCGGTTGTCCGGGTCCCAGTCCAGGACGGCGAGATGCGGCATCGAGATGGTGTTGCCGCTCGCGTCGTGGCCGTATGTGGCGGAGTAGCGGTCGGGGGTGTCGCCGGGGATGCTGCTGGCCAGCAGGCGGTTGGAGTCGGCGGCGATCTGGTGGCGGCGCGTCCAGGATCCGTTCGCCGCCGTGTGCGCGACGCTGAGGAGGTTGTCCGCCGCGTCGTGCACGTACGACTCGGTGTAGGCGCGCATCGCGGTGGTGTCGCCGGGCTGCGGGATGCTTCCCGGCCGTGGGTCGGTCGGGCCTGGTTGCGTGGACGTCTGCCCGATGTGTTCGCGACCCGTGGCCTCGACGAGCCGGTAGGCCGGGTCGTAGCGGTACGTCCGGGTACTGCCCACGGCGGTGTTTGCGAAGAACACCGTGTCGGTCAGCGGGTCGGACAGCACGATGACGTTGCCGACGGGGTCGTAGGTGTAGTTCAGCGCTTGCAGGCGTTTGCCGTCTGGTCTGCGGGTGTCGACCGAGGACAGCCGGAACGTGTCGGGCTCGTAGCCGTACTCCGTCTTGGCTCCACAACCCAGTTCGATGAGGACGCGCTGCTTGCGCGCGTTGTAGTCGATGCCCGTGACGAACGGCGTCCAGGTCGCGGCGCCGTTGAGTTGCGCGTCGACTGTTTCCAGCAGCCCGGCCTCGTTGTAGGCGTGCCGGGTCCGGCTGCCGTCCGCGCTGGTGATCTGCGTCGGCCGGCTCAGCGCGTCGTACGCGGTGGCCGTCGCGTGCGCGGACTCTTCCAGCAGGGCGGCGGCCCTGGTCAGCGCCTGATCCGGTGTCCCGACCTGGGCCAGGACGGTCCAGTCGGGCTCGGCCAGTGGGTCGGCGGCCAACCGGCGTTCGGTGGCCAGGGTGTTGCCCTTGAAGTCGGCCCGCACGGTCCGCACCACCCCGGCTCCGTCGAAGAGCAGGCAGGGACGGGTGCGCAGGTTGCGCGCGACCCCGTCGTCCAACGCCTCGCCGTAGTAGGTGCGCAGCCGGAGCCGCTCGGCCCCGCCCGCCGGGGTCGCGTACGCGTGGGTCGGACGGCGCAGCACGTCATGGATCCAGCGGAACACGGTGCCCCGGCTGTCCCGGCCGTAGACCGGATTGCCCATCACGTCCAGCAGGCTCCACCGCTCGCCCGCGTCGGGGCTCACGGTGTGCGCTGGGTTTCCGAGCATGTCGAACGACTGCTGGAGCACCCGGACGCCTCGGGGGTCGACGACCGAACGCTCGTGGCCTTGGACGTCCCGCTCGATGGTGACCTCGAACCGCTCGCCGCCGCCGTTGTCGGTGACGGTGATGTGCGGACGGCCGAGCGAGTCGAGGTGAGTCTCGGTCGGGGTATCGGCGTGCGCCAGCGCCTGCCGGGCGGCGCGGCCACGCGGGTCGGTCTCCGGCAGGTCGCGGCGCTCCGCGTACCAGCGGCTGTTCCGGACGGTGTCGTTGCGGTCCCACGATTCCTGCCGCCAGGCCTCGAACACCAGCCGCGACTCCGAGCCGTCGGGGAACTCGGTCCCGACGAGCCGACCGAGCGGGTCGTGCCGCAGAATCGGCGTGACGCCGTACCTGACCAGGTCGTCCTCGGTGTCGAACCGTTCGTCGGGGGCGAAGTACGGCTCGTACTGCCGGACCGGGTTGCCCTTGTTGTCATAGATGGTCCGGCCGGTGCCCACCCATCGCCGGGCGGACGGTTCCAGCCGCAGCGTCCCGTCCGGGTTCCGCACCAGCCGCCCGTCCGCGCCACGCACCGGAGCCAGCCCCGGCTCGGCCCTCGTCCTGGTAAGGATCACCCGGCCCATACCGTCGAAATAGCCCCGCGTCTCCTGCCAACGCGGCTCAACGCCCCGATCCTCACCAGCGGAGCGATGCTCACCGTCGTCGGTAGCGATGGGACGTTCGTCGGTGGCCTGGCGTCCTTCGCTAGCGCTGTGTTCGTCGGTGGTGCGGTGTTCGTTGGTGGTGCGGTGTTCGTTGGTGGTGCGGTGTTCTTCGCGGGCGTAGGTGTGTACGGAGACGGGCACGCTCACCAGGTCGTAGACCAGCCTGGTAGTGGGGTCGTCAGTGGGCGAGCTCTCCGGAGTGGACAGGTCGAGGAGGTCGCCCTCAGACGCCCCCGCCTTGCCGAGGACGGCTGTCGCCGTCACCATGCCGAGTGCGTCGTAGCGGACACCGGAGCGGTTGGCGTTGGGGTCGGTCAGCAGCCAAGGACGCAGTACGCGATAACTGAGCTGGACCTGTGTCGTGTTGCCGAGCGAGTCGCGGGTGCGGATCGGCAGCAGGCAGTACTGGTCGTACTCGATGGTCACCGCCGCGCCGAACGGGTCGATCACCTTGGACGGCTGGAAGTAGCACTCCGGGTCGGGCACCGTGCGATGCGACGGCGCCCACCACACGCCGTCCTCGGCCCGCCGGACGTAACCGGCCGCTGTCAGCGTCGCGTCGGTGACCTGGCTTTCGCCGAACAGCGCGTCGACCTGCCCGGCCGCGAACGCCTGCCGGTAGGTGCGCCACACCAGTGCCCGCGCGCCGATCTGGCCGCGCGGCAGTTCGGTCTCAAGGTCGTCGGAGTGGTAGGTCGTGGCCGCTCGCTCGATCAGCCGCCGCTGGGGAAGCGCCCCGGACAGTTCGTCCTGGTAGGGGATTTCGTTCCGCGCGGCGGCGGTCGCCGCTGCGTCCAGCGTGGTGGTGGTGAAGATCGTCGCGGTCCCGGCCGGTGCGACTCCGCCGATCTCGTACTCGCGGGCCTCGATCTCCGCCCCGATCCGCCACCGCGCGGTCGTGGCGACGTCGTTGGCCACGTCGCGTTCCCTGACGGTGATCCACGACCGTCGCTGTGTCGGATCTCCGCTGCCGCGCGGGTACGCGACGGTCGCCGTGCGGACTAGGTTCCCGTACTCATCGACTTGCAGGGTGAACTCATGCGCCACCCGAGGGTCGTCGGGATGGCGTTCGGTCTGGACGGTGAGCGTCTCGGTGTGATGCGCGAACAGGACGCCTGGCCGCGCCGCCCGTCCGGGTTGCGCTGCCCGTCCAGGCTGCACCAAGCGCAGCGCATAACTGTGTTCTGTTACCTGGTAGGGCACCTTCTCCAGCGGACTGCCGTCCTCGGCGTAGACCTCTGTACGCAGGATGCGTCCGCGGAGCGCTCGGCAGGCTTGGCGTTCCTCTCCGGTGCTGAGCCCGTCCGGCAGGACGGTGTCCGGCAACCAGAGGCCGTCGCCGTGGCCGTCGTCGCCGGGCCAGTACTCGTCCTCGAAAGACCGGGCGACGGCGTCGCGTCCGGCGTACCAGCCGGTGTGCTGCCACCGTTTGATGAGCGCGGGCGGTTGGACGAGCTCGTCCTGCCGAGCGCCGGGGCGGGCCTTGCATAGTGCGTCGCGCTGCTCGACGTAGCCGAAACCGCGAAACTCTCGTTCCGTACCGTCGTAGTAGCCGTGCCGGTAGCCGTACGTTGTGGCCAGGGTCGTGTCGGCGACCGAATCCTTCATCTCCACTTCGGCGACCAGCTGTACGGGGAACGCGGGTCGGGTTACCCATGGCCTGCCCGCCGCCTTGTCGGCCAGGTAGTAGGCGGTGGACGCCTGGTAGGTGATGGACGTCTTCAGCCCGCTGTGGTTGTCGGCCGTGGTCAGCAGATGTGGTTTTCCGGTCGCCATCAGGTCCACGTATCGGACCTGCGGCTCGCCGTCGGGACGGGGCTGTGCGAGGACGACGCAGGCGGTGCCCTTGCCGAGGACGTCGGCGACGCTCACGGCGGTGGACCCGTCGACCGGCACGTCCACGTGGTGCGGGGCGCTCCAGGAGTTGCCCGCCTGGTTGAACCAGAGCCGTATGCCGTCCGCGCCCACGTACAGGAGGTCGGTGGGGGCGCTGCCGTCCACGTCGAACAGGTGCAGGCGGCGGTGGTCGAACCGGTCGGGGTGATCGAAGAGCGGGGCGTCGGACATGGTGACCTTCGCGCCGAACCGTCCGTAGCCGAGATTGGGCCAGTACGCGATCTCGCCGTTGCCGATCCGTACCAGGTCGGTGAGGCCGTCGCCGGTCATGTCGGCCAGATGGACGCTCTGCTCGGGATCGGCCAGCAGGAGCCTCGGGCCGTGCTCCTCGGTGGCCGCCAGGCCGAGTTGCCGGGCGTCGCCGAACCCGTCGTGACCGGCGCCCGGGTACCAGGTGAGGCCGTCTTCGGCGGTCAGCAGAACGTCGGTGAGGCCGTCGCCGGTGAGATCGACGAACCGCAGGTTGGGGTCGGACCAGGGCAGCGACGGCAGGCCGGGGAAGGGGACGAAGTCCTGCCAGCCCGCCGTCTGCGTGCGGGCGTGGTAGCCGGGCGCGACGCCGCCCAGGTCGACCAGGTCTGGGATGCCCGTCCCGGCCAGATCCATCAGCTGCCGCGTGCTTCCCTGGCTATCCGCCGGGCCCGGGCCGTTCGGCCGCGACGTCACGGCCTTCGGGGTGTCGATCGTGCCGCCGCCGAGATTGGCCCGGTAGAACCAGGCCCCGGCCTGTTCGGTGAGGATTCCCGAGACGCCTTCGCCGTCGAGGTCGGTCCACTGGTAGGCGGCGTCCAGCCGGGCGGGCGGCTCCCCATGACCACTGGCCAGCGGCCGCACCTGGGCGGAGACGGTCCGCTCGGTGTAGCCGAACGTCAGGGGCGGCAGCTCCGCCTCCCGGTAACCGGCGCCGTCGCGGACGTAGCCCTTCTGTACCACCGAGGTCAGGTAGGTCAGCACGGGATCGTGGCGGTAGCCCAGGTTGGTGGAGCCCACCAGGACGGGATCGTCGCCGAGCTCGTCGAACTGGTGGAACATCAGCACCCGTCGGCACAGCCGGTAGGTCCGCACCTCGAATCCGGACCGGTGGGTGGAGAACGGATCGCGGCGGACCGGCCACGGCCTGTCCTCCTCGGAGGTCGGGCTCGTATCGTCGTGCTCGCCGTAGTCGAGCACCGCTTCGAAGCAGAAGTCGGTGTCGTTTTCGACGTTTCCGTACCGGACACGCTTGAGGTAGCGCTGGGCCTGCGCGGTGCCGCCGCTGAGACGGTTGCGTTCGTGGGGCGCGCCCGCGTCCACCCCGGACGTGTCCTCCTGCTTGTAGCTGTAGACGACGAGGTCGCCCCGGTCGTCGCGGGTCTCTTGCAGTAGCCACCGGAACACCCGTGCCGGATCGGACGGGTCGGCGATCCGCGCGGCGGAGTCGCGGCCAAAGACGCTGGTGACGTTGTCCTTGGTCGTCACCCGCCAGTGCGTCTCGCCGGACGTCGTGTGCCGCCACCATTCGATGCGGGAGAACTGGCCCTCGATCCGGGGCCGGTACGCATGGATGTCGTACGGCCCCTCGGTGCGTCGCACCGGGCGGTTGCCGGGGGACAGCGCCGGGACGAGGTCGTCCCCGCCGGTGAGCTGGAAAGTGTCGTCGAGATAGCGGGGCAGGCCCCGGTCGGTGGTGCGGGATATCGACGGCAGATCCACGGTCCAGCCCAGGCCGTACGGCCCGTTCCCGGCGCCGGAGTCGTAGTTCAGGATGAGCTGCGGCGAGACGCTGCCCCGGCCCGGGGACAACGCCAGCGGAACCGACATCGACCCCGTCCCGGTCACCGGGTTGGCGGAGAACTTCTCACCCATGCCGCGAATCGCGCCGCCCCCGGTCGGCAACGACAACGAGGGCGCGTCCCGGGCAGCGTCCCGCTCACCGCGTGCTCCGACTCCACCACCGGGCGACGATCCGTGCTGTGAGTCGCGCATGATTCACCTTCAGGCCTGCTGGGGCGGGCAACGGTGTGCAAATTTCGCAAATCGTTCAGCCCGGCGGAAGCCGCTGAATCCTTTCAGCGGTCCGCCGAGAACAACACTGAACCCGGCTTTGGTACGGCATCCACAGTGCCTTCAAGGTGACAAAAGACGAACCATCATTCTTGACCAAGGCATTTTATGGCTCTTATCCAGACTCGACCCGAAATGACCGCCACGGCCCTAAATCGGGGAATTGTCAAAGAAGACCACGTCCACCGGGCGACCGCCCCTTACACAGCACTACCCGCTGCCCGCGCAAGACCCACAACGGCTCTGAGCCGCGCATGGAAGGAAATGCGCCTTAGACGGATGTACGCCACCCGCCTATCGCGCGCCGAAGCCCCCGCACCAGCCCGGCGAACTGAACTGGTGCGGGGGTCGTCGGGCTGGTGGCTATTGGGGGTTGGGGGTCGTCATTTTGGTCTGGAGGTCGGCGACCAGGTTTGCCGCGTGGGGGCCGGCGGTGTAGCGGGCGGCCTCGATGGCGTCGATGGCTGCGGCGAGCGGGTCGGGGTTCGTTGCGCGGTGCAGGGTGAGCCAGACCCACTGGTGTTCGCCGTCGTCGAGTTGGGAGCGGCGGGCGCGCAGGTGCGCGTCGGGAGTGAGGGCTTGGACGGTGATGCTGGCGGTGATGTCGGGGTCTTCGTTGAGGCCCGCGTAGTGGGCTGCTTGTTCGGCGGCCCACCAGGCCAGGCTCCGCAGGATTGGTTCGGGTAGGCCGGTCAGTGCTTCGGCGCTGGGATCGAGAGGGATGCCGGGCCGTGGACGGTGCGGGTAGAGCGTGGGCAGGTCTGGGACGATCCGGAAACCGATGTCGGCGGCGTAGACACGGGTCAGGTCTTCCGCGGCGACGCCGTGGCCGGTGAATCGTTGCACCGCGACCAAGCCCATTTCCGACCTGCCTCGGCGGTAGTCGGAGAAGTCGAGGTCGGTGAGCGTCGTCGCGACCGGTGGTGGCGCGTCGAGGTCGCCGAAGGGCTCCTCTGACAGCAGCACTTGGCCGTGTTCGGCGAACGACAACCGGGTATCCGCATTGACGTTCCAGTACATGCTGGCGGCCCGTCCACCGGCCGACGCGCGGGTCAGCACGGGCGCGGTCGAGCCCTGCCAGCCGTTGTCCTCGACGGCGAGGACGGCGCCGCCGCCGAGATCCAGCACCGCGACCCAGGGGTCGATCGACTGGCGGTTCAGCACGTCTTCGCTGATGGCCCGCAGTGACTCTGGACGGGCCGGGTCCGCGCCGAAGGCGCGCAGCACGTCCGCGACGTCCATCCCGGTCACCACCGTGACCGTCGCGGCCTCGGAGAGCGAACTGCGGCGAAGCCACCGGTAGGCGGTTTCGGGCGGTTCGGGACGCACCGGCTCCGCCTCGCCGCGCAGCCGGTGGCCGAGCCGGTCGGTGCGTGCGTGCACGGTGTCGGGTGCGGTGGGCGCCTGCCACACCATCAGCTTGTAGGTCTCGGTCTCGTCGGCGTCGTCCCGGCCCCGCGCGTGTACCCGCAGCCGGTAGTCGCCCGGCCAGGGCGGGGTGAGCCTGCGCAGATGCGGCTCGATCGCACCGGGCCCGACCGGGGAGGCGCCGCCGATGTCCGCGTGCCAGCTGACTTCGACGATCTCCTCCCATCCGGTCTCGACCTCTAATGGCGGATCCTCCGTGACGCTCACCAGGATCCGGACGTGTCCGGTCTCGATCCCGGTGCGAATGGCCGCGCCACCTGGAACGACCGCGACCAGCCCGTTCCCGGTGAAGTCGACGTTGGGGATGTCTCCGTCCTCCAGAAGCGCGAACCGGTGTCCCGACACCGGGACCGATCCGCTGGATTGCGCGGGCAACAGGTATTCCGCCTGGGCCTTGGCGAGCATCGCGGCGGCGTATCCGGGAGGCATGGGAGCCTCGCGCAGCAGCAGGACGGCGGTACCGATCGCGACGCCGAGCACCGCCGGTGGTTGTGTGGCCCAAGGCAGGAGGCCCACCCGAGGCAGAACAGCGGCGGCGATGGACACGGCCAGCGCGAGGTAGGCCGCGCCATGCGCTGCGGCGAGTTCCTGTTCGTCAGTGATCCCAGAGTCCACCGTCAGAACTTCGGCGATCCGTTGGTGAGAGGCCAGTCGTTGCGCCAGCTTGGCGACCAAGGGCACCGCGTCCGGCTGGATCTGGTTCAGAATGTCTAAGCCGCTGATCGCCTCGCTCGTCCCGGTTCCCACAGCGAAGGCGCCGGTGAACGGCTCCCCGAGGACACCGGTCAGGTCTGGGACGCCGACCAGGTTCAACTCCGGCACGGTCAGTTCGAGCGCGCCGAGCACGCGCTCGATCAGCAGTACCGGTAGCGAGTCGAGCGCGTCCCGCACCGGCGAATCGCCCGTTCGGCCGCCGTGGTGGAAGTGAGCCCCGGCCCGCTGTCCGATGGCCGAACCACGGACCGGCCACGTGCCGTCGGCGGCCGCTCGCAGCCGACCGAATTCGGCCGCCGGTGTCTCCGGGACGCGGGCGACGACCAGCGGCATCGCCGCGACGACCGGCCGGACCAACTCCTCCAGGACCGAATCAGGAAACTCGACCACAGCACCTCCACCCAGAAACATGGACAAGACGCGCAAACCCTAGCCACCGACACTGACGTTCCGTTGACAAAACAGGGCTGGAACGGCTGCGCTGTGGCCGACGGTGCCACTTCGGTTGTTCCGAAACCCACTCCGCCTTGGACGTGTGATGAGTCACAGGACTGTCGAGACGAGAGCGTCTGACTCCTCGTGGGAGTCGGGTCTGTTTGGGGGTAGTAAGTGAGCCTGTGGAAATACGGTCCGTCCGACGGTCTCTTATGGGCTGTCTGTTCTCTCTAAGCTGAGAAAGGGCTTGCTATTGACCGATCTCGTCCAGGAAAGAACGGGCTAGAGTTCGGTGATGGTGACATTCCGGGTCGATGATGTCGTGCCTGCCGCCGAGAAGCTGCCTGCGCGGCCGTTGGGCGACCAGTTTCCGGATGCGCTGGTGGTGGGCGGGGATCCGGCTGTGCCGGTCCTGGAGAACAACGGGGTCCATCCGCTGCTCAGCGCCGTTGGACGCGCGTTCGGCGGGCATCGACCGCTGGTCCTGTCCCCGGACGCGGTGTGGCTGACCGTCATGCAGGGTCTGGCACAGCACGTCCATCTGAATGCGGAGCAATTGCGTTCGCGACTGGTGAACCACGACGCCCGAAAGCAGCTCACAGTTGTGGTCGATGGCCAGCTGCCTCAGCATCCCGGCGCGTGGCAGGACACCGTCGAGTTGTTCAACAAGCTGCTCCTCTCAGAGGTGAACGACTCCTTCGACTTCGACTGCGACTTTTCCACCAGCACCGATGCCGAACGGACGGCCGGGCGGATCGTGTTGCTGGACGTGTACGCACCGTATTTCGCCGTCTGGTTGGTCTTCGCGTGCGGGATTCCGTCCATCACGCTGACCGGCACGGTCGAGGACTGGCGGAAGATCCGCAGCCGCGTGGATTCGATCGCCTCGTTCGGCCTGGAAACCTGGTGCCGGTCCCTTGCGGCGATCTGCGACCAATGCGTCCGAGCCGTGAAGGGCGACGTCGACATCGAGTTCTGGCGGCGTATCTACAACCCGATCGACGCTTACGGTGGCGAACTGATCACTGGTTGGGCGGCGCGGTTCTACCCGTACCTGGTCCTCAACGGCGAGGCCGCCCAGCCCAATCCGCTGCTGGAGCTGCCGATCGACGAACCCCGCGACGTCGCGACTGACCCAGGAAGGCGCTACGACGGCCCGGGCATCAGAAGTGACTGCGTGCCCGCGACCTTGTCCCGGGTGAGGGTCACCATCAACGACCGGGTGGGGCGCGTCAACCAGTCCGTGGCGCTGCACGCCGGGCTGCTCGGCATCGCTCAGGACGAGGACGGCGCGCTCCGGCCGCTCGGCGGCTGGTATCTGGCACCGGCGCCAGTCGAGATCGACGACGTGATCGACCGGATCGTCCGCGACCATGAGACGGACCCGCCGCAGCCCCACTCCTGGTACCAGGCCTCCGCCGAACTCGCGGAGCTCTACCGCCGTGTCGGCTCGGCGACGATGTTCGACGGCGCCTGGCGGCTGCGTCCGATCGCCGACCGCCGTGTCGTATGGCGGCGCATGGACCAGGGCCTGATCACCGCGATCATCGACTTCGCCGACGGCCGGAGTCTCTGCGGCGTCGTCGACTCCGGCGAACGGGCCTTCCACTGGATCGTCTGTCGCGTCGAGCGAGTCGACGCCGAAGGCGAGCCGCACAAGAAGTTCCGGCTGGTCGACGACCCCGCCGACGTTCCCGTGTACGGCACCTCGCTCGCGATGATCCTCGATGTCGCCCTGGATTCCGGCGGCGATATCTCCCGCCTGGAGACCGGCCGACTCGACCGACTCGACGGGCCGACCGCCTGACCACGCTCACCCGTGCGCAGCGTCGATGAAAAATAATATCTGATTTCGTGTAGTTAATCGTATCCAGGCTGCCCCCGTCCAGCATTCGGGAACAGGCAGGTCGTGGGGCATTTCGTTTGGGATCGAACGGTCTATGTCGTTTGGGGTCGAACGTTCTGTGCGGGGAATATGGAGGTGCGCCGGGGCTTGCGACCATCAAGTAACATTTGAAATCGTATGCGAAATCATCTAGGGGGCTGTGTATGATCACGGAGTTCGCATCCTCGGGTCGTCCGGGCCGACAAAGCGTCGAACCGGCTGGTCCGGGCGTTGGCTCCCAGCGCGGTCTCGGATATGTCGCAGCGGCGGTCGCCACCGGGACTCGACGCGAAGATGAGGAGAGCCGGGTGAGCTCCGAGAAGAAGCAGGGCAAGGCCAAGGAGAGCAAGGCCGAGTTCTGCTACCAGTTGCTGCGGTCGCGCATTCTGGACGGCACCTACGTCCCCGGATACCGCCTGGTCGTCAAGGAACTCGCCCGGGAGACCGGGGTCAGCACGATTCCGCTGCGGGAGGCGCTGCGACGGTTGCAGTCGGACGGGGTGGTCGAGGTGGTGCGCAACGTCGGCGCCCGCGTCGCCGTCTTCGAGTCCGAACAGGTGGAGCACACGTTGCAGATCCTGGCCCGCCTTGAGGGCTACGCCACCGCCGCGTCCGCACCGCACATGACGGCCGCGCAGGTCTCCGCGTCCCGCGAGATCAACGACCGCATGGTGGAGGCGTTGGTGGAATTCGACTCCGCCGCCTTCACCGCGCTGAACCGCGAATTCCACTTCTCCATCTACCGGCACTGCCCGGATGCCCGCCTGCGCTCCCTACTCGAAACGCAGTGGACCCTTCTCGACCACATGCGCCGTTCCACTTTCAGCTACGTCCCCAGCCGTGCCCGTCGTTCCGTGGTCGAGCACTCGCAGATACTCACGCTCATCTCCGGAAAGGCCGACGCCGCCGAGATCGAGCGCGTCGCCCGCGCCCACAAGGACGCCATCGCCGACGCCCTCCACAACGTCCGGCACCCGTAAACCGCGCGGCCGGAATCGGGCTGCGTGCTTATCGCTCGTCAGAGGCGTGCTCGCGGTCTGCGCTGGACGTCGGTCGGGTGCGGATCAGGTTTGTGAAGATGTGGTTGGCGTCGTTGCGGCTGCCGGGGGTCCGGCCCCGGCCCCAACCGATGACGTCGCGGTAGGCGCCGAACGCGTTTGTCAGCGCGGTTTCGTTGGTGTGGGCGGAGTCTGTTGGCGCGGGCTTGGCGAATGGTGCCACGTAGAGCGCGTCTGTTGGGCAGTGGGCTTCGCACATGAAGCAGGTCTGGCAGTCGGACTGTCTGGCGATCACCGGAAGTCCGTCTGGGCCCCGGTCGAAGACGTCCGTGGGGCAGACCTTGATGCACACGTCGCATTTCACGCAGCGGTCCGCGCTCACCACCTCGATCATGCCGGTACCTCCTGGGGTTCGGGGGCCGTCCATTGGTCGTCCAGGCCGCCGATGAGCCGCCTGTGCTCGAACTGGCGCAGTGTCGGGAGGTCGTCCAGCCGGTGCATGCCCCTGGACTCGGGACGAGCCAACGCCGCGCGATAGGACCAGCGAGCGTGCAACGTCATCGCCGCAGCAGATCGGGCTCGGAGACGTTCGCGGCCCGCACCCGCAATGCCCCGGGAAATGATCTGCTCCCACAACGTGTCCAGCCTTGTCAGGGAGTCGCGGAGTCCATCGCGTGTTCGGAACAGATTGCGGTCCAGGGGCAGGATTTCGTTCTGCATGGTGTGGATGACCGTCGCCGCGTCGAGCGGGCCGGGGGTGAGGCCCGCGTGGCCGGTCGGAAGTGGGTTTGGACGTGCCCGGCCCACGGCGAACGCGGCGGCACCGCGTCCGGCCCACGTGCCCGACGAGATCGCCCACGCGCCGTTGTAGGCGCCGCCTCCGCTGACCGATCCGGAGACCAGTTCTCGTGTCGCGACGTCCCCGGCGGCGTAGAGGCCGGAGACCGTTGTCGCGCAGTCGTCGTTGAGGATGCGCAGACCGCCCGTCCCACGGACAGTGCCTTCCGACACCATGCGCAGCTCATACCGATCGCGGAAAGGGTCGATTCCGGCTTTGTCCAGTGGCAGAAAATAGTTCGGTTGGGCGTTCCGCATGGCCTCGTGCAACTCTGACGGTGCCTTGTCCAGCCGCGCGTACACCTTTTCGCCTTTCGCGAGGCGTTCCGCAAGCTGGACCCTGGCGCCGAGGGGGTTCGGCACGTCGATCGTGGTGCCGTCCTCGGCGTAGTACGTCGCGAAGTGCATCATGAGGCCCTTGGTGTGCGATCCGTGCACGGGGGAGAGCGCATACGCACTGGAGAACTCCATGCCGGACAGTTCCGCGCCCAGTTCGGCCGCCATCAGATGCCCGTCACCGGTGTCGACATTCGTGCCGAACGCGCCGGACAGGAACGCGCAGCCGCCGGTCGCCAGCACGACGGCCCCCGCCCGGACGTTCCAGGACACCCCGCCCTTCTGGCGGGCGATCCCGGCCGCGCCCGCGACGACGCCCCCGTCGTCCACCAGCAGCCGCAGCGCCGGATGGTGGTCGAGGATTGTCACGCCCGACCGGTGCACGCGGCGTCGCATTCGTTTCATGTACTCGGGGCCCTGGAGGCTGCCGCGCCGTTCGACGCCGTTCCGGTCGGCGGGGAACGGGTAGCCGAACGACGCCAGGTCGTCGACGCGGCGGTACGTCTCGTCGACGACCCGTGCCATCCAGCGGTGGTCGGCGAGCCGTCCGCTCTGCTCGAAACGCTCGTCGACGGCGCGCTCCCGTGCCTCGGCGTCCGGTGGGACGTACCAGAGGTTGTTGCCGCCGGACGCGGTCGGGCCGCTGGTCCCGCAGTAGCCCTTGTCGGCGAGGACGACCCGGGCCCCGGCACCGACCGCCGCGACCGCCGCCCACGCCCCGGCGGGGCCGCCGCCGAGGACAAGGACGTCGGTGTCCAGAACGAGCGCGCCGGTGTCCAGAACGAGCGCGCCGGTGTCCAGAACGAGCGCGCCGGTGTCAGGGACGAGGGCGCCGGTGTCAGGGACGGGCGCGCCGGTGTCGGGCGCGGTCACGGCCTGGCTCCGGGTGCCAGCCAGGAGTTGATCGTGTAGTCCTTCTTGACGAGCTTCTGGTGGACGAGGAACGTCTTGGTCCCTTCGAGCAGCTTCAGACCCTCGGCCGGGAAGGGCTCGTCGGGCAGTTGCTCCTTGAGCGTCGTCTTGATCGTGATGTCGGGGGCGTATCCGCCCGTCTTGGCCACGTAGGCCGTGTACGCCTGCCAGTTGGCCTTGGCGACCTGCGCGGCCTTCGTCTCGGCCCGCTGCCACACCTTCACGATGTCCTTGTGCGCCGACAGGTACTTCTCCGTGACGACCGTGGCGGACGTGCCGAGCAGGTCGGGGTGGTCACGCGACGCGACGTCGATCGACCGGTGGCCCTTCTTCTCCTCCGCCACCTGGTCGGCCGAGACCAGGCCGCACACACCCCGCACAGACCGTCCACCCTCCGCGCTGCTCCCCGCCGTGGCGGTGTGGGTGGTCAGAGGGTGATGACGACCTTGCCTCGGGCGTGGCCCTGCTCGACGTAGCGCACCGCCTGCGGGAGCTCGTCGAACGGGTACGTCCGGTCGATGACGGGTGTGAGTTCGCCCTTCTCCATGAGGTCGGCCAGGAAGCGCAGGTCCGTGGAGTTGGGCTTCCAGCTGATGGCGTGGACGCGCTGGCTGATGAAGGGGGAGACCAGGGCCCCGCGGATCATCTGTGCCGCCGGACCGAGCAGGCTGCCGCGGGCCGAGGCGAGGCCACCCACGATCACGATCGTCCCGCGAGGGGTCAGGGGGCGTCGCAGTTGGCCCAGCGAATGGTTGCCCACGTTGTCCAAGATCAGGTCGTAGCGTCGTGCCCGTGCCGTGAAGTCCTCGCGGGTGTAGTCCACGGTGTCGGACGCGCCGAGCGAGCGGACCAGTTCGAGGTTGCGGGTGCTGCACACGCCGGTCACCTCGGCCCCGAACATCGTGGCGAGCTGGACGGCGAACGTGCCGACGCCCCCGGACGCCCCGTTGACGAGGACGCGCTGCCCGGCCGCGATCCTCCCCACGTCCCGGAGTCCCTGCAACGCGGTGTGCGCGGACATCGACACCGACGCCGCCTGCTCGAAGGTGAGACCGGTGGGCTTGACGGCCAGCCTGTTCTGCGGGACGGCGACCTTCTCGGCGAAGGAGCCCAGCCGGACCTCGCCGAAGACCTCGTCCCCGACCCGCAGCCCGGTGACGTCGTCACCCACCCGCTCGACCACCCCGGCGAGGTCCGCGCCGGGAACCAGTCCCGGTCTCGGACGCCGCAGCCCGATGCTGAGCCGTACCAGCTTCGGGTCGGCCGCGACATGACGCCAGTCGTAGGGGTTGACCGACGCCGCCCGCACTCGGACGAGCACGTCGTCCCGCCCGATGTCGGGTTCGTCGAGGTCCTTCAGGGCCAGCACCTCGGGAGGGCCGTAGCGATCCCAGCTCCAGGCTTTCATGGCCTCGTCCCTTCAATGGTCGGCCCGTTGGCAGCGGGCACTCCGCCTGCCATACGACGTAAGGAAGGCATACGACGTAAGGTATTCGTACGTCGTAAGGACGTCAAGGGCGACGGAAAGATTCGGTTGGAACCCGGGGAGACTTCGGTCGACGATCCCGCCCGCCTCAGGCAGAGGTCACGGGCTCGCGACGCGGCGCCGTTCCAGCCCTTCGAGGATCAGGTCGAGCGCGAACTCGAACTCGAACTGGTCGTCGCAGAAGCCCAGCGTGCCGTCCGGGTCGTCGTGCTGGGCGTCCGCCACCATCGCGACGATGTTGGGGAACCGGTCGGCCATCTGCTCCATGACCGTGAAGGCCGGCGCCGGGGCGGCGTCCGGCTGGAACAGTTCCTGGGTGAACCCGAGGGCGCGGCTGCCCAGGACGTGCAGCGTGCGGTGGACCAGCTCGTAGGAGAAGCCGCCCGCCCGGAGCAGCGCGACGACGTGGTCGTAGTAGGCGATGACGGCAGGGCTCGTGGTGGTGCGGCTTTCGATCACCCGCGGAGCCCAGCGGTGGCGGAGGAACACCTCCCGGGCGGCGAGGATCCGCGCGCGCAACGCGGCGCGCCAGTCCTGTTCCGGGGGCGGCGCGTCGACGTTCTCCACCGCCGCCATGACCTCGCCGAGGATCACCTCGACGACGCCGTCGAACACCCCGTCCTTGTTGGCGACGTGGTGGTAGAGCGACATCGCCTCGACGCCGACCTCCTGCGCGAGCCGACGCATGGTGAGCGAGTCCGGGCCGTCGCGGTCGGCGATCGCCACGGCCGCGCGCAGCACCCGCTTGCGGCTCAACGGGACGCGTGGTCGCTCTTCCAGCTCGTCGGCGTCGGTGCGTGGGGTCATGGATCGTCCTCCCGACGCACTCTATCCGTACACGGTAAGTCCGCTCGGACGAGGCCGAAGATCGTCGGAAGAACCCAATGCCATGCAGCCCGACCTGGCCGGGCGAGTTCAGTTCAGGTTGGTGGAGCGGCTGAGCTTCTCCCAGCGGGTCAGGTCGGTGCGGAGTTGTTCGTGGTGGGCGGCGATGTGGTCCACGGCGTCGCCGCCAAGGGCCAGGCGCAGCGGAGGCTCGGGTGCGTCGAGGACTTCCAGGATCGCTTGGGCCGCCTTGCGGGGGTCGCCCGGCTGGGCGCCGTCCATGGCGTCGACCGCGGTCCGGGTCGGGCCGGTCGTGGCGGCGTACTCGTCGATGGTTCGCGAACGGTGCATTCCGGAACCGCCGAACGACGTGCGGAACGAACCGGGCTCCACGATCAGCACCCGAACGCCGAACGGCGCGACCTCCTCCGCCAGGGCCTCGGACATGCCTTCGAGGGCGAACTTGGCCGCGCAGTACGCTCCGAAGCCCGGCATGCTCAGTTGGCCGCCCATCGAGCTCATCTGGACGATCGTCCCCGACCGTTGCACGCGCAGATGCGGCAGGACGGCCTTGGTCACCGTGACGGCACCGAAGAACATGACGTCCATCAGGTTCCGCAGGTCCGCCATGTCGAGTTCCTCGACCGCGCCGACGCTGCCGTGGCCCGCGTTGTTGACGACGACGTCCACCTGGCCGAACTCGTCGATGGTCCGTGCGACGGCGGCGGTGACCTGGTCCTCCTGGGTGACGTCCAGCGGCGCGGTCCGCACACGGTTCCCGCCGATCGCGGCGAGGTCGGCGAGCTTCTCCGGGTTCCGCGCGGTCGCCATGACCCGGTCGCCCGCCTCCAGCGCGGCCAGCGCCAGTTCCCGGCCGAATCCTGTCGAGCAGCCGGTGATCAACCACACTCGGCCTGGGTTCGTCATCGTCGCTCTTGTTCCTTTTCTGTTTCCGTCCGCTGTCCTTCTCACCATGGCCCTTCCGGATGTGGCCTGGCCAACACACGTTTCTTCCCACGGCTACAGTCGGAGCCTGTGACCATGGAGTTGCGTCATCTGCGGTACTTCGTCGCCGTCGCCGAACACCAGGGCTTCAGCCGCGCGGCGAAACACCTTCACCTGGCCCAGCAGTCGCTGTCGCAGCAGATCGTCGCGCTTGAGCGAGACCTTGGGGTACGGCTGTTCGACCGGGACACACGCGGGACGCGCCTGACAGACGCCGGGCAGGTGTTCCTGGTGGAGGCGCGAGCCGTCCTGGCCCGGGCGGACGCCGCCGTCCTCGTCGCGCAGCGAGCCGGGCGCGGTGAGATCGGCCGCCTTGACCTGGTGTTCCTCACCTCGACCGCGAACTACATGCTGCCGCCGGTGGTCAAGGCCCTGCGGGAACGTGCCCCGGGGCTTGAGCTGACGACGCATCACGAGCACATCGACGAACTGGTAGCGGGGCTGCGCGACGGGCGGTTCGACGCGGCGTTCACTCGTCCGCCGCTCGTCCCCGACCTGGCCACCCGGACGCTCGCCACCGAACCCGTCTGCGCGGTCCTGCCCGTTGGCCACCCTCTCGCCGACCGAGCCGAACTCCACCTCGCCGACCTGGCGGACGACGACTGGGTGCTGTCCCCGCGAGAGTCATGGCCGCCCTGGCACGAGAAGTACGACAGAGATTTCGCCGTCGCCGGGTTCACGCCGAGGATCGTCCAGCGGGCCAGCGGAGCGGCGAACCTGCTCGGCCTCGTCGCCGCCGGGGTCGGCGTGACGCGACTGGCCCGCTCGGCGCAGAGCATCCGCCGCAGCGGCGTGGTGTTCGTCCCGCTGGCCGAAGAGCAGGCCAAGACAGTCATCGCCTGGCTGCCCGCGCGTGACGGGGCGGCGCAGCGGAGGCTCCTCGAAATCACCGCAGACCTCGCCGAGAGCGGCGACCTCACTCGCTGGGGCTGAACCGAGCCACCAACGCCCGGGCGGTGCTTCTGCCGGTAGGACGTGGAGCGTCCGGCAGGCGGGGCAAACGCCGCTGATCAGGGAAGGGCTCCGGCGGGCAGAATGATCCGCATGACGCAAACTGTGAATCTGCCTGGTGGTTCGACGATCCCGTTGGTCGGCTTTGGGACGTGGCAGCTGAGGTCCAAGGCGGCGTACGAATCGGTGCGGACGGCGCTTGAGATCGGCTACCGGCACCTCGACACCGCGACGATCTACCGGAACGAGGAGGAGATCGGCCGGGCTGTGAAGGACAGCGACCTGGACCGGGAACAGGTGTTCATCACCACCAAGCTGCGCCCGCAGGACGCCGGAAAGGCCCGCCGCGCCCTGGAGTCAAGCCTTCGGGAACTCGACACCGACTACGTGGACCTGTGGCTGATCCACTGGCCGACCGGGAGGGACGAACTCGTCTCGACCTGGGAAGAGTTGCTAGCGGCCAAGGACGAGAGGCTGATCCGCAACGCCGGGGTGAGCAACTACAGTCCGGCGGAGATCGACCTGTTGACGGAGGCCACCGGACAGCAACCGGCGATCAACCAGATTCCGTGGAGCCCGGCGCAGCACGACCCGGCTTTGCTGGAGGAACACCGCCGCCGTGGGGTCGTCGTCGAGGGTTACAGCGGACTGAAGAACACCGATCTGAACGATCCGGTCATCACTGAAATCGCCCTCCGGCTCGGCGTCACTCCCGCCCAGGTCGTCCTCCGCTGGCATCTGGAACACGACATCGTGATCCTCCCCAGGTCGTCCCGCCGCGAGAACATCGCCGCCAACTTCGGCGTAACGAACTTCGACCTCACCCCGGAGGACGTCGCCGCGATCGACAACCTGACCTGAAAGCCACCCGCCCCCGCCTGACCCGTGTCGGCGGGGGCCGTCGCTCGCGGCCCCGACTCCATTGGACGTCAGTGGCGTGCGCGAGTTTGGTGCCTGCTGGCGGACTGGCGGACTGGCGGACTGGCGGACTGGCGGACTGGCGGACTGGCGGGCTCGCGAACTGGCGGACTGGCGGACTGGCGACTGACGTGCGGCTGGTTGGGCTTCGGTCGCGCTGATCGGGTGCCGCGTGGGACGGGAGCGTCCATGGGCGGGAAGTAGGGTGAGGTGGTGTTTTCGGCTGAGGGTCCGTCCGTGCGTGAGCTGGCTGTTCAGGCGTTGTCGTCGGTCGAGCGCGGGTATGACCTGCTCGCGCCGAAGTTCGACCACACGCCGTTCCGGACACCCGACGGCATTCTCCGCGCCACTGCCGACGCGCTACGGCCGCTCGGCCTGTTCGAGCGGGGTCTGGACGTGTGCTGCGGCACGGGCGCGGGCCTGGGAACACTCGAAGAACTGTGCGTGGCGCCGGTCACGGGCGTGGATTTCAGCGCCGGAATGCTTGCGCAGGCGCGCCGGGCACATCCCGAAGCCGAGTGTGTGCGGGCCGATGTCCGGGCGTTGCCCTTTGCCGGTGGGTTCGACCTCGCGGTCAGTTTCGGGGCGCTCGGGCATTTCCTGCCCGCCGAACGGCCCGCGCTGTTCGCGGGAGTACACCGCGCGCTGCGGCCCGGCGGGCTTTTCGCCTTTCCGGTCGGTGCGCCGCAACCCGTCATGTCGGGCTCGTACTGGGCGCTGCTCGGATTCGACCTGGTCATGCGGGCGCGGAATGCGGTGTGGCGGCCACCGTTCGTCATGTACTACCGGACCTGCGGGCTGCGACCGGTCAGCGACGACCTCAGGACGGCCGGATTCACCGTGTCGACGCTGCCCTTGGCGGCTCTTGGACACCGGAGAGGAAGCCCCCGGTACGGTCTCGTCCTCGCGCGTAAGGCCGCCGCGTCCTGAATGGCCTGATGGCAGCTTGCGGACAGTGAGTGCGAAGGCATCGCGTTGACGTGCCTTTATGCGGTTCGCAAGCAGGAACTCGGACGGCCGTATTATGACCACCTTTGTCATCCGTCTGGACGGTGATGGTCAACCGCGATATCGAGGGAGCGTCGGATGCTCCCACGGCTAGGGGTCGCGATGAAGGCCGGCTGGGTGATCGCGGGACTGTTGCTCTCTGCGCCGCTGCTGGGCGCCCCTCCAGCGCGGGCGGCGGGCGGTGAGGGGATCGAGTGGCGGCCCTGCCCGGACGAGGAGACCGTCCAGTGCGGTCAGCTGGACGTGCCAGTCGACTGGTCGCGTCCACGGGGGCGGCGGTTCGGGCTGGCGGTGGCGCGCAGGCCCGCGACGGAGCCGAAACAGCGGATCGGTTCGCTGTTCGTCAACCCGGGATCGCTATCTGTTGACGGTGCGCACACCGCCGCGCGATACGCACTGCCCGGCTGAACCGGTTACCGCAGCCGTGTCGAAACGGCCTGTTTTCCTGACCCCAGGGCTTCGCTGAAACGTCTGTTTGGCCGTGGTGGGCCATGGCGGGTTGTTCGGGGCTGGAACGGTGCATGCTGTGTGATTCGTCTACAGCGCAGGGAGTCTCGTTCGATGCCCATCAGTTTGGACAAGGTCCAGTCGGCCGCGCCCGGTCTCGTCAACTTGTACAAGACCGCGAAGGTCAGTCTCGACAAGCGGGGGCTCGGGGGTGAGCGGGCCGCCGTCTATCTGGTGCTCGATCGGTCCGGGTCGATGCGGCGGTACTACAAGGACGGGACCGTCCAGCATCTGGCGGAGCAGGCCCTCGCGCTGTCGGCGCACCTGGACGACGACGGCGTCGTGCCCGTGGTGTTCTTCGACAAGATCGCGCATCCCGTGGTGGAGGTCGGCCTCACCCGGTACGAGGGCCGGATCAACGAGGAGCACGAACGTCTCGGGCACATGGGGACGACGAACTACGCGGCGGCGATGCAGGCGGTCATCGACCACTACCGGGGCACCGCGCCCGCCGCGCCCGCGTTCGTGATCTTCCAGACGGACGGGTCGCCGGACTCGCGGACCGCCGCGGAGAAACTGCTCTGCGACGCCTCCACGCTGCCGATCTTCTGGCAGTTCATCGGGTTCGGTGACGACGAGTTCAAGTTCCTCCACAAGCTCGACGACCTCCCCGTCCCCCGCAAACGCGCCGTCGACAACGCGGCGTTCTTCCCGGCGGGGGCCGATCCGCGCGCCATCGCCGACGACGACCTCTACCGCTCCCTGATGGACGAGTTCCCGGACTGGCTGAGCGCCGTTCGTGGGGCGGGCATCCTCCGCTGACCCGTCCCGGCCCGCGCTCGGCCGAGCCCAATGACATACCTGGTCGTCGCGCGGGCAGTAGACGTGGTTGTGGCAGCGGCGCGGGCCTCGGGGCCGTCCGGGGGACGGGGCCGCGGTTCCCTGACAGGGCGGACCGGCGGGGACCTCCGGGCCCGGGTCGGCGTGCTCCTCGGATGCGTGCTGGCGCTCAACGCGGCCGACACCGGGGTCGTCGGCGCGATCGTCCAGGAACTGCGGCACTCGCTGCACATCGGGAACACGCAGGTGGGGATACTCACGGCCGCCCCGGCGGCGGTCGGGGCGGTCGCGACGATCCCGGTCGGGGCACTGACCGACCGGGTGCCGCGAATTCCGCTGCTCGCCGGGAGCGTGGTGCTGTGGAGCGTCGCGATGATCGTCGGTGGGCTGGCCGACTCGTACGAGTGGCTGCTCTGCTCCAGGGTCGCGCTCGGCGCGGTCACCGCCACGGCGGGGCCCCACGGTCGCGTCGCTGACCGGCGACTTCTTCCCGACGCGGGAGCGGGCCGGTTGGTACGGGCGGATCCTCGCCGGTGAGGTGGTCGGGGTCGGGTTCGGGCTGCTCGTGGGCGGCGGTATCGCGGCGATCGTGAGCTGGCGGGTGTCATTCTGGTTCGTCGCGGTGCTCGGGCTCGCGCTCGCCGTGGCGGCTGCTGCCGGAACCGGAACGCGGCGCGCAGGTCGTCGGCGCGTCCCCGGGCGACGAACTCGCGCGGGAGCAGGTGGACGAGCGGCAGGTGAGCCCGCGGCCGGAGAACGTCCTGCGCGATGATCCCGCGAAGATGACCCTGCTCCAGGCGGCGGCGCACGTGCTGCGGATCCGCACGAACGTCACCATCATCGTGGCGTCGGCGATCGGCTACTTCTTCTTCGCCGGGCTCCGCACGTTCGGGCTGGTGTTCGTCCAGGAGCGTTACGGGATCAGCCGGGGCGAGCTGTCGACGTTCCTCCCGGTGGTCGGGCTGGCCGCGCTGTCCGGGGTCCTGGTGGGCGGACGGCTGTCGGACGGTCTCGTCCGCCGGGGGCGGCGCACCGCGCGGGTCACGGTGCCGGGCGTGGCGTTCGCGGCGTCGGCGCTGCTGTTCGTGCCGGGCGGATTCACCCGCGACCCGCTGATCGCGCTGCCGCTGTTCACGCTGGCGGCGGCCGCGCTGGCCGCCGCGAACCCGCCGCTGGACGCGGTCCGGCTGGACGTCGTCCACTTCGGGTTGTGGGGGCGGGCGGAGAGCATCCGGACGATCGTCCGGATGGCGGCGGAGGCGGCCGCGCCGGTGCTGTTCGGCTGGCTGTCGGGGCGGCTCGGTGACGGGAGCGGCACCGCGACGGGGCTGAACCGCGTGTTCCTCCTGGCGCTGCCGCCGCTGGTGGTGAACGGCCTGATGCTCGTCCGCGCGCGGCGCAGCTATCCGCGGGACGTGGCGTCCGCGCTGGAGTCCGAACGCCGGTTCGGGGACGGCCCGTCCGAAACCAGCACGTGAGGGGTTCAGTCCTCTTCGGGCGGCTCGTTGAGCGTGCGGTAGCGGTCGAGGATGCGTTCCAGCTCGCGGCGTTCCCGTTTGGTGGGACGGCCCGCGCCACGGTCGCGGCGGCCGACCGGGACGAGTGCCTCGGGCGGCGGCGGGGGCGGGCTCTTGTCGATCAGGCACTCCTGCGCGACGGACGCCCCGACGCGCTTGCGGATGACGCGCTGCACGACCACGATCCGCTCCCGCCCGTCGTGGCGGAGCCGGATCTCGTCGCCTGGCTTCACCGCCGTGGACGGTTTGGCGCGTTCGTCGTTCACACGGACATGGCCCGCGCGGCACGCGGTCGTCGCCATCGAGCGGGTCTTCAGCAGGCGCACGGACCAGATCCACAGATCGACCCGCACCGTCCCCTCGTCGCTCATGGCCCCCATGATTGCAGGCATGTCGCGGAAAAGAACGCGGCGGGCGCCCGGCCGGACCGGCGGGTGAAACGGTCGGGTCGGGCGCCGCGCCATCCAGGGTGGCGTGGGATCGGGGTCAGGGCGATGACGTCCCGCGTCCGGCGAGGGCCGGTTACGCGGACCGGCCGCCGCGACGCTCGCCGCCGTGGCCGTCGTCGCGGGTGACCTCGATGCGCTCCTTGCGAAGTTCGCCGCGGATCGTCTGCTCGTCCTGCACCTGTTCGGTCCTGACCCGGACGCGCTCGACGGGCACGGTCTCCTTGGAGATGACCGGCCGCTCCTCGTAGAGGATGATCTCGCGGTCGTCCTCGGCGATGGACAGGTCGGAGTTCGGCCGGCCGCCCGCGATCGGCTCGCGGTCGATCTTGATCTCCTCGTGGGAGACGGGGACGGTGCGCTCGACGCTCTCCGTCTCGATCCACTTGTGGACGTGGACGCGTCCCGCCTCATGCCGTTCGGTGGCGACGCGCAGCTGCTCCTCGGACCGGGTGATCTCGGTCATCGGGGCCTCCGCGCCCTCGCGCGGCGACTGCGACGGCATCGTCTGTCCCCGCTTGTTCCGCTCGGGCCGGACGGCCATCCCGGCCGCGCCCGCCATGCCGGTGGTGCCGGCGGCCCCCGCGAGCCCAGCCGGGTCCGCGCGGCCGTGGGCGCCCTCGGTCGTCCTGTCCTCGGACGACCTGGCTTCGGCGGCCGTGCTGTCGGCGCCGGTCGTGCGGCTGTCCTCGGTGGTGCGGCGCGCCGTGTCGGCGGTTCTGTCGTCGTCGGTGCGGCGTCCGGCCGGTGGACGTACGCCGTAGTGCCGGTACAGGTCGACGATCTGGGCGTGGGACAGGTGCTCGTCCGCGTCCACGTTGGGAGCGCCCTTGATGGTCTCCTTGTCATAGGGGACCTGGAGCATGTCCTCGCCCTTGCGCGAGCCGGACAGGGGTACGAAGCTCTCCCGCTTCCCGAACCATCCGGTGTGCACGGTCACCCACTCCGGCGCACCGGAGTCGTCGTTGAGGTAGACCTGTTTGATCGTGCCGACCTTCGTGCCGTGGGTGTCGGTCACGCCCATGCCCATCAGTTCCCGCACCTGTGTTTGCGTCTGCACGTTGAACACCTCTGCTTCCGTGAACGCTTCCGGACGGCGGGGGGTGAGAGGAAGCGGTGACCCGCCACTCGGTAGCGGTGGTTCTCGGCTGGACGCCGGGAACACCGACGTCTTTGTTCTTTTGATCCCGAGTTGCCGGATTACTCCCTGCGTTTCCGTACAGACCACCGATAAACGTGTTTGCAGAACCATGGCAGACTATTTACGAAATGCAGTGGGGGTATGCGCGAGCCATTCGTCCGGCGAACGCTGGGCGGCGGCGAACGCTGAGCGGCGAACGCTGAGCAGCGGCGGATGCTAGGCGGTGAACACTGGGCGGCGGCGGACGCTGGGCGGCGGCGGCACGGGACGTCGGCGCCCAGCGTCCGTCCGTCCCCGGGCGGGTCAGCGGTCGATCTTGCCGATGACGACGAGCCGCCGTCGGTCCGAGCCCTTCGGGGTGCAGGTGATCAGCGTGATGTACCGGCCGTCCGGCGCGCTGCCCCGGTCGAACGGCACCGGTTCGAGGACGCTCCGGTCGTTCGGCCTGATCACGTGCTTGCTCCGCACCCGGTAGACGTAGGACGTGTGCCCGACGCGCACGACGATCCGGTCCCCGCGCTTCATCCTGTCGAGCTTGTTGAACGGGTGGAGCCAGGTCGTCCGGTGGCCGAGGAGCACGGTGTTGCCCTCGTGTCCCGGCAGGGCCGTCCCCGGATAGTGCCCGGCTCCGTGCCGCAGCACCGCCTCGCTGACACCCTCTCTGACCTGGGCCTTCAGCCTCATCCGCTTGATGCTGAGGTGCGCGATCACCGCGCCCTTCCGCGGCCGCTCCTGCGCCTGCGCCCGCGTCACGTCCCGCGCCACCGCCTGCGTGCGCGCCGGTGTCTGCGCGCGGACCTGGGCGAGGGCCTGCGACTGCGGGGACGGGACGACGGCGACGGTCAGGCCGCAGCAGGCCGCGACGGCCACCGCGGCGAGCGACTTCCGATCGAGCATGAACTCACTTCCATCGACAGTTCGGGATTCGGATGACAATCGGAATTCGGATGACAAAGGGAAGGGGCGGCACGTCTGCCGCCCCTCCTCCACGTCGCATCGGCCGCGGATCGTCATCCGCGCCGATGGCCGTCTACTTCAGAACCGGAGAGCCGATCTTGACGGGCGGCTTCTCGCCCGACGGCAGTTTCGGCCCGATCTGCCCGGGCTTGACGTCCACCCCGGCGACGCTGGTGGACTGCTTGAGCGAGTCGAGGAACCGCTGCACGCCCGGCAGCGTGTCCGCCTTCCGGTAGTCGGGCGCCGCGGACGCCGGGCGCGCCATCCGGTAGTTGTTCGCCCGCATCGTCGACGGCAGCTTCTTGTGCCCGGCGGCGGGACGGTGCTTGGACGGCTTGTACGGCTTCTTCTTCGGCGTTCGCAGGGTGGGCGGCAGCTTCTCCTCGCCCTTCCCGACCGACGCGCCGCCCTTGCACTGCGCCTGCGCGAGCCCGAGGACGGCGACCGCGTTGCCGCAGACGTCGACCGGGATGCTGATCGGCGCCTTCACCTGGTTGCCGCCGAGGATGGAGAAGTTGCCCGAGGTCTTCATCTTCGGGTCGTCGTCGCCGCCGCGTTGCACGGACGCGCCGCCCTTGCACTGCGCCTGCGCCGCGCCCAGGACGGCGACGGCGTTGCCGCAGACGTCGACCGGGATGCTGATCGGCGCGTACACCTGGTTGCCGCCGAGGATGGAGAAGTTGCCCGAGGTCTCCATGCCCCCGCCGCCGTGGCGCTCGGTGTCGGACGAGGCCCGGTAGCCGGACCCCTGCCATCCGTCGCCGCCCTCGCGGTGGGACGAGACGCTCGCGCCGCCCTTGCACTGGGCCCTGCTCAGCCCGAGGATGGCGACGGCGTTGCCGCAGACGTCGACCGGGATGCTGATCGGTGCGGTGATCTGGTTGCCGCCGCCGATGGAGAAGTTCCCGGACGTCTGGTTGCCGTGCCCGCCGCCGTGCCGGGCGCCCTTGACGCTGGCGCCGCCCTTCGACTGGGCCTGCGCCAGCCCGAGCGCGGCGATGGAGTTGCCGCTCGCCTCGATCGGGATGGAGATCGGTGCGTACACCTGGTTGCCGCCCAGCACGCTGAAGTTGCCGGACGTCGTGTCGGCGAAGGCCCCGGGGCCGAAGGCGGCTCCGATGGCGACCGCTCCCGCGGCCACCAGTGCGGCGCGGCCGGTGTTGTTTGCCCACAAGCGCATGGTGTTCTCGCTCCTGTCTTGTTTCGCGATTCGGTGGTGATCGCTGCGCGGCACCGTCCGGGTGGGCGCAGCACGCAACCGGCCGAGCGAGGCCGTTGCTCATCGAGGAAAGTCGTTGATATCGAGGAAAGTCGTTGACACCGAGGAGATTCGTTGCCGGTGTCCGGGACGGGCGGCGCCCGATGGGGCGCGGGCTGTCCGGAAGGGACCGCTAGTCCGGGACGACGGACGGGCCGCCGGGCGCGAACACGTCGGTCAGCGCCGTGCGGTCGAGCATGCTCGTGTCGACGGCGGCGGTGACCGCCGGATACCGGCCGCCCCGCATCAGGTCGGCGACGGGCGAGAGCTGGTGCCCTCCGCCGGAGCCGCTCCACGGCTCGTCCTGCCCGGCGGGCAGCACGGGACCGTGCCGGTCGCCCCGGCATCCCGCGCAGCCGCCCTGGTCCGAGCCGTCCGCGTGACCGGTGAACAGCGGCGGCGCGACGGTGCCGAGCTTCGCCCGGGCGCCCGCGTGGTCGCCGGACGCCGCCTTCTCGGGCTCGGGCGTCACCGGCTCGCTCGGCTGGAGGCCGTCCGCGGGGTCCGCGTCGACGATCCCCCGGGTGACGCCGCGCACGACGGGCGCGGGCTCGACGCCCGTCACCCGCACCTGCGGGATCCCGGCCGAGTCGCCCAGCGACTGGACCCGGTGGATCACCCGGTCCTTGTCGTCGAAGACGTCCTGCCGCTGGTCCCGCACGTACTGGAGCGGGTGGTCGCCGAGCTCCTGGTCACCGACGGCGCCGGTCACGCCGTCCACCCGCGACCCGAGGCTCCGCACCGTCCGGCCGCCACCCAGCGGCCGCGCGATGAGATCGCCGGTACCCCGCGCATCGGCGGAGTCGGAGCCAGAGCCGGAGTCGGCGCCGGTCTCGGTGGGACGCGACGGCACGGCGGCGGCGCCCTGATCAGGAACACCAATCCGCGCCATGTGCGCGGCCGTGTTCGGTTGGGCGGTGTTCGGTTGGGCGGTGTTCGGTTGGGCCGCGTGGGCGGCGTTGTTGAGCGCGGAGAGGGCCATCCAGCCCGCGAACGCGAGCCCCGCGACGGCCATGAGGCGGACGAGGGCGGGCGGCAGGGCGCGGCACGGTCGACCCTCGGGGCGGATCGCCCCGTCACGGATCGGTGCTGGCTCCATGTGCCGGTCCACTCCTTGTCCTGGCCTTCTCGTTCTGGCCTTCTTCCGGGTCAGTCGGCACGAACGTAGCACCAGCGAACACGTGATCAAGGAGCCATTGTTTTCCCGCCCGGCATGTCTCCCGATCGTTTACCGAGCCATGAATGCGCCTTTAGCGATCCGCCGCCACGCGCCCATGCATTGTCCAAATTGCCACACTTTGGGAATTTGGTCGTGGGTTGTGGGGAGAGCTGGCCACCGGGGGTTCACCCCGGATACAGAAGGCGGATGGGAAGCGGTATTGATTACGCTACATTCGGTGAACCGCGGCCATGGCGGCCGCCGTCCCGAGGAGTCGCGATGCCCGACCGCCCGTCCGCGATCCCGCGTCTGCGACCGGCGCGGCGGCGTTGCGCACCGCGCCGGTTCGAGAGCCGCGTACAAACCCGGGTCATTGTGATGCCTCAAGTTTCCGCTGGTCAGGGCCAACGTGCGCGGGGCCGCCGGACGTCCGCCTGGACGCTGTACTCCCGCTGGCAGTGGTTCCTCGCCACCACCCGTGCCGAGCGCGCCCGCCGCAGGTTCCGTCCGCCCTGGCGATGACGAAGGCCCGCCGGGCACGGTCGTCCCGGCGGGCCATCGACCGGAGGAAGAATCTTCACCGCGTCGACGCGCCCGGTTCGAGCAGCGTCGCGCGTCCGCCCGCGGGCACCCGCATGCCCGGCGTGCCGTCGATGATGTGGTGCGCGATCCGGCGCGCGGCGAATTCCGCGCCGTGGACGAACCGCATGACGGGCCCGAAAGTGGCCGCGGCGGCGAGGCCCGCGAAATAGAGCCCGGGCGTCGACGCCTCGAAATTCCGGGTGAGGACGGGCGACCCGAACCGGCTGTCGATCCGGGCGCGCAGCTCGCGGGAGATCATCGTGAGCCGCTCCAGGTCCGGGACGTAGCCGGTGGCGGCGATGACGTGCTCCACCTGCGTCACGCGCCGCAGCCCGGCCCGGTCGGTCGTGGTGAGCGCGATGCCGCCGTCGTTCTCGGCGGCCTTGCCGAGGAACCGGCCGGTCGAGACGCGGACCCGCCCGTCCAGCCGATCGCGCAGCCACCACGCGCCCGCGGGCGGCAGCGTCTGCTTGACGATCCGCCGCCGCGTCTGCTCCGGCAGCAACCGGACGAGCCCGGGACGTTCCGCCCACAGCCACGTCCGGTAGCCGGTGCCGAGCCCGGACCTCGGCCCACCGCGCAGCCGGGCCGCGAGCGACCGGTGCCAGTCGGGCTCGGCGTTCCAGTCGAGTTCGCGCCTGCGCGCGAGGACGTGCGGATACGCGCCGAGGTCGGCCAGCAGCACCGCCGTCTCCAATGCGGACTGTCCGGCGCCGACGACCGCGACCTCCCGGCCCGCGAACGGCCCGAGGTCCCGGTGGGCGCTGCTGTGCGAGACGAGCCAGGACGGCAGGCCCGCCAGTTCGTCCGGGATGTGCGCGAACGGCCCGACGCCGACGGCGACCACGACCGCGCGGGCCCCGATCGTCTCGCCGGTGGACAGCGTGACGACGTACCCGTGCGGACGCCCGGGTTCGACGTTCACGACCTCCGCGTTCTCGGTGCCGGGGATCACGACGGACGCGAACCAGCGCCCATAATCCACGAACGTCTCGCGGGGGACCGGGTCGCTGAGCCGCCAGTCCGGGTGCCGGTCGGTGAAGCCCATGCCCGCCTGCGGCGCGCCCAGGTTCGACGCGAACGGCTCGGACTTCAGGTACATGCCGGTCGGCATGTTCTCGTCCCAGAACCGCATCGGCTTCCCGATGATCCTGACGCCGAGACCGAGGTTCTGTAGGTAGGCGGCCGTCGACAGCCCGTACGGGCCGGCGCCGGCGATGACGACGTCGCACGCCGAGTCGTTCATGTTCGTTCCCCCCGTGTGAACGTGATGCTGATCCGTGCTGTGTTGATTGGTGCTGTGTTGATTGGTGCTGCGTTGGTGTTACCTCGTGCGGAGCCGTCGGGCGGCGCGCAGCACGCTCTGTCCGCCCATCGCGAGGAACGGCGGCAGGTCGTCGCCCGCGTACCAGGCGAACTCGTCGGCGTCGCGAAACGGCCGCAACATCCCCCGCGACCGTTCGCGCAACGTTCCATGCGGGGGGCGGGCGGCCGGATGCCGCAGGTAGTGGTTCTCCACCAGCAGGGTGCGGCCCGGCACCGGGCGGACGTCCGGGACGCGGCGCCCCGACTGGTCGAGATGCAGGGCGCGGACGAGGTCGAGCCCGTCCGCGTCGGTGAACAGCCGGAACTGCGCGCCGAGCCGCGGGTTGAAGTCGAGCAGGTGGAACTCGCCGTCCGCCGCGTCCCGCCGGAAATCGAGGTCGACGGGCCCGCGGCAGCCGAGCAGCCGGACGATCCGCACCGCGAGCCGTTCCAGTTCGGGTTCGGCGACCCATTCGCCCGCGACCGTGTGGCCCGCCTGCGGCGGATACGCGAGATGCTTGCGGCCGGTCGCGCCGAACAGGCAGTCGAGGGACTCGTCGAAGTAGCCGTGGAAGAACCAGTCGCCACCGCCCGGCGGGACGCGCCGCTGGAGAATCAGCGGGCCCGCGGTGGCCGGAGAGCGGCCGCGTCCCGCGGCGAACAGCCGGTGCGCCTCGCCGAGCGACCGCACGATCGTGGTGCTGCGCAGGCCGGATCGCAGCAGCCACGGCCGCGCCCATTTCGCGATGAGCGGCAGGCCCAGTTCTCGGACGGCCTCGTCCACCTCGCGGTCGGACGCGGGCATCAGGCTGCGCGGGCACCGCACGCCGTACTGGGCGCACGCCTCCAGCAGCCGCGACTTGTCGGCGACCCGCCGGGGGACGTCCGCGTCCTGGCGGGGGAAGGCGAAGCGGGGGGCCAGCGCGTCCGCGTACTCGGCCATGAAGATCGCTCCGGCGTCGTCCATCGGGACGAGCAGCGCCGGTCCGCCGATCCGCTCGCTGATCATCCGTAGCTGGCTGAGCAGCGCGAACGGCCGCGTGGCGGGCGGTGCCCACGGATGCGCGCGGCGCAGGTAGCGGGAGCGGGCGGCGGGGCTGCCGCGCCCCTCCAGGATGGCGTGCACCGGGACCCCGGCGCGGCCGAGACTGCGGATGACGCCGAGCGTCCCGTGGTGGAAGACGTTCCGGTCGGTGCGCAGCAGCAGGACGGGGAGACCGGAATCGAGCCGCGTCGCGGACGGGACGTGCGTGTCGAAGAACATTCGTTTCAGCGCGCCCGTTCCAGCGGATGTTGACGCACGGCGGCCTTCCTTCACGATGATGACATTTTTCGGCGCGACGCCACCGAGTCGAATTTGTTCCCGGCCGGACGCCCAAGGACTCACGATACGCTTGTGAGCTGCGGTGATCTACACATCCCGCTGGCTTTTCGGACACCGGTGGAAAAGGTTGTGCATTCTTTCCCGTGCCGCCTGATCCGCAATTACGACAACACCGAAAATGTCCAGACAATCATCGGCCGCTCGCCGCCCGGAGTTCGGCGTGGCCCGCGTGCTGGGTATGGCCCGCGTGCTGGGTATGGTCCGCGTGCTGGGTATGGCCCGCATGCTGAGCGTGGCCCGCGTGCTGGGCGTGTCCGGCGATGTCGCGGGTGACGGCGGCCAGCAGCGACACCGTCCGGGACAGGTCGTAGTCGGCGGCGGCCGTCGCGGCCTCCCGCCCCTCGCGCTCCGCCAGGCCCGGGACGAGGAACCGGGCGGCGACCTCCTCCGCGAGCGCGACGGGATCGTCGGCGGGCACGAGCGCGCCGATCCCGGGACGGACGACCTCCGCGAGGCCGGGAATGTCCGTCCCGACAAGGGAACGCCCGGTGGCGAGGGCCTCCAGCGCGGTCAGCGGCAGCCCCTCCCACCGTGACGGCAGCACGACCAGGTCCGACGCGGACAGCCAGTCGCGCGGGTCGCGTACGGCGGGGACGAACAGCACGTTCGCCGCCCGTTCGCGGCGGAGCGCGTCCAGATCCTCGCCCTCGCCGACGATGGCGAGCCGAGCGGGCGGACACAACGCGGTGACGCCCGGCCACGCCGCGACCAGCACGTCCTGTCCCTTCTGCCTGGTCAGGCGGCCGATGCAGACGGCGAGCGGGACGGCGGGGGGCAGGCCGAGCCGTGTCCGCGCGACGAGCCGGGCGGCGCCGTCGGCAGGGCCGAACTGGTCCCGGTCCACCCCGTTGCGGACAACCCGGAACGGCCCGCGCACCCCCGCCCGCATCCCCTCCCGCAGTTCCCCGACCCCGACGCAGACCAGGGCGTCGCAGCGCCGCGCCGCGATCCGTTCCCAGAGGCGGCAGAGGGCGGCGGCGCGCCGTCCGGTCACGGCGAGCCAGGACCAGCCGTGCGGCTGGAAGATCGTGGGCGTTCCGCGCGGGCGGCGCGGCAGCCGTCCCGCCAGGCCCGCCTTCGACGAGTGCAGATGGACGACGTCGGGCTCGAACCCCTTCACGAGGCACCGGAGGCTGCGCGACTCCAGCAGCGTCCGGGGGCCGGGGGCGCGCCCGGCGGGCCAGTTGAACCACGGCACGCCCGCCGCCGCGCACCGCGCGGGCAGATCGCCGCCCGCCGGGCACGCCACCGCCACGTCCCAGCCGCGTTTGCGCTGGTCACCGGCGACTTGCCCGACATAGACGGCGACCCCGCCCGCGTTCGGCTGGCTGACGTGCAGCACCCGGACCGGCGTCGATCCCCCCGCCCCGACCGTGTCGAACGCCTCGGCTGTGTCGAACCCCTCGGCCGTGTCGAACGCCTCGGCGGCGGCCGTCACGACCGGACCCCCATCCGATCGGGGGAGGCGCGGCCCCGGACGGAGTCGGCGGCGCAGATCCGCAGCGCGTCGTGCGGCCAGTCGCCGGGCCGTCGCCTGCCGCTGACCAGGGCGGCGCCGAGCCCCGCGAGCAGCACGCCGGACGCGGTCCCGACCGCGACGCCCAGCGGCAGGTTCGGCGACGACGGCGCCGCCGGGGGCGAGGCGTAGCTCATCGGCGCGACCCGCACCCGGGTGTCGGCGCGGTGCGCCCTCCCGTACCGGACGAGCGCGTCGGCCGCCGAGTTCGCGAACGCCGCCGCGTCCTGCGGCGTCTGCCCCCGCCCGGTGAGCCGGATGATCGGCGTGTCCGGGGACGTCGCCGTCTGGATGTGCTCCCGCGTGGCGGACGGGTCGGCGACCGGCAGCGGGATCCTGGAGTACCGCAGCGTCTCCGGCAGCGGGGCGAGTCGCCCGTACGTCTGCGCGAAGTCCACCGCCGCCGACGTGCTCCGTTTGGTGCTCGCCTCGTCCACGACCAGCACGAACGCGGTCGCGGTGTAGGTGGCGGGCGCGAACAGCGCGTAGCCGAGCCCGCCGAGCGCCCCGGCCAAGACGAACGCGATCGACACCCCGAACCGGCGCGCCAGAGCGGTGACCGGCCCACTCCCGCGCCGCACCGCGGCGCCGACCCCCCGACGCCCACCCCTCCTGACACCCCGCGGCAGCCCGGCCCTCTGCGGCAGCCCGGCCCCCTGCGGCGGCTCGATCCCCCGTGGCAGCCTGATGGTCTGCGGCGGCCTGGCGCCCTGGGACGGCCCGACGTCATGGGACGGCCCGGCGCCTTGGGGCGGCCCGGCGCCTTGGGGCGGCCCGACGTCATGGGGCGGCCCGAAATCACGTGGCGGCATCATGAGCCCTCTCCCGTTTTCGAGTGGTTCCGCCGGTGAGCGGTTCCGGCTCTGACTGGTACAGCCGGGCGAGCCTGGCGGCCTGCTCGGCGATGGCGTAGCGGGCGACGAGGGGCGGCACGCGCGTCCTGTCCCGGCGCGTTTCCAGAACCCGGCGGAGCTCCGCGCTCCACACACCCGCGTCGGTGGGCAGCTTCCCTGCGGGCGGGGCCTCCCCGGGCGGGGCGTCGTCGACGGCGGGGCACACCGTGTACAGGACGGGAAGCCCGGCGGCCAGCGCCTCCACGACGCCGAGCCCGAACGCCTCCTGGACGGACGGCGCGGCCAGGACGTCCATCGCGGCCAGCACGCCCGGCACGTCCGACGTCCCTCCGGCGAAGACGACCCGGTCCGCGACGCCGAGGTCGTGCGCGAGTCGTTCGAGCGGCCCCCGCATCGGCCCGGTCCCCGCGATGAGCAGCCGGACGCCGTCCAGCCGCGCGACCGCCTCGACCGCCACGTCGAACCGCTTGGTGGGGACGAGCCGTCCGACCGCGCCGACGACAAGCTCATCAGCCCCGATACCGAGCCGCCGCCGCGTCGACGCGCGCCGCACGGCATCAAACGTGAACGCGGCCGCGTCAACCCCGTTAGGAATCACAACAACCCGATCAGACGGCACGCCCCACCCACGCAACCGAGCCGCGACAGTAGGCGACACCGCGACGGTCACAGACCCGAGCCGCTCCGTAGCCCGATAAAGCGCCCGGACACCCCGCGTAGTGGCCCGCCCCTCAATATGCCCATCACCGAGCGAATGCTCAGTCGCGATAATCCGCGGCGTCCCCGCCAGATTGGCCGCGATACGCCCGTACACACACGCGCGATACAGATGCGTATGGACGACGTCGTACCGTCCGCGCCGAATCAGCCGCGTAAGCCGAGGCATCGCCGTGAGATCCCGGTTCCCCCGCATCCCGAGCTCATGAACGACCACCCCCATCCGCCGGATCTCCGCCCCCAGAGTCCCCACCCGAGTGAGCACCGCGACCTCACACGAAACCGGCTCGCCCAGAACAGGCGGCTCGTGCAGGACGCGTGGGCTGCCGGGACCGGCGGGCCCGTATGACATGGGCGGCGGCGACCCGAGTGGGTTGTCGCGGGAAACCGGCGGCTGGTGCACGGCCGGGAGGTGGCGGAGGAGGAGGGCCAGTTGGCGTTCGGCGCCGCCGTGTCCCAGGCCGGTGATCACGTGCAGGACGCGGGTCACACGCGGCTCCGGCGGCGCAGCTCGTGCCGGAGGAGTTTCGCGCGCAGCCGCAGCGGGCCGTCCCGGTCGCCGATGTAGGTGCGGGGCAGCGCGTGGCGGGCGGGCTCGTCGGGGGTGATGTCGCAGGCGTAGTCGTATCCGGCGGCCCGCACCGCCTCGATCTCACGGGTCGTGGCGTGCCCGTACGGGTACGCGAAACCGGTGACCGGGCTCCCGACCAGCTCCTCCAGCGCGGCCCGGCTCTCCTCCAGCTCCTCGCGCAGCTCGGTTTCGTCTGTCTCGGGAAGCGAGACGTGGTGCCGTCCGTGGGAGCCGACCTCGATGCCCGCGTCCGCCATGGCGCGGATCTGCTCGGCCGTCATGAGCGGCTTGCGGGGGCCGTCGTCCCAGGCGTTGTAGGTGCCGATCCGTCCGGACACGACGAACACCGTCGCGCCGAATCCGTACCGCAGCAGCGCCGGGACGGCCCGCGTCGCGAAGTCGGCGTAGCCGTCGTCGAACGTCAGCCCGACGAGGCCGCGGGCGCGTCCGGCGGCGTGCGCGTCCAGCAGTTCGCGGGTGCCGACGCCGCGCAGGCCCCGGGCCCGCAGCCACGCCATCTGCCGCTCGAACCGCGCGGGCGACACCGTCACCAGGTGCGGGTCCTCATCGAAGTGATCGACCGAGTGGTACATCAGCACCAGCGGCACCGGCCGGATGTCCCGCACCGGACGCAGCGACTCGGTCACTGACCATCTTTCCGTCGGCTGGCTCAATGCTCTCTCCCGATTCGGTTCGGCCACGACGAACGAGCGGCCCCAAGGCGATCCATGAAGCGACCCATGAAGTGACGGGGCGCGGCCCCGCCAGGACGAGCAGGACGGCGAACGCCACGCCCGTCACCGTCCCGCCGACGGCGAGTTCGACGACCGGGGGCGTCCCGTCCCCGAGCAGCGCCGCGGTGAGGGCCCCGGCGCCGTACGCACCGGCGGCCGCGACCACGAGCCGCGCCAGGTCGGAGCCGACTCGCCGCAGCGAAACAGGCGCGACGCCCGTCCGCAGCCCCACCAGCAGCAGGACGGCGGCGAGCGTGATCCCGGCGGCGTTGGCGGCGGCGAGCGCGACCGTCCCGCCGGACGCGGCGAACAGTCCGCCGATCACGGCCGTGACGGCGAGGCCCGCGCACAGCACGGCGGCGGGTCGCCACGTCGGCCGCCTCTGTGCGAAGAACGCCCGCGCCGCGAGGCCCACGGCCGACTGCCCCCACAGCCCGAGCGCGTACACGCGCATGATCGACGCGGTGCTCCCGGTGTCGGTGGACGTGAACTGGCCGTGCTCGAACAGCAGCCTGATCACGGTGGGCGCGAACGCGACGAGGAACGCCGTCGCCGCCAGCACCATCGCGCTCGCCACCGCGAGATCATGCTGGACGCGCCGCGCGACGGCCCCGATGTCGCCGTCCGCCGAGGCCCGCGCGAGACGAGGGAACGTCACCGTCACGACCATCAGCGACAACACCATCGGCACCTGCGCGACCTTCTGCGCGTAGTTCAGATGGGAGATCGACCCGGCGGCCAGCTCGGACCCGAAGAACCGCTCGACGAACACCTGCGACTGCCGCGTCACCGTGTACACGACGATCGGCGCGATCGCCGCGACCCCCACCCAAACATCGGAAACATCCCGAACGGCCGGACGTGGCGATTCGCGCAGGCACCGCACGAACGCGGGCGCCTGCACCGCGATCATCAGGAAACCGCCGCACGCGACGCCGAGCGCGGCGCTCATGATCCCGGTGACGTCCGCCAGCCCGGCGATCAGCAGCAGGATGCCCATGTTGTACGCCACGTAGATCGCGGCGGGCGGCCCGAACCTGTGGTGGGCGCGCAGCGACGCGCTCATGAACCCGGCGACGCCGAACGTCACCACGGTGATCGCCGTCAGCCGGACGCACTCGACCGCCGGGCCCGGCTCGGTGAGGCCCGGCGCGAGGACGTCCACCAGCGCGGGCGCGGCGACCACCAGCGCGAGCGTGACCGCCGCAAGCCCGAGCGCCATCCGGGGCAGCGTCGCGCCGACGAGCGGGCGCAGGCCGTCGCCCCGCGCGAGGAGCCGGGTCACGACGGGCACCATGAGCAGCGCCATCGCGTCCTCGATGAGCAGCGGGGACACGGTCTCGGGGATCGTCCAGGCGACCAGGAAGGCGTCGGTGCTGCCGCTGGCGCCGAACAGGTGCGCCATCAGCAGGTCGCGCAGGAACCCGAGCGCGGTCCCCGCGGCGATCAGCCCGCCCGTCAACGCGGCGGCCCGCCCGACCGACGTCATCCGCGCCCCGTTCTGAACGAACGCATCGTTCCGAACGCGCGCTTCGTCCCAACCGCACGGGCCGTCTCACGGGCCGTCTCAGCCGGGCGCATCGTTCCGAACGCGCGGGCCGCCACGACCCCCACGACGATCGCGACGAGCGCGCACGTCGGGCCGCCGAGATCTGCGTACAGGAAGTTGACCAGCAGAAACGTCAGCAGCGCGACGCACGCGAGCCACAGCGGGTCACGGACGCGCCGCCGCCTCCACAACCCCGCGACGAGCGCGCCGAACAACGCCACCAGCCCGACGAACCCCACCACGCCCTGCTCCGAAAGAAACAGCAGATACTCGCTGTGCGGTGACAGCAGCGGCTGACGGACGTACCCGTTGGCGTCGTCCTGGGTCTCGCTGCCCGACGACAACTCGATGCCCGCGTAGGCGTCGCGGTAGGCCGGGAAGTTCCGCACTCCGACGCCGGTGCCGGGATGGTCCTCCCAGATCCGGGTGGCCGCGGACCAGAGGTCGTAGCGGTCGTTCACCGACCGGTCGGGCTCGCTGACCGAACCGGCGAGCGACCGCGTCCGGTCCAGGACGACCTGTGACCCGCCGCCCGTCACGGCGAGCGCGACCAGGAGCAGCGCCGCCCCGCAGGCCAGGACCTTGGCGGCCGTCCACCGGTCGAAGATCACGAGGGCGAGGACGGCGGCGGCGCCGAGCGCGAGCCAGGTGCCCCGGCTCAGCGCGGCGGTCAGCGCGACGCCGAGCACCCCGAGCCCCACCAGCGCGGACACCACGGCGACGACCCCGCGTCCCGACGTGGACAGCGCGAACGCGGCCAGCACCAGGAACGCGAACCCGGCGACGACGGACATGGCCATCACGTCGAGCGACCCGAACGTCCCGACCGCCCGGATGTTGCGGCCGTCCATCGACGCGCCGTTCCCGGTGGACGTCTGCCAGATCCCGAACAGGGCCTCCGCGAGCCCCAGTCCGAGCACCGACCCGCAGACGATCGTGAGGTCGCGGCGGTCCCGGACGAGCAGCACGACGGCCAGCGGAACCAGCACGAACACCTGAAGGTCCCGGACGAACCCGGGCAGACTGGACTCGATGTCGGTCGAGCACACCGTGCTGATCCCGAGCGCCGCCACCAGCGGACCGAACGTGGGCAACGCCGCCCTCGGCATCGCGACCCGCCCGGTGACCAGCAGGAACCCGGCGGCCAGCACCAGCACGACGTTCGCGACGTCCCCGGCGGTGACCTGCACGCCCGGCCCGAACGCCTGCGAGCCGGGCGGGATCCCCACGCACGCCACGGCCGCGGCCACGAGCCAGCTCGGCCGGAATCCCGCCGGACGCCAGGTCAGGGGGACCGCGAACGCCGTCATCCCGCGCCCCGAAACACCATCGCCCGGACGGTCAGCAGCAGGATCCGCAGGTCGCCGCTGAACGTCCAGTGGTCGATGTAGTGGTTGTCGAGCCGGGCGCGCAGCTCGATCGACGTGTCGCCCCGGAAACCGTGGATCTGCGCCCATCCCGTCAGCCCGACCGGGGCACGGTGCCGCAGCGTGTATCCCGGGCATGACCGGGAGAACTGCTCCACGAAATGCGGACGTTCCGGGCGCGGCCCGACGAGGCTCATGTCGCCCCGGATCACGTTCCACAGCTGCGGAAGCTCGTCGAGCGACGTGGAACGCAGGAAACGGCCGACCCTGCCGATGCGGGCGTCGTCGACCGTCCAGCAGGTGTCGGACTCGTGCTCGTCCATCTGCCGCAACGTCCGGAACTTCAAGAGGACGAACTCCTCACCACCCAGCCCGACCCGCCGCTGCCGAAACAGCACCCCCGGACCGCCCTCCACCCGCGCCGCGACGGCGCACACAGCGAAAACAGGCAACGCCAGAAACAGCAACAAAGATCCGACGACAAGATCGAGCACCCGCTTGGCGCACCGGGCCGGAGCCCCCCGCAGCCGCCACCCGACCCGCGCACACGGCAACCCGGCGAGGAGCTCACGCCGTCCCGCGATCACCGGAACCACATCCGACGGCGGCCGGACGAGCAACGTCTCACACGGCAACCCGAACGAAACACGCAACACCGCGCCCATCTGCTCCGGATGGACGTCCTCAGCAACGACGACCAACGTGTCGATCCCGTACCGCTCGACCAGCGCGGGCAGATCGGCGACGTCCCCGAGCAGCGGCGCAATTGGTGGCCCACCCGCGAGCCCCGCCGTCACCTGCCCCACGGCCGCGAGCCCAAGTTCCCCGCGTTCCCGCAGGACGGTGGCCAGATGCGCGGACGTCCCGCCCGTCCCGACGATCAACGCGGACCGCGACCGCGTCCGGCGGCACCGATACGTCCGTATCGTCGCGTTCACGAACGCTCGGACCCCGAGCGCCGACACCCCCGCCACCACCACGATCCACGACCACGCGCCCACCGAACCCTCGCCCACGACCACCACGAACGCCCCGACCAGCACGACCCGAATCAGAATCGACGGCGCATCGGCCAACAACGAAGGACTACGCCGCGTCCGATAAAGCCCTCCGCCGACGTTCAGAACAACGACGGCCACGGCCGCCGCACCCGGCAACACGGCCCCGTCCGCCGGACGCGCCATCGACACGGCGGCCGCCATCGCCCACCCGTCCACCAGGGCCAGGCACACCGGATACAGGACGGCGAGGACCCGCGCCCCCGTCGCACCCCGCCGATACGGGACGACCGGCGCGAGCACGGCAGCGCCGAGGTCCGCGGGGGACGCGCCGGGGTCGATGGAGGGACTCAGCCCCTGGGCTCTCATCGCGCGTCCCTTCACAGACAAGAACTCACCGGGAGGTGACCTGACCGGGCCGTCGCGGAGCGGCCACGATCAAGCATCGCAGCGCCTCACCACCCGGATCGCCGCTTTTAACGACCCCCGCCGCAATCTTGAATAGAAGATCAATCCTAGCCCTCTGACCTGCGAGAACACCCCCAGAGACACCCATCGCAACGTCAAGGCGAAGATCAGTCCCCGCCAATATTCAGCGCATTTCCATTTCCCCCGGATTGAGCCATTTTCGGCCGCCCGCCCCGCCCCCGTCCCCGCGTGACGGGCCGGTAGATCCGCGAACCGTGCACCGGAGGCTTAACTTCGCGAGAAGATAGAAGCCTCAAGTGATCGGACGTCGTGACCTGCCGTCCCGCCACCGGCGGGGCGGGGCGCAGAAACCGTTCCGTGAGGGATCTTGTTGCCGGGCCGTTGACGGGCGCGCCCGGCGGGCTGATGAGGGAGAGCGGTGCGAGGTAAGGCGTTGGCGATGACGCTGGTCCTGGGACTGGCGGCGGCATGCGGCGGGAGCAGCGGCGGCGGCGACGGGGGCGGCGGCGGGACGACCTCGAAGGGCGGAGACAAGGGCACCCCGCAGGTGACGATCACCCCAGCGAACGGGGAGGGCAAGGCCCGCCCCGACAAGGGCGTGACGGTCACCGCAGCGGGCGGAACACTGGGCCAGGTCGTCGTGAAGCTCAAGGGCACCGACGTCCCAGGCGAACTGTCCGACGACAAAAAGACCTGGCATTCCACCTGGACGCTCAGACCCGGCGGCAACTACCAGGTATCGGCCACAGCGACGTCCCCGACCGGCAAGTCGACGACCGCGACCAGCGCGTTCCGCGCCAGCCGCGCCACCGCCGCCACCCGGGTCAACAACGTCGTCCCGAGCCAGAACGAAACAGTCGGCACCGGGATGCCGGTGTTCATCCAGTTCAACAAGGCCGTCCCCGAGAAGGCCAGGGCCACCATCGAGCGCAGCGTCGAGATCTCCTCGACCACTCCCACCGAGGGCGCCTGGCGCTGGCTCAGCTCCGGCGAGTCGTTCAACGGCCTGCCCTCGCTGGTGTTCCGTCCGAAACACCCGTGGAAGGCGCACCAGAAGGTCAGCCTCACCGTCCACTACGCGGGCCTGCCGATTGGCTCCGACGTCTTCGGCGACCGCGACGTCACCCGCACCTTCAAGATCGGTGACTCCCACACCGTCAACATCAACGCCAAGACCCACCGCGCCGTCGTCAAGAAGAACGGCCGCACCATCCGCACCTGGGGCGTCAGCCTCGGCGCGGGTGGCGACCGCCAGAAGGACGGCATCGACCACCTGCTCACCACCAGCGGCATCCACCTCACGATGGACCACGTCCGCCTGGAACGCATGCGCCCGCCCGGCAAGAAGAAGGGCGACCCCGGCTGGTACGACGAGAAGGTCCCGTGGGCCACCCGCATCTCCAACAGCGGTGAGTACATCCACCAGAACATGGACGACCCGACCTGCCTCGGCGCCCGAAACTGTAGCCACGGCTGCGTCCGCTCACCCGCCAGCGCCGCCCAGTGGTTCTTCCACTGGTCCTACCGAGGCGACATGGTCACCATCACCGGCACCAAACGCGGCCTCATCTGGTGGAACGGCTGGGCCTACTGGCAGATGTCCTTCCCCAAATGGACCAGCGGCAGCGCCCTGGGCAAACCCATAACCACCACCCCCCTCGCCTGAAAAAGGAACGTACCCGTCCACCATCACCAGGTGGACGGGTACAACCGCCCTTTCAAAACCAGATCGACCCGCGCCGCCGCTGCCCTGGCGTCCCCGCACCGAACCAGCAGTTCACCCGTCCGAACATCGTGGTAGGCGAACGCCACCCCAGACGAGGCCCGGACGTCAACAACGACCCCAACGTCCTCGACGACCCCGCTCGCATAAACCCAGAGCAGCGGCCGAGGAAACTCGCGCCCGTACAACTTCACGCAGCGCCACCCCCGCGCCTGGACGGCCAGCGCCAGCACGTCCAACTGCCGGACGGCGAGTTTCCGCCCCCGCCACGTTCGCATCCGGGTCAGCACGGCATCGCCGCCCACACCCACTTCCCAACCGGCGGCGTCTCCCTGACCCCGCAGTCAGACGCCAGCGCCTGGACGATCTGAAGCCCGCGCCCGCCCTCCTCATGCCCGACGTCCAAGGCGAAGGCATCGGCCTCAACGTCGTCCAGCGTCAGGGCCACCACGGGCCGCACCACCGGAGCCCCCTCGGCCGAGTCCCACACCGCCAGCAGGACGCCCCCGGTCTCCCGAGTGAACCTGACCCGAATCTCCCGATCCGGCGCGCTCTGTACCGCATTGGCCACCAATTCCCCGGCGACCAGATAGACGTCCTCGGCCACCCGCTCCAGCCCCCATTCGGCAAGCCGGAACCCGACCAACATCCGCACCATCCTCGGCACAGTCCGATCCGCCCGACAAGAAATGTCCAACGTGCCCGACTGTGCAACCTTCGCCACCATTTCACCCACCCTCCTTTCTGTGCATTCCTAGGCCAAGCGTGGCGATGGTGAGCTAGTTTCGGAAGGTTCGTGAAGCAAATGCGACAACGGAGGACCGTCGATGAGCCGCGCCGACTCGCTGCGCCCGGACTACTCCCTCTGGCATCTCATAGCCGTTGAGCTGCGCAGACAGCGTCAGATACGCAAGATCTCCGGGGCGGCTCTCGCCGTCATACTCGACTGCGATCGCTCAACTGTTGCACGGTACGAATCGGGTGATGTCCAACTCCCCGTCGGGCGCGCCCGGATCCTGGACCGCGAGTGGGGCCTGCTGGGCTTCTTTGAAAACCTCGTCAAGCATGCCAAAGAGGCCCAAGATCTCGAATGGTGGGAGACGTTCAAGGAGTACGAGCGGCGATCAAATCTCGTCAAGACCTACGAGCCCTCACTGATCCCCGGCCTCCTCCAACGAGAGGCCTACGCCCGCGCCGTCTTCACCACAAGCCGCAGGACGGACGTGGAGGAAGCGGTCGCCGAACGCATGACGCGTCAGCAGATCCTCACCCGCCCGAACCCGTGCAAGCTCATGGCCATCCTCGACACGGCTGCCATCCTGCGGATCTTCGGAGATGCGGACGTCATGCGCGACCAACTCAGCCACCTACTCGAGGTCTCCGAGTGGCCGAACGTCTACCTGCGAGTGACCTCCGACCGCCTCATCGGCTACGGCGGTGTCGGCGGAGGCTTCACCGTGATGCAGACACCTACCGGCGACCTTGGCTTCGCCACCGTCGGCTCCACGGGTCATATCTCCCTCGACCCGGCTGATATCCAGGAACAGGCGATACGGTATGACCAGATTGGAATGTCCTCGCTAACCATCGAGGCGTCCCGTGCCTTCATCGCCAAGACACTGGAGTCGATTTCATGATCATTATATGGCGCAAGGCAATGCGGTCAGAAGACCATGGCAACTGCGTGGAGTTGGCGGCACTACCCAACGCCATTGCCATCCGAGACAGCAAAGCCCCCCACAACCCCCACCTCACCCTCAGGCCCCGGGCTTTCGCTGATTTCCTTCACCAGGTGAAACAGGGCGAGCTGCCTCGTTGAGGTGCAAGCTTGCGCTGGTGTTTCCGGGTTAGGCGAGGGCGCGGGCGAGTAGGGCGGTTAGGTGGTCGCGCTCGGCGGGGGACAGGGCGTTCAGGAGGTTGTCCTGGACGGTGGAGAGCGTCGCGTCGAGTTCGTCCAGGCGTTGGCGGCCTACGGGTGTCAGGGTGATCAGGTTGCGGCGTCGGTCATTGGGGTCCGGGGACCGCGCGACGTGACCTTGCTCCGTCAGCTCCTTGAGCATGGCGTGCATGTCGCTCTGGTCGATTCCGCACCGTTGGCCGATCCGCACCTGGCTGTCAGGGCCGTACTCCTCCAGCGCGGCGAGGATCGCGAAGTGGTAGGCGCGTCCACCTGCGGCGGCCATCGCCTCTCCGATGAGACGGTGCGCCCGCGCCGAAGCCTTGCTGATCAGCCAGCTCGGCTTGCCGCGCAGACGGGTCGGCGACTCCTCCATCTCCATGTATGAAGTCTAGCCAACCCCTTGGGTCAACCAACGAATTCCGGTTATCTTGGTCGTACCAAGGTTGGTTCATCCAAGGAAGTTGAGGGTGATGACGATGTCTATCACGTTGGACGAGGCTCGGGCCGTCAGCGTCCGGGTGCGCGAACACGCCGCTGGACTTGGTGCGCAGGTCACGGTCGCGATCGTCGACAGCGGCGGGCACCTCCAGGTTCTCGATCGCATGGACGGCGCGCCCCCGCTGTCCGCCCGCATCGCTCCGGCCAAAGCGTCCAGCGTGGCGCTGTTTCATCGCGACGGCAGGGAGCTGGTGCGTCTCCAGGAGGCGTGGCCCGCGCTGTTCGCGCAACTGGATCAGGTGGCGGGAACGCCCATCGTTCCGGGTGCGGGCTCCCGACTGATCCGGCGCGGCGGCGACGTCGTCGGTGCTATCGCGGTCAGTGGAGGCATGCCGGAGCAGGACGACGAGTGCACCGACGCCGGCCTCGCGCTGATCGGTGGCGCTGAGCCGAGTTCGACGCGGTGAGCCGAGCTGATTCGTGCATGTGAAGTCCGGGCCTGGCCTGGAGGTTCGTGAGTCGCGCGGCGGGGTTGGCGGCCCGGCGGTGGGGGCGGCGCTGCGTACGGGGTCGCCCCTCCAAAGTCAAGGGCGCCTTCGGCGTCGCTTCGCGATGGGACTTCGTCCCACCCTTGACTTCGGAGCCTCTGCGACCCCTGGAGCAGCTTTCGTCGGGCAGGCTCCGCCTGCCCCCGCCCGACGCGCCGCCCCCACCGCCAGCCACGAATCAGGAACCATGCCGACCACTACGCACATGGCGCATGCCTTAATGAGTCCCTGCCACAAAAGCCGAGGAGCGCGCATTAACCGTAGACCCGCTGAATCTCTCCTATGCCGCCCGCGCAATATCGGTCCTCCGGAAAATTCCTATCGCGGAAACGCGGCCGTTCGGGGCGTTCAGGGGACACTGGCACTTGGCGCTTGATGATCACCTGCGACGCGAGTGAGGATCGCGCTGATCACCTCGTCCACCGCGAACACACTGGTGCCCTTCTGGGTAGCTGCACCACGCAGCGAAGCCGAAGGCCGAAAGGGCATATAGCCGAATAGTCCGGAACGTGCGGGCTTGCGAATGCCCTTCGGAAGATCTTGGGATGTTTCTGTTCGGGGGGAGCGAATGGGGGCGGAGGGCGGTAGAGTTAGAACATGAGTTCGATCAGGGTGGAGGTGGCGGAGGCGTCCACGTTGGAATTAGTGGACGTTCTCTCCGTGATCGCCGCTGAACTCGCGCAGCGCTCCGCTCCCGATTCGGCGGCCGCGTGTAGGGAACTCGCCGAGAGCGTCGGCGCCGCCACCGACCAGTTGGAGGTCGCCCTGGCCGGATTGGTGGCCGTGGTCGACCGGGCCGGGGAAGTGCGGCAGTGGGGGTATCCCTCCACCCATGCCTGGCTCCGACACCGGCTCGGGATGCGCGACAACCGTGCCAAGGAACGACTCACCCTGGCCCGACAACGCGACCGCCTCACCAAGGTCACCACTCGGTGGACCACCGGGAACCTGTCCTTCGGGTACGCCGCCACCATCGCAGGCGCGGTCGCCTGCCTGGACGACCACGACTGCCAAGCAGCCGAAACCATTCTGCTCGACCTGGTCGACCACGACTGCTCACCCGCCAAAGTCGCCGCGATCGGCACCCGCATCCGCGACATCATCTCCGAACGCGACGACACCGAATCCCCCGGCGACGACGTGGGACGAGAGTACGAGCGGTCCTGGATCCACTCCACCCGATCCCTGGACGGGGGCCGCCACATCAACGGTTGGCTCAACGCCGAAGACGCCGCCGTCTTCGACGGCACCCTGGCACCCCTGGCCAAACCCGCCGGACCCGACGACCACCGAGACCTCCCCGAACGCACAGCCGCCGCACTCACCTCAGTCCTGGCCGGCGGCCACAAGGCCACCCGAGTCACCGTCATCTGTGACCTGGACACCCTCACCGGCGGCACAACTCCCGCACGCCTCACCGACGGCACCCCCATCTCCGCCGAACACGCCCGCCGCATCGCCCTCAACGCCGGGGTGTCCCCCCTCCTCCTCGGCTCGGGCCACCACCCCCTCTACCTCGGCCACACCGTCCGCATAGCCACCCCCGCGCAACGCCGCGTCCTGCACACCATGTACCCCACCTGCGCCGTACAGGGCTGCGAGATACCTGGGACGCTGTGCGAAGTCGACCACGTCCACGGCTGGGCCCTGGGAAACAGCCCCACCGACATCGACCACCTCACCCTGTGCTGCGGCTGGCACAACCGCTACAAACACACCCACCCCAAACAAATCACCATCACCCGAGACCCCCACAACGGCCGCTACACCTACCAACTCCACCCACCACCCCACCGACGAACCGCCCCCACCACCAGCCGCCCCCCACCCCAACTCCAAGCCGCCTAACCCCCGGCAGCACCCCACCCACCACCCATCGTTCCTGGCGCGGGCTCACGACTGATCCGGCGCGGCGACGACATTGCCGGTGCTATCGCGGTCAGCGGAGGCATGCATGCCGGAGCAGGACGACGAGTGCAGCGCCGCCGGGCTCGTGCTGGTCGCGGGAGCTTGACTGGCTTCGCTAGCGAGTAGCAGCAGCGTTTGTCGGTTGGGTTGGGCGGCGGTTGGCGATCTTGAGCTGGGAAAATGTTGGCTAGAAGTGAGAGCGTTCGCGACCGCAGGGCAGCGGTGCCGGCGCTGCCTCCGCCGTACTAGCGAGGACGCAAGCGGCCGGCGGGATGAGGAGTTTGACCTCAACTGTGCTTCAGGGTTCAGGATGTGCTGTGGGAAGCGATCGTTCACTGCTGACTGGGGAGGTCGACGCATGCGCGTTGATTTCGGCAGGGCGCCGGACGCGCGAATCGCGGCGACGGGGTTGTTCGGGACCTGGAGGGTCGGAACGGCCGATCGGCAGCGCGCCGTGGTTGCCTCTGTGGAAGAGGCATGGCAAGCCCGGTCCTGGCCGGGTCCGGGGTTGGACGCCTATGGGGTGCTGATCGGTGATGACGATGACACCTTGCTGCACGTTTCTCTCGCTGAGTATCCGGATGCTGTCGGCCGGCAGGATCTGTCCTGGAAGCGGGACGTGGACACGGCTGTGCTGAACATTGACAGGGTCGGTGTCGCCGCCTGCCGGAGACACCGCAGCACTCCCGCTTTCTGCCTGCTCGATCGAAGCTTGAGCGGCCTGTTCGGCCATTCCGCGGTGACGGTGCTGAGTAATGAGGCGGTCTCCGATCCGGGTGGTCGATGGCGCAGTAGCTGGTCATAGGCGGCGACTGAGGGAAGCGGGCGGGTGTCGGGCGCCAGGTTCGCCAACCGCCGCTGGGTCAGGAACGTCACCACGCCCCTCTCCTGCCCGGCCTCGCGAGGATCGTGCTCGGGAACGGAGTCGTCACACCGTCCGCCGGGCCCTGGACTCAGGGACGCCGCTCCGTCGCAGAACCTTCATCTGTGAACCGCCCCAACTCGGCCCCCTGCACCAGGTGATCGATGCTCTCCTCCAAGAGGAACTCGCCGCCCGCCCTGACCAACGCCCCCGGGTCCAGCGAATCTGGGAACAAATCCTCGACGAGCACGCCGCCACCATCTCCTACGGCACCGTCCGGGACTATCTGGCCGGACGACGCCCCGCGGCGATGCGATGACCGGCCACCTTCCCGCGCTTCGGCCACTGCCTATTCGGCCCCGACCCCGGCCAACCGACACCGTCGCCTCCTATGGTTGCGGCCGTGAGAAGTAGGAACGTTGGTGCGTCGGTTTGAGTGACGGTTGCGGGATCGCGGGCGCGGTGATGTCGATGAGACTCAGTGACGGTGAAGGGCCAGCGATGCTGGGTGTCGCGTAGCGGTAGGGGGGCCGGCCTTCGTTTCGATTCGATGGCGGTGCAGGATCGCCTCGGGCGAGGGCCCGTACGTTCCGGGTCATGCCCTTTGAAAGGGAGGAATTGTGGACAGCTTGGCCGTCCCGCAGGAGTTGATCGCGGATACCGATTGGGACCAGCTGAAGGTGTTCTTCGGCCCTGGCCAGGAGTCCGGGGGTGTCCGGCCGGTCGATGAGCTGCTGACCGTTTTGGCGCAAGGTGTGCCTGCCCAGCAGGCACGCGCGGTGCGTGAGCTGGGTGAGGTGATCAACCACCAGTGCTCCGTCGCCGAGGCGACCGCTCCGGCGATCCTGGTGGTGGCGGCCCTGCTCCGCCATCCAGCCACTGCGAGCGTGATGCTGCCCGCCGATCTCTACCGAAATCCGCCGCCGCGACCGTTGCGGGCCGAACTGCTGGAGCTGATCGGCAGCGTGACCGCCGACGTCGGCCAAGTCGCCGAGGAGAGCGCCCGCCGCTTCGGCTTCCCGCCCACGCCCGCCCAACTCGCCGTCCGCGCGACCCGTCCGGCGTTGTTCGCGGTTGTGCGGGACCTGCTGGACGATCCCGATCCCGATCCCGATCCCGACATCCGGCACGCCGCCGCCCGCGCCATCATGCCGCTGTTAGAAGATCCAGAACTCGCCCCACACGGTCCCGTTCTACGGCCCCGTGCGAAGGCCATCGCGGCTGACCTGCCCCACCACCGTCCCCTGGGCTGGCCCTGCCTGGACATCTCAGCCGATATCCCGGCCATCCCCCGTTCCTTTGACGAACCACCGCCCTGGTGAACTCACCAGGGCGACCGAGAACGCGGAGAGGATCGCGGAGCGCTCACACTTACCGGCATCGCGGGCCGAAGTGGCTACCAATGTCGGGTCGACGTCCTCGGTCGAGTCCACGACATTTGACCGATGCGCAAGGCGCACGCCTGTGGGGGGCTTCGGCGTAGGCGGATGGCGTCCGGTTTGTGCCGTCTGTGTGGTTTGTGCTCAAGTGAGGTTGACTTCGACAAGATCAAGACCGTTCGCGCAACCGCCATGCCATGGGAGGTCGCGGCGTTCCCGCCACGATGCGAAGCCGCCGCCCGCCCTCCGTCCAGCCCTTGCCTCATCTATCGAAATTCGATAGATTGCCATCGTAATTCGATGGGAGAGTGGGTCATGGGAAAGCTGGCAGTGCGCGCGTTGCGTGTTGTGCTCGCGGTGGTGCTCACCGGCACCGTGTCCGTGCAGGTGTTGATGGTGTGGACGTTGGTCAGCGGGAACGACCCCGAGGACGGGTCGCTCCCGCTGACCCCGCTGCGCTTGATCACGATCCTGGGCATCGGGACGGTCCAGGTCACCCTGGTCTGCGTATGGCGGCTGGTGACGATGGTGCGGCGCGGAACCGTGTTCTCCCACGACGCCTTCCGGTACGTGGACGTCATCATCGGCGCGATAGTGGCGGCCGCCCTCGTGTGGTTCGCGGTCACGGCCATCAACGCGCCGGACCAGCGGGACGACCCGGGCGTCACCGTCATCATGGGCGGGATTGGCGTGGCCATTCTGGGCGGCGCGCTCCTCGTGCTCGTGCTGCGGATGCTGCTCGCCCAGGCCGTCGCTCGCGATGTCGAAGCGGCGCAGATGCAGGCCGAGCTGGACGAGGTGATCTGATGCCGATCGCCGTCGACATCGACGTGATGCTGGCCAAACGGAAGATGTCCGTAGGTGAGCTCGCGGACCGCGTCGGGATCACGCCCGCCAACCTGGCGGTGCTCAAGAACGGCCGTGCCAAGGCCGTGCGCTTCACGACGCTCGCCGCGCTCTGCGAGGTGCTCAAGTGCCAGCCGGGCGACCTGCTGCGCTGGGAAGCCGAGGACGCCCCGGGCGGATGACCCGCCCCAGAGCGGACGTGAAAAGGTCTGGCACCACCGGCCCGTGGGGCCGCATGGACCTAGATCGCCGATCACCCGCAGCAATGGGACGCCCGTCTGGCTGGGTTCCAAGGGTCGGAGTCGCCGTGGCGGATCACCTGGTCATCCCCCCAGCCCGCGGTCGCCTATCTGGGATCGGCCGCGGACGGGTATGTGAGTGGCGAAGTTCTTTCTGTGGTGGGCGGACGGAATCTGCCCCGCTGACCGTTGGCGAGTTCGGCTTATCGGGGGTGGCATGGGGGTAGGGGGTCGGCGAGGACGGCCCCGGTGCCTTTCAGAGGACGATTCCGATGAGCGAACCGCTCCCGCCCAAACGGAGAAATCGGGCGAGCCTGGCGTACCAGCTTCGGTACGCCGCCAAGAATCCGGACAAGATCAGGTCCTATCTGGGCAGGGTGGGGCGAGATCTGAAGTTTCGGCTGGTCAGCCGTGACCATGTGGCCTACTACCGGGCCGTGATGAGATCTGATGTGGCCAAGGATCCGGAGGCCGCCGTTGGGAGCCGTAGCCATGAGCGGTGGCTCGCGCTGGGGCGGATGCAGGCCGACTACCTGATTGAACACGGACTCAAGCCCGATGACCGGTTGCTGGAGATCGGGTGCGGCAATCTGCGGGCGGGATGGCGTTTCATTGACTACCTTGATGCCGGGAACTACTACGGCCTCGATATCTCACCAGATATCTTGCTCGCCGCGCAGAACATACTCGTCCGGCAGGATCTGCGTGAGAAGCTGCCGCATCTCACGCTGGTCAATGATTTGAAGCTGCGGTTTCTGCCGTCTGAGCACTTCTCTGTAGTGCATGCGCACAGTGTTTTCAGTCATTCGCCGATCGAGGTCATCGACGAATGCCTTGTTCATGTCGGGCGCGTCCTCGTGCCGGGTGGCTTCTTCGACTTCACCTTCGACCGGACCGAGGGGCCCGAACATCATGTGCTGCGGGAGGACTTCTACTACCGGACCGAGACGTTGATCTCCCTCGCCGAGAAGCACGGGTTCAGCGCTCGTTTCATGGACGACTGGGAACAGCTCCCGCACGGTCAGTCCAAGATCCGCGTCACCCGTCCTGCCTGATGGGCGGCCTGTCGGATTCGGGTCAGGGCGGTCTCGGCGGTCTGCTGGTAGGCGCGGTCTGTGGTGAGGATGTCGCTGCTCCGGCCGCCTGCCAGGACGCGGGGGCTTTCCGCGATTTCTTGGATGTGCGGGGCGGCTGGGGTTGCGATCTGGCCGAGGTCGGCTAGGCAACGGATTGCGAGCATGCCAGTTGGGGTGGGGGCTACGGCGTTCAGGAGGTGAGGGAGTGTTCGGGGTGTGTCGCCTGTGATGCGGTGTATGAGGGCGGCGGCGCCGGGGGTGGTTTCGTCCAGGAATGGGAGTGCGGGTTCGGCGGCGGAGCCGAGGGTGTAGAGCCGTTCGGCGTCCTCGTCGTCGAGGCCGGAGCGGATTGTGCTGGCTAGGAAACGGATTGGTTCCGTGCCGTCGCCGGTTATCTGCCAGATCGCCCACGCGGCGTTTCGGCTGGTCTCGGGGCCGTGTTTGCGGCCCAGGTAGCGGCGCAGAAGGGGGACGGCGTCGGCTGCGGCGGGGCCCAGGGCGGCCAGGGCACGTGCGGCTGCGGGGACGGCCTTGCGTTTTTCTAGGAGGGACATCATCTCTGGGAGGAGTGGGAGTGCGTGGTCTCCCCAAGTGGTGAGTCCGAGCAAGACGTTCGTTAGGTAGTTGCCAGCGAAGCGTGGGCCTTTCTTTGGTTCGGCTAGGAATTGCTGGATGGGCGGGAGTAGCTCTTCTGCGTGGTTCTTTAGGCCGTTAAGTGCTGGGGCGGGGTTGTAGGACAGGTGTGGTTCTGCCAGGTCGGTGGTCAGGGCTTGGACGCAGCGTGCGTCGCCTGTACGGGCGAGGGCCTCCAAGGCGCTGCCTGCGATCAGGTCGTTGGGGTCGTGGAGGAGGGGGAGGAGAGCATCTGTGATTAGGGAGATGTCTGGGCCGCCTTGTTTTATCTGCCAGACGGCCTCCTGAGCGAGTTCGGGGTTGTTGAGGAGTCTTGCGAGGGGCGGGAGTAGTTCGGCGGGTGCGGCTCGCCAGGTGCGCATTACCTCGCCCGCGCGGAGGACGGCGTGTGCGTTCGGTGCCGTTAGGGCGTCTCGGGCGAGCTGAATCTGTGGGGTGGGACGGTCCTCAAACCCGGAGATGAGAAATGCGGTGCGGCCGCCGTCCTCTACCCAGAGCTGGCCGTCGAGTGCTGAGGCGGCAGCCTGAATCTCTGAGGTGATGGCGTGAGCTACGTCGTCGTTCGCGCCGCACCAGAGCAGGGGCAGTGCGGCGGCTGCGCGCACTTCGTGGCGGGGGTCTTGGAGTTGGTGTCGTAGCCAGGCGAGTGGCGGGTGGTCCTGTTGCTCGCCGATGGTGCCGATGGCCAGGATCATGCTGGCGGCGGCGCCTGCGTCCTGCTCTGTGGCTGCGGCTTCCTGGAGGCGCGGCATCAGGTCGGGGGCTTGTTCCGGGAAGTCGGCCAGGACGTAGGGGGCGGCGGCGCGGACGGCTGGGTCGGGGTCGTTCAGGAGGCTCTGGAGCGTTGGGATGCCTGTCTTCACGGCGTTGTGGGCGGCTTGGGCCCAATCGAGGACGGTCGCCAGGTCGGGGTCGTCGTACTCCGTCTCGTCGTGTTCTTCCAGGTCGTGGATTGAATGGGCGATGGTGGAGAGGAGGGCGAGGACGCGGGGGCGGTGGTGTGTGTCCGGGTCTTGGACGAACTCGTAGAGGACGGTGACGGCGGGCGCCGTGGCGGGATAGACCCGACCCTGGTGGTAGATGGTGCCTGAGAGGGCGTGAATGGCGCGTTCTGCTGCTTCTGGGTCGTCCGAGCCGAGCTGTTCCAATACGTCCGGGAGGTTCGTGGCGGCGCCGTAGGCGTGGACGAGGTTCGGCCAGTCGGCCGTGTCCTGGATCGTGGGCACCGTGCATTCTACGAAGGTCCCGCCGGGGTCGCCGGGGTTGTTTAGAGTGGACGGGCCCGGACGGCGTGGCAGGGACCAGACGGAGGGATTCTGTGGTGTTGCAGGAGGAGCAGGAGAGCTTCAGCTTCCAGGCCGAGGTGACGCAGCTTCTGAACCTCATGGCCAATTCGCTCTACAGCAACAAGGAGATTTTCCTACGGGAGCTGATCTCCAATGCTTCGGACGCGATCGACCGGCTGCGGTTCGAGCGGTTCTCCCAGCAAAGGGCGGAGGAGAACGCCGAAAAGCCCTGGATCCGGGTCGGGTTCGACGCGGACGCGAAGACCATCACCATCGCCGACAACGGTATCGGCATGGGCCGTGACGAGGTCATCGAGAACATCGGGACCATCGCCAGGTCCGGGACGATGGAGTTCCTGCGCGGCCTGACCGGCGACCAGCGGGCCGACGCCAACCTCATCGGTCAGTTCGGGGTCGGGTTCTACTCGGCGTTCGTGGTCGCCGAACGGGTCGTGCTGGTCACGCGCCGGGCGGGGCTGGACGCCGACCAGGCCGTCAGATGGGAGTCGGACGGGGCCGGGGAGTACTCGCTGAGTGCCGCCGAACGCGACGAGCCCGGTACGACGATCGTCCTGCACCTTCGCGAGGGCGAGACGGATCTGCTCAACAGTTTCCGGCTGCGCACGATCGTCCAGCGGTACTCCGACCATGTCGGGGTGCCGATCCTGATGCCGGTCGAGGGGTCCGAAGGTTCCGAGGACGAGTCCGCCGTCAACGAGGCGTCGGCGTTGTGGCGTCGTCCCAAGAGCGAGCTCGTCGAGAAGGACTACCACGACTACTACCGGCACATCACCGGTGATTTCTCCGAGCCGCTGACCCATCTGCATTCCAAGGTGGAAGGGCGCTACGACTACACGCTGCTGCTGTTCGTCCCGTCCAACGCGCCCTATGACCTGTGGGTGCGGGACGCCCGCCGGAAAGTGCGGCTGCACGTCCAACGGGTCTTCATCATGGATGATGACGGTCAGTTGATGCCCGACTACCTGCGGTTCGTGTCCGGGATCATTGATTCGAGTGATCTGCCGCTCAATGTGTCCCGCGAGATCTTGCAGAGCAGTCTGGCTGTGGAGCACATCCGGTCAAGTGCGACCAAGAAGGTACTGAAACTCCTGAAGGACCTGGCCGAGAAGGAGCCCGAGAAGTACGCGGGGTTCTGGAAGGAATTCGGCACCGTCCTGAAGGAGGGCATCGCCGACGACTACTCCAACCGTCAGGACGTCGCCGAACTGCTGCGTTTCACGTCCACCCATTCCAGCACCGAGAACGCCGACGTCTCGTTCCGCGACTACATCGGTCGCATGAAGGACGGCCAGGACACGATCTACTACCTGCTCGCCCCGTCCTTCGCCGCCGCCACCGCCAGCCCGCACCTGGAGGCGTTCCGCGCCAAGGGCGTCGAGGTGCTGCTGCTCGGCGAGGCCGTGGACAACTGGGTCGTCGGCGGTCTGATGCAGGAGTTCGACGGGCACCGCCTCCAGTCGGTCGCGCAGGGCGCCCCGCCCGACCTCGGCGACACCGCCGAGGAGAAGGAGGGAATCGAGGAGGCGGCCGAGGCCCACGCCGACCTGATCGCCAAGGTCAAGGAGTTGCTGGACGGGAAGGCGTGGGACGTGCGCGTCACCAACCGGCTGACGACGTCCCCCGCCTGCATCGTCGCGGCCGAGCCCGACACCGACATCAACCTGGCGCAGCGCATGCGGGGGACGGGCCTGCCGAACCAGCCCGTGCTGGAGCTCAACCCCGAGCATCCGATCGTCCGGCGGCTGAACGCCCATCCCGACGATCCGAGGCTCGCCGACTGGGCCCATGTGCTTTTCAACCAGGCCGTCCTCACCATGGGCGCCCGCGTCGAAGATCCGGCTTCCTTCGTCACCCACCTCAATGACCTCCTGGTCACTCTCACCGAGGAGTCCTGAGGGCAAAGTCGGACGACCCTTTTTGTCGCTCAGGGGCAGGCCGTAAAGTCCGCGCCGGATTGTGGGCCGTGAGGGCGTCCAGCTGCGCCCTTACTAGGTCGTTGTTAGGGACGGTCAACGCCGATATGGCGGCTGGGAAGCCATTCTGATAACGATTGGGGCGATGGGCTACTGATCATGCCAGTGGACGCTGGATGCTACGGGTATGGGCGGGACCGGTGGTCTGCGGATCTGTCTGGCCGACTGCGTGGTGGAGCAGCTGAGCGGTTGGCCCTCGTTGCGAATGTGCCGGGCCGCGTGCGGCCGTGGTCCAGCGTTCGCCTGCGGTGGCGACCAGATCGTCCACCTGCACGGTCGTGACCAGGTCGAGCTGTATCTGACCTGGCCTCTCGTCCAGCGCATGCGCGCGACCTTCGAGGACTGGGCGTCGGTGCTGACCACGCCCGGCAGCGGCTGGGTGCGCGTCTGGCTGGGCGGGGACGACGACGTCGCGTTGCTGGTGTCCCTGGTCAGCGTCGCGATCAAGGCCCAGCTTGCGGCGCTGGACTCCACGCAGCCGCAGGTGGGCCCGTGCTCGCTGGGGTACTCCCGGCTGCCGGAGCACTTCCTGGCCCAGCCGCCTCCCGGCCGGGGCGGTCTGCCGATGACGCCGTCCGGCAACCCCCTGGAGCACGAGGAGCACATCATGCGGGAGGTCGTCGACCGCCTCATCCGCAGCCTCGCCGGACGGCGTCCGCCCGAGCAGGTGACGCAGGCCGTCAAGCTGATCTACCGGCGCTTCGACGACCAGCCCGTCCGCGACTTCGTACCCGTGCTGGTCGAACGGTTCGCCCGCGAGAAGCTCATCGCCGACTGACCTGCCCCCACCCGTTCTGCCCCCGCCCGTCCGGCACGACGAACCGTCCGGCACGACGGTCGGTCTGGCACGACGATCTGTCTGGCACGGCGATCCGCCTGGCACGACGAACGGTCTGGGACGGCGATCTGTCTGGGACGGCGATCTGTCTGGCACGACGAACGGTCTGGGACGGCGATCTGTCTGGGACGGCGACTTTCTGATCTTTAGGGCTGTCCTTGTGCGGCCTTTTTCTGTGTGATGACCATATTTGTGGTGACTTCTTCGGGTTACCAGTGAGTGTACTCCCAATCGAGACGTGCGCGGGGCCACCCAGAACTGATCGCTCGCGTCAATGAAACAAGAGGTGAAGGCGGCAAGAAAAGGATCTTTATGAAGGGTGGTCCATGGCGTCGAGCGTATTGATCGAGATATCGGAGGACAATTCGGATCAGCTACGGCTTGATCGGCTGAGTCGCCAGTTGCTGCGGGATCTTCGGCGGCTCGGGCTCGCCGCGTCTCTGCCGCCCGCGCGGGCGCCGCGGGGCGCGAAGTCGGGGGCCGCGGTCACCCTCGCCACCCTGCTCGTCGCGATCTCCGGGTCCGCCGCGTCCAGGGCGCTCGTGACCGGGATCTTCGGCTGGCTCGGTCCCCGTAAGGGAAAGGTCAAGATCAGCAGCGGTGACACGTCCATCGAACTGTCCGCCGCGACCCCGGCAGAGCGAGAGCGACTGGTCGAATGGCTACTGGCGCGCGGCGAATAGGCCCGGGCGGGGTCGACGGGCCGAAGCGACGGGCCCTCCTCATAGCGGCGGATCAGTATGAGGCCGCGGATCTGAGCGAGCTGCGGTCGCCCGCGCATGACGTCGAGGCCCTGGCGTCGGCGCTGTCCGAGGCGCAGATCGGCGACTTCCAGGTGTCGCGCATCTTCAACAAGCCCGCGCACGAGGTCAACGCGGCGATAGAGGACCTCTTCTGCGACCGGCAGCCGGATGATGTCCTTCTGCTGTACGTCTCCTGCCACGGCGTCAAGGACGATGCCGGTCGGCTGTATTTCGCGACGACCAACACCCGGATCAACCGGCTCGGGTCCACTGCGGTCGCGTCGACCTTCGTCGGCGAGCAGATGGCGCGGAGCATGTCGCGCAACATCATTCTGCTTCTGGACTGCTGCTACAGCGGCGCGTTCGTTGAGGGAATGGTCATGCGTGGCGACGGCGGCGGTGGCGGTGGCGGTGGCGGTGTCGGGATCACCGAACGGCTCAGCGGCTCCGGACGGGCGATCCTCTCCTCGTCCTCGGCGCTGGAGTACTCCTTCGAACTCGACGAACGGCATGTGACCAGGGAGATCTCGATGGAGGCCGCCGGGAGGGAGCGGCGCGGCCGACCGTCGATCTTCACGGCGGCGCTCGTCGACGGGCTGACCAGCGGCGAGGCCGACTACAACGGGGACGGACGGATCTCCGTCGACGAACTCTACGACTACGCCTATTCCAAAGTCACCGCGGAGAATCCCAAACAGACGCCCACCAAGTTCTCCGACGTGAGTGGGGAACTCATCGTCGCCTACAGTCCGCGCACGGCCCGGCCTCCGGAACTGCCGGAAGAAGTCGCCTCCGCAGCCTCACATCCGCTGCACAGCGTGCGTCTCGCCGCCGTCGATCTCCTCAGGGATTTGGCGCTCGCGGGGGACGAGGTCGGGCGGCTCGCGTACGAGCGGCTGGGCATGATGCTTCAGGACGACAGCCGATCGGTGACGGCCAAGGCGCGGCTAGCCATGGCCGAGATCGAGCGTGCGGGGGTCGGCGCCTCTCGGGTCGAAACTCCGGCGCCGCCTTGGCAGCCGCCCGCCAGGTCGCCGTCGTCCTTTCGTCCACACCCTGGCGGTATGGTGACGCCTCCGCCCGCGCGTCCCGAAGTGCCGCCAATGCCGTGGCCATCCCCGGTTCCGCCGGTGCCCTTCGCGCCTCCGCGTGGTGAGCCGCAACGGCAGAACGCGCAATGGCCGCCGCAGCCGGACGAGCCCCTTCGAGGTGCCTCGGTGCTGGCCTACTTCATGCCGTTCTTCGGCAGTCTTTTGCTGTTGTTCAGCAAGAACCGGAATGTCAAGTACCATGCGGTTCATTGCGCTCTCATCGACGCGATGGTGACTGTCTATCTCATTTTCTCCATCATTCCGATGGGGATCTACTCGACCAACCGGTATGGCGACGAAGAGGTTCCCGCCGGAGACCTGGCCATGAACATCTGGATGGTGGTCCTTTTCGCACTGCCATTGGGGCTCCGCGGCTATTGCCTGATCCAGCTCATCCGTAAGGGGACGGCTCGGGTCGTGTTCGCCGGATCGCTGGCGCGGCGGGTCGTCCGCCCGCACGGTCGCGGTCGGTAACTGGACGCTGGTACACGCAGGCGGCATGGGGTGTAAACCCGGCTGTCCGCTTACGGTCAGTGAGCGGGACGCGCCGAGCGGGCTGTGGTGATGACGCACGCAGGCAGGTAGGTTCTGCGTCAATCCTGGCGTTTGGCTCGAAAAGAGGTGAAGTTGGTGGAGAAGGACACCAATCTGGCGGGTCGGCTGCTGGCGGGACTCGGTGCGGCTTCCGCACCGTTGAGCAGCTCCGCCAAGCCCGGCTCCATTGACCTGACGATCGAAGGACGAGTGCAAAGGCTCCACGACGAACTGGACGTCTCCGAGCGCGGTTCCTGCAACCCGCCCTGGGGATCCTGGGACAGCTGACCGGACGAGCGGGTGGCGTTCCGCGCGACATCGCGTCCCGGGGCGCCACCCTTCCCGGCGTTGACGGCTTCAACGGGAAGAGAGTGATCCGATGACGGGGCTGCGCCGGGGACTCGGCGTCAATCTGCTGTCCGATTCCTGTACCCAGAACAGTTTCGAGATCAGTTCCGGCGTCCGGCCGCTGGAGGGCGCCGCGTCCCAGCCCGCCGCCCTCGGCGCCGTGGTGGCGCGGGACGACTGGCGGCCCCTGCGGCTTGACGAGGCGGCCGTGCTCTTCCCGGCGGAACCGGTGAGCCTTGCCTCGGCGGTGTCGGTGACCGACTTCGGCGAGGACCTCGTGACGGAGGCCCACGAGCGGATCCTCCCGGGCATCGACGGCGGCACCGACACCGACCATGACCAGCAGGCGGCGTTGCGCGGTTTCCAGGAGAAGATCCTCGGACTGCTGTACGAGCGGCAGGGCCTGGTGCCGGAGTCACTCGGGGCCGTCGACGTGGTCGTCCACCGTCCTGACCAGCTGTCCACCGCCTTCAATGAGGGCCTGAACGGCTTCATGGGCCTGCACATCGACAGCCATCAGCGGCTTCCCTTCGGCAGCCGCGACGGTGCGATGACCTTGTGTTCGATCAACGTCGGATTCACCGACCGGTTCCTGAATTTCGTCAACCTGCCCGTCCGGAGCCTGCTGGAACTGCTCGACGCCGAGGGCGAACCCCCGCCCGAATCGTCGGTGGGGCTCAAGGACACCTTCTTCCGCCATTTCCCCGACTATCCGATCCTGCGCGTGCGGCTCGCGCCGGGGCAGGCGTATCTCTGCAACACCCAGAACACGATCCACGACGGCGCCACCAATGACCGGGGGCTGCCGGACGTCTCGCTGCTGACGATCAACGGGCTGCCGGACTCGGTGCCCCGTCGCGCGGTGGCGTTCGCATGACGGCGGCGCCCGGCCTCGGCCCGGTCCGGCGGGTCATCCTCCAGCCGACGGGTTTCTGCAACATCGACTGTGCCTACTGCTATCTACCCGACCGCGACGTCCGCACGGTGATGTCCCTTGAGGTGGTCGAGGCGGTGGGACGGGTGCTGGCGGCGTGCGGGATGTTGGACGACCGGTTGGAGATCCGGTGGCACGCGGGCGAACCGTTGACGGCACCGCTTTCCTTCTACCGGGAGGCGTGTACCGCGCTTCGAGTAGCCCTCGGCGGGTCCACGGAACTGCGTTTCTCGTTGCAGACCAACGGCACCTTGGTCACCGACCGGTGGTGCGATCTGTTCGAGGAGTTCGGCTTCGACGTGGGCGTCAGCGTCGACGGGCCAGCCGTCCTGCACGACGCCAACCGGCGTACTCGTACTGGAAAGGGCACTCACGCGCGGACGATGAAGGGCATCGACGTCCTGCGTGCGCGCGGCATCCCCTTCTGGATCATCTCGGTGATCAGTGAGCTGACCCTGGCCCAGCGGGACGAATATCTGTCGTTCGTGGAAGAGGTGCGTCCGGCGTCGGTCGGGCTCAACCCGGAGGAGACGGAGGGCGAGCACCGCTCGGGGCTGTTCGGGCAGCACGACTTCCGCGCCGCGTACACCGACTTCCTGGACGAGATGTACCGCTGGCAGGAACGCACCGGAATTCCGGTGCGCCGGTTCGCCGCCGCGCGGGACGCGATCCTGTCGACGGGCCCCGGCGTCCGCAACGACCAGGTCGAACCGCTGTGCCTGCTCTCCGTCGACACCGGCGGCCGGATGAGCAGCTTCTCCCCGGAACTGCTCGGCTGGAAGGCCCCCGACTACGACGACTTCGTCCTCGGCAACGTGCTGGACCCCGGCGCCACCCTGTCCGAGTCCGGCTGGTCGCCGGGGTTCCGGCAGCTGGCGGACGACATCGAGCGGGGACGGTCGATGTGCCGCGACTCCTGTTCCTACTTCCGGTTGTGCGGTGGGGGCGCAGCGGTCAACAAATGGACCGAGAACGGGACGTTCGCCAGCACGGTCACCGCATCCTGCCAGGCGAACACCATGGCCGTGACCGACGTGGTGCTGGCGGCGCTCGAAGCAGAGGCGGGCGTGTGACGGGCCCCGACGGGCCGGTGCGTATCCACGGGCACTGCCGGTTGGACGACGCCGCCATCCGCGCCGCCATGCGCGAGGGCCGAGCCGAACGGCTGGTGGACGCCGGAGGCAGCTTCGTCATCGCCGCCGGGGACGTCGTTGTTTCGTCCCGTTCCGTCGCGGTCGCCTACCACCACGGACCGGCGACCCACGGCCCCGGCATAGCGGATGTTGCCGCCACGTTGCCCTTCGCCTGGAACCACCGTGCCGTGGCCGATTTCCTCGTGTTCGCGCACCCGCTCGGGGACCACACGTTCCATCCCGGCGTCCAGCGGCTGCGTCCCGGAACGGTGAGCACAATGCGCGGAGACCGGGACGGCGGCGGGCTCGACTCCCGTCCGGCACCCGAGCCCGTCCCAGCCGATCCCGATGCGGCATCGGCGGTGTTGGCCCTGGTCGACGCCGTGCGTGGGGACGCCGGTTCCGAGTGCGGCCTGTCAATGTCCGGCGGCCTGGACTCGCGGGTGCTGCTCGCGGCGCTGCTGCGCCTCGGCCACCGTCCGACGCTGTTCGTCTCCGGGGTGCCGGGCTCGTTCGACCGGGTGGTCGCCTCGGCCATCGCCCGCCGCTACGGCCTGCCGATCGTGGTGACTAAGGTCGAAGGGCAGACGCTCCTGGACGGATCCCGCGACGGTGACGCCGCCGGTATCGGATCGCTGCCGTTGACCAACCGCGCGGGGTTGGAGCATCTGCGGGTCGCCGCATCCGGTTTCGGGTCACCGATATTGCTCGGGATGGGTGGCGAGTACGCGCGAAGCTACTACGCCGCCCGGCGCGGGCTGTCCGCGCTACGCCAGGCGGCCTTGCCAGGACGCCGAGCAACCGAACTCATCACACGCGAGTTCCCCGTCCCGCTGACGTCGCGCGAGCTAAGGATGGTCCACCCCGCGCTCCGCGAGGCACTGAACCCGGAGGCCATCCGAGCCCGGGTCGACAGCGCGCTCCGCGCCCAGGTCAGCAGCGTGCTCCGCGCTCGGGTCGACAGCGTGCTCCGCGCCCGGGTGGGTAGCGTGCTCCGCGCGTCGTCCGGCTCCGCCCTCGATCGGGCCGACGAGTTCTTCCTGAACCAGTACGCCCTGCACAAGGTCAGTGCCGAGCTGGCGTCGGTGGACGGGCACGTCCGATGGCGGGCGCCGTTCCTCGATCCCGGCTGGGTCCAGGCGGTGCGAGCGCTTCCGCGACGCTGGAAACTGGGCAGCCGCCTGCACCGGTACTGCGTCGCGCGGCTGTGGCCGTCGTTGCTGGAGTTCCCCGAGGCCGGGACGTCCGGCGGGACGCTCGCGCGCAGACCTCCGTCCGCCTACTGGCTCACCGGCACCCGATACCCGTCCGGCCCGCATTATCTGGACCAGCGGATGTTCCGTTCCGGGCCCCTCGTCGACCTCGTCCGAGAGCACCGTGCCCGTCTGGAGGACCTCGTGGAACCGGAGTTGATCGACGCGCTGGCCGCCGAGCAGACCGCGCAGGGACGGCGCCCGCACCTGACGTTCGGTCTGCTCGCCCTCAGCCTCTACCGCGAACGAGTCCAGCAGCTCGCCCGTGACCATCGGGCGGTGTCATGACGTCCCCGGCGATCAACGAACTGCTGCGCGTCGGCGCGGACCCGGTGGAACTGACCGGCCCGCACGTCCCAGGCCTGCTCGCCGCGCTGACCAGGGCGGACCGGACGGAGACGGCGATCACCGGCGCGGGCGCCGTGGCCGAGCCGGGCCCGCAGGTCGCGGCCCTGTGCGCGATCGCCGACGTCCTCGCGGGTGAGGGCCCGGCACGAGACCTTGTGCGGACGGCGCTGCGCCGGGCCGACGCCGTCCCCGACGCCTGGTCACGCGCCGAGGCGCTCGCGGTGATCGCCGTCACGGCGGCGGTCGGCGGCGACATCGGCCAAGCGCTCGCGACCGCCGAAACCATCGGGGTCGGTGAGCGACGGGTCACGGCGCTCGCGCGAATCTCCCGACGCCTGAGCGCGGCAAACCAGCCCGGACACGCGCACGAAATCGCGGAATCGGCGCGGCGGCACTGCGCCCAAGTCGGTTTCCCAGGACGAGACGTCACCGCACTCGCCGAAACAGCCACCGCCCTAGCCACCGCCGGTGACGTCAACGCCGGGACGGACGTGGCACACGACATCGGCGACCCGTGGGCCCGCGCCGAAGCCCTCACCGGAATCGCGACACCGCTGGCCCGCGCCGGAGCGTCCGAACAAGCGGAAGAGATCGCCGAAAACGCCGTCGTCGCCGCCCGCGAAGTGCCCTACCTCGCCTGGCGCGCGGAGGCCCTCGCCGCCGCAGTACATGTCTTCTTCCTGACGGGAAACCTTGACGTCGCCGTCCCGCTGGCACGCACGATCGAGGATCCACTGTGGCGGGCGGAGGCCCTGCTGCGCGGCGCCGTACGCACAAACCTGCTACTGGCCGAAGAGGCGTTGACCACGGCGGACGCCATCGGCCACTCGTGGTGGAACGCCGCCGCTCTCGCTGACTACGCGGGAGCGCTGACAGTCGCCGGAGACATCGACGCCGCACGCAAGGCGGCCGTCCGCGCCCGCTTCCCGGAGTCCCGCGCCCGCGTGCTGACCCGGATCGCCCGAGAACTGCCACGCCACGACGACGGCCGCTTCGAACCGCTGGCGGCCGAGGCGCTCACCTGCTGCCGCCGAATGATCGACCCAGTCGCGGCCCACCGCGCGGCCGTCGAACTCCTCACCGCCTGGCCAGGCCACCCCGCCGCACACCTGGCGCCACCTCACAGGACGCTGTCGCAGACCGCACCGAGATAGCCGGGCTTCTCCTTGCCGGCGAGGCCGGCCCCCGCCGGGATCGAGAGTCCGGCGGCGGTGAGCGGGAACAGCATGGAAAGCGCCGCCGCGGCCACGGCGGGGGTACGGATGCCGCGGTGTTCCCAGTCGTCGCCGTACGCGGCGTGCGCGGTGTCCTCCAAGTCCGCGACGAAGTCCAATGCCCCGGCGTGGCGGTCGATCGGGTCCTTGGCCAAGCCCCTGGTGACCAGCGGCCGCAACGGATCCGGCAGATCGTCCAGTGGAACGGGCGCCGTGAGGTGCTGGCCGCGCAGCCCGACCGCGGGGTCGGCCCTGAACGGACGCGTCCCCGTCATGCACTCGTAGAAGACGCACGTCGCGGCGTAGACGTCGGCGGACGGCCCGGCGTGCCCCTCCAGCCACTGCTCGGGCGCCATATAGGACGGCGTGCCCGATCGCGACGCCGAACCGGCGACGGAGGCGATGCCGAAGTCGATGAGCTTGCTGCACCCGTCCTCGGGCACCACCACGTTCGCGGGCTTGTAGTCCCGGTGGACGACACCGACCGCGTGCGCCGCCGCCAAGCCGAGAAGCGACCCCTTCAGCACGGTCAGCGCGGCCGTCGCCTCAAGCGGCCCGTGCCGCTTGAGGATCGTCTTGAGGGGGACGCCGTTCACCGCCTCCATCACGATCGCGCTGCCCCGCTCGCTCTCGACCAGCCGGTACAGCCGGGCGACATGCGGGCTGGACACCCGGGCCAGCCTCTCGGCCTCGTGCCGCAGCCCGTCCGGCGCGCCGCCGTCCGCCCGCACCGGGACGTACTTCACCGCGACCGGGAAACCGGACTCCTCGTGCACCGCCAGGACGACCCGTCCCTACGCTCCCGCACCGAGTTCCCGCACCTCGCGGAACCCGGAGATCTGCCAATCCCCCACATGCTCTCCTCGTCGCCCACCACGGTGTTCGTTGGGATGCGGCGGCCCACCCGAATGTTCGGACGTGTCTGGGGAACGAGTTCGATTCCAGCCTCAGTTGTGGCAGGTCTGAGTGGCGAGATCGAGGACGAGTTGCCGGACGCGCCCGTTCTCGATCAGGAACGTGTACACGGCCTCGGGGTTGCCGGGAACCGCGACGAAAGAGGCGTTGGGCCCTTTCTTCAGCTCCGGGTACGCCTTCTCGACCTCGGCGGCCGCCGATCCGGTCGTGATGCCCTCCGGGGTGCGCATGTCGCCCACGGCGAAGATCGACGCTACGCCGAGCTGGGGGGAGAAGTTTCCTCCGGAGTTCGGCCCCTTCTGCGGGAACTCCTTGAAGTCGAACGTGCCGCACCCGATCTCGCCCTGCGGTTCGGACTTGACGGTGATCAGCCCGGTGGCCTCGGCGTCCGCCCGCTTCATGCCGAGCTTGACGGCCCCGTACCCGGCGGGCCCGAGATAGATCGGACCGCCGCTCGGCGTGACGGACGCGCCACCTGTAGCCGGGGTGCCGCTCGTAGCCGGGGTGCCGCTCGTGGCCGGGGTGCCGCTCGTGGCCGGGGCGTCGACGGTGGGCGACGAACTCTCGGAAGCCTTCGAACCGCCGCCGGACCCGCATGCGCCCATAAGCATCGCACCCGAGACCATCAAGATTGAAATACCCGTCCGTCGGTACATGTCCATCCTTTCCCCGAAAGACATCAGAATATTGCACCATTTGGTCCTGCATGGACTCTCCCATCGGGGGGACGGTCGCGTGGCCAAATGTGGCGAAACCCCCGGTTGCCTCCGGCGTCCGCGATGAGATAGGAGACCAATTGCCCGGACCGTGTGCCTGGGCTGTGTGTCCGGCCCGTGGTGTCCGGGCCCGTGTGCGGGCGTGTCGTGGACAGGGTGCGGGCCGGTCTCTGTCGGGGGCAGGGATCATCGTCGTGACCCGGCCACGCCGCGCGTCTGCTCGGTGCTCGTCCCCGCCGTCTGCTGAGTGAGCGTTGTGTCGTTGAATTGGACGTTGCGCCGCGGGTAGTTGAAATCAACGCGAAATGAATGATCACCTGTCGATCACTGAGCGTTCCGCGCCCGTTGCCGCTCGGGACGACGCTTCTGGTAGCGGGTAGGTGTACGGATGATCTCAACATTGTGCGGAACGTCTGTGTTTTGCCTGGTCGTGCGCGTCCAGTATCGGACGAAGGTTGAGCGGAGACGGGAAGCGCTGTTAGCTTCGGCCGGTGGACGACATGCGTGCACAGGCGGAGGCGATCGCGAACTTCGCGACGGCTCTCCGGGAACTGCGTGAATCGGTTGGAAATCCGCCTTTCAGGGAGATGTCCGGCCGGTCGGGGGCGATCTCCCATACGACGTTGCACGAGGCAACAAAGGGCAACAGGCTCCCGAGTTGGGGAACCACGGTCGAGTTCGTCAAGGCATGCGGCGCCGACCCCGCCGCGTACCGCGCACGCTGGGAGGACGCGAACCGGACGGTGCGATCCGCGGGGGCCGTGAAGCTCGACAACGCCGGGGCGGTGTCACCCGACGGGCCCGCGCCGCCAGCCGCGCACCCGCCCCCGGGCGTGCCCCCCGCCGCGCCACCCACCGTGCCCCCGGCCGCGTCAACCGCCGTGCCGCCAGCCGCGGGCGGGGCGGCGGAACTGCAACCCATGGGGCTCGCCATTGAGGCGAAGGTGCCTCGGCCGATCGGCGAGCCGACGGAACCCGCGCGGCCCGTGCCGCCGCCGCTCGGCGGGGGCTCGGACGACGTCCTGCGGGCGCCTCCTCCCCGGCGCGGTCGGGGACGGTCGCGCCTGCGCGGCCCGGTGCCGATCGCGCTGGCGTTGGTGGCCGTGAGTGCCGGGGCCGTCGTCATCGTCGTCGCCCAGAGCCGGGATTCCCCGCCCGACAAGGACGGTTCGACGGCTTCCGGCGCCCGGCCGAAGACCGGCCGGGCCCCGACCGACTGCCCGGTGGCCCCGCACAATCCACCGGCCGCGCCGCCGTTGCACAAGGGCGACGCGGCGGCGTTCGTCGCGGACATGACGTTGCCCGACTGCACGCGCGTCGGCCGTGACAAGACCATCGCCAAGGTGTGGCGGCTCAAGAACGCCGGGAAAGTGCCGTGGGAGGGGTATTCGCTGCGCCGACTCGACCTTCCGCAGCAGGCCACCCAATGCCAGACCATCTCCGAAGTGCCGATCAAGGACACGCGCCCGGGGCAGATGGTCGACATCCGGACCGACATCACCACTCCAAAGAAACCGGGCCTGTGCTACGTGCGGTTCAAGATGGTGGACGCCGACGGAAAGGTCGCGTTTCCCGGCAGTCGTCCGGTCAATTTTCAGATCATCGTCGAATAGCGTTGGTTCCCCGCCGTTGAGCGTAACGGCGGGGAACCAGGCCGAACCGTCCTCTGGGTCAGTCGAGGACGATCCCGTTGTAGTAGGCCTTCAGGATCTTGGAGTAGCTCCAGCCCGCGTTGGCCTTGTCACGAGAGCCGTACTGCGACATCCAGTCGCCGGTCACCCACCCCCCGCACGCGGTCGTCGTCGAGCAGTAGTGGGCTTGCAGGATCTTTCCGCTTCGAGCCATTCGGGTGCCCCAGGTCGCGTCCACCGCGGCGTTCGTCGACGCCTTGGCCGACCCCGGCTTGTACACCTGGCTCGATGTGGTGTCGTAAACGTCGAAGCATTGACCACCCGACGTCTTGCGCGTCGAATGCAAAGCCCAGTACCAGCCGTAGCTCTTGACCGCGACGGCCCCGGCCCGCAGGGACTCCTTGGGCCAGCTCGTCACCCATTCGTTGGGGAGGACGTTCTTGACGTACGTCTTGAACGTCACCCGGTCCACCCGGTTGAGGGAGACGCGGTACACCAGGATCGTCGTCGGCAGCTTGCTGTTGGTGCCGTCCGTCTTGCACCCGCCCGGCGCGGAGGTCAGGAGCTGGTGCGAGGCGTTCTGGTTCTTCAGGGACGAGTTCAGGTTGCCCTTGGTCCCGGCCTTGAAGTCCTGGTGCTTGCCGCTGTAGTTGCTGTTGTAGTAGACCCGCACCGTTTTGCTGGTGCGGTTCCACACGGAGGCGGCGGCGTTCTTGACGCATTTGCCCTTGCCGTTTCCGGCGCCCTTGAAGTCGTAGCAGGAGGGCTGTGCGGTGCCGTAGTCGGCGACCGATCCGCTGAAGTCGGAGATCGACCCCTTGTTGCCGCTGTTGAAGTAGTAGCAGAACTCGCCGCTCTCGCACTTGCCGTTCCGGCTCGCCGCCGACGCGGCGGGCGCCGAGACGAGGACCGCCCCGCCGAGCGCCAATGCCGCGGACGCCGCGACGAGTCGCGCGATTCGTGTCGACACAGTCGTGTTCCTCTCCGGTGAAGGCCGCGACGTCCTAGCGGACGTTGTAGCCCTGGGAGTGCCAGAACGAGGTCGGGTTCGGGTTGTCCAGGTGCGAGTCACCGACGCTCTTGGCCGCGTGCGTCTGCTTGCCGGGCCGCATCTCGACGTGGGTGTGCGCGCCCGACGCGGACGACACCCCGTGCCACGACTCGTCGGCGATGACCTGGCCGCGCGAGATCGACTGGCCGACCCGCAGCGAGGACCGGGGGGCGCTGTGCAGGTAGATGACCGTCTTCTTCGCCGAGGCGTTGTAGATGGAGATCGTGGAGAGCCCCGAGCTGCCGGTGTGGCCCCGGGCGATGTAGATGATCGTGCCGCTGACCAGGGCCTTGACGTCGGAGCCGACGCCGCGCGCGATGTCGATGCCCTCGTGGCGTCCGGGGGTCGTGGTGTAGCCGTCGAAGCCGCAGGTGATGCGGCCGCCGCTGGCCTTGTACAGCCCGTACGACAGGTTCGTCCGCGACTTCGGCGCGAACTCGTGTGAGGCGTTCTGGTTCTTCAGGGACGAGTTCAGGTTGCCCTTGGCACCCGCCTTGAAGTCCTGGTACTTGCCCCCGTAGTTGCTGTTGAAATAGACCCGCACCGTCTTGCTGCTTTTGTTCCACACGGACGCGGCGTTGTTCTTGACGCACTTGCCCTTGCCGTTGCCCGCCCCCTTGAAGTCGTAGCAGGAGGGCTGTGTCGTCCCGTAGTCGCCGACCGACCCGGTGAAGTCGGAGATCGACCCCTTGTTGCCGCTGTTGAAGTAGTAGCAGAACTCGCCGCTCTCGCACTTGCCGTTCCGGCTCGCAGCCGATGCGGGCGACGCGACGATCGACACCGTCCCGCAGATCGCGAGCGCGGCGGTCGTGGCGGTAAGGACTTTGTGCATCGTGCTCATTACCGTTTCCCCTTTGTTTTTTGAACCCCGAATAGTGGGCGGATCAGTGGCGCTTGCACTCCATCACTGGCGCTTGTATTCCTCCCAGGTGCGAATGGTGACCTTCGGGCCGTCGTCCGCGCCGCGGCCGGACAGCCCGTTCAGGCCCAGGTAGTAGTCACCGGTCTGGTGCTGGGCCTCGCTGGAAAGATCGGTGTCGCTGATGGCGGCGGCGTGGATGTGCCACGGCCAGTCGCCCTGGGACGGGCTGCGGACCCACGCCGCGAAGCCGACCTGGCGCAACGCGCGCGCGGCCTTGACGCGGGTGGCGGCGCTCATCCCCTTCACCGAGATGTCCACGACGCCCCCGCCGTCGTGGGTGCCGGCGGACGTCGGGTCGCCGCCCGGGTTGTAGGACCCCTGGTCGAGCGCGAACCTGCGGCCGAACAGCCGCTCCGCCGCGGCGAGCATGTCCCGCGTCCGGGTGTTGATGACGGCGCCCCGGCTGGACACCCGCGCACCCGGGACGAGGACGTGGTTGACCGTGAACCGTCCGGCCCCGAGCTTGGTGAGCGACGTCTTTCCCGGCAGACCGCTGGCGTCGAGCCCCGTGTAGCCGAGCGACTTCTGGTACTTCGCGTAGGCGGCGATCGTGGTGGTGCCGAAGTACCCGTCCACCCATTTCGCGTCCAGCAGGTGCCGGTCACGCAGCGCCCGCTCGACCAGCAGCACGCTGGCCTTCGCGCCCGGCGTCAGCGTGTCGTCGTCCCGCCGCGGGTCGATCTGGGCCGCCTTGACGGTGGCCTCCATGTTCACTCGCGGCAGGGCGTCGGCGGCCTGCGCGGCGGACCTGTCTGCCGCCTGCGCGGCGGACGTGTCGACCGCCGCCGTCAGCGAACCGAGCAACGCGGCCGCTCCGATGACGGCGACGCATGAGGGCAGCTTCATCCGATACCTCCTGATGGCGGGGAACCGCCGAGAAACAACCTCGCGGCGGAATCCACCGTCCACGGATCGCGGACGTGTCCTCAAGAAGAAAGGTGTTGTCAGCCTGTTCGCGGACACCGCCTTACAAGCGCCGACCCCGGTCTGACAGCCGATCCGGAGGCCGCGGAAAACCCGCTCGACCCCCGCCCATCAGCGCAGACACGAACCGCGTCCACCCCGAGCGGCACGCACCCTCCGAGCGGGCGGCCAAGACACCTTCAGCCCGGAGATTCCGAGGCGATCGGCAGATCCCGCCGCCCGTCAGCGCGAGGACGGGGGTCCGGTACGGGCGCGGAAGGTGCGGCGGTAGGCGTCGGGCGGCACCCCGACCGTGCGGTTGAAGTGTCGGCGCAGCGTCGTGGCGGTGCCCATGCCGGTGGCCGCCGCGATGACGTCGACGCCGTCGTCGGTGAGCTCCAGTAGTTCCTGGGCGCGGCGGATTCGCTGGGTGAGCAGCCAGCGAAGCGGCGTGGTCCCCGTCGTCGACCTGAAGTGGCGACCCAGGTTGCGGGGGCTCATCCGCGCCTGGCGGGCCAGATCGGTCACGGTCAGCGGCTGGTCCAGCCGTCGCATCACCCAAGGGAACAGGTCGGCGAGAGGGTTTTCGGTGGGGGCGGGCGCCGGGGTCGTGACGAACTGGGCCTGGCCGCCGTCCCGGTGCGGCGGCACGACCAGACGGCGGGCGACCGCGTTGGTGATGGACGAGCCGTGGTCGAGCCGGACGAGGTGCAGGCACAGGTCGAGCGCGGCGGCCTTGCCAGCCGAGGTCAGCACGGTGCCGTTGTCCACATAGAGGACGTCCGGGTCGACCGACACCCGAGGATGGCGGGCGGCCAGGGTCCCGGTGTGCGCCCAGTGCGTGGTCGCGCGTTTCCCGTCCAGCAGACCCGTGGCCGCCAACACGAACGCGCCCGTACAGAGCGAGGCGACCCGGGCCCCGGCGGAGTGGGCCGCGCGCACCGCGTCCAGAAGGTCGGCGGGCGGGTCGGCGTCGACGTCCGCCCAGCCGGGGACGATCACGGTGTTCGGAGCGTACGGGCACACCGGGCGCTTCCTGGTGGCGGAGCTGCGGGAACGCGGATACACGCCGGTTCTGGTCGGACGCGACGCCGTGAAGCTCGAGGACCTGGCGGCGTCCTTCCCCGACCTGGCGGCCCGGGTCGCGTCGGCCGACGACCCGGAGTCGATCGACCGCGCGCTGACCGGCGCCGCCGCCGTGATCAACAGCGCCGGGCCGTTCGCCGCGACGGCCGCCCCGGTGATCGAGGCGGCGCTGCGCGCGGGCGTCCCGTATGTGGACGTCGCGGCCGAGATCGAGGCCAACGCGGACACCTTCGCCCATTTCGCGGACCGGGCCCGAGCCGCCGGGACGGTGGTCGTCCCCGCGATGGCCTTCTTCGGCGGTCTCGCCGACCTGCTCGCCACCGTCGCGATGGGCGACTGGACGTCCGCCGACGAAGCGCACGTCGCCTACGCACTGAGCAGTTGGCACCCCACCGCCGGGACGCGCGCCTCGGGCACGGTCTCCCATGACCGGCGGGACGGCCGACGGATCCGCTTCACCGGCGGGAAGATGGAGTACCACGAGGACGCCCTGCCCGCCCTGACGTGGGAGTTTCCCGAGCCCGTGGGCGCACGCCCCGTCATCGGCGAATTCAGCATGGCCGATATCGTGACGATCCCCAGCCATCTGGAGATCCCCGATGTGCGCTCGTACATGACGGTCGAAGCAGTGGAGGACCTGTCAGGCGCGGACACGCCGTCACCGGTGGCGACCGACGAGCGCGGACGCTCGGACCAGACGTTCCTCGTCGACGTCGTCGTACGCACCGGCGACGAGGTACGCCGGGCCACGGTGAGCGGCCGGGACATCTACGCCGTCACCGCACCGCTCGCGGTGGAGGCGGTCCACCGCGTTCTCACCGGCCAGACCAGGACGACCGGGGTCGCCTCCGCCGGAACGATGTTCGACGCGGCCGACTTCCTCCGCGCCCTGTCCCCGCACCTCTCGCTGCGCCCTTGAGGTCAGCCCCGCCCGAGGACGCAGAACTCGTTGCCCTCCGGATCGGCCAGCACAGTCCACGGGACGTCGCCCTGGCCGAGGTCAACATCGGTCGCGCCGAGCGCTCGTAGCCGAGCCACCTCGGCGTCCTTGTCCTCAACGGGGAACGGCAGCAGGTCGACATGAACGCGGTGCCGCACGTTCGCCGCGCCGGGCCTCCGCCGGAACTTCAGGTACGGCCCGACGCCCTGGGCGGAACGCAGCAGCGCGTGATCGTCGGACACCTCGTGCAGGGTCCAGTCCAGCGCCTCGTCCCAGAACCGGGCCAGGGCTCGCGGATCGGCGCAGTCGACCAGCACCGCCGCGATCGGCCCGGTGTCCCGATAGATCTCCCGGGGCTCCAGCACACAGAACAGGTTGCCCTCCGGGTCGGCGAGCACCGTCCACGGAACATCGCCCTGACCAATATCGGCGGGCGTCGCACCGAGATCCTTCAACCGCTCGACCAGCTCCGCCTGATGGGCCTTCGACGTGGTGGCGAGATCGAGATGCGCGCGGTATTTCACCGTTTCGGGATCCGGGACACTGACGACATCGACGGTGAGGGCGGTGGGGTCCGGCCAGCTGAAACCCACGGGCTCGACGTTCGTCACACCGGGCCCCTCGCTGGAGACGCCCCAGCCGAGCGCGTCCGCCCAGAACTGTCCGACGGCGGCGTCATCCCGGGCCTTGAAGTTCACCTGCACGAGCCGAAGCGTCATGCAGTTGATCATAAGCCCAGGCAGGAACCGTGCTCGCGCCTCGGGTTCGTCAGGTCTTGAGGGTGGCCCAGACCCATTTGCCGCCCCTCGGGTCCCTGGTATAGCCGCAGGTGGCGGCGAGCGTGGCGACGATGTTGAGACCCCAGCCCCCGTTGTCGTCCCAGTGCTCCGGCGAGAGATCGAGATAGTCGGGCGCGCACTCGGTCGGTGGACGGGCCGTCGGCATGCGATCGGACGAGTCCCAGACGGCGAACATGATCTCACCACCCGCTCGCGTCACCCAGTACGTGATCTGACGCCCCGGCGTTTCCATGATCGCATTGTTGATCAGCTCGGACGCCACCAGAAAAGCGTCGTCCGAGATGTGTGTCTCGCCCCATTTCTCCAGACGGGCATTCGTGAGAGTCCGGGCAAGTCCGGCAGCCGCCTTCGATGCCAGCAGGGATATAAGCAGACAATCACGGTCAATTGGCATTGCGGCTTCCTCCTTTGCCACTTCTTTGTTTCCTCCCTAACAATGCGCGTCCGGTCGTATCCTCTGGTTGTCCTGCCGGAAACACAAAACAGGAGGCGCGATGCCGATCGTTCGAGATCCACTCGACCCGAAGCTCTCCCTGTGGCACTGCCTCTCGTACTACCTTCGGTTTTTCCGGGAGAACGAGGAACTCTCGCTGACGCAGTGGGGAAAGATCATCGGTGCCGCGCGCTCGACTGTTTCGAACATGGAGGCCGGGCGGCACCGGATTCAGGAAGACCACGCGAAGATCATCGACAGTCACTTCGGCACCGGACGCCTCTTCGAGCTTCTGCTCTTCTTCGCGCGCCGGTCGCACGACCCGAACTGGCTGATCCAGTACTACAAGTACGCGGAGTTGGCCAGCCTGATCAAGATCTTCCACGGCGGTATGATCCCGCCGCCCTTCCAGACTGACGAGTACACCTGGGCCTGGGTCCAGGAGAGCGAGACCGATGACTTCGAGGTCCTCCAGGCCACAAGGGTCAAGCGGAAGCGGGCCATATTGGACCGCGAAGACCCCCCTTATCTCATGGCCCTAATCCACGAGAGCGTCCTGGCGACAGTCATCGGCGGCCATGCGGTCATGAAAGACCAGCTGAAGTACCTGCTGAAGCTGACAATGGTGCCCAACATCAGCGTCCGAGTCGTCCCCTTCTCGGCTGGTTCGCATCGCGGAGTCGACGGGTGCTTCCAAGTGATCAGTCTGGACGGCCGGGACATCGCGTACGCCGGTGCCCAGAACGGTGGGCGGCTTATCGAAGAACCCGCCGAGTCAAGGGAGTTTTGCTTTAAGTTCGATCGTATCGGCGCGAAGGCCCTGAGCGAGGACGGGTCGTGCGCTCTCATCGAACAATACGTGGAGAGGTATTCATGATCGTGCAGTGGCGGAAGAGCTCACGCAGTGGAGGTACGTCAGACGAGGCGTGTGTTGAGGTGGCGGGGTTGTCGGGGGTTGTTGGGATCAGGGATTCCAAGGATCCGGATGGGGGGCGGCTCGCGGTGAGTGGGGCGGCGTTCGGGGTGCTGGTGGAGGAGATCAAGCGGGGGCGTCTCGACCGGTTGTGATCGGACGCCGTCAGGGCGCGGCGGGCCTGGTGACTGGTCCGCTGCGCCCGGCGGGTCAGCAGGTTGTGCTGGGGGTTATGTCGGGGGTTGGGGCGGTCAGGGTCATGGTGATGATTCTGGTGACGAGGTCGGTGAAGGACCAACCTGCGGTGGCGGCGGCCTCGGGGAACATGCTGATCTGGGAGAGGCCGGGGAGGGCGTTGACCTCCAGGCAGTAGGGGTCCCCGGCGCCGTCGTAGCGGAAGTCGACGCGGGAGTAGCCGCGGTGGTCGAGGCCGATGGCGCGGTGTGCGCGCAGGGCCAGGGAGCGTAGGGTCTCGGCCTCGGGTTCTGGGATCGAGGCCGGGCAGGTGCGGGTGTGCAGGCCGGGCAGGCGCTTGGCGTCGTAGGAGAACAGGGCGGTGAGTGGGGTGACCTCCATGATCGGCAGGGCCTGGTCGCCGATGACGCCGACGGTGAACTCCCTGCCCGGTAGGTAGCGTTCGATCAGCATGTCGCCGGGGCCGCGGGCGAGGGTTCGGTGGAGTTCGTCGATGGTCCGGACGAGTTCGACGTAGAGGCTGCCGCCCCCACGGGTCGGTTTGGCGACGGCGGGGCCGCGCCGTACGAGGTCGGCGGCGGCGTGGAGGTCGGCTTGGCCGCGGGCGCCGTCGATCGCGGAGTGGACGGCGACCGCCGGGGCGATGGGGATTCCGGCGGCGTGGAGGAGTCGGCGGGCTACCAGTTTGTCCAGGGCGTGTGATGCGGCGGCTACTCCCGGGCCGGTGTAGCGGACCTCCATCAGATCCAGGAGCGCCTGGACGTGGCCGTCGCCTCCCCACCCGCCGGTCAGGGCGACGAAGACGACGTCCGCCTGGCGTAGTCGTGCGGCTACTTCGGAGCTTGTCATCACCTCGTACCAGCGTCTGCGTCTGCGCATCGGGGTGATGTCGGACGGTGCCAGGGCGAGTTCGACCCGGGGCAGGTCGGCGGTGGTGTTGATCGCGGTCGCGCCGTTGAGCGGGTCGACGAGGGTGACCAGGTCCCCGCGGGCGAGCAGGGTCTCGGCGACCGCCGCTCCCGAGGCGAGGGACAGGTCGCGTTCGTCGCTGTCGCCTCCGTGCAGGACGGTGACCCGCATCCTTTTGTCACCATTGACAAACAAGGCTTCCCCTCCGTGGTGGAAATGCTCGGGCGGTCGGGTGCGGGGCGGGTCATTCACCGGTGGGACGGGCGAGGACCAGTGGGCTCCGGGTTCGGCCTTCCGCGATGGCGACGGCCGGTGGGACGAGCAGTCCCGTCACAGCGAAAATGGCGCCGAGGACGAACCAGCCCGGTCGGCCCCACTGGATGCACAGTGCCGTCACCATCGCCGGGCCGAGGAAGTCGGCGGCGCCGAGTCCCATGCCGAAGAGGCCCTGGTATTGGCCGATCGCGTGGGGCGGGGCTAACGCGTACGACACTTCGAAGCCACCGGCGGCATGCCACAGTTCGCCGACCGTGTGGACGACGACGGCGGCCAGCAGTGTGGCGACGGCGATCCATTTCGGCGCACCGGCGGACATGACGATGACGGCGCACGACAGGAGGAAGGTGAAGCCCGCGCGGCGAATGGCCCGTCCGGCGGACTTCGGGGTGTTGATATTCCTGGTGACGCGGGCCTGGAGCGATCCGACCATCGCGGTGTTGACCAGCATCGTCGCGCCGATCATCCAGGTGGGCGCGTCGGTGCGGGTGACGATCCAGAGCGGAAGCGTGATGGTGAGCACCTTGAACTGGACGGCGAGAATGCCGTCCAGGACGGTCAGTGCGGCGTACGGGGCGTCCTTGAGCGCGACCCATCGGGATCCCCGGTCGGTCGGGATCGGCCGGGTCGGCGGCAGGCGCCAGGTGAGTGCCGCCGCGCAGAGGGACGACGCCGCCGTCGCGAGAATGAGCGTCAGATAGGCCGAGCGGGTACCGACCTGGGCCGCCCAACCGGCGGGAAGTGTGCCGATCGCTATGCCGACGTTGCTCACCGCGCGCAGATGGCCGCGGAATTCCTGCGGACGGTCCTGGCCATGGTCGGCGACCAGCGGTCCGCGCGCCGCCAGTCCTGCCGTGTGGGTGTACGCGGTCGCGCACGCCGCGAGCAGGAACGTCCAGAAGTCGGTGGCGAGGGTGAGGGCGGCGATCGCCGCGGCGCCGCACACCAGGGTCGCCATGAAGACGCCCCGGGCGCCGCGCCGGTCGGCCAGATGTCCGATGGGCGGGCCCGCCGTCAGGGCGAGCAGTCCGGCGACGCTGAGGCCGATGCCGACCTGGCCGACGGGCAGGCGTACCGACTGGGTGAAGTACAGGACGCCCGCCGTGACGTAGGCGCCTCGTCCGGTGGCGTGCACGAACACGATCAGTGCGAGGTTCCGTTGCGGCCCGTCGGGGGGTAGCCAGAACGTCCATCTCACATCGCGGTCCCCGAGCCGGACCGGTCTCTCGTGGGGGGACGGCCACCAGGGACGGATCGTCGTGGTGGGTGCGTCTCGATGTGGAGGGTCACGGCGTCGCGGACCTGGGCGTCCAGGAGGTCGATGTCCGCGTCGAACGGTGCGTCGAAGAGTGCGGTCACCGCCCGGTGCCCGGAGTCTGCGATGGGTCGGAGAGTGGCGTGCTGGTTCTTCTGCACCATTACTTCGTGCAGGGTGGGCGGGGCGTGGCGGGGGAGCGGGCGGGGCGGCGGCCAGATTCCGGCGGGGCAGAGCCATCGGGTCGAGACGTCGGGCGGCCATTCCACGGTGACGTCTCGGAGGATGCCGGGCGCGTGGTCGAAATAGACCTGCCGGACGCGCCGACGCGGTTCGGGATAGGCGACTTCCTTGCCGAGGGCCGCCTCGATGAGCAGCGATTCGAAGGGGTGGCCGGTCGCGAGGTGGAACAGCGCCATGCAGCCGTCGCCGGGCGGACGGGCGGCGATCTCCATCAGCACCGGCTCGCCCGCCTCGTTCAACCGGTATTCGGCGTGCGCCCAGCCGGTCTCGAACCGCAGGTGCCGGACGACGTCCCGCGCGGTCTCCAGCAGCCGCTCGTTCTCCCGCTCGTTCAGGTTGACGGGCGGGATCGTGTGGACCAGCTCCGCGAAGAACGGCGTGCTCTGTTCGTTCGTCCCTTTCTGTGTAATCGCTGAGAAGACCGGGCGGCCCCGAACGGTGATGATGTCCACGTTGTATTCGCGGCCGTTCACCCGTGGTTCGATCAGGAGTCTGTCGCCGGGGCCGAGCCGTCCGAGATGGCGAGCCAGCGCGGTCGCGTCGTCGAACTGCCTCACCCCGACGCTGGACGACAGGTGTAGCGGTTTGACGACCACCGGTAATGACTTGGCGGCCCACTCGACGGCCTCGTCACCCGACTCGGCGGTGGCCAGCCGGGATTCGGGGCTCCACGCGCCGAGATAATGGCGTTGCAGCAGTTTGTCCCGGCAGACGCGGGCCGCCCGCATGCCCACGCCGGGGATGCCCAGGCCGTCCGCCACGATGGCGGCAGCCTCGGCGAACACCGCGCTGGCCCCGAAGATGCCGGCGATGGAGTAACGGTCTGACCAGCGCCGTATCCGGTCGACGATCCCGGCCAGGTCGTCGCCCTCCAGAAGGGCGGTCTCGTCGATGACGGAGAATGGATGATCCGGCACATCGAGAAACGCCCTGGACGCCTCGTCGAGGTCCGATCGGGGTGGTCCGGTGATCATGAGAATCGCGAGATCGCGGGAGTGTAGATCCGCGAGGAACCCGCCGACTTTGGGCGGGTCGCCCATCAACACGAAAGCCCGTCGCCTGATCACATCGCGTGTCATCCCGTGGAGCCCTCCGAGCGCCGCCGGTCCACTATCAAGATCATGCCGCGCTTTCTCATGTTAGGTCGACAAAGGCGGAAGCGCGATCCCTTGTGCGTGAATTCCAGAATCTCGTCCTGCTGTCGGCCGCCACGACCTGATCACGTGGCGTGTTCGGTCGGTGACGGGACAGTACAGCCTGCTGTACCAAAAAACGGCCCCTGGCTGGATCGAAGGGGGCGATGTCCGTCCGTAGCGTCGGCGAGGGTGCGGAACTTTGCGCCGACGGGGGGTGACCATGAAGTGGTCCAAGACAGGGGAATCGGGTGCCGGTCTCGGGACGGGCGGCCGTTCCACCAGAAAGCTGTACGGGCGAGCCTCCGAAACAGCGATGCTCACTTCCGCCCTCGACGCCGTCGCCGGGCGCAGGTCCCGGGCGGTGTCGCTCGAAGGGGCGGCGGGAACGGGCAAGAGCACTCTGCTGAACCGGGTCCGGGCGGACGCCAGGCGGCGCGGCTGGACGGTGCTCTCCGGGCGGGCGACCGTCCTGGAGACGGGCTATGACTTCGGCGTGCTGCGGCAGGCCGTCGCCGGACTCGCGCCACTGCCGGACGGACGCCCGGTGTCAACGCAGGTCACGGCGCCGGAGGAGGTCTCGCCGTTCACGGTCTTCGAACAGGTGTCGGCGCATGTGCTCAAAGCAATGGCGGCCGCCCCGGTTCTGATCACGGTGGACGACGTCCAGTGGTGCGACCCGTTGTCTCTGCGCTGGCTCGCTTATCTCGTGCATCGCAGCGCGGACCTGCCGCTCGCTTTGGTGTTGGCCGACTCTCCGGGAGAGGTCAGCGAGGTGCGTCCGCTGGTCGACGAACTGTCCGCGTCGTGCGAACGGTGGAGGTTGCGCCGTCTGACGTCCGCCGACGTGCGTCCCTGGATAGCGGACGCTCTCGGCACCCGTCCCGACGAGGCGTTCGTTGAAAGCTGCCTGCGCGCTACCGGCGGAAACGCGGCGTTGCTGGCCGCGCTGCTGCCGGAGCTGGCCGCGCGTTCCGTCCCGCCGGTCGGCGCGTCGTCGGCGTCGATCGAGGGCGCCGGACGCGCCGGAGCGTGCCGGTGGGTGCTGCCCTGGATCAATCGCGGCGGGCCGCACGCGCTGGCCGTCGCGCGGGCGGTCGCCGTGCTGGGCGAGGAGAGCGAGCCGGTGCTGGTCGCCGAGCTGGCCGACCTGGACCTGGCCGACGCCGCCCGCGCCGTCGACCGGCTGATCAAGCTGGACGTGCTGTCGGACACCTCGCCGCTGCGATACGTCCACGCGCTGGCGCGGACGGTGGTGGAGGCGGGGATGTCCGCCGGGCTGCGGACGTCCCACCGGCTGCGGGCCGCCCATGTCGTCGGCGACCGGTACGCCGCGCCGGAGCGGGCGGCGGCGCACCTGATGGCCATCGAGGTGACCGGTGAGCCCTGGGCGCTGGACACGCTCCGCGCCGCAGCCGCGGCGGCCCGGGACCGCGGCGACGTCCAGCGTGAACTGGGCTACCTGCGCCGGGCGCTGACCGAGCCGATGCCGGTCGCCGCCCGCGCGGAACTGCTGACCGACGTCGGCGCGGCCGAGGCCGCCGCGGGCGACCCCACCGCCGAGACCACGCTCGTCGAGGCCGCCGGGTTGGCCGCCGCTCCGTCGCTACGCGTCCGGATCGGGGTCGACCTCGCCTACCTGGACGCCGCCGCCGGACGTCCCCTCGACGCCGCTTTGAAGATCGTCGACGAGGCGGGCGCGCAGGTGCCGCCGGAACGGGCCGCGCTGGTCGCGGAGGCGGAGTTCGGCGTCTTCTTCGCGTCCGCGTCCGCGGGCGGCCTCGCGGAGTTCTTCGAGCGGCGGCTGCCGAGGCTGCGGGAGCTGACCGCCGGTGACGCCCGGCTGACCGCGCTCACCGGCGTCGTCGACGCCTGGCTCGAGATCCGGCGCGGCCGCGACCGGGCCGCGTGCGTCCGCCATGCCCGCGCCGCGCTGGGCGCCATCGACCCGCACAAGCCCTGGGAGGCGGGGCTGCGGCTGCTGGCGGTGGGCGCGCTGATCACCGCCGACGAGGACGACCCCACCACGACCGAGCGAGCCCCCGACCACCACGCCATGACGCGCGACGCCACGATCAGGGGCTACCTGCACGGACGTCTCCTGCACGGACGAGGCGAACTGAGCACCGCGAGAACGCGGATCGACGCGGCGCTGGACGACCCGTTCGTGGCGGGCGCCCTCGGGATCGCGCCCCTGGTGCGCGTGCTGGCCGACCTCGGCGAGCTGGACGCCGCCGACCGGCTGATCGGAGAGCGCGTCCCCGGAGCGACGAAGGCCCCGAACTGGGCGACGACCGCGTACGCCTACGCCAGGGCGGCGCTGAGCGTGATCCGCGAGCGGCACGCCGAGGCCAGGGAAGGCTTCCTGGCGGCCGGGGACGGCCTGCGGGCCATGGGCGTCGACAACCCGGCGGTGCTGCCATGGCGGTCCCAGGCCGCCCGCAGCGGCGCCGCCCTCGGTGACACGGACACGTCGTCGTCCCTGGTCACCGAGGAGGTGGACCTTGCCCGGCAGTGGGGCGCGCCGCGCGCCCTCAGCGTCGCGCTCGCCGCGTACGGGCTCGTCCACGAGGATCTGGACGCGGCGCGCGAGGCGGTCACCGTCCTCGACCCGCTCGCGGCGGACCTGCACCGCGCGACGGCGCTGGTCGACCTCGGCACCGTCGGTCTGGCGACCGGCGCCGACGAGGCCCGCGACAACCTCCAGGACGGCTACGCCCTGGCCCGCACGATCGGCGCCATGCCCATCGCACGTCGCGCGTCCCGCCAGCTCAGAAGCGTCGGCGGACGCCCCGACCTCGCCCGCATCAGCGGCGTCAACGCCCTCACCACCCAGGAGCGCGTCGCCGCGCAACACGCCGCGACCGGCGCCACCAACCGCCAGATCGCCGAAACGATGGTGCTCACCCAACGCACCGTCGAGCAGTACCTGACCAGCACCTACCGCAAACTCGGCATCTCCGGCCGCCGCGACCTCCCCGCCGCCCTCTCCGACTAACCCGCTCGCGCCGCTGCCCTGCCCGCGCCGCTGGCCCGTCCGCGCCGCTGGCCCGCTCGCGCCGCTGCCGTGCCCGCGCCGCTGGCCCGACCGCGCCGCTGGCCCGCCCGCGCCGCTGGTAAACGCGCGCTGTTGGTTGGGCTGCGCTGTTGGTTGGACGCCTTCTCGTCGGGACGGGCTTGCGGTTAGGGCGTGCTGTTGTGGGTGCTGGCGCAGAGGGCCAGGACTTCGGTGGTCAGGGCGTCGGCGGCGTCGGGACGGCCCATTTCGCGGGCTCTGGCGGACATGGTGGAGCGGCATGCCGGGTCGGTGAGGAGGGCGCGGAGTTCCTCGGCCAGGCGGGGCGGGGTCGCGTCCTGGCCGATCAGGACGCGGGCGGCTCCGCGTTCGGCGAGGTGCTCGGCGTTTCGGCGCTGTTCGTCGCCGCCGGTCGGGATGAGCGGGATCAGCACCGAGGGCTTGCCCAGGGCGGTGAGTTCGCTGACCGTCCCACCGCCGCTGCGCGCGACGATCACGTCGGCGAGTGCGAGGACGTCGGCCAGCTCGTCGCCGATGAAGCCGCGCACCAGGTAGCGGCGCCGCAGTTCGGGGGGCAGCGTCTCGGCCGCCGCGAGCGCCGCCTCCGCCAACTGGGAGCCCGCCTGGTGCAGGACGTTCGCGGACCGCAGCAATTCGGGCAGGACCCCGGCCACCAGTTCGTTGACCTGCCGCGCGCCGAGCGAACCGCCCGTGACGTAGACCGTGGGCAGGGCGGGCGTCCAGCCGCTCCAGCCGAGCCGGGGCGCGGCGGCTGACGGGTCGCCGTTGCCCAGTCCTGGACGGATGGGGTTGCCGGTCACCACCGCGCGTCCTTGCAGGCGGCGGGGCAGCAGGGCCATGGCTGGGTCAGCGCTGAGGGCGATTCGTCGTGCGCCACGCATGGTGATCCGGTTGGCGAGCCCCACCTGCACTGTTTGCTCGTGGATCAGCAGTGGACGGCGTCGCACCCGGGCCGCCAGGCCGACGGGTACGGAAACGTAGCCGCCGCTGCACAACACGGCGTCCGGCGCGATCTTCCCGACCACGCTGATCGCCTTGATGACCCCGGCCGGGACCTTGCCCGCGTCCCGGATGTTGGCGGCGGACAGCATGGCCAGCGGGTTACGGGCACGCCGCAACTTGCCGGTAGGGATCGCGGTGAACGGCACGTCCTCCTGCGCGGCGACGGTCTCCTCGATGCCGCCCCTGCTGCCCACCCAGTGCGCCTGGAGTTCCAACCCGTACACGCCGAGCGCCACCCGCGCGGCCCGCACGACCGTGACGGCGGGGAACGTGTGGCCGCCGCTGCCGCCGCCGCTGACGATGAGCCGCACCGGCCCGCCTCGGTCGATGAGCGCTCGGGGGACGACGATCGGCATTGTGGGACTCCGGAGTGAAAGGTGGGTGGACGGGTGCGTCCGCGCCGTCAGGGCTGGTAGATCCGGGGCACGCTCGCGGGAATCCGGGACAGGATCTCGGCGGGCAGGAGGTCGAGCCTACGGGCCAGCTCGACGACGGTCAGTTCTCCGTCTCCGCCGGGACCGAACAGTGTCACCTGGTCGCCGGGGCTGGGCATGCTCTGGCCGACGTCCAGCACGGACTGCTCCATGCCGACCACCCCGGCGATGGGGTGGCGGCGACCGGCGATCGTCAGCTCGATCCCGGCGGCGCCCGCCGCGCGGGGCAGCCCGTCAGCGTATCCGACGGGGACGATGGCGATCGTGCTGTCGACCCCCACCCGGTACGTCAGCCCGTACATCACGGCGGAACCGGCGGGGATGCGCTTGACCATCGCGACGGTCGAGTGCAGTCCCATCGCCGGTCGCAGCACGATCGGCCCGGGCCCGCGCCCGGGGCTGGGGCCGGAGCCGAGGGCGAGGCCGGGGGCGGGGTCTGGGATCGGGTTCAGGCCGTACAGCGCCAGCCCGGCGCGCACCATGTCGTAGCGGCTCTCCGGCAGCGTGAGCAGCGCCGCCGAGTTGGCCATGTGCCGCACCCGTGGCTCCACCCCGGCGGCCGCCGCATATCGGACGGCGTCGTCGAACGCGGTGAGCTGCGCGGCGATGGACGGATGGCCGAGCACCTCCGCGCACGCGAACTGGGAGAAGATCCCCGTGACCTCGATACGACCGGCCGCCTGCGCGCGGCGCGCGGCCTGCACGAGCTGCGGCCAGTCGTCCTCGGTGGCGCCGCCACGGGACAGACCGGTGTCGATCTCCAGATGCACCCGGGCCGGACGCCGGTGCCGCGCGGCCTCGGCGATCACGTCCAGCCGCCACGGCGCGTCGACGCCGAGTTCGACATCGGCCAGCACGGCGGCGTCGTAGCCGGTCCGATTCCAGGGCAGCCAGGCCAGGATCGGCGCGTCGAGCCCCGCGCGCCGCAGCGTCAGCGCCTCCTCGATCCGGGCCACGCCGAGCTGCGCGGCGCCGCCGTCCAGCGCGGCGCGGGCGGCCGGGACCAGGCCGTGACCGTAGGCGTTCGACTTCACGACCGCCATCACCGGCGTGCCCTTCGCGGCCGCGACGAGCGCGGCGGCGTTCGCGGCTATGGCGCCCAGGTCGATACGGGCGTACGCTCCGTGCGCGACGTCCGCCGCCCCGCCGTGCCGGGTGATCGAGTGCATGAGGTCCAGGGTGGAGACCGTCCGGCGCCGTCCGGACCGTTGGACGACCAGGCGGGCCAAATCCCCGGAGGTTTCGGGCGGTATTACCCGGTATTCACGATTGAAATGCCCGGTGCGAACGGCGGAAATGACCGGTGTCCCGATAATCGCCTTCGCCGTAGCCTCTCGCAGGAACATTTCGGACCGGGAAGGCTGATGGGGGACATGCTGATGTCGGATCCGTGCGTCGCGGGCGCCCATTTTCGGGACGGCGACAGTGCTTGACGAGCGGGTCAGTGTTGGGGTCGTGTTCGGTGGGCCGTCCGCTGAGCATGAGGTGTCGGCCGCGTCGGCGCTGGCCGTCGTGCGTGAGCTTCCGAAGGGGCGGTACCGCCCGGTCGTCATCGGGATTGATCGGGACGGCCGCTGGCTGCTCGTCCCGCCGCCGGTGGTGGAGGAGGCGGCGTCCCGTAAGACGAGTGGGCCCGCGATTGAGGATCGGCTGACCGCGACCGGCGTTGAGGTGGAACTCAAACGCGGCGGCCAGGTTGTTGGGCCCGACACCAATGAGCGTGTCGATGTCGTCTTTCCCGTCTTGCACGGACCCTTTGGGGAGGACGGAGTGCTCCAGGGTTACCTGGAAACGCTCGACCTGCCCTATGCCGGATGCGGTGTCCTTGCCTCCGCCGTCGGTATGGACAAGGTGGCGATGAGGCGCGCGTTCGCCGCCGAAGGGCTGCCGTCCGTCCCCTTCACCTGGTTCACCGAACGGCAGTGGCGCGAATCCGACGATCAGCTGTCGCTGGCCGGAGCGGACCTCGGCTGGCCCCGGTTCGTCAAGCCCGCGAACATGGGATCGTCCATCGGCATCACCCGGATCACCGGGCCGTCCGAGCTGGCCGCCGCCGTTGAGGAGGCGTTGCGGTACGACGACGTCGTCCTGGTCGAGCAGGGTGTCAGCGGCAGGGAACTGCTCTGCGGAGTGATCGGGGACACCGACGAGCCCTGGGCCTCGGTGCCGTCCGAGGCGAAGGTCACGGGCGACTTCTCCGACTACGCGCAGAAATACCTGAGCACCGCCGACACGGTGACCTCGCCCGCCGTTCTGCCGCCGGACGTCACGGCCCAGGTGCGGGACATGTCCGTCCGCGCGTTCCGCGCCATCGGCGGCCACGGGCTGGCCCGGGTCGACTTCCTGTACGACGAGACCGCCCTCTATGTCGGCGAGATCAACACCATGCCCGGTTTCACCACCCGGTCGGTGTTCGCGCGGGGCTGGGCCGAGAGCGGGATGCCCTACGCCGACATCCTCGACCGCCTCATCGAACTCGCCTTCGCCCGCCACGAGCGTAAGGGCCGCAAGTCCGTGGAGGCCGGTTGATACCGCTCACCCTGGCGGAGATCGCGCAGGTCACCGGGGGGACCGTGCACGGCCCCGCGACAACGGTGACCGGCCCGGCCGTCATCGACTCCCGTGAGGTCACCCCGGGCTCGCTGTTCGTCGCGATCGTGGGGGAGCGCAGCGATGGGCACGACTTCGCCCCGGGTGCTTATGACGCTGGTGCCGTCGCCGTGCTGGGGTCTCGTCCCGTCGACGGGCCCTGCGTTGTGGTGGACGACGTGGTCGCCGCGCTCACGGAGTTGGCCGCCTTTGTTCGCGACGGTCTGGATCCGGTGGTCATCGGCCTCACCGGGTCGGTCGGCAAGACCACGACCAAGGATCTCCTCGCCCAGATCCTTGAGAACGAGGGCCCGACCGTCGCCACCGACCGCTCCTACAACAACGAGATCGGGCTGCCGCTGACGATCCTGCGCGCCGACCGGGACACCCGTTTCCTCGTGTTGGAGATGGGCGCCGGGCGTCCCGGCGACATCACGCACCTCGCCCGGGTGGCGCGGCCACGGCTCGGCCTGGTGCTCAACGTCGCCCCCGCGCACCTGCGCACGCTCGGCGGCCTGGCCGGGATCGCGAAGGCGAAGTCCGAACTCGTCCGGGCGCTGCCCGACCTGGAGGTCGGCGGTCTGGCCCTGCTCAACGCCGACGACAAGGCCGTCGCCGCGATGGCGGACGTCACCCGCGCGGGCGTTCTCTTCTACGGCCACGACGCCGACATCCGGCCCTCGGACGTGACGTTGGACGCCGAGGGCCATGTTTCTTTCGTCCTGCACACGCCGTCCGGTGAGGCACCGGTCCGGCTGCGGCTGCCGGGCGAGCATCAGGTGGCGAACGCGCTGGCCGCCGCGAGTGTCGCGACCGCCGTCGGCGTCCCCGCCGACCGGATCGCCGCCGCGCTCGGCTCCGCCGTCCCGCGCTCCCTCCACCGGTTCCAGGTCATCGACCGGCCGGACGGCGTCACCGTCATCGACGACGCCTACAACGCCAATCCCGCCTCCATGCGGGCGGCGCTGCACACCATGTCCGCGATGGCGACCGGCCGCCGGACGATCGCCGTCCTCGGCGAGATGACCGGCCAGGCCGACGAGACCGCGCATCACCACGCCGCCATCGGCAAAATGGTCGGGGACCTGAACATCGCGATCCTCGTGGTGGTCGGCACCGGCGACGGCCCCACCGCACTGGCCGCCGCCGCCCGCCGCGCGAACATCTTCACCCACGCCCTCCCGGACAGGGCCGCCGCACTGGATCTCCTACAAGGCCTTCTACGCCCGTCCGACGTGGTCTTGATCAAAGCGTCCAGCGAAGCGGCCCTGACAACGCTCGCAGAATCTCTCCGCGTCCCCGCGAAGTAATTGTCAGGCCGAGTACTGATAGGTGGGGTAGGTCAGATAGCCCGCGTCGCCGCCCTCGTAATAGGTGGCCTCGTCAACGGGTGAGATGGGGAGGGCGTTGCGGAGCCGTTCGACCAGATCGGGATTGGCGATGAAGGCCCGTCCGAAGCTGATGAGGTCGGCGCCCATGCGGAGCCAGCGGTCGGCGTCGTCCCGTCCGGTCTGCTTGGCACCCATCGGGACCACCGGATTCATGATGAGCGTGCCCGGCCACGCACGACGCAGCTTGACCAGCACTTCTTTATCGACAGTGGCCTCAAGGTGGACGTAGGCGACCTGGAGACGGGCCAGTTCGGTCAGCAACGCGGAGTAGAGGTCGAGGACGTCGTTCTCCTCCACACCCCAGAACGTCCCGCCGGGGGACAGCCGGATTCCGGTTCGCTGCGCCCCGACCGCGTCGACGGTGGCACTCGCCGCCTCAATGGCGAACCTGATCCGTCCGCTCACCGAACCTCCGTACTGGTCAGTGCGCAGATTGGCGTTGGACGACAGGAACTGCGAAATCAGATAGCCATTGGCGCCGTGCAGTTCGACGCCATCAAAACCGGCCTGAATGGCGCGTCGAGCGGCTTCCGCATTAAACACCATGCTGACCGCCCGGTCACGCTGCGCGGGTTATCGCCGGTGTCAAGGTCAAGCTCGGCGACGCCTCTCAATTTGGGCGACAAAGAGAGTGCGGACGGGGGGGCTCAGTGGGGGTTGACCCAGTGGGGAGTCCAGGTGCCGGGGGCGTCGTGGTCGGGGGTTGTGGCGGTGAGGTAGGTGCGGAGAATGGCCAGGGCCGGGTGGGAACCTGCTCTCGGCCCTGGGCATCCGCGCGTCCGGCGGCGAGGAACCGCGGCCCGAGCGCCGGGTCGCCGCGCGCATGCGCGCCGGAGACCTGCTCGACGGCTGGCGCTTCATCCTCGCCGACCCGATCCTGCGCCGACTGTTCCTGAACACCGCCTTGTTCAACGGGCTGGTCATGGCCGCCGACGCGCTGCTGGCCGTCCTGATGCTCGGCAGACTCGGATTCGCGCCCTGGCAGTACGGCCTCGCGTTCGCCGCCCCCGCGATCGGCGGGCTGCTCGGCTCACGGCTGGCCCGCCCGCTCGTCACCCGGTCCGGACGGCACCAGGTCCTGGTCACCTTCGGGACGCTGCGTGCCGTCTGGCCCATCGGCCTGGCCTTCCTCGGACCGGGCACGGCGGGGCTGCTCCTGGTGATGGGCGTCGAGCTCGGACTCATCTTCTGTTGCGGCGTCTTCAATCCCGTCCACGCCACCTACCGTCTCGACCGCACCCCGACCACCCGGGTCACCCGCACGCTGACCGCCTGGACGGTGACGACAAGGGCCACAATCGCACTCCTCACCGCCACCTGGGGCGTCTTGGGCGCGCTGCTCGGCCCCCGCACCGCCATAGCCCTGGCCGGGGCGCTCCTCCTAACCACCCCTCTGCTACTCCCTCGCCGCACACCGACCCCCAGCCCCACCGAACCAAAACGAACACCAACCCACACCAACCCACACCAACCCACACCTGAGGCAATACCTCGTCCACCCGCATTTGGATCCTGCGCCCGCTCTCGGACGCTGTGGCCGCCTGGATCTCAACCCCGGCCAGCCGCCGGTAAGTGGCGTGCTGCATGACGTCGTGGCGGTGACGGTCGTGGACGGGCTATTCGTCGAGGTCGAGGGTCGCGAGTTGGGTTCGGGTGGTGACGCCGAGCTTGGGGTAGGCGCGGTAGAGGTGCTGGGCGACCGTTCGTGGGCTGAGAAAGAGTTGGGTTCCGATCTCGCGGTTGGTGGCGCCGGTCGCGGCGAGACGGACGACCTGGAGTTGCTGCGGGGTCAGTAACGAGGCCGGGCGGGGGCGGTCGACGGCGGTGGCGGTGGCGGTGCGGTCTCCGGTGGCGCGGAGTTCGCTCTGGGCCTGCTCGGCCCAGGGGACGGCACCGGCGCGCTGGAAGATCTCCAGGGCGGCTCTGAGCCGGACTCGTGCCTCGGCCCTGCGGTGCTCCCGCCGGAGCCACCGGCCGAAGGCGAGCAACGTACGAGCCTGTTCGAACGGCCGGTCGTCGCATGGCCCGGGCCGCAGCGCCGCCACGAAGTTCTCTTCGGCCTGTTCCGCGGGTCCGGCCAGGGCGCGGCAGCGGGCCACGATGGCGGGGGCGCACGGATCGAGGTACTCGCGCGCGCCCCGTTCGAGGTCGTCGAGCAGCCGAGCGGCGGTGTCCGGGGCGCCCGCCCGGACCGCGGCCTCGATGTGGTCGGCGGTGCCACGGATCCAGGGGCTGCTGTGCGGCCACCCGGGCCACCGGTTCTCCATCCGGCTGAGCGCCGACTCGAACCGGCCGTGGCCGAGGTCCAGCAACGCGAGCGCCCAGGTCGCGTCCGCCGCGCTCGGCGGAGTCCCGTGGTCTTGGGCGTACCGGATCGCCTCGTCCGCCAGGGTGGCGCAGCGTTCGCCGTCCCCGGCCAGTGCGGCGAGCCAGGCCAGCAACCCGTGCAGGTAGGCGGCCAAGGGGCCCTGGCCGGTCTCGACCGCGATCGGCAGGGCCGCCTCCGCCGTTCCGATCGCGGCGCGGTGCCGTCCGAGCACCGTTTCCGCACACGCCTGGTGAAACATCCCGTTCGCGAGCTGCCACATCATCCCGGCGGCCCGGGTCTCGGCGACCATGCTGGACGACATTTCCAGCCCTGCCGCCGCGTCCCCGACGACGTTGAGCATCCGCGCCGTCCACGACTTCTCCCACACCGAGCAGGGGCGCAGCGTGGAGAAGAAGTCGGGGTCGATCGCCTGGCCCGTGATGATCTGGAAGGAGACGCGGGACTGCTGCATGTACGCCCGCAGGTCATGCCCGGCCGGAACGTCCACCGTGTCCAGCAGCGCCACTGCCTCACCCGTCAGACCGAGGTCGACGCCGTGCTCCGCGTAGTACGCGGCCCTGACCAGCAGCCCGGCGGCCTCTGACGGTTCTTGGACGGCTATCTCGGTCGCGCCGTCAATGGTGACGCGCGCGGCGGCCAGAGGATGACCGCGCTCGTACGCGAGTCGTCCCCGCACCTCGGTGATCCGGGCCAGCACAACGGGTGAAGGAGCCCGCCGTGCCGAGGCGGCGGCCAGTTCCTCCGCGCGGTCGAGTTGCCCGGCCTCCAGCGCCGCCACCGCCGCGGCCGCCAGCCGCCGGGCCCGGGCGCCGTCGTCCTCGCTGAGCTGCGCCGCCCGCTGGTAGACCGCTGCCGCCGCGGCCTGCCCGTTACGCCGGACGGCGCTCTCGGCCGTACGTTCCAGCGCGGCGGCGACCCGCTCGTCCGGACTGAACGTCCCCGCCGCCAGATGCCACGCCGCCCGGTTCGGGGCGCTGTCCTCCAGGATCTTCGCCAGGGCCTGGTGCACCGCCTGCTGCTGGGTGAACGAGGCGCCGCTGTAGGCCACGGTTCGTACCAGCGGATACCGGCAACGCACCGATCCACCCGACACCACGACCAGCCCGGCCTGCTCCACCTCGGTCAGGGTCGCGGCTGGCACGCCCAGTTCGGCGGCGCCCCGCATGACCGTCCCCAGCTCCGCGGTGTCCTCCGCCGCGATCATGACCAGCAGCAGCCGGGCCCGCTCCCCGAGCCGGTCGATCCGCCACCGGAAGGCGCGCCGCAGCCGATCGGTGACCGGCAGCAGCGCGCCGTTGGGCAACACGTCGTCTTGGACGGTCTTCGGAAGCTCCAGCAGAGCGAGCGGATTCCCACCGGCCGCCGCCAGCACCCGGTCCCGCAGATGAACCGGCAGCCCCGGACTCTCCCTGGCCAGCAGCTCCTTCGCCGTCTCGGTCGGCAACGCCTCCAGTCGCAGGACGGGCAGATCGGCGGCCGGGAGCCGCCGAGCGGTGCTGAAACTCGCGCCGGTCGCCACCAGGAACCCGACCGCGTCCCGCCCGATCCGCCGGGCCGCGAACCGCACCGCCTCGATCGACGGGGCGTCGATCCAATGCCCGTCGTCGACCACGCACAGCACCGACCGCTCGGCGGCAGCCTCGCCCAGCAACCCCACCGTGCCGAGCCCGACCAGAAACCCCTCCACATCCTCGGCGGGCCCCGTCCCGAACGCACCACGCAGCGCCCTGGCCTGCTGATCGGGCAGCGCACCCATCTTGTCGATCACCGGACGAAGCAGAAGCTGGAGCGCCGAGTAGGGCATCTCCGCCTCGCCCTCGATACCCGTGACCCGCAGCACCAGCATGTCCCGCGCCGCCCGCTCGGCCGCGTAGTCCAGCAGTGCCGACTTCCCGATCCCGGGCTCGCCCCGCACCACCAGCGCCCCACCCGCACCGGCCCGCACCTCGTCCACCAGCCGCTCGACCCGCCCGACCTCGGCGCCCCTCCCGACCATCACAAAACGATCTTACGACCCCCACCCCCACAACCCCGCCCCGCGACAAACCTCCCGCCCACGCGATCACACGACGGCCCTTGACCATCCCCTCGGGCAGACCGTTGTTCAGAAAGAAGCCGCCCGGAAATGCCGAGCAGATCAATGTGGACGTAGATGCGATGGAGGGCCCAGGGTCGTCTCCCCGGGCCCTCCTTTTTGGGTGATCAGCCCAAGGCGCCGAATTTCGAGAGGATGTCGAGGATCAGGTGGGTCACCTTTTTCGCTTTCTGTCCTCTGGTGAGCGCCACGTCGGTGTTGGTGCCAGGTTTCCGCGCCGACCAGGGAGCGGGGCTGCGTCTGATGAGTCCCCACTGGGTCGACAGGTCCACCGGATCATGTCCGGCGCGGGTGGGATAGTCCCAGGGGGACGCGACGCCGGGATCGAGTTCCGAATTACGGATGGCATCGTCGACGGGGTCGTGCTCCGATCCCCCGGTGGGGCAAGCCTCGCCGTGATTGTGAACGAGGACCGGCGTGGTTCCGGCCAGCACGTAGTACGTGTGGAGTTGGCGGACGGTGAGGTTGTACATGTCCGCCGTGTCGTGGTGGATACGGACGGCGAGGACTCGTGGATGGTCACCGTCGGTCGTGTTGAGGCGGTGGCCGTAGCGCAGGTCACCGGTGGCGGTCCAGGTGTGGGTGGTGTTGTTCCAGAAGGGGTGGTTGGCGGTGGTGTGGAGGGTCGCGGTTTTGTTGTCGGCGGTTTGGACGGTGAGGTCGGCCAGGTCGGTGTCGTGGTTGACGATGGTGGCGTCGACGGTGCGGGGGCCCTTGTGCTTTCCGGTCCTGGGGTCGGCGGCCTCGACCTTGTCCCCGGGTTTGATCTTTCCGATGGGTTTGGTCTTGCCGTCGGGCATGAGGACTTTTGTGCTGGGCGTGAAGCTGCACGCCGTGGGGGCCTCGCGGACGGGTTCTCGGCCTTTGGCCTTTCTTGAGGCGCGGCCGGATCCGGTGGTTTTTCCTGGGGCGTCGAAGGTGGTCGTGTAAGGGTCGCTGGCGTTGGCTAGGGCGGCGTCGTACCAGTGGCCGTGCATGCTGTCCGGGCAGCCGCCGACGTCGCTGCAAGCGAGGAAGACGTCGGTGGTGAGTATCTGGTTGATGTGCGCTAGGGCGGATTCGGAGTAGGGGTAGTCGCCGGGGCCGCCCAGGTATTCGTAGGGGGAGTCGCAGTAGAAGTCGGAGTATTTGCAGTCCTCGGCGATCCTCTTGAGGAATGCGGTGGAGAACTGCATTCGCTTCGCCCAGTTTCGGGGGACGAAGATGGTCGGGTAGATCTCGATGCTGTCGGGCAGGGCGGTCTGGCCGGGTGTGCTGCCGTGGGGTGGGGTGCTGTCGGGGCAGCTGGCGCGGCCGGTGGAGCATTCGTGGTCCGCGGTGGCCTGCTGGTCGTTGATGTGGTGGTTGTCCGGGGTGCATGTGGCCTCGCCTGTCGAGCATTCCTTGGGGCGTTGGCCGGACGGGTCGGACAGCGTGACGGGGTTGTTGCCCGCGTAGGTGTAGGTGGCCAGCGATTGCGGGTCGTCGGGGGCCAGGATCGGGTCGGGGGAAATGAACCGTCCGGTGGACGGGTCGTAGTCGCGGGCGCCCAGGAGGGTCAGGCCGGTGCCGGTGTCCTTGGTGCCACCGACGAAACCACGGGTTCCGGCCCAGTGGGCGGGGGCGGTGCCCCGGTCGTCGCCGAACGGTGTCTGGTAGCGCTGGTCGAGGGCGCCGGTGGCGGCGTCGATGCCGGTGGTCGCGGTGCCGTGCGGGTCGTTGATCTGGAACGTGACGTGGTCGTCGTCGGTACGGATCGCGGTGGCGGCGCCCAGGGAGTAGTAGCGGGTGGCTGTTGGTGCGGCGGCGTTTCTGACGAGGTTCAGTTCGGTGTTGCCGAGGTAGAGGGTGGTGTTCTCCTTGGCGGGGTCGGAACTGTCGAGGACGTGTTCCGCTAGCCGTCCGCCCGTGGGGTCCTGGAGGTAGTCGCTGGTCCGGGTGGTGGTGACCGTGCTGGTCGGGCCGGTGGTGGTGATGGTGTCGGCAGCCTTGGCCAGCAGGTTGTCGTCGGTCCAGGTCAGGGATTGTGAGTCGGTGGTGTGGGCGTCGGGGAGAAGGCGCCGGGTTGTGGTGTTCCCTGCGGCGTCGTAGTCGTAGGTCTGGTGGGTGGTGGTGCCAGCGGTGGTGGTGGCCAGGTCGGTGAGGGTGTGCGGGGCGCTGGCTGTCGTGGGGTAGTTGTAGGTGCGGGTGGTGCCAGGTGTGGTGCCGGACGGGTCGTGTTGGGTTTCGGTCTTGCGCGTGCCGCTGGTGTTGTAGGTGTAGCTCGTCCAGTACGGGGCGGGGCCGCCCAGGGTCGACCCGTCGGGGGTGGACGGGCACGTGGCGGTGCGAGGGGTGAATGCTTCGGTCAGCCTGGCCAGGTGGTCGTACTGGAAGCACTGGGTGTCGGTGCCGGTGCGGGACGCGTCGGTGATGGACGTGACGTTCCCGGCGGTCTGGTAGCCGTAGACGGCAGCCCGCGCCGGGCCGGTGACGTCCTCCTGGTCGGTCCGCGAAGAGTGCAGCCGCTGGGTGCCGAACTCGTATCCGTTGGTTATCCAGGTGGTGTGGCCGCCGGCGTTGAGCGTCGACTGGAGCGGCTTGCCGAGCAGGTCGTAGGTCTGGTTGGTCAGGTAGTCCGACAGGCCACTGACCTTGGTGACCTGGTGCAGCGAGTTGTAGGTGTAGGCGACGACCTCGGCGGGCAGGCCGCCCGCGGCGGGGTAGCCGACCGACCGCACCGTCCCGTCCAGGTTGTAGGCGGTCGTGGACGTGTAGTCACCGGCCAGCCCCGTCCCTGATCCCGACGCTGAGGTCTGGCCGGGAATCGACGGGACGGTCAGTGTGGTCTTCGTCGGCCGGTACAGCGCGTCGTAGGCGTTGACGGTGGCGGTGACCGGGTAGGTGGCGCCGCCGATGGTCGTGTAGCGGGTCGTGGCGGCTACCTGGCCCTTGTTGCCCGCCGGGTCCCAGGTCTGCGAGGTGAGTGCCGTACCGGCGCGGGTCTGTAGTTCGCGGGAGAGGTTGTCGTAGGTGTGGGTGATGGTCTTGCCACGGCCGTCGGTGCTGGACGTCAGTTCCCCACGGTCGTCGTAGGTCTTGGTGGTGGTTCCGGTGTCGGGGTCGGTGGCCTTGATCTGGTGGCCGAGCTGGTCGTAAGTCCAGGTCCACACGCTGCCGTCCGGGCCGGTCAATTTGGTCAGGTGACCGGACGGGTCGTAGCCGTACGCGGTGCTGTCGTACGGGCCGGTGGGGGCGTCGGCGTGGTACTGGCGCAGCCCGGTGAGGTGTCCGGCGGCGTCGGTGAAGGTGGTGGTGGGGGTGGCGCCCTGCGGTGGGGTGACGGTCACGCTGTCCCCGCCGTAGGACGTCGTGGTGGTCGACAGGCTGTGGATCGCCGCCCCGTCCCCGGAGGCCTGCCTGGCCTGGGTCACCCGGCCCAGCCCGTCGAAGGTCTGGACGGTCTGGCTCTCCACGCCGGTGGCGTCCTCCACCTTCGACAGGACACCGGACGGTGCCGAGGTCGCGTAGTAGGGGGCGTAGGTCAGGGCCGCCTGGCCGCGTTCGTCGTAGAAGGCGTCGGTCAGGATCCGGCCGTCGTCCGGGCCTGGCGCCTGAGTTTGGCGGACGCGCCCGAACCCGTCGTAGAGGGTGTAGGAGGTGTCGTGCGATCCCGTGTTGGTGAGCGTCCTTGTTTCCACTGAGCGGATCGCGTCGTCGGAGTCGTGGTAGACGAACGCCAGGTTCGGTGACTGCCCGCTGGCGCGAGACCGGTCGGGTTTCCACACGTCGGTGACCCGTCCTAGGGCGTCATAGGCGACGTCTGTGCGCCGTCCGTTCGCGTCGGTCGTCACCACCGGTAGGCCGCGCTGTGGCTCGAAGTAGGTGGTGACTGCTTGGGCGGACGCCGGTTCTCCAGCGGTTGCTGGGGGCGTGGTTATGACCACCTTGGCGGGACGTCCCGTGGAGGGGCTGTAGTCGGTCGTGGTGGTGCGGGGTGCGTCGTCGCCGGTCCCGACCGTGGTCTTCGGTGCCGCCTTGTCGTCGGACGGGTCGAACACGCTGGTGGACACGCCCGTCGTGGTGGACACCGGGCGGCCGTAGGTGTCGTAGGTCGCCGCGTCGTCCAGGTAAGTCGCGGAGTTGCCGTGCCGCGATTTCAGGGTTTCGGTCAGCGTCGCGAGCCCCCGGGTTGGCGCCTGCCCGTACGCCTGCCCGTCGTAGCGGACGCGGATGTCGGAGATCACCGCCGAGGTGCCGTCCGGCCGGGTGTCCAGATCGGGGGACGCCGAGCACTTCCCCGCGACCGTCTCGGTCCGGATCGCCCCGGTGAAGATCCACTTGGTGGTGTTGTCGGCGTAGGTGGTGCGGGTGCACTTGTCGTCGGAGGACACGCCGGTGTCGCCCAGTTCCTCCACCCGGGTGGGACGGCCGCGGTCGTCATGGACAGTGTTGGTGGCGACCTCGCGCCACCTGGATCCCGCGCCCTCGTCGAGCGAGGTGAACGACCGGGCCGAGGCAGTTCCGGTGAGATTGGCGGTGATCGTGCCCCATGAACGGGTGAGCTTCGCGGTCTGCTTCTTCCACGGCGTGCTCACCGATTTGGTGAGGACCTTGCCGCCGGGCTTGTCGTACGACTCGGTGCGGTACTCGTGACCCGCCCATGCCTGGTCATCGGTGATGGTGCCGCCCTCGCCGTCCGGCACCGTCACCGTTCGCGTCCTGGACGGATCGGAGGGGTCGTCGCGGTCCCCGTCCATCCCGCGCAGGAAGTAGTGGTCGGTCTGGGTGGACATGCCGGATACGCCGCCGGTCTCCACCCGCACATGCCCGTGCCCGCGCCACTGTGACCAGGTCTTCAGCTTCTCCTTGGTCAGCCCGTCATCGTCGTCGAACGCCCAGGCGCCGCCGTCCAGGTAGGAGTATCTGGTGACCATGTCCGGGGCGCCGCCGGTCCGGTCGGTGGCGATCACCGACTGCACCACGTATTTCGAGAACCACTGCGTGGTCACCGGCACGTCATTGGACGGCTGGTACATCTGCGGGAAGCAATGCGTGGTGTTGGACTGCGGTGTCGGCAGTTTCCCCCAGTCGCACGCGAACGCCGAATAGTTCACGTCGATCTGGCCGCCGGACTCGTCGTCGACCGTGCTGAGCCGCTTCTTCAGGAATGGGGCGAGACCGTCCCCGGTCTTGTCGAGCCGGTTCTGGAGTACCGTGTATTTCAGGGTCGTCGGCGGGAGGGCGACTTCTTTCGTGCTTGCTGTCGCGGTGTGCTGGATCGAGTCCAGAAGCAGCTGGTAGTCGTTGTCGGCGTCGCCCCAGCGGTGGTGCAGCGCCCATGAGTCGATGTCTTTGTAGGAGCCATCTGGTTGGAGCGTCTGCGTCGTTACTTTGGCCAGACGGGTGCGCGTCCAGAAAGTTGGGCTGTAGAGATTGGTGCAGTCTGCTCCGGACTTGCAGTTCATGTCCCAGGGCGTGTCGTACCAGTACTGTCTGTTGGCGTCGATCTTCGCCGGGTCGCACAGCGATGCCGTCGGCTCCAGACAGCGGGCGCCGGTGCCGAAGTTCACCCGCGCCATCGGCTTCACCGTGGAGGAGTAGATGTCGGAGACGCGCTGCCCGTACTCGATGTGGTCCAGCGTCGCCCCGCGCGTGTACGGGGTGGCCTTGGCGGCGTCCACGGCCCGGCCGTAGTTGTTGGTCTCGGGGTTGTACCAGTAGGTGATGTCGTTGCCGTTCGGGTCGATCACCAGGTCCAGGTTCCAACGGCGGCCCTGCTGGCACCACGAACTGTCGAACGCGGTCCCGTGGCATGGTTCGTCGGAGTCGTCGCCGAACACCGGGACCGTCTCCACGGAATTTGTTTGTTTGTCCCCTGAGCCCCAGTTCGGCAGGCGGTTGTAGCCGAAATAGTATCGGGTGCCATTCGACGTGGTGGCGACGAAGTACTCGCCGTCGTTGTCGCCGTTGCCGCGTGAGGTGTCGCGGACTCGCACTATCTTGGTGCCGTCGTCTCCTCGGATTCGCCATTCGTCCGCCGACACGGGAACCAGTTGCCCGGAATGGCCCTGGAAGCTGATCGTCGCGTTGTCGTATCCCCAGCACAGGTCGCCCGAGTCGATTCCGTTGACCTTCACTCCGTCGTCGCCGCACGACTTGTACGACCGTTCCACGAAACCTGGATCGAGGTCGAACCCGTCCCCGGCCCACGACGCCTGGTTGTTGCCGTTGGACGTCCGGCCGTCCACCGTTCCCGACGAGTACGACAACCCCACCTGGGGCACCAGGCCGCCCGGCACCGCCGGTACCGCCATGTCGTAGTTCCACGAGAACGAGCCGCTGTTCACCGAGGTGCTCCACGACGACGCGGCCGCCAATGGGGCCGCCTTGTAGTCCCCGGTGCCGCCTGACTCGGAAGGCGCCGCCGCCAGGACAACGGTCGAACCGTTCGCTGTTCCTGCCGTCACCGCTTTCGCGGTCACGGTCTTCGTCTCAGCGTTGTTTCCGCCTGCCAGTGGTGTCGCCACGCGGCATTCGGGTCGGTCCGGCGTCGACAACGCGCATTCCGGCAATTGCACCAGGCGCAAGCGGCTTCCGTATCCGGCGCCTGCGGCTTCGGCGAATGCCCCGTAGCCCAGGCTCACGTCCACGTGTCGTCCGGCGCCGCTGACTGCCGGACCGGACACGGTGAGCAGCACCCCGTCCAGTCCGACCCGCGCCGCCGCCGCGTGGTCCAGCACCCGTACCTTCGCCGCCGTTGTCGTCCGCAAGGTCACCGGCGCTGAACCGGCCTTCACGGCGTGTGGTTCATCGGCGAGCCCCTTGGTGTCCTGGCTGGTCGGGGTCACGGATGCCGTGCCTGCCTTCGGCCAGGTCGCTTTCGGCGTCCCGTGGTGGGAGCGCTTTGACCGTCGCGCCTGCGGCTTGGCGTCGCGCGGCCGCACCTTGGCCTTGTGGACCTTGACCGGCCGCTCGGCCGACACCGCCTCGGGCCTGCCCGAACCCGACGAACCCGGCGGCTGGCAGCCCGCGAGCAACGCCGCCGCCAGCACGCACGACATGGCAGCCGCCACGACCGGCAGCGACCGACCCCAGGAAGAAGGCGACAGGCGCATTTCGGCTCAACTCTCCGCCGCCTCCCGGGACGCCGGGAGGACGGCTCATCACGCCGTCCGCAGGCCGGACGGCTGACACACGAAACAGGTGAGGATCTTCGGTGACATCGGGGCGGACCCTTTGAGGAGGCGCGCCTGGGGGAGGGCGCTCGTGCGCCCGGACGGGCGTCCGGCGTTCGCCGGGCGTTTGGCGGCCTTTCGGCCGGACGGCGCACGTGCCGCCCGGGTCAGGGGCCGGACGAGCTGTCCAACTCCTCGCCGTCGGCCAACTTGCCGATCTGCCCCTGGCTCAGCACTCCCTGGTAGGCCCACACGTCGTCGAGTTGACCGGAGAAGTACTCGCTCCAGGCGCCGCCCGACCGGTCGCGTCCGAGCTGCAAGCCCGAGGTGGCCTCGAATGGTTGGGGTGCGCCGGTGAAGGACACGTGGTCGGTGCAGGTCCCGGAGGTGTCCTCGTCGTCGCAGACCTGGTCCTCCAGTTGCCCGTCCGCGTACAGGGACAGCTGGTGGGCGAAAGCGTCGTAGGTCACCGCCAGGTGGTTCCAGCGACTGCCTCCGTCCGCTGGCGCCTGGTAGCTGTGCACGGCGCCGGTTCGCACCCGGGGGCTGCTGTCATCGGCGGTTTCCACCTGCCACTGCCCCACGTAGACGGTCTCGTTGGTGTAGGGGTCGGTGACGGTTTTCTGGTAGTCCCAGCGGACCGTCAACGCACTGTCGGTGCCGTCGCCGATCGACCACACCGTCATGTCCCGGTTCGGGGCACCGGCGGTCTGCGCCCATCCCGCGATGGTGAAGCTCTGGCCGGTGTGCAGTGGGGACGCCGTGGTCGAGGCGTAGCCGTTGGTGCCGTCCAGGCTCAGCGCGCCGCTCCCCACGTAAGCGGAACTCGGATCTATCGTCGCGTTCCCCGACAAGGTGACGGGGTTGGCGGTCAGGTCGTCCGGTGAGACGGGCGGGATGCCGGACGCCTGGTTGAGCTTCCACCGGCCCGCCAGCGTCGGCCGCCGCTGGACGAGTTGCTCCACCTCCGGTCCGCTGACGACCCGGTCGAAGACCCGCACGTCGTCGATGTCGCCGCCGAAGAACTGGTCGTTGGTGCCTTCGGTGTTGTTCGCACCGATCTGCAACGGCCCCGGGTTGGGCCACGCGGACGTCTGGGTGTAGCCGGTCGTCGAGACCAGGTAGCCGTTGACGTACAGCCGCAACTGGTGCGACCTGGCGTCCGAGACGCCCACGAGGTGGGTCCACTGGCCGGTCGTCGGCCCCATGCACGGGACGCCGTTGGAGTCGTTCGACCCCACCGTGCAGTCCGGTTGCATCGCCCGTGTCAGCGCTGCGGTGGAGGAGTCAGAACTGTAACGGCCGAAAACCCAGCGCTTGTACCACGTGGAGTAATAGAGGACGAATTCGCCATTGTGCACGCCGTTCTGGATGAGCACCATGTGCGAGGGATCATCGGCGGGAGGAGGTGCGAGCCGGACCCATGCCGCCACGGCGAAGCTGCGGGTCGCGTCGACCTGCGGCCTGTCGGTGCGCGCGTAGCCGCCCGCGCCGAAACGCACCGCGGTGCCCTGGGCTCCCTTCACACCGGCGGTGACCTGGCCCGACACGACCGCGTCCGAGGTGACGGGGGTGCTGGTGAGCGTTGTGCCGGACGTCTCGTCCAGCGGCCACACCGCCCGGGGCGACAGCCCGGTCGTCATCGCGTGACCGGCGGCCAGGTCGGCTACGTCGGCGGTTGGTAGCGCCCGATCCCAGACGCGCACGTCGTCGATACCGCCCTGCCATCCGTCGACGTACTCGGTGCGGAGGGTGTGGTGCAGGTATCGGCCGAGTTGGAGCGGACCGCGGGCGTTCCACGATGCCGGGACGGCGACTGGAGCCGACGCTTCCCCGTCAACGTAGACCGTGGCGGTCTTGGCTGCCGCGTTGTAGACGCCGGTCACGTGCGTCCATTGGCCTGTTGCCACCGGTTTCGTTGACCGGGCCGCTGTCCATGGGTTTGGTGCGCCTGGGCCGTTCACGCCGCCGGTGTCCTCCGAACGCAGTTGGAAGGTCCAGGCTCCATCCACCACACCGAGTTCGAACGCGCCCGCGAGGGTGCCGTTCTGGCTGATGAGGCTGTGATCGGCGTACGCGCCGGGCCCGTCCGCGAGATTGGCCCAGGCCGAAACAGTGAAGCTGTCGTCGGTGTCGAGCACCGCCGCGTCGGTGGCCGCGTACGCCTCGGGGCCGCCGTCCGTGCCGACCGTGCCCGACAGACGCAGGCCCTGGCCGGTGTGTCCGGGGGCGCCGACCGTCACGCCCGACGACGAGGCCGTCGCGGTGATGGGACGGCCCGTCGCCGCCAGCCGGGCGGTTCCGGCCGGATCGTCCATCGACCATCCCGACCGTTGCGGATCGCCCTTGGAAACAAGGAAGTAGTAGACGGTCGGTTCGGAGGCGTTCCCCGCCGCGTCCAGTGCGCGGGCCGCGAAGAAATGCGGCCCCTCCGTGGTCATCAGAAGATGGACCGACTGTGCCGCGCCATTCGACGTCGCCTTCTCGTGTGCCGAGGACGGCATCTGGTCGAGCGCGTACTGGTACTTCACGACATCGGTCGAGGCGCTGTCCATGGTGAAGGTGCCGTACCGGCCGACGCCGTTGGTCCACGGCAGATCGGCGGTCGCGTCCGGGGAGCCAGGGAACGACTCCGACGACAGCGCCGGGCCTACAGGACGGGATGTGTCGACTCGGAAATAGCAATCGGTGGGCGACGGCCCACTCGAACTCCACGGGCCCCACTCGGCGCCGTCCCAGGCACGCGCTTCCCAGCCCACCGTCTGATCGCGCGGAATGGACGACGACGGCAACGTCATCGAGAACAACGACCCCGACGCCTTGAACGAATTCGACGGCGGCCGGGTGCCCTCCGCGCCGGTCGACCACCAGCGCCGCTTGAACACCCCGTCGCCACCGGTCCAGGCGGCGGCGAACTGGACCCCGATCCGGTCGTCGTCCGGGTCGGTCGGCCTCGCCGTGACCTGCGGCCACTTGGTGATCGCGACCGTGGAGGCCTGGCATGCCGACCCCGGCGACATCGACAGGGCCGACATCGGAATCTGCCGAGGCGGCAGGTTGTACTCCACGCGCAGGAACGCGTCGCTGGCGAAACGCTTCCATTCGTAGCCGTAGGACGACCCCTCGTCCTGCGCCTTCAACCCCAGCGTCACGTCGTACCAGTTGCCGTTCGCCGCGGCCTGGACCTTGCTTCGCAGCGTGGTCGAACTCGTCCCGCCGAACTCCAGATACCCCGCCGGACAGCTCGAACTCCAGCCCTTCGCGGCATTGATCGTCTGTAGATGGTCGGGCCAGAACGCCGACGAACTCGAATTGCCCCACGTCGTGTGCGAACTGATCCGGTTCGTCGCGTACAACTGAACCGGCCGAGCCGTGCAGTTGTACGCCCAGGACTCGTGGACCCCGAACTCGGCGTACAGGATGTGCTTGCCGACCAGCGGACCACCCTTGATCGGCATCGCGTACAGCACGCGCTTGACGTCTCCGGCCACACAGGTCCGCGTATCTGGGCAGTAGCCGGTCCCGAAGTCGTCGCTGAACTTCCAATAGGAATTGTTCGACCAGTGCTTCGAGATCCCCGCCCAGCCACCGGCATGCGGCGTTTGCCAGTTCGGATCGATCGTGACCGGATACACCGTGTCCGGATCTGCGAGCAGGGTCCGATCGGGCGTCAACGTCAGCGAACGGCTCCCGGGCTTGGTTCCGAGTGCCAGCCGCGCCACATGCTCGCTGGCATGCCCGGGAGGCTGAACCTTTGGCGACCCGGTCGGGGTCGGGGACGCACTGGTCCTGGCGCGTCCGGACTGGTCCAGGCCCGCGCCCTCGCGCCCGGCCGTCGTCGAGTCGTACATCACGGGCGCGGCCGCGGTGAACACCGTCCCGCCGCTGGCGGGATCGACCGCCGCCAACGAACCGTCCTTGCCCACCTGGACGTTCAGGTCGCTGTTTCCAAGGCCCAGCGTCAACCGCGCCAATGCCGGATTCTGGGCCGCCTTCGCCGACTTCACCACGAGCAACTGGGTGAACCCGGTATCCGTCGCGGTCATCCGGAGATCCACACCTGGCAGCACCGATTCGTACACGGCCGTGGCACTACGCACCACCGGGACCGGCAACCGTCCAGGCCAGGTCAGTTCCAGTTGCTTGCCCGCGCTGGACATGCGGACCAGCGGCCGTGTCCCGCCTCCGGAGAACCGCAGGTTGGACGTCACGACCCGTGGTGCCACCGAGCCGTCGGCCAGTTTTCGCAACGAGGGGTCGATCGGCTTCCACTTTCCACCGACCCGCGTCCGCACCGGTTTGTTGTGGATCGTCGCCACCAGACGTCCGCCGGGCTTGGCGGTGACGTCCGTGGTCTCCGTGGTCAACGCCGGTACCGGAACCGGCTTCTTGGTTCGGCGGGCCTTGGCCAACGCGACGCTCTCCGCCGAATCACCGGGGTTTCCCGCTGGTGAACCTCTTCGTTCCGCCGCCAGCGCAGGCCCTGGTTGTCCGGGGCCGACTCCCACCAGGAGCCCCAGCGCCATAGCGGACGCGACCACGGACGCGATCCGGCGCACGCCGACCCTCTCCGCGCTCACGCGAACTCACCCCGGTGGCGCCGTTCGCGGACGGGAAAGACGGGCGGCGCGGACGGCGGCCCATGGCGAAGGGACGATCTCGACGTCATGGGCCGGATGATCGCAACGGCCGCGACACGGTGGATAGGAACGAATGACTCAACCTCCGACTCACATTCCGAGCCGCAGCGCCCCAGCGGGAAGCGGGCGGTGTCCACTGATCCAGCAACCACCTACTGGACGTGCTAACTTGGTCGTGTGACTAACTTGGTCGATCGTGCAACTTCGGGCCGTGGACGCCGCCGCCGCGAGCAGTTGATAGATGCGGGCGTCTCGCTGCTGGTGGACGGCGGCTGGCCCGCGGTGACCACGCGTGCGGTGGCGGAGCGGGCCGGCACCAACATCGGGCTGATCCACTACCACTTCGGCGGACTGCCCGGCCTGCACTCGGCCATCGCGAGCAGGGCGGCCGACGAGATCATCACCCCGATCATCGACGCCCTCCTGGACGCCCCGGACTTCGCCGCCGCCCTGGACACCGTCCGCGCCCTGGTCTCGGCCACGCCCGGCGACGGCCGGATGATGCGGCTGGCGGTGGAACTCATGCCGGGCGCCCTGCGCGACCCCGCGATGGGCGAGGTTCTGCGCGACGGCTTGCGCCAGGCGCGGGCGCGGATCGGTGAACGGCTCGGAGAACTTCATCCGTCCTGGTCCGAGGCGAGACGCACCGGCGCGGCCACCGTCATCGTCGCGTTGCTGGACGGGCTCATGCTGCACCGGCTCCTGGACACGTCGTTGCCCGTCGACGAGACGTTGGACGCGCTCGCCGATCTCATCGAAGACCGCTCATGAGGGTGCGCGCGGCATCAACGAAAGGAAGGGACGGAGTGATGAGAGTTCTCGTCGCCGGTTCGACCGGCAATTTGGGAAGGCAGATCGTCCGCGAGCTGAAGGACCGTGGCCATTACGTCCGGGCGCTGGCCCGGAACGCGGCACGGTTGGAGCCTGTCAGCGACGCGGTCGACGACGTGTTCACGGCCGACGCCACCGACCGGGAGGCACTCGCGGGCTGCTGCGACGGCATCGACGCGGTCGTCAGCGCCATCGGGCTCGTGGGCAAGAAGAGCAAGCAGACCTGCTGGGACGTGGACTACGGAGCCAACCGGAACCTGCTGGACGAGGCCGTCCAGGCCGGGGTCGGCAAGTTCGTGTACTCCTCCGTGGTCCGCGCGCCCGCACTGGAGAAGCTGCAACTCGTCCGCGCCAAGCGCGCGTTCGAGAAGGACCTGCGCAGCTCCGGAATGGCTTTCACGATCCTGTTCCCGAACGGCTTCTTCTCCGACTTCGACGAGTACCTCGGCATGGCCCGCAAAGGACGTGTCTACGTTTTCGGTGACGGCCGCTTCCGCATCAACCCCATCGACGTCGCCGACGTCGCGGCGGCCGCGGCCGATGCCCTGACCACTGACGCCGACGAGGTCGAGATCGGCGGCCCGGACGTCCTCACACACGAGCAGATCGCTCAGGAAGCCTTCCGCGCGTTGGGCGCGACGCCGCGCGTCACCCACGTCCCGGCCGTGCTCATCAAGTCGGGCTTGGCGATGATGCGTCGGCTGACTCCGCTGCGCGTGCACGGGGTCATCGAATTCCCGCTCACCGTGCTCACCAATGACGTGCTCTCGCCGATCACGGGTCGGCGCCACCTCGCCGACTACTACCAGCGGGCGGCGACGTCGAGCCACGCCAGCGACAAGGCGATCCCACCGGGCCGACCAGCGGTATAGCCGTGCCGCCCGTTCCGTCGGTCGGCAATGCACGGCGGACGAGGCATGGCCATTGCCGGTTCTAGGCGCATCGCCGTTGTCCAGCGTGCCCCCCAAAAGCCCGGAGGCGCACGCGGTCTGGGAGACGGTCGGCGGATGGCTCGCGGAGGACGCAATGCGAAGGAGTACCAAGTGGTGATCGTGATGAAAGGCGCTGAGGGGATCGCAGGCACGTCGCTGATAACGCAGTCGCGGGCATCGGACGCATTCGTCCAAGGCCACGGTGAGGTGTTCGGGTGAACGGCGAGGGGCCGAGACGGCTTGTCGTCGGGATCAGCGGTGCGACCGGCATCGCCTACGGGGTGCGCGTGCTGGAGTTGGCGCGCAAGGCAGGCGTCGAGACGCACCTGGTGGTGACGCCTGCCGGGCAGCAGACGCGCGCCTATGAGACCAACCTGTCCGCCCGGGATCTGTCGGCGCTGGCCGATGTGACCTACCGTCCGGCGGACGTGGGCGCCGCTATCGCGTCGGGCTCGTTCCCGACCGGCGGGATGCTCGTGGCGCCTTGTTCGGTCCGCACTCTGTCGGCCGTGGCCCACTGCAACAACGACAACCTGCTGACGCGGGCGGCCGACGTGACGCTCAAGGAGCGGCGGCGGCTGGTGCTGCTCGTCCGCGAGACGCCGCTGACGCTCGGCCATTTGCGGGCGATGACGGCCGCCACCGAATCGGGCGCGATTGTGATGCCGCCCGTCCCGGCCTTCTACACGCATCCGGCCAGCGTGGACGACATCGTCGACCACACCGCCGCCCGCGCGCTCGACCTGTTCGGGATCGACGTCCCGGACCTGCCCCGCTGGGGCGAATAGACCTTCCTAGCGGCACATCGCCAATGAGAGGAAACTTGTTGAAGCATCTACGCAGCCTGCGCGAATTCATTGACGCACTCGACGAGATCGGCGAAGTCCAGCGGATCGGCAAGGAAGTCGACTGGAAGCTGGAAATGGGCGCGGTCGCACGCCGCTCGTACGAGCTGCGCGCACCGGCACCGCTGTTCACCAACATCAAGGGCATCGAGAAGGGCTTCCGTGTTCTGGCAGCACCCGGCGGACTGTCCGCGCGGCGCGGGCTGACCTACAGCCGGATCGCCCTGGCACTCGGTCTGCCCGCCGACGCCCGTGGCGCCGACGTCATCACCGCACTGGCCGACGCCCGAACCCGCGAGCCGATCCCGCCGAAGGTGCTGGAGACCGGGCCGTGCAAGCAGAACATCATGCTCGGCGACGACATTGACCTACTCAAGTTCCCCACCCCACTGATCCACGACGGGGACGGCGGACGCTACATCCAGACATACGGCATGAACATCGCCAAGACACCGGACGGCACCTGGACGAACTGGTCGATCAACCGGATGATGCTGCTCAACCGGAACCGGCTGTCCTGCCTGATCCCGCCGCCGCAGCACCTCGGCATCATCAAGGCGCAGTGGGAGGAACGCGGCGAGCCCATGCCGATCGCCGTCGCGCTCGGCGTCGAACCCGGCCTGCCCTACGTCGGCGGGATGCCGCTCGCCCAGGGCGAGGACGAGTCGCACTACATGGGCGCCTACTTCGGTGAGCCGCTGGAGATGGTGCGGGCCGAGACCGTCGACCTGCTCGTCCCGGCCACCGCCGAGATCATCATCGAGGGGCACGTCTCGCACACCGACACCGCCGAGGAGGGCCCGATGGGCGAGTACCCCGGCTACATCGACCGCAGCAGCTCGTCCCCGAAACCCGTCCTGCACGTCACCGCCGTGACCTACCGCGACGACGCCATCCTCCCGGTCGCCGTCGCGGGCGCACCGGTCGAGGAGGACCACACCGGATGGGGCATGCCGCACGCCGCCGAGATGACCCACGTCCTGCGGCAGGCGGACGTACCCGTCGCCGCCTGCTGGGGGGTACTGGAGTCCGCGAACCACTGGTGGGTGGTTTCGCTCAACCCCGACTGGCACGAACGGACCGGCCTGTCGTCCAAGGACATGGCCCAGCGGGTCGGCGAGGTCGTGTTCGGCGCGGGCAAGCTCGCCTTCGGCGTCCCCAAACTGCTGCTGCTGGAGGACGACATCGACATCGCCGACCCGCGCCAGGTGATCTGGGCGTTCGCCAGCCGCGCCCATCCCGAACACGGCGAGGTCCATTTCTCCAACGAGTCGCAGAACATTCTGCCCATCTACCTGGACGCCAACGAGCGGCTCAGCTACCACGCCACCAAGGTCGTCCACAACTGTCTGATCGCCGACCGGTTCTCCGCCGAGGACCGGCCGACCGCGTCCGACTTCGCCCACAGCTGGTCCAAGGACCTGCAACGGCACGTCATGGACAACTGGCACGCCTACGGCTACCCGAAGGAGACGGTATGAGAATCGGCGTCATCGGTGCCGGAAAGATCGGCGGAAACGCCGCCCGCCTCCTGGCCGACGCGGGCCACGAGGTCCTCCTCTCCTTCAGCCGCGACCCGTCCCGCCTCGCCGACCGCGCCACCGCGATCGGCCCACGCGCCCGAACCGGGACGGCCGCCGAAGCCGCCGCGTTCGGTGACGTGGTGATCCTCTCGGTGCCCTGGAGCGCGATCCCCGCCGCCCTGGAAGAGGCAGGCCCGCTGGACGGAAAGATCCTCATCGACACGACCAACCACTTCGGCGACCTAGAGGGCCTGACCACCGCACAGCACAACCAACAACGCGTCCCAGGCGCACGACTGCGTGGGTGCTGGGTCAGGGGTGGGTGTTGTGGGTGATGAATTGGGCGACGGCCTTCGCCAGGAAGGGTTCCAGGGGCTGGCCGGTGGTGGGGTCGGACGAGGCTAGTAGCGGAGTGCCGTCCTGGCCCTTGCCGAAGCAGGCGACGCGGCCGGTTTCCACGCCTGTGGACGGGTCGAGGATGAACGGGTTCTTGTTCGCCCACATCACCTGTTGGTCGGCCGCCAGGCCGGTTCGGAGCCGGGCCTTGCGCAGCTTCTTGTTGAGCGCGGGGTTCTGCGAGAGGGGGTACTTGGGGATCAGCGGTTCCGTGCGGGTTGTCGGGTAGGCGTGGCCGTCGGCGTCCAGGGTGAAGGGTCCGAGGGGCCAGCGGTGGCCGACGATCACGACGCGGCCTGCCAGGAGGAGTCCTGCGAGCTGCAATCGTTCGTTGGGCTTGTGCGCCTCCAGCACGGGGAGGGGTGGGACGGCGGCGTCCCGAAGGTGGCGTGCTGAGGCTGCCAGCAGGTCCTGGATGCGGGCGACGACCCGTTGCCACTCGGGGAGTTCGCCGTGGCGCCGGGCGTTCTCGCTCGCGGCGTGCGCGGCCGCCTGCTTGTTGAGCCTGCGCCGCTCGGCCGACACCAGATCGTCGAAGTCGGACACGTCGCCGTCCCCTCGCATCGCGGGCCTGGGAGCACCGCGTGCACGGCGGCCGGCCCATACAGGATCCCACACGCGATCAAGGCAGGACATCCCAGGAAACGCCTGGCGGTCGGGTCCTTGGGCGGGTTGTTCAGGTCTTCTTGATTGCCTGGCTGACCTGAGCTGGTGAGGTGTTCCAGGGGGCACCGTGGCCGGGGAGTATCCAGGATGCTGAGAGTTCGGTGATTCGGTCGAGGGAGGCGAGCGCCTGGGTCGGGTCGTCGGTGAAGGGCGCGGGTTGGGGGCCGCTGCGTCCGGTGAGGACGTGTCGGGTGGTCAGTGCGTCGCCGACGAAGACGGCGTCGGCCAGAGGGACGTGCACTGCCACGCTGCCAGGGGAGTGTCCCGGCATGCCCACGATGACCGGGTTGCCAGGCAGGTCCAGGACGTCGCCGTCTGCGATCTCGGTGACTTCGCTGACGTAGCGGGGACGCAGGCCGTTCTTGCGGATGGAGTAGGCGAAGAAGCCGAGCGTTGCGGCGAACCGCATGGGGCCGAACGCGACCTTGGGCTTTTCTCCCGTGCGGGTGCGGTCCGCGTCGGCGGCGTGCACGAAGACCGGGACGCCGTGGTCGCGGCGTAGGCGTTCGGCGAAGCCGATGTGGTCGGAGTCGCCGTGGGTCAGCACGAGCCCGCGGATGTCGTCGACGCTCTTGTCGAGGAGGCGGAGTTCGCGCTGTAGGTCGCGCCAGTGGCCGGGGAGCCCGGCGTCGATGAGCGTGATGCCCTCGGGGGTGTCGATGAGGTAGCACGCGACGATGTCGTTACCGAGGCGGTGCAGGTGAGGGGCGAGTTTCATGGTGCGTCTCCAATAGTTCGGACGAAGGCTGTGATGGCTACGATAGATAGCTATGATGGCTAACGTCAATAGCCTTCGTGTGGGAGGACGGACGATGCCGACCCCTGAGAAGACCTCGTTCGCGGAGATCGTCGCGGCGGGACGTGACCTGCTGGAGGTGGGTGGTCAGCGGCAGTTGACCATGCAGAGCGTCGCAGAACGGGTGGGGGTGCGTGCCCCGTCGTTGTACAAGCACGTCAGCAATCGCGCGGCTCTCCTGGCCGCCGTCGCCGAGGCCACCATCGACGACCTGGCCGTCCGGCTGGAGTCGGCGGACGGGTCGATCGAGGGGATGGCGCGCGGCTACCGGCAGTTCGCCCAGTCCTGGCCGGAGGGATTCCGGCTGATGCTCGCCGCGGAAGCGCCGCCCGAGACCCTCGCTCGGGCGGCCGCTCCGGTGTTGCGCGCGTCCCGGGAACTCGTCGGGGACGAGGAGGCACTGGAGGCCGCGCGCCTGGTGACGGCGTGGGCGACCGGCTTCATAGAAATGGAACTCAACGGCAGCTTCCGGCTCGGGGGTGATGTCGACCGGGCCTTCGAGTACGGCCTGGCCGGTATGCGCCGAGCACTGGCGAACGACCGTTAAGGCTTCCCAACCTGCCGAGAGAACCGCGAGTTGCGCGGCCGAATTCAGAGGACGGTGAGGTCCACGGCGTCGGCCATCGCCTGGTATCCGGCGTCGCTCGGATGCAGGTGGTCGCCCGAGTCGTGAGCGGGGGCGAGGACGTCGCCCATCGCCCGTGCCAGGTCGATGACCGCGTCGTATTCGCCCGACTCGCGGATCCAGGTGTTGAGCGTGGTCCGCTCGGCCTCGCTGCGCGCGGTGGAGAAGGCCGAGCCGCGCATGGGCGGCAGGGTCGTCCCGACCGTCCGCAGATCGGCGGCTCGGGCTCGGGCGATCATGTCGCGGTGCCCGGCGATGACCTCGTCCGCCGAGACCTCGGTGTAGGGCGCGAGGACGGGGAACGGCGACTCGTCCGCGATCTCGCTGATGGCGATGTCGTTGATTCCGGCGAGGACGATGACGGTGCTCACCCCGGGCTGAGACAGGACGTCCAGGTCGAACCGGACGGTTGCGCGATCGCCCAGGGAGGGTGAGTCGACCGTGACCCGGTTGCCGCCGATGCCCTGGTTCAGCACGGCGCGCGGACGTCGCGCCGCGATCAGCCGCCGTGCCAGCAGGTCGGGGAATCGGTGGTCGGTGTCCGGGGTGCCGCCCGTTCCGTCCACGAGCGAGTCGCCGAGCACCATGATGCCGTCACCCGACGCCCCGGTCACGTCGACCCCGCTCAGGTAGTACCAGGACTGCGACGTCTCTGTGAACGGTTCGCTGCCGCTGTGGACGAGCTGGTCGCCCCTCGCCCGAAACGTCGTCGCGAGCGCCTGCGCATGGTACGTCGCCGGTCCGGACGGCTCCGCCAGGTACATCGTGATGGTCACCGCGTCCTGCGCACTGGTGGCGAACTCCACCGGGTCTGTGGCCAGGTCGGCACCGGGTGGGACGGCGAAGGACGGTTTGCCGTCAACGGCCAACTCCTGCACGGTCCCAGACCTGACGGCGGCGCGGCCCGCAGTGGCGGCGACCGAAGCCCCCGCGACCTGCAACGGCACCGTTCCGTAGCGGTTGGTCAGGCGCACCCGCAGCGAGTCGCCGCCGACGCTGAGCCGGACGGTCTGCCGAACGCTCTGGTCGCGAAAACCCTCCTCCGACCAGTTGGGTGCGAAACTGGCTCCCGGCCGTTGTGGTGAGGTGGTCCAAGCGGCGCTCCAGCCGCTCATGCGAAGAAGCCCAGGACGCTTTTGGACGCGCTCGCCGCTGAACTCCACCACGTCATAGCCGGTGGCGGCCGTGCCCAGTCGCCAGCGGAACAGCGCCCGGTCGTGGTGCACGCCGATCACGGTGTCGAGGGTAAAGCGCAGGTCGCCGAGCTTCTCGTGCGCGTTGTGGATCGCGTCGGAAAGCGCGGCGTGTCCGTGCAGGCCCGCGTAGTCGGGGTCGGAATAGACGGAGTCCTCGGTGAGGACCTCCTTCATCAGCGCCTCCCGGACGGCGGCGTCCCGCTCGTTCCAGACGTCGAGGTACTTCTGGATCAGTTCGGTCGTGTTCATTTTTCGGCTCCTTCAAGAGTGCGGGACTGCCCGCCGTCGAGACCGCGAGGACGACGCGGACTCCCCAGCTGGTCGCCGCCGCGTGGCCACCGGCAGCCCCGGCCCTGGTGGACGCTCACACGTACGACTGGCCGGACTTCGACCCCGCGCTCGTAGGCCACGTCCAAGAGGACTTTCCCGACCTCCCCGCAGCGGCCCTCGCTCTGACCATGCGCGTTTGGGGCCGCATGCACGGCCTCCTGGCCCTGGAGACCTACGGCCACTTGCGCACTCTCATCCACGACCCGGCCACCGTCTACGAAGACGAAATGCGCAACCTAGTAGCCTCCCTGGGCCTCAAATAGCCCGCGAAACAGCCCAATCGAAAAGCCTCCAGCACTCAGCCCAACCGAGCCCTGACCTCGAAGCGAAAAGCGGGCTGCGCCCCCCACCACCAGGTAAGCCGTCTTGCCGCCGCCAACAACTCCGCCTCGACGGAACGTTCCGCGAATCGAGCTGGCCCGCGGTCCGCGGGTAGCCAGCGTTGCGGGCCTGGCCACAGGCCGGAAGCCGCGCGCTAAGGAGCGCGCGCGTATAGGCAGCGGTACCCGAGACCTGGGTGGCCACTGGAGTGCTTCGGTTCGCCGGTAAAGGCAAGATCAAGTTCGACACCCAGCGCGACTGCCTGGTCGGCGCGCCTTGCGGGCGGACTTTTCGGCTCCGTCAGGACCATCGCTTCCGGGCCGACGCCCTCATCGACGAATCAAACTGACCACCGGAATCAAAGGATGAACCATGCTAGGTAAAACGAGTATGGTCGTGGCCTTGGCGCTCACGGCCTCCCTGGGAATGGCTCCCGCCGCATCAGCGAAGACACGCGAGTGCGACACAAAACCCATCGAGACCGCGCTGAGTGAGCTGGGGAAGATCGGTGTCCCCGGAATCGCCGTGACGGTGAAAAGCCCGAACTGCGGTATCTGGCAGGGTGGCGTCGGTCTCGCCGACCGCGCGACGGGCCGCAAGGTCGTCGGCAACGAGTTCAGCCGTATCGGCAGCGACACCAAGACGTGGACGGCCACGGTCGTGCTCCAGCTCGTCGCCGAGGGCAAGATCGACCTCGCCGACACCGTGGACCACTACCTGCCCGGCCTCATCCGCAACGACAAGTACGACGGGCGCACGATCACCATCCGGCAGCTCCTCCAGCACACCAGCGGCCTGCCCGACTACCTCGGCAATGACTACTGGAAGGACGAGGAAGCGCGCCGCTGGGACCACATCGAGCCTCTCCAGACCGTCCAGCAGGCGCTCCCCCTGGACCCACCCAAGGACCGGGCCCCGTCCGGCTTCGCCTACTCCAACACCAACTACAACCTGGCCGGACTGATCGTCACCAAGGTCACCGGCCGCGACATCGGCACCGAGATCACCGAGCGGATCATCAAGCCGCTCGGACTACGCGACACCTACTGGCCCGGCGACGACGTCACCATCCGCAAACCGGACCTGCGCAGCTACAAATGGGTGGCCGGGGCCGTCGTGGACAGGACGGAATGGAACACCACCGAGGCCGACGCGTCGGGCGAGCTGATCTCCACCGGCGCCGACACGACGACGTTCTGGACGGCGCTGCTCACCGGAAAACTACTGGCCCCGGCCCAGCTCGCCGAAATGAAGAAGACCGTCCTCGACAACGCGGGCGAGGGCTACGGCCTGGGCATAGAGCGCTATGGATTCACCGAAGACCCCGTCACCTGGGGACACAGCGGAAGCATGTTGAGCGCTCACGAGTTCAGAAACGCCTTCACCGAAGACGCCGAACGAGGCGTAACCCTCCTCATCGACACCGACGAGTACGAGTCGGAAGATGTCGACCGCATAATCGGCGCCCTCATCCACGACCTCCGCTAGCCGAATCCCCACCGACACGACAGGGCCAACAGCGACCGCCTCACCACCACCAGCCAGTTGACAACACCGGCCGAGGGTACGGCCGGACGCACATGAGTCGAGGTCCCGGGCTGCTGCCTTACCGGCGCCCGGGACCTCGCGTCCCCGTGGAAGTCCGACAGCGGCACCGCGTGATGGGGGTCACGGCGGGGCGCACTGATCGTCCGTTGACGGATGGATGAACTTTTCCTACCTTAACGGTATGAAATGCGTACGACCGCGCCGTCGAGTAGCGGATCCGGTCGGGTGGCCACGGTGTCTGGCGTCGCGCGTCCACGACATGGACTCCGCCGCTGGGATCTCTCCACTCGTCTTCCGCGCCAGCCGCGTCCATCGGCTGCACTGACCTCGCGTACCGCCTGATCCCCGGACACGTCTCCGGGTAGAGCAGCTCCTTCCGATGACATCGGGCGGAGGCCCGTTGTCGTTTTTTCATGTTATTCCGATCGGTTTTGTTGAGGAGAGTGGTGGCGATGCGAGACGGGCGTGACGCTGAAGGTGGGGGGCTGAGTCGGCGGGAGTTGGCCGGAGCCGGAGCGGTGGCCGCCGGGGTTGCCGCGGGGGCGGTGTTGCCGGGTGGTACGGCGGTTGCCGGGACGGGTGAGCGGGAGTTCCGTGCTGTCTCCGGTGGGCGGCGGCCTGCTCGCCCCAACCTTCTGGTCGTCATTGCCGACGATCTTGGGTGGGCCGATCTGGGCAGCTACGGTTCGCCCTCGATCCGGACGCCCAACCTGGACCGGCTCGCCGGGCAGGGGGTGCGGTTCACTCAGGGGTACTCGGCAGCCGCTGTTTGCTCGCCTACCCGGTTCGCGCTGTACACCGGTCGCTATCCGGGACGGCTGCGCGGTGGCCTGGAGGAGCCCATCGCGCGTCCCGACAAGCTCATCGGGATCCCGCCCGAGCATCCCACCCTGGCGTCCCTGCTGAAGAAGGACGGCTACGCCACCGCCATGTTCGGCAAGTGGCACTGCGGCTTCCTGCCCTGGTACAGCCCGCTCAAGTCGGGTTGGGACGTGTTCTTCGGCAACCTGTCCGGGGCCGTGGACTACTACTCCAAGGTCTCGGGCACGACGGCGGATCTGTACGAGGGGGAGGTGCCGGTCGAGTCCCTGGACTACTACACCGACACCATCGCCGAGCGCGCCGCCGAGTTCGTCCAGCAGGATCACGGTCGGCCGTGGCTGCTGAACCTCAACTTCACCACTCCCCACTGGCCGTGGGAGGCGCCCGGCGACCGGGACGTGAGCGCCCAGATCACCGCCCGCGCGAAGGCGGGCGACCCCAGGGCGCTGTGGCACGACGACGGCGGCTCGCTGGACACCTACCGGAAGATGGTCGAGAGCCTGGACGCCGCCACCGGACGGGTCCTGCGCGCCCTGCGCGGCGCGGGCCGGGAGAGGGACACCCTCGTGCTGTTCTTCAGCGACAACGGCGGCGAACGCTGGTCCCACCAGTGGCCGCTGTCGGGGAACAAAGGCGGTTTGCAGGAGGGCGGTATCCGGGTGCCGACCATCCTGCGCTGGCCCGCCGCGATCCGGCCCGGCCAGGTCAGCCACGTGCCCGTCGTCACCCACGACTGGACCGCCACGCTTCTGGAGGCCGCCGGCGTCGCGCCGAGCGGCGAACATCCGCTCGACGGCCGCAGTCTTCTGCCGTACCTCCTCAGGGGCGCGCGGCCACCGGGCGGCGACCTGTTCTGGCGGACCAGGCAGGAACGGGCGCTGCGCCGCGGCGACTGGAAGTACCTGCGCACCCCCGACGGCGAGACGCTCCACAACCTGGCCTACGACCCGAGGGAACAGGCCGACCTGGCCCGGCGCCGTCCCGGTGTGCTCGCCGACCTGCGCGCGGCCTGGGAGGAGATCAACGGGGACCTGCTGCCGTACCCCACGTAAAAAGCATGGTATTTTGGTAGGAAAAGTCGAACATAGACGAGGCTCCCCCCATGAGGCTGAGACGAACCGTCCTGCTTGCCGCCACGGCTCTGGCGATCACCTCGGCCGGAGCGGCGTGCGGCGGCGACTCCGGCTCCGGCGGGTCGTCCGCCTTCGACCCCGGCGACTGCCAGGGCGGCACGCTCACCGTGCTCAACCAGGGCGGGCTGGACGAGTTCGACCCCGCGCGGCTCTACACCTCCGGGGGCGGAGCGCTTCCGACGCTGGTCTACCGGACGCTCACCACGCGGCAGCGGGTCGCCGGGGAGGCGGGCACCAGACCCGTCCCGGATCTGGCCACCGACCTGGGCACACCCAGCGACAACGCCAAGACCTGGACGTTCACCCTGAAGGACGGGCTGAAGTTCGACGACGGCACGCCCATCACCTCCGCGGACGTCAAGTACGGCATCGAGCGCTCGTTCTCGCCCGACCTGCCGGGCGGCGCGCCGTACCTGCACGACTGGCTGATCGGCGGCACCGGCTACAAGGGTCCCTACAACGGCGGCGGCGACCTGAAGTCGATCGAGACGCCGAACCCCAGGACGATCGTCTTCCGGCTGCGGCAGCCGCACGGCGACTTCTCCTACCTGGCCACCGCGACACAGTTCGCCCCGGTGCCGAAGGCCAAGGACACCGGCACCAAGTACAAGAACGCCCCGGTCTCCAGCGGCCCCTACAAGGTCGACAAATACGAACCGGGCAAGAAGCTGGTCCTCACACGCAACCCGCACTGGTCTCGTTCCGTCGACGGCCAGCGGCTGGCCTGCCCCGACCGCATCGAGGTCACCTCGGGACTGGACGCGACCGTCATCAACCAGCGGCTGGTCAGCGGCGCGGGCGCGGACGCCAGGGCGATCACCACCGACACCCCGGTGGGGCCCGAGCAGCTCGCCCGGCTGGGCGGCGACCAGGGCCTCGCCAAGCGGGTGGCCAGGGGCGTCTTCGGGGAGACCAAGTACCTGGCCTTCGACGCCACCAAGAAGCCCTTCGACGACGTCCGCGTGCGGCAGGCGTTCGCCTACGCGATCAACCGGCAGTCGGTCGTCAACGCCATCGGCGGCAGCGCGCTCGCGTCTCCGGCCACCACCTTCCTGCCCGAGGGCAAGGCGTTCGGGCACCGGCCGTACGACCACTTTCCGGCCGGTCAGTCCGGGAATCCGGCCAAGGCCAAGGAGTTGCTGGCCCAGGCGGGGCACGCGAACGGGCTGACCGTCGAGCTGGCCTTCCCCAACTCCGACGGCGGCGGCTACGGGCCCAAGGTCGCCGCGGCCGTCCAGGACGCCCTCAAGCAGGCGGGCGTCACCGTCAAGCAGAAGCCGCTCGGCGAGGAGGACTACCGCACGATCACGGGCAAGCCCGCGACGCAGCCGCCGCTCACCCTCCAGTCGTGGGGCGCCGACTGGCCCGCCGGCGGCCCGTTCCTCATCCCGATCTTCGACGGCCGGCAGATCCTGCGCGGCGGCGGCAACTACAACCTCGCCCAGTTCGACGACCCGGCGGTCAACGCGGAGATCGACGCGATCAACCAGCTCACCGACCCGGCGCGGGCCGCGCCGAGATGGGGCGCGCTGGACGCCGAGATCGGCACGAAGGCGCTGCTCGTGCCGCTCTACCATCCCCGGACCGTGGTGCTGTACGGCAAGGGCGTCAAGAACGCCTACCTCGACCAGTGGCGCGGCTGGTACGACGTCTCCACGGTCTCGGTGAAGTGAACGCCCAGCCGTGACACTGCTGGAGAAGGACGTCGCTCCCGGGGCGGAGCCGCAGCGGAACCTCCCGCCCCGGGAGCGGCAGACATGGCGGCGGCTGCGGGCGGACCGGGCGGCGATGGCCGGACTGGCGACCGTGATCGCGATGGTCACGGTCGCGCTCGCCGCGCCGCTCCTGTGCGCCCTGGAGGGGCAGGACCCCACGACCTTTCACAGCGAGTTGCTCGACTCGGCCCGCGGCGGGGTGCCGCACGGCGCGTTCGGCGGGGTGAGCGGCGACCACTGGCTGGGCGTCGAACCCGCGACGGGACGGGACGTGTTCGCCCGCGTCGTGTACGGCGCCCGCGTCTCGCTCGGCGTCGCGCTGGGCGCCACCGTGCTGGAGCTGCTGGTCGGCGTCGCCGTCGGGCTCGCCGCCGGTTTCGGCGGACGCTGGGCCGACGCCGTGCTGAGCCGCCTGATCGAGCTGTCGCTGGCGTTCCCGTCCTTCCTGCTGGCGCTGGCGCTGATGGCGATCGTCCCGCAGTCGATGCCCCGCCCGTTGCTGCTCGCGTGCGTCATCACCGCCGTCAGCTGGGGGAACGTCGCCCGTGTCACCCGGAGCCAGGCGCTGTCGCTGCGCACCCGGGAGTACGTGGACGCGGCCCGGCTCAGCGGCGCGCGGCCGGGTCGTATCGCCGTCCGCGAGGTGCTGCCGGGGCTGACCGCGCCGCTGCTGGTGCTCGCCGCGCTCAAGGTGCCGCTCAACATGGTCAGCGAGGCCGGGCTCTCGTTCCTCGGCGCGGGGGGTACGGCCGCCGACGCCGTCGTGGGGGCAGATGCTGTCCACCGCGACGACCTGGTTCCGCACCGTCCCCGCGTACGTGATCGTCCCGGGCGCGCTGCTGTTCGTCACGCTGCTGGCCTTCACCGTGCTCGCCGAGGGCGTCCGCAAGGCCATGGACCCCCGCTGGAGCGCCAGGTCATGACGATCCACCGGAGCACCGGATGATCTGGTTCCTGGCGCGCCGGGTGGGCGCCGCCGTCGTGGTGCTGCTGGCGCTGTCCGCGATCGTGTACGGACTCTTCTACCTGACGCCGGGCGACCCGGCCGTGCTCGCCTGCGGCCGGGGCTGCGACGCCGAACGGCTGGCGCGGACGCAGCAGAAGCTCGGCCTGGACGACCCCGTCCAGCTCCAGTACTGGCACTTCCTCGAAGGGCTCGTCGTGGGCCGCGACTACTCCGCCGGTCCTGACGTGGACCACTGCGCCGCCCCCTGCCTCGGCTACTCCTTCCAGACCGACCAGCCCGTCAGGACGATGCTGACGGACCGGCTGCCCGTCTCGGCGTCCCTCGCCTTCGGCGCGGAGATGCTCGCCCTGCTGCTCGGCATCTCGGCCGGGTTGCTGTCGGCGCTGCGCCGAGGGCGGCTCACCGAACGGCTGCTGACCGGCGTGACCCTGCTCGGATGGTCCACTCCGGTGTTCCTGATCGGCCTGGTGCTGCTCCTGGTGTTCTGCGCCTATCTTCAGTGGCTGCCGTTTCCGGCTTACGTGCCGCTGACCGAGAACCCGGGGGAGTGGGCGCGCGACCTCGTCCTCCCGTGGACGGCGCTCGCCCTCATCCAGGCGGCCGTCTACGCCCGCATCAGCCGGGCCGGTGTCCTGGAGACGCTGATGGAGGATCACATCCGCACGTTCCGCGCCTATGGGCTGCGGGAGCGCCAGGTGATCGGACGGCACGCGCTGCGCGGCGCCCTGAGCCCGCTCGTCACCCTCACCGCGGTGGAGGTCGCGCAGGTCATGACCGCCGCCGTGCTCACCGAGACGATGTTCGGGCTGCCCGGGATCGGCAAGCTCACCGTCGAGTCGGTCAACACGGTCGACCTGCCGGTCGTGGTCGGGGTGACGGTGCTCGCCGGAGCCGTCGTCGTCCTCGCCAACACCGTCGCCGACCTGCTGCACGCGTTCGTCGACCCGCGGGTGAGGCTGGCATGAGCCCGGTCCTGCGGGTCCGCGACCTGCGGGTGCGATTCGGCGGATTCCAGGCGGTCAGGGGCGTCTCGTTCGACCTGGCGGCGGGACGGGCCCTCGGCGTGGTGGGGGAGTCGGGGTCGGGCAAGAGCACCCTGGCGATGTCGCTGCTCCGGCTCAACGACGGCGCGGAGGTGACCGGCGAGATCGTCGTCGGCGAGACCGACGTGCTGGCGGCGCCTGAGCCGGAGTTGCGGCGGTTGCGCGGCGGCCGGATCGCCATGGTCTTCCAGGACCCGCTGTCGTCCCTCGACCCCTACCTGCGCGTCGGCGACCAGATCGCCGAGGTCTACCGCGTCCACACCGGTGCCACCCGAAAGGCCGCGCGGGCCAAGGCCGTCGCGGTGCTCGACCGGGTCGGCATCCCCGACGCCGCCCGCCGCGCCCGCGCCTACCCGCACGAGTTCTCCGGCGGCATGCGCCAGCGCGCCCTGATCGCCATGGCCCTCGCCCTGGAACCGCGGATCCTGGTCGCGGACGAGCCGACCACCGCGCTCGACGTGACCGTCCAGGCCCAGATCCTCGCCCTGCTGAACGAGCTGCGCACCGAGACGGGGATGGCGTTGGTGCTGGTCAGCCACGACTTCGGGGTGATCGCCGGATGCGCGGACGAGGTCCTCGTCCTGCACGAGGGGCGGGCCGTCGAGCATGGCCCGGTGAGCGGCGTCCTGCACGAGCCGCAGGCCCGTCACACCCGCGAACTGCTGGCCGCCGTCCCCAGAATCGACACGCCACGGCCGCACAGACCAGCCCCGCCACTGGCCGAGCCGCTGCTGCGCGTCACGGACCTGCGGCGCGACTTCGTCCTCGGACCACCGCTGCGCCGCCGGAACATCCCGGCCGTGGACGGCGTCACGTTCGACGTGCGGCGCGGCGAGACCCTGGGAGTCGTGGGCGAGAGCGGCAGCGGCAAGAGCACGCTGGCGCGGCTGGTCGTGCGGTTGCTGGAACCGACCTCCGGCGGCATCGCGTTCGGCGGTCACGACCTGGCCGCGATGCCGGAGCGGCGCCTGCGCCCGCTCCGCCGCGACCTGCAAATGATCTTCCAGGACCCTGGCGCGTCGCTGAACCCGCGGCGCACGGTGGGCGAGAGCGTCGCCGAGCCGCTGCGCGTCCACGGCGAGGCCGCGCCCGAGAAGGCGGCCCGCGCCCTGATGGCCCGCGTCGGACTGGACACGGCGCGCTACGACGGCCATCCGCACGAGTTCTCCGGAGGCCAGCGGCAGCGAATCGGCATCGCCCGCGCCCTGGCCCTGCGCCCCCACCTGCTGGTCTGCGACGAGCCGGTCACCTCCCTGGACGTCTCCACCCAGGCCCGCGTCCTGGAGCTGCTGGCGGACCTCCAGACCGAGTTCGACCTGACCCTGATCTTCGTCTCCCACGACCTGGCCGTCGTGCGCCAGGTCAGCGACCGTGTCGCGGTCATGCGAGACGGCAGGATCGTCGAACTGGCCGACACTGACGCCGTCTTCGACGCACCGAAGCACCCCTACACGCGGGAACTCCTGGCAGCCGTCCCGTCACTGGAGCCCATGCCCACGCCGAACAGCAACGCGAGCAGATCGCCCTCTACCGACACCTACTGCCACCCGGACGACCCGGCAGGATCGCGTTCGGCAGAGTGATCGTCCCCTTAGACAGCGCCGACGCGCCAACCCGAAAGCGCTACCGCGAATACCAGACAAGCCGCCACGAGCGCCCGCTCACCGTGCACGGCGAGCACCGCATCCGCTTCGCCCCCGACCTCGTCGGCCCGTCCGCCGAAATCGCCGAACGCCTGCACGCCGACGTCGCCGTGGCCGAAGTAAGCGAACTGCGCCTCGAACTGCCCTACGAGTTCAACGAACACGACTACCGCCAGATCCTCCACGACACCCGAACCCTAATCCCACCCTGGGCTGGCACCCCGCAACCGCCCCAACCACAAGCCGCCTAAGGAACACCCGATGCCCAGCACAGAAACCGCCACATGGCAGCCTCTGACCAATGTCGAGGGACTTCCTCTGATAGGCGGGCGGGGCCTGGTCCGCCTCCGTCTCCATGGAAGGCAGGGAATGCTCTAGGAGGTCTACTATCCGGCAGGCGTCCGCTCACCCGAGCACCAGCACGACAGCTACATTTACCTACTGAGCGGCTCCCTAGTCGGAACGGTCGCCGACGCGCGGACCCACCTCGCCCCCGGCCAGACCCTGCTCCACCCGACCAGCGTCCCGCACACCGTCCAAGCCGTAACAGACAGCAAGTGGCTGGAATCCAAGTCCCCACCAAACCCAGCCTGGCACTGACACGCACGCCCCGCTCCCACCAAGGATGCGCTCCGGCGTGGAGCATGAAGTCACGATCACGTCTGCCTTCGGACCGTCCCACCCGACAGCCCCTCGACGGATTTACCCGATTTCCAAGCCGCCCTGGCAGCCTGCTGATCCGTAACCCTGACTCTTGGCACCGGCTCGTCCCCCTCCCGATGCTCCGTTCAGGCAGAACGCGCATCGCGGTACTCGGACCCGAATAGGAATGTGGGTGGCGGCGGCTCAGAGGCCTGGGGCCCAGAGGCGGTCGGCGTCACCGGCGGCCAGGCGGGTCTGGTAAACGTCGATCTTGTGGTCTATGAGTTCGAGGCTTTCCTGTAGTTCGGCGAGTTTGGCCAGCACGTCGCGGCGCTGGGTCTCCAGCAGGGACAGGCGCTCGCGTTCGTTGCCGGAACCCTCGGCGACCAGTTCGGCGTAGCGGCGGATGGTCTTGATGGGCATGCCGGTGGCTCGCAGCCTGGTGCAGATGGTGATCCAGTCGAGGTCGATCTGCCGGTAGCGTCGTCGGCCACCGGCGGTGCGGTCGACGGGGGTGACGACCAGCCCGACGCGCTCGTAGTAGCGCAGGGTGTGCGCGCTGACCCCGGTGCGGCGCGCGGCCTCGGCGATGCTCAAGCCCGCCAGCGGGATGGACGCGGATTCCGATGGGTTGACTTCGAGCATGCTCTAAATTCTAACGTCGCCAGTCATGACCAATCTGGTGTCGACGACCGCGGACGCTGAACTCGGCCAGCGCCGCCGTTTGCTCGTGTTGGCGACATGCTGTCTAAGCGTGTTCGTCGTCGTCATGGACATCTCGATCGTCAACGTCGCGTTACCTGCGATTCGCCGCGATCTGAATGCCACGCAGACCGACCTGCAATGGACGTTGGACGCCTACACGCTCGTCCTGGCGGGATTCCTGGTGCTGGGCGGGTCCACCGCCGACCGGCTCGGCCGCCGTCGGGTCTTCCAGGTCGGGCTGACCGTCTTCGGCCTCGGGTCGCTCCTGTGCGGCCTGGCGCCGAGCGTCGGCTGGCTGGTCGCGGCGCGGGTGCTGCAGGCCGTCGGCGGGACGATGCTCAACCCGGTCGCGCTGGCGATCACCGTGCACACGTTTCCCGGCCGTGCCGAGCGGGCCCGGGTCATCGGCGTGTTCGACGCGATCTCGGGCCTGTCGCTGGCGTTGGGCCCGATCCTGGGCGGCGCGCTGGTGAGCGCCGTCGGCTGGCGCGCGGTGTTCTGGGTGAACGTCCCGATCGTCGCCGTAATGATCGTCTGTACCGCACTGTTCATCCCCGACTCGCGGGCCGACCAGGCCCGCCGTTTCGACCCGGTGGGGCAATTCCTGGTGACAGCACTACTCGGTAGCGTGGTCTACGCGGTCATCGAGTCCAGGCGACTGGGATGGGGCTCGCCGATCATCATCGGCCTGTTCACCATCGCGGCGTTCAGCGTGCTGACCATCCTCGTCTACGAGCCGCGGCGCCGCGACCCACTGCTGGAACTACGCCTGTTCCGCAGCGTGTCGTTCAGCGCGGCGCTCGTGATGGCTGTGTTCGCATTGTGCGCCTTCGGCGGGTTCCTGTTCGTGACGACCCAGTACCTACAGGACGTACACGGCATGTCGGCACTGACAGCCGGGCTGTGCATGCTGCCCGTCGGGGGACTCATCATGCTGCTCTCACCGTTCACCGGCCGCCTGGTCGGCGCCCGCGGCCCGCGCCTGCCACTGCTGGCCGCCGGCTCGGCGCTGGTCCTCGGCGGCGCCACATCGCTGTGCCTGACACCAGACACGCCGCTAATCGCCGTCCTCGCGATCTACCTCCTGTTCGGCCTGTTCCTCGGCACCGCAAACCCCCCGATCACGAACACGGCAGTGTCCGGGATGCCCCGCTCAATGACCGGGACCGCAAGCTCCCTGGTCTCCGTCGGACGCCAGTCCGGCACCGCACTGGGCGTAGCAATCGCCGGAACACTAGTCGGACCGTCCCTGGCGGCGGCCGACTCGGCGTACACCAACGCCGAGCACCCCGTCTGGTGGCTGACGCTCGGTCTCGGCATCGGCATCCTGGCCTTGGCAACACTAAGCACCACCCGCTGGTCCAAGACCACCGCAACGCGATCAGCGGCCCTATTCAAAGAACTAGACCACGACACAAACCACCACCGCTGATCCCCCCGCCCCGAACCACGGGCCGCACCTCCAACCAAAGCAACCAACCTGAGACGCGACCCCGACCTAGCGCGGCGGCTGTTCCGCGGTGGGAGCGAACACGATGGACACGCGCACCGATTTGTGATGTACCCCCTACGGGTCCGCCCCAGTCCGGCGCTCACGGTCGCCCCATCGGCCGCCCGCCTAACGATCCCGTGCCGGTTCACAGTCTTCTGATCGTCTGAATCCGTGGCCGAGGTTCTTCGAGGCGCTGGACCGGGAGAACGGCAACATCTCGGGTGGTGCTTGGCTGGTCGGGGGGAACCCGTGCCACGGCGTTTGACTGGGCGCGGGTGAGGGAGGCGGTCTGCGGCTTCTCGACATCATCGTTGTCGTCGGCCTCGGGCCCATATCCAGCCCCCGTACGCATCAGTCGAAGGTGGTGGAGATTTCGTGCCAGCCGCCGGGAACGAAGGTGGTGGCTTCGTCCGGCCCCCAGGTTCCTTTGGCGTAGGGGAGGGGCTGGGTGGGGAGGTCGAGGACGGGCTGGATGATGCGCCAGGACTCTTCGGCCAGGTCGAATCGGACGAAGCGGCGGGGGTCGCCGGTCATAGCGTCGGTAAGGATGCGCTGGTAGGCCGCTTCCATCGGGCCCAGGACCTTGGTGAAGTCCACGCTGAGCGGGACTTGCCGGGTGCTGTCGCGCCCGGGGACCTTGGCGAGCAGGTCGAATGTGACCCCGGCATCGGGCTGGATGCGGAAGCGGATCAGATTGGGCTCCGGGGCGCCGTCGAAGAAGCTGATGGGCGGGGTGCGGAGTTGGGCGACCACTTCCAGGTCGGTGGTGCCCAGTGCCTTACCGGAGCGGATGTAGAACGGGACGTCGGCCCAGCGCCAGTTGTTGATGCGCAGGCGCAGCGCGGCGTAGGTCTCGGTGGTCGAACCCTCGCGGACGCCTTCGGTGGCGAGGTAGCCGTCGTACTGACCGCGGACGACATCGCCGGGCGCGACGGCCTCGACGGCGCGCAGCACCCGCCACTTCTCGTCGATGAAGGCGCGTGCGTCGATCGACGGCGGCGTGTCCATGGCCAGGAGCGCGAGGATCTGCAGAAGGTGGTTCTGGACGACATCGCGGATCGTGCCGTTGGCGTCGTAGAACGAGCCACGGTCGGCGACGTCGAAGTCCTCGGCCATCGTGATCTGCACGTTGTCGACGTAGTGACGGTTCCAGATCGGCTCCAGGAGCATGTTCTCGAACCGGAACATCAGCAGGTCCTCGATCGGCTCCTTGCCGAGGAAGTGGTCGACGCGCCTCAGATGGTCCTCGTCGAAGAACTTCAGCAACTCGGTGTTCAACGCCCGCGCCGACTCCAGGTCGTTGCCGAACGGCTTCTCGACGACCATCCGGGCGTTCCGGTTCAGGTCGACCTTGGCCAGGCCCTCGGCGACCGTCGCGAACAGCGAAGGAGGAACCGCAAGATAGTGAGTGAGGAACCCCGCGTCGCCGACCTCGCCACGGATCGCATCGAAGGTGGCGCCGTCGGTGTAGTCGCCCGCGACGAGCCGGAGGTTCCCGGCGAACTTCTCGAACGCCGCGTCGTCCACCTTGTCGTGCTTGGCCTCACAGGCCTCACGGGCCCGACTCCGCAGCCCGGCCAGGTCGAGGTCGGTCTTGGCGACCCCCACGATAGGCTCGTCCAGCACCCCGTCCGCCGTCAGCTGGTACAACGCCGGCAGCAGCATCTTGTACGCCAGATTCCCGGTGATCCCGAACAGCACCATCGCGTCGGCTCGCTCCATCGCCGCCCCCTCTCCTCGGCTCACAGCCTGCCGCCTCGGCCATCCGGAGAACAACCCTCCCACGGGTCCCATAGCGCTCGGCCATGGTCAGAACGTGTCGCCTCGTCCATCGATCCCGGTTCGCGTGTCGTTCCGGCCGCGCCCTCATCCTGACCGTGCTCGCCGAGGCGGACGGTCACCTGACCGCCGACGTGGTCCATGAACGTGCCGCCGCCGCGGGCGCCATGGATCTGTCGGCCGGACGCTGGCGCTGTTCGAGCGTCTCCAGATCGTGCACACCCTGGCGATCGGGAAGCGTGTCACCTACGGCCTGACCGACCATCCCTGCGTGCGCTGGGCCGACAACGTGTGGGCGTTGGTCTCCCAGCACTTGAACGAACCATCCCCGCGTGCGCGGGGCCGCCTGGGGACCTGCAACGGGCCGAACACGTTGCGGGAACCATCCCCGCGCGGAGATGGCCCCTCGACCGGGCACGGGCCGACGCCGACCGCGACGTCGGCCCCGCGCACGCGGCGATGGTCCCCGGATCGCCCTGCACGGTGCACCTGAAGCAGTCGGCCCCGCGCATGCGGGGGGAGGACCTTGCCGCCCGCGGGTTCGGACGAGGGCACGAGCGGTTCAACATCCCGGTTCCACGTGACGGCGGCATTCAAGACCTCCTGCTGGAAGCGACCCAGGTCGACCGGCGGTTCGACGCGGTGATCTGTGAGTCGGTCGACCGGATCGCGCGCCGCACCTACGTCGGCACCCAGATCGAGAACACCCTGGAGAAGCTCGGCATACCGCTGTGGGCGTCCGACGAGCCGATAGCCCTGAACGGGAAGCGCTCGTCTCAGGTGCTCACGCGGCGGGTGAAGCAGGGTGTGGCCGAGTGGTACGTCCTGGAGATGCTGGAGAAATCCTGGGGCGGGTTCGAGGCCCACACCGAGCAAGGCTTCAACGTCGGGCGCCCTCCGTACGGGTACCTGGCCGACAAGGTTCCGCACCCGGTCGCTGCTCGCCGGGAGCAGGGAGCGACCAAGCATGTGCTGGCTCCCGACCCGGTGCGGGGCCCGGTGGTGCGGACCATTTTCGAGATCCGCGCCGGTGAGCGTTTGGGCTATCAGGCCATCGCCGACCGACTCAACTTGGATCTGGATCGGTATCCGCCGCCTGTGGCGACCGCGAAGCATCGCACGGTGGGCAGGTGGACCTACTCCTCGGTCCGGGAGGTGCTGACCAATCCCAAGTACACCGGCTACATGGTGTGGAACCGCAAGGCGACCACCTCGGCCGGGGGCCGCAACAACCCGCCCGAGGCGTGGATCTGGTCCAGCGCACCCACTCACCCCGAGTTGGTGAGTATCGAGACCTTCACTGCCGCCCAGAGGGTCGCCCGTGACAGGGAGGGGTCACGTAGCCGTCCGGGGCCCAACACCGCGCACACCGGCACCCGTCGCTCGTATGCTTTCCGCTCCTATATGACCTGCGGATTGTGCGGGCGCCGGATGTTCGGCAAGGAAAGCCGGGGGCGGATCTACTACATCTGCCGTCCCGCTCGTGCTTACCGTCCTGAAGGGCATCCGGCGAGCATCTGGGTTCGTGAGGAGCCGCTCATGGCGGGCCTGACCGAGTTCTTCAACCGTGAGATCTTCGGGCCCCACCGTCGCGAGCGCTTGCGCGTCCTGCTCGCCCGGCTCGATGACACCCATATTCACGAGCACCGGGAACGGCTGGTGGCGGTCGAGCGACAGATCGCGGAGTTGAAACGCCGCAAAGAGCGTGTCCTGGACTCGCTGGAGGCCGCCGACGATCCCTCACCGGCCTTCGTCAATTCCATCAACGAACGCACCACGAGCATCGGCGCGGACCTGGAGGCCAAACAAGCGGCACTGCGCGAACTACGGGACGCGACCCCGGTGGCGCCGTGCCCGGAGTTGCTGGACCGCTGCCCGACCGGCACGGTCGACTTCGACCTGCTACCTGAGCCGACCTTGCGGCGCCTGCTGGACGCCTTCGCCGTCCAGATGTGTCACAACAAGGAAAACAACCAGGTCACGATCCAGGTCACGATCACGCCTGCAACGCCGGACACACAACTCTGGACCGCGAACGCAACGAGCGTTTGGGATGACTCCGGATCGGACGGCTCCGGATCGGACGGTGATCGTGCAGCCATGCGCGTGGTACCCCCTACGGGGAACCATGCGCATGGCTGCACCCACAACCCCACCACCCACCGCTGCCAACTAACAATCCCGTCCCGCTTCCCAATCCTGTAACCCGGCGGCCGCGTTGTTGGCAGATCACAACCATTCGCGCATACCGATCACACCCCGATACTTGCGCGGGACTTCGGAAGATGGTCAGCAGGTGTTGCGACCCCTCGCAGGGGTGATGAGGACCTGTTCCTCTGACATGTCCGACGTGCGGCGCTCGCGAGTGTCACCGTCACGCAGGAGTGCAGGGCGGTTCCGTGGCCGCTCTGGGAAAAGGCTTCTGACCAGGTACTTAACCGCCCTGACCGCAGGTGGGCAGATTCGTGGTGGACAACGCCTCCAACTCTCTGCTTTCATTCTCTCTGAGTGATCAAAACCACAGAATTTCTAGGTCGTACCCCGCCGGGCAAGAGTTCGTGGTCTGCTCCGCTATCAGCTATCCGGTCATCGCAGCAGGTTAAATGCTGTCTGACCGCATGCCCGACAGGAGAGAGACTCGTGAAGTTCGCACAGAAGTGCGCCGCTGCCGGTGCGGCCATCGCCTTATCCGCGGCAGGATCGCTGTTGACCGCGGCCCCGGCCTACGCCGGATACTCCCTCAAGATCGACACGTGGGGGTCATGGGGGCAGCCATGCGGAAAGTACTACTGCCTTTACTACTCGCAGGGCCTGTGGAACGCCAGCTGGCGGCCCTCCTCCAAGGTGGACAATGATCTCGGGGGCAACAAGTTCTCCGACAGCGGGAGTTTCGGCTCGGCCGGCGACGGAAAGGTCGTCCGCAACAACGCGGCGTCAATGGGGAACCACACCTCGAACTGCCAGGTGACCACCTACATCTACCCCCACCTGACAGGTGACGGAAACTACCTGAACCGGGGATACGCGGGAAACCTCACTGAGGGTAACTCCTATTACCACCTCCGGAACAACGAGGCGTCCATCACGATCAACTCCTGCAGTTAGCCTCTGGTCTCCCCGTTCCCGCCCCGTTCCGGCGGGAGCGGGGAGGCGGTCGATCTTCCCCTGTGCACGAGTTGATTTGGAGTTCCGTGAAAGACATGTTCGGCTCTCCGTCGTCGCGAGTCTTCGGCACCGTCGTGCTGGCATGCCTGGTGCTCACCGCCTGCGGCACCTCACCGGAGGCGGAGGTCGAGGCGAAGCCCGTCCCGACGCCCACGCCGACCGGCATGGCCCAGCTACACCTTCCCCTTGAGGCGTATATGCCGTCCGACACTCTTACCGCGCAGCAGGGAGCGCTGGGCATTCTGCTCACCAACGCCTGTATGAAGAGGTTCGGATTTCCGCAGGAGTCGTCGGGCGACATCACCGGATCGATCCAGATGCGGATCCGCTTCAACCGGCATTCGTTCACCCGGCGGTACGGAATTACGGACCGCGCGGTGGCGGAGCGGGCCGGATTCGGCATGCCGGACTGGACCATGGGCGCCGCCGAGCCCCAGTCACTGGACGATGTTCCTCCGGAGGAGCGCACGGTCCTGCAAGGCAGCCGGGCCGGAGGTCAAGGTGTGAGCTACCGGGGCATGCAGATACCCGCCGGGGGGTGCATGGGAGAAGCCGACCGAGCCGTCAAGAACGAGACCAGAAGGCAGGGCGGTCTCGCCAACCGGCTCTCCTCCGCGACCTTCCTCCGCCTGAAGAACGAACCGCGGGTCCTCGCGGCCTCCTCTGCCTGGTCCACATGCGTGCGGGAGCAGGGATACCGCTACGTCGATCCGTGGCATGCGGGCCTGGAGTTCGTCAAGGAGGACGACACCGACCAGAAAGCGAGCGCGCCGGAGATCAAGGCCGCGCGCGCCTCGGTCGACTGCAACTACAAGACCAACTTCCTCGGCAAGGTGTTCGCCGTCGAATCCGAACTACAGAACATGGAGATAGAGAAAAACGCCGAGTCCCTGGAAGGCGAGAAGAAGCAGAACGCCTCCCGGGCGCGCCGGCTTCAGGAACTAGTGAAGCAGTACGGTGGCTGACGCGACAGACGTCACGCGCCCGAGCGAGGCCGGAGGCGGGACCGCAGCGGCCGCTACGGCGACGGGTCGTCCCCGGTTCGCGCGGCGGCAGGCATCCCCGGCCCCGTTCCCGCCTTCCCTGCGCGGATCTCCCGCGTGGCCGGGCACGTCGGCGGCCGGGTATCGGGCGCGTTGCTGACCGTCACGATTGGCGGGCTCCGGCTGGTCGGCAAGATGGACCTGTCGACCTCGGGAATGGTGAAGGTCGGGCAGCGGGCCGAGGTGTTCGCCGAGGAGACCGGCAAGCAGTACCGCGCCACGGTCTCGGCCGTCGGCAAGGTCGTCACCCCGAAGGGCGACAAGGACCGCAGCGCCCCCTACGTGCCGGTGTATCTCAAGGCGCCGTCCGGCTGGACCGCCGAGTCCGACGGCGAGGAGGCGCGGATCACCGTCACCGTCACCGCCACCGACGACAAGGTGCTCGCGGTCCCGGAGGCCGCGATCAGCGCCGCCGCCGACGGGCGGACATCGGTGACGGTGGTGACCGCGGCGGGAGAACGGCGCCGCGTCCCCGTCACCACCGGACTGTCGGCGGACGGGTTCGTCGAGGTCACCCCCGACGGTGCGGCGCTCGGCGCGGGCGACTTGGTCGTGGTGGGCCGGTGACCCCGGCGATCCTCCTGCGCGGGGTCGGCCGAACCTATCCCGGCCCACCGCCGGTCACCGCGCTTCACGACGTGAACCTGACGGTCGCCAGGGGCGAGTACGTGGTGATCGTCGGCCCATCCGGCTCCGGGAAGTCGACCCTGCTCAACCTGCTCGGCCTGCTGGACCGACCCACGGACGGCAGTTACGGACTCGACGGGCTGGACGTGGCGGAACTTCGCGACGCCGAACGGGCCGCCGTCCGCGGCCAGCGGATCGGGTTCGTCTTCCAGTCGTTCCATCTGCTCCCGCACCGCAGTGCGCTGGAGAACGTCCTGCTGGCCCAGTTGTACGGCGGGACACCGCGCGCACGCCGCCTGGACGCGGCGAGGTCGGCGCTGCGCCAAGTCGGACTGGAACACCGCACAGACGCCCCGCCGACCACGCTCTCCGGCGGCGAGCGGCAGCGCGTCGCGATCGCCCGGGCACTGGTGAACAGGCCACGCCTGTTGCTCTGCGACGAACCGACCGGCAACCTCGATACCGCGACCGCGGCCACCATCCTCGGGCTACTCGAAGACCTCCACACCGCCGGCCAGACCGTGCTCACCATCACCCACGACCCCGCCGTGGCGGGGCGGGCCGGACGGGTCGTGACGATCAGGGACGGGCGGCTCACCGACGAGGGGGCGCGGTGAGAAGGTCCCGGACACCCTGGCGGGCGCCCGTCCCACCGCCCCGGCTCGGCTGGCGGGACCTCGTCGCCGAGGCGGGCGCCGGCCTCACCCAGCGACCGGGCAGATCGGTGCTGACCATGCTGGGGACGGTCCTCGGCGTGGGCGCGTTCGTCGCGATTCTCGGCCTGACGGCAACGGCGTCGGGGCAGATCGGCAAGCAGTTCAACTCCCTGACCGCCACTACAGTCACCGTCACGGCCGTCGACGGGCAGGCCGGCCCGGACCTCGCCGCCGGCGGAGGTACGGACGGCGCCGCCGTCGAGACGATCCCAGCCGACAGCGACCGCCGGGTGCGCCGCCTCAACGGCGTGGTCACGGCGGGCACCTGGCGGCAGATCCGGTTCGGTGCCGACCCCCTCATCAGCGCGTCGCCCATCGTCCGGCCGGGATCCGAAGCCGACATGGGCGGGATCGTTCCCGTCTTCGCGGCCTCCGCCGGAACCCTGGGCGCGGCCGAGGCGACCATCAGCCAGGGCGTGCCGTTCAACGCCTTCCACGAGGGACGGGCCGAGCCGGTCGCCATGCTCGGCGCCACGGCCGCCAAGCGACTCGGCATCAGCAGGCTGGACGCCGGTCCCGCGGTGTTCATCAACAACCGCGCGTTCACCGTGATCGGCATCATCGGCGACACCGAGCAGCTTCCGGAGCTGGTGGCCGGCGTCGTCGTCCCGCGCCAGACGGCCAGGCGTGTCTTCGGCCCGCCGCCCGTCGATGGCCAGGGCCAGATGATCATCAGGACGCGGCTCGGCGCGGCCGAGGTCATCGCCGGGCTGGCACCACGTGCCCTGCGGCCCGACCGGCCGGACCTGCTGACCGCGATCCCCCCGCCCGCCCCCAAGGTCCTGCGCGGCAAAGTGACCGACGAGCTCACCGGCCTGTTTCTGCTGCTCGCGACCATCTGCCTGGTGATTGGAGCCATCGGCATCGCCAACACCACGATCGTGGCGGTGTTCGAACGGACCGGCGAGATCGGGTTGCGGCGAGCGCTCGGCGCGCGGCCCCGGCACATCGCCGTTCAGTTCCTCGTCGAATCGACCGCCCTCGGGCTCCTCGGCGGGCTGATCGGCACGGCCCTCGCGATCATCACCGTCGTAGCCGTCGCCCTCGCCAAGCAGTGGACGGCCGTGCTGGAGCCGGTGTCGGTCTTCCCCGCCCCCCTCATTGGCGCCGCCGTCGGGCTCCTCGCGGGCATGTATCCGGCGATGCGCGCGGCGCGAATCGAACCCCAGGAAGCCCTCCGGCAGTAGCCCAGAAGGAGAACCGAAATGGTCGATGACATGGTCCGTGGGCCCCATGGTTCATTGGATTTACGGCGCAGTCCGACGCAATGAGTGATCTACATCACTTATACAATCCGTGCTGCACAATCGGCCTCAAGAAGGCGACCTACAAGGCAACAGGGAGGTCATGAACAGTGGATGAGATGGTCCTGAGAGCCCAGAAATGGGTGAACTCTGCCTACAAGGGGGTCGCCGGTTACAATCCCGTTGATGAGGACGGGATAACCGGCTGGTCCACGATGTACGCTCTAACGCGTGCCCTTCAGCACGAGTTGGGCGTGGCGCCGCTTTCCGACTCCTTCGGTCCCGCCACGCTGGCGGCGCTCACCGCGCACGGAGAGATCACCGGCACCGAGCAGAACCTTAACATGGTCAAGATCGCCCAAAGCGCGTGCTACTGCAAGGGCTACAACCCCGGAGACATCTCCGGAACCTACGGGCCGATGACGGCGAAGGCGATCCACGCGATGATGGAGAACGCCGGCCTCGGTTTCGATGACGGCCGGTTGCGTCCAAAAGTCTTCAAGGCCCTGCTGACCATGGACGCCTATGTTGTGGTAGCCGGTGGGCTCAGCAAAGTGCGATCAGTGAGCCTTTTTCAGGAGGCGTGAGTTTCGTGGGCTTGTAGGACGTGGATGGCTTTGGCGAGGTGT
>NZ_BAABAS010000013.1:0-4817 GCF_039537545.1 Actinomadura meridiana
GTCGTGATCGGCGACGCGCACAGCAACTACAGCGGCGCCGAGCGAGCCAACCAGAACATCTGGGCCGGCTGACACGACTTGGTCGCCTCGTGCCGCCGGTGCCGGGCGCTCTCGTCCTCGTTACGGGGGAGCGGGAGCGCGGCACCGGCGGTCGGCCGTCGTCACGCTCCCAGTGAGAAGGATGAGTTATGGGCAAGTACAACCTGCCTCCTGACAAGCTGGCCCAGGTCGAGGTCGTCCACTACGGCGGCGGTTACGGGTACGGCGCCGGCTACCCGCAGGCCGGAGGGACGTACACCACCACGGGCCTGACGCAGGACCAGTGGAACGACCTCCCCGAATGGCAACAGAAGCAGTACTACATCCAGTACGCCGGCGACCCCGGCAAGCCGACGGACGTGAGGCTCAATCGTGAGCACACGCCGGAGGACGGCAAGTGGAAGCACGAGGCTGAGAAGGGTTACGACGTTGACCCGAAGAAGCTCCGTGACCTGGCCGACGACATGGAAGCCGAGCTCGAAGAGTGGAAGACCACTCTCAACAAGGTGAACACCACCAAGGTGCCCGCCTCGGCGATCGGCGGCAGTGACGCCAGCAAGAGCTTCGAAGACATGGCCGACAAGGCGCAGCACGGGTTCAGCACCTATGTTGCACAGATCCAGCAGGCTTACACGGGGGTTATCGGCAAGCTGCGCGCGGCCGCCGGTGCCTATGAGGGCGCACACCAGAAGACCCAGAGCACGGTCAACGGCGTGAACCCCACCACCGGCAACGGCAACGCCGACCTCTGACGGGCCGGCAGGGGAAGGGAGGGGAACCGTGGGTCACAAGGTCCCGTACCACATCAGAGATGGTGCAGCCCCGGCGGCGGCGCCTTCGACTGAGAACTTCGAGCAGATCAAGAACCGGCTGAAGGGCATGCAGCCGGAAAAGGTGAAGGACGCGTCCGACGCCTATCTCGCGGCGTCCAACAAGCTCGCCCAGATGCAGAACGCACTGCACGGGCACGCCCAGAGGCTGATCGCGCACTGGCAGGGCGACAACGCGCAGAAGGCGCTCGACCAGCTGGGGCAGGTGCACTGGACGGCGGGTGAGCTGTCCAACAAGTCGTACACGACGGCGCAGACCTTCAGCTGGTACAAGACCGAGATCCTCGACTGGTACAAGGCGACCGCCGAGGACATGGAAGACGGCTGGAACGACAATGACTCGGGCGACAACAAGTACGCCCGGCAGATGATGGACAAGTTCAACCGTCGAACCAACGAGGCGTTCAACGGAGTCCCGGCCGCCATTGAGCGTGACCTTCCGTCGGACAGCCGTGAAGACGGCGGGCAGCCGCGCAACCCGGGCGGTCCCGGTAGCCCACCCGGCGGGCCCGGCGGCGGTCCTGGCGGCGGTCCTGGCGGCTTCAACCCCGGCGGGAGCAAGTTCGGCGGTGACGGTGCGGGCGGGCTTCCCGGGGGCAAGGACAGCCCGTTCAGCAACTTCAAGGACAACGGACCGCACCTGAACCCCAGCGAAATGAACCCGCCAGGTGGGTCTCACGGGTCGTTCCCCGGCGACGGCGCGAGCCCGTTCGGCCCAGGTTCCGGTAACGGATCCGACCTGTCGAGCTTCCAGCCGACCGGTCCCGGTGGCGGCGGCCCCGGCCTCGGCGGTGGTCCCGGTCTCGGCGGCGGGGGCGGCGGCGGCCTCGGTCCGTTCGGCGGTGACCCGGCCGGGGGCCTCGGCTCCGCGGGCGGTCCCGGCGGCGCCATGGGCGGCGGCGGCATCGGCCCGGGGGCCGCGGGCGCGGCCGGACGCGGCGCGGCCGGTGGACGTCCCATGGGCGGCATGCCGATGGGCCACGGAGCCCAGGGGGGGCAGAGTGAGGAGCGCGAACGCGAAACCTGGCTCACCGAGGACGAGGACGTGTGGGGCGGCGACGACGACACCGCTCCGCCGGTGATCGGCTGATTTCCGCGAGTACGGGCTACGACATGGGCGGGCGGGGGCTAAGCTCCCGTCCGCCCATACCCATGTATCGACCTGTCTGATAGAGGTGGACGACGGAATGCGACGGCGGCTCGTTCAGGTAGCGGCTGCGACGTTGGCGGTGGGCCTTGCTGCGGCCCCGACGGCCGCCCACGCGGATCCCGCACTCGACAAGAAGCAGTGGTGGTTCGACTCCTGGCACATCCAGCAGGAGGTGTGGCCCCAGACCAAGGGGAGCGGCGTGACGGTCGCGGTGATCGACAGCGGTGTCAATGCCTCGCTCCCCGACCTGCGGGGCGTTGTACTACCGGGCACCAATGTCACGGGCTCTGGCGATGGCCGCAAGGACCTCGACACCGAGGAGAACGGTCATGGCACGGCGATGGCCAGCCTGATCGCGTCCCAGGGCAAAGGGACGGGTTTCATGGGCGTGGCTCCCGAGGCGAAGATCCTGCCCATCGTCGTCAGCGCCGCCTCGGATGAGTCGCATTCCAAGGCGATCCGCTACGCGGTCGACCACGGCGCCAAGGTGATCAACATCTCCCAGGGCGGTCCCGGGGTGGCGTACCCACCGACCGGCTGCCCTGCCCGTGTGCTCGACGCGGTCTCCTACGCGGCCAAGAAGGACGTCGTCGTAGTCGCCTCGTCGGGCAACACCGGCAACACTCTGAACCAGCCGGAGTTCCCGGGAGCATGCCCGGGAGTGGTCGCGGTCGGTGCGATCGACCATCTGGCCCAGCCATGGGCGAAGACCCAGCGCCAGGACTACGTCACCGTGGCCGCCCCGGGCGCGGGGATGGACAATGTCCGCGCGGATGGAACCGTCTACACCAAGGTGAACGGCACCAGCGACGCCGCAGCGGTGACCTCTGGTGCGTTCGCGCTGGTGCGGAGCAAGTTCCCGGACATGAGTGCGCGCCGGGCCGTCCAGGTGGTGTCCAACACCACCGTGGACGTCGGTCCCAAGGGTAAGGACAAGCTGACCGGGCTCGGCGCGGTGAGCATTCGTCGTGCGCTGTCGCAGAAGGTCCCGGAGAACGCCCCCAACCCGGTTTACGAGCGGCTCGACCAGGCGCTCGCGCAGAAGGGTGGCGGCGGAGGTGCTTCGACCGCGCCCAAGGCGGCGGAGTCCGATGACTCCGGCACGAGCCCACTGGTTTACGTCGGTGTCGGCGTCGTCGTCCTCGCGGTCATCGGCGTGATCGGCTTCCTGCTGATGCGACGCCGTCCGTCCACTCCCTCGGGCCCGCCGCCCGGCGGCCCGGTGTTCGGGCCGCCTCCGGGGCCGCAGCAGTCCCCGTATCAGCCGGGTGGGGCACCGCCGATGGGGGGCGGCCAGCAGCCTCCGCCGCAGTTCCAGCCGCCGGGACCGCCGCCGCGCAACGAATGACGCGCCGCTGACTCAGCCGTGCAGGACGAACGCGGTCACAACGTTCTGAGCGATGGTTTGGGCGGCGGCGCGGGACACGGACTCGTCCAGCGGCGTCGCCCGGCTCAGATCGATGGCGCCGTTCTCGTCGGTGCCGTAGGTGGCGCCCTCATAGGTGACGACGAGAACGGCGTTGCTCAGCCGCACCGTCGTGGTGACATTGGCTGAACGGCCGAATTTGTCAGCGACCTGCTGCGGCTGAGCGAAGGCCTCGTCCCCGACGCCGCCGACGATGCTGGGCGCCTCGGCGTGGATGTCGCCGAGGGAGCTACTCGCCGTTCCCGCCGTCGTCTTCGCTGACCGCCAGCTGTGGTCATAGTCCTCTTCCGCCGCCGTGACGTTGGGGAAGATGCGTGCACTGACCTGTGCGGAGCGGGCTGTGAGCCGTTTCGCGCCCACTTCGTAAGTGGGCTCCGTCCATTCACACCCGCCACTGCGTTCGCCGGATGAGTTTGTCTCGGGCCGATCGGGAACGGGCGTCCCAGCCCTGGGGAGATACTGCCGCAGAGTGCTCCCCGGTACAGCCGCACACAGATCCGGCAGTGCGGAGAACCGCCCTTTCGCAGGCCCCTTTTCGTCGGGCTTTGTGGCAGCCCACGCCACCGCTCCACCCGCGAGAAGCACCGCGGCAGCAACACCAAGGGCCAGTATCCGCGTGGACGGCCGCCTACCGGCCCCCGCGCGCTTCTCCGTAGGCTCCTCGGGAGTCGCGTCCGTTTCCACGGGATCAGGCTCGGCGCCCGGCCGCTCCGAACCGTCCAACGCCTGATCCGTTGCCATGAACTCCGGACGTTCCCGTTCAGACCCCGAACCACCGGACAAGACGCGAGCCCCCACTCCCACAACCGGACATTCGCCGCAAGACTAGCAGCCAGCCGCCGACACCCAGGTCTCGACGATCACCAAAGGTGATCACGGCGGCTGCTAATTTCAGTGGACTTCGGAACGCGCGGACCGCCCTACGACCTCCTCCTCCATCCCAACTCACTGGCCCCGTCTGGGCACCACCACTGGTCTGATCAATACGCGCTGTGGCCACCCTCCACCCTGCTGGCGATTTCGGGCAGGTCTAATTCGATTATCAAGATGCCCGAGACGCTCTGCAGGAGAGTCGCTAACGCCACGAGCAGGACAGAAACGACGAATCGGATAGTGCCGAGCAGTGCGTATGTCCACCTTGCGGATGTGATGTAGACGCAGAGACTGTGTAATCACTAATCAACGTGACAGCGACAGTAAAAAAACCATTATCATCATGGTCATCGCGAGTGGTGGAGGACCCCCCGGCCGGTCGATGCGCGGCAAGCTGCTCCCTTCTCCTGCGAGACGGTTGACCAAATCGCAATGGAGGTGGCGCTGTGGGGAACACGTCCGCAGCTGACAGAGCAGCAATGCAGCAGGCCGCGACGCG
>NZ_BAABAS010000014.1:0-3196 GCF_039537545.1 Actinomadura meridiana
GCCTCTGTCGTGCCAACGACCTTCCTTTCCGGTTCCCCCAACCCTAGTTGGGGACCTGTCCGGAAAATCCGAGGCACCTCACCACAGGAGGACGTACGATTTCTGGACACCACTTGATCAGTGTCGTGACACTAACAAGCACTAACAGACAAGGTCACATCAAAGAGAGGCGTCATGTCGATGCAGGGCAAGATCAAGCCAGAGTTCTTGAGCTTCGGCGCGGAAGTCCGACGCCTTCGCAAAGCCGCAGGCCTCAACCAGCAACAACTTGCGGACCCGATCAATGTGACACGTAGTTACATCACTCAGATCGAAACCGGTCGAACACGCTGCCGCCGGGACCTCGCGCTGCGACTGGATCGAGCACTCAAGTCCGGCACGACTCTCGTCGAGAGCCTGGGACGAGCTACTAGAATCAATCAAGTCCGACAAGTATCCCAAGCACTTCGCTAGCTACCCAAAGGCCGAGCAATCCGCGATCATGGTCCGCGCGTACGAGGAACGACTGGTACCGGGTCTTTTACAGAAGGAAGCCTATGCTCGCGTTCTCCTTCGAGACGAGGACGCAGTCAAGAACAGGATACGGCGACAGGAAATTCTGCACAGGAATCCGTCTCCGATAATCTCCATTATCATGGACGAGACTGTTCTCTACCGCGAGGTCGGAGGGCCGGAGGTGATGAAGGAACAGTTGGAGTATCTGCACGAGCTATCCTCACAAGGAAAGGTACAGTTGCAGATTGCCCCCATCCGATACATCAGGAATATCTGGGGCCCTTTCCACATCGCCACTCGCCCCGACCATAAGCAGGTAGCTTACGCGATTAAAGCATGGGGCGGCGAAACAACAACAGACCCCGACGAGATTGCAATGGTCAACGAGACCTTCGTCATCCTGCAATCGGAAGCCCTGAACGCAACAGACACTCGAACTCTTATCAGAAAGGCAATAGACGAGCGATGGACATAACGAACGCAGAATGGCGCAAGTCCTCCCGCAGCAGTGAGCAAGGTGATGCCTGCGTGGAAGTTGCACTAGCTTCCGGCCTTGTTGGCGTTCGTGACAGCAAGGACCCGAGCGGCCCCAAGCTCATCCTCAACCCCAGCGACTTCCGAAATCTCGCGAACGTTCTCAAGAACCTCTAGTCAGGCTTCCGATTGCTCAGCAAATTCTCGAGCCAATATTAACATGATGCCTCAAGGCGTCATGAATATTAGCGAAGCAATGTGACGTAAAGCATCTCAAAGCAAGGAGGGCGGCTCTAACTGTATTGAGTTGGCCTTCGTTGCCGGGCTGGTCGCCATCCGTGACAGCAAGGACGTCGAGGGTCCCAATCTAGTTCTGAGCCGCCGAGACTTCCGGCAGCTCGCCGAGGTACTCAAGGACCGCTGACGGGACGTCTCCGGCGGGCGGTCAGATGGGTCTGCTGCTGCGGGCACGAAGACCGTCCGCCGATGCCGGTCCGGGCGCTGTTGATGACCGCGGCAGCAAGATCGTCCTTCGGCGCCAGGCTGATCGCTTGATGTGGACAACGGCCACCGGCAGAAAGGCCCAGCGGCGTGGGAGTCGAGCGCACCAGCAGGACGGGCATCCGTACCGACACCACCGACACCCCTGGCACCCCGGAACGGGCTTACACGCCGCCGCCGGACCGTCCCGGTTCTCCAGGACAGCCGTCCCGCCTGGAGGCAATCCAGCGCAGCCACGCGGAGCGGGAAGCGAAAGAGGCCGAGGCCACCGCCGTTCAGGAAACTGAGACTGAGCAGAGCGACACTCCTTGCCAGGACACCTCTGAGACGTCCTCTACGGAGCGCGCGGACGAGGCAGCGGACGCCGGGGAGGCGCAGGAACCCGCCGTTAGTGAGACCGAACGCGAGTCGGAGGGTACGCAGTCCGAGACAGACCAACCGTCCGATGCCGCCAGACCAGATCGATTAGAAGGAGAACGAGACTACGTCGTTGATGATCCAGTCGTCACAGGCAGGACCATCACCGATATCGATCGCATCGAGAACGGCATCCTTTGGGAGGAGAAATCCGCGACCAGTGCTACCGATGTGCAACGATGGCCGTCTCTCGGCTACGCACTTCGTACCCTCATGTGTCAGTTCTCTTGGAGTGGCAAGAATGAGCTATGTCTTTGATATCGAGGGCGAGACCGTGTGGAGCCCTTCACTGCGCACGGGTGCGATGTACATCGCCTTGACAGAGGCCGCGGGTCGAACTTTGGAACGGCCCACGGGGTTGATAGCAGTCGCCGAGGACATGCGCGACATCGATTTGTCAACGTTTAACGACTTCGCTCAGGCACTTCTGGAATACTATTCCACTACAAAGCACATGGTCGCACATGAAATGCTTCGTGGCATACTTCTCACCTCGTTGGTAATGTTGCAGCGCGGCGGCGTCGAACTGGCGTCGAAGAATGCGGAAGAAGCGAAGATTCTGTCCGCTCTGCCGAACTTTTCTCTCTCCATGCCGACATGAACGACGTCCTTCTCCAAAGCCCGACCGCGACCCAAGTTCCGTTTCGGGTTGGATGAGTGCCAAGCACGGCTCTACACCGGGATCTTGCACCGCTTCGTGTTGGTCATGGGCCGCGCCAACCATCTGCGCCATCACCGCCGTCCAACTCAACGGCCACAGCAATGGGTAGGTCCCGCCACCTGCCGACCCCGACCAGAGGCCGCCCGGCGATCCCGGCTGATCCCGCTGACCGTCCCAGAGATCAAACGCCTGCTCGCCGTCCTCTGATCGTCTTATCCGCCCGACCACGCCGCATACTGGCTGAACTGGCGGCGCCGCCACCAAGCACGCTCCCGCTGGTTCCATCAACGCACCCGCCTGAACCGAGAGAACACCCTGCTCAGCTAACAACTGGCGGCTGCGGCACCAGCAACTGGCCTGGCAAAGCGGTTTCGCGGCCCACCCCACCTAGGATCAGAGGGTGGGAGGTGGAGATGTACGTCGCTGAGCTCAGTGTCTCTAGCGTCAAGGGGTTCGCTGGCGCGCGTAGCGCGGACCTGCGGCTAACTCGCCCTGGCGGCGCGCACGCCGGCTGGACAGTCCTGGCGGGACGGAACGGGGCGGGCAAGACAACGCTTTTGCGCGCCATCGCCCTGGCTTTGGCCCAATGCCATTTAGTTAAGCCGCTGGGCTGAAGAGGTGGATTTCTGGTGGGTTTGGGTGCTGCAT
>NZ_BAABAS010000015.1:0-168378 GCF_039537545.1 Actinomadura meridiana
GTTACCGGACCCCTCTCGAGGTCCACACCGAATACCTGGCCCGGCAGCAAGCAGCGTAGATCTGCCCGCATATCACCCATCAAGCAGCTGTCCGGAAAGCGCGGGGCCCCTCATTGATCAATGCGTGGCGACTGGTCCGACCTGCCGGACGGGGTGCTCGGGGCGATCATGGCGCACACCGGGCCGATCCAGGCGGTCGAGCCTGCGCCCGCCGGTAATCACGCGGACGTCGCTGCGACCGTCCATGCCGGTGGTGAGCGACTGTTCGTCAAGGCTGCCCGCAAGAGCGAGCTGGACAGCGATGGCCCGGAGGTCCGGTCCCTGCGTTGGGAAGCCGCGATCAATCCGCACGTCGCCGAGTACGCCCCCCGCCTTCGCTGGACGGTGGAGGTCGGGGGGTGGTTCGTCCTGGCCTTCGAGCACGTCCGGGCTCGCCACGCCGACTACGCGCCGGGTTCGGCGGACCTGGACGTCTTGGCCAAGGTCATCGACGGCCTCCGGACTCATCCGGTCCCGTCGGTGCTGGCACGCAAGCGCGTCGAGCGTCGCTGGGAGGCGATGGCCGATGTCACGGTGCTCGCTGGCGACACGTTGCTGCACGCGGATCTGAACCCTGCCAACGTCCTGCTGGGTGCGGACGGATCGGTTTACTTGGTGGACTGGGCGTTCGCTGGCCGCGGGGCAGCGTTCCTGGAGTTGGCGTTGCTTGTTCCCTGGCTGCTGAAGGCCGGGCATACACCTGCTGAGGCTGAAGGGTGGCTCTCCCGGTTTCCTGCGTGGACGAGCACTGGCCAGGCGGCCATCGATCTGTTCAGCCGAGTCTTCGCGGACAAGTGGAAGCTCAACCTGGTCACCAACAACGCGGAGTGGACGAAAGAGCACGCCGATGCCGCCCGGCAATGGGCTGATCACCGGCTGGGGGATGGGCGGTAACTACCTGGGTGCCGGAGGTGGCTTGTGGTCGGGGCGGGCAGTATTGGGGGATGAGGTATGTGTTGTTGATCTGTGACGATGAGGGTGTCTCGCCTAGTAATGAGGAGTTGGCGGACGATCCGGTGCATCGGGCCTGGGTGGACGATCTGGAGCGGCGGGGGGCCGAGGTGCTGGGGATGCGGTTGCGGCCGGTTGTTGATGCGACCAGCGTTCGGGTTCGGGACGGGGAGACGTTGGTGTCGGACGGGCCGTTCGCCGAGACCAAGGACTTCGTCGGTGGGTTCGTGATCATTGAGTGCGCGGATCTTGATGAGGCCATTGAGATCGCTGCCGGGCATCCCTATGCGCGTTGGGGCGGCGTGGAGATCCGTCCTGTGTGGGAATGAGCGCCGGGGAGGGTGCGCGGGCGGCGGTTGAGGCGGCTTATCGGGACGAGTGGGGTCAGGTCGTCGCGACTCTGATCGGCATGACCGGCGACTGGGATCTTGCCGAGGACTGTGCGCAGGAGGCGTTCGCCGTCGCGTTGGCTAGTTGGGGGCGTGATGGGGTGCCGCGGCGGCCGGGGGCCTGGTTGACTACCGCGGCTCGTAATCGGGCGATTGATCGGCTGCGGCGGGACGCGGCGGGCGCGGCCAAGTTGCGCCAGCTCGCGGTGCTTGCGCGTGAGCCGGAGGAAGACCCGGTGGGGGATATTCCGGACGAGCGGTTGCGGCTGATCTTTACGTGTTGTCATCCGGCGTTGCCGTTTCCGGCTCGGGTGGCGCTTACATTGCGGACGTTGGCGGGGTTGAGCACCGAAGAGATCGCGCGGGCGTTTCTGGTGGCCGAGCCTGCGATGGCGCAGCGGCTGGTTCGGGCTAAGCGCAAGATTCGGGAGGCGGGCATCCCGTATCGGGTGCCGCCGGTGGAGTCGCTTCCCCAGCGGCTGGCGGGTGTTCTTGCGGTGCTCTACCTGGTCTTCAACCAGGGCTATGACGAGGACGGGCCTCGGGGGTTGGCGGCTGAGGGCATTCGGTTGGGGCGGGTGTTGGTTCGGCTGATGCCGGACGAGGCGGAGCCGCGTGGGTTGTTGGCGTTGATGTTGCTGCATGAGGCTCGGCGCGAGACCCGGGTGGAGGGTGGCGTGCTCGTCACACTGGAGAACCAGGATCGGTCGCGGTGGGACGGTGAGCTGATCGCCGAGGGGATGGCCATCCTCGACCGGACGGTGGGGCCTGGCGGGCCGTATCAGGTGCAGGCCGCCATTGCTGCCTGTCATGCGACCGCGCCTGATGCGGCTAGTACCGACTGGTCGCAGATTGCTGCGCTGTATGACGAGCTGGGGCGGTTGGCGCCGTCGCCGGTTGTGGAGCTCAATCGGGCCGTGGCGGTTGCGATGGTGGAGGGTGTTCCGGCCGGGTTGGCGATCGTTGAGGAGCTGGCGGCGTCTGGGCGGCTTGAGGGGTATCACCTGTTGCCCGCTACTCGTGCTGATCTGCTGCGGCGGGACGGGCGTTCCGCTGAGGCTCGGGCGTCGTATGAGGAGGCGTTGGAGTTGGCGCCTACGGAGGCTGAGCGTCGGTATCTGGCGGGGCGTCTTCGGGAGCTTTGAGTTTTTTCTCTGGTGATGTCGATCCCGGGTAGGGCTTCTTCGTCGGTGGGGTGACAGTCACCGGGAGGAAGGAAGATCCATGGGAACCGACATGCCGATGCCGGACGTCGTCGACCGGGCCACCTGGCAGGCGAAGGTGGACGAGTTGCGGGTGCGGGAGAAGGCACATACGCATGAGGGTGACGCGATCGCGGCCGCGCGGCGGCGGCTGCCGATGGTGGAGGTCGATGCCAAGGCGCTGTTGGTCGGGGCGGACGGGCCGACCACGTTGCTGGACGCCTTCGAGGGTCGTAGGCAGCTGGTCGCCTACTACATGATGTGGTCCGCCGGTCGTCCGGCCGCGGAGCAGTGCAACGGTTGCACGTTCTTCAACAGCCAGGTTCGTGAGCTGTCCTACTTGAACGCCGCAGACATCACCTACGCGACGCTCTGCCAGGGGCCGTATGAGGAGACCGTCCGGTACCGCGACTTCATGGGCTGGGATGTGCCCTGGTACTCCGCCCGGGACTCCGCCGAGACGCTGCTGGAGGGGCGGACGCCCGGCATGTTCCACCTGGTGTGCTACCTGCGGGACGGCGACCGCGTGTTCGAGACGTACTGGACGAGCGGCCGTGGCGTCGAGGCGATGGACGTCAGCTACGGGCTGATGGACATGACCGTCTACGGACGCCACGAGACCTGGGAGGACTCGCCCGAGGGCTGGCCCCGGGACGGGTCGGACGGTGCCGGGTTCTTCAGCACCGACGGGCGTCCGACCTCCCAGTGGTCACGCTTGGAGGCCGGACGCTCCGACGACCTCGGCTAGGACATCGGGACCCCTCCCTCGCGGCCCTCTCTACGCTGCCGTCAGTGCGTCGCGAGGGAGAACACCGATGATGGTTCCCGCTGGCCCCTTACGCCGTCGTCAGTTGCGGCTCATTCTCCTCATCGTCATGCTGATATCCCTGATAGCGGCATTCGGGAGCGGCCTGACACTGCCGTTCATGGGAGACCCGGAGGATTCCCCGGACTACGGTGTGGCGAAATGCGACGGAGACCTGATGAGCCCGGGGGACGAATGTCTCCTCGTCAGTGAACCCGACAGTGGGGTCCTTGAGCGGTACAGCTACGACGAAATGGTGGAGAAAAGCAAGGACGACGCGCGCTTGGAGCACGAGGCCACGGTAGTCGTCTTCGCGGTCGCGTTGCCTGTTTCGCTCATCTCCCTGGCGCTCTGGCTGGTCTACGAGGTGCCGCCCCGGCGCCGGTGGAGACGGGACCCCCTCGTCCCCCTGGCGCGGCGTCGCGGCTGGACGATAGGCGGTCCTGATCCCGACGTGGCGGGAAACGGGCTCTCCGGTCGGCCCATCGGAGTGATAGCCGGGGAATCGTACGGCTGGTGCTTCGAGGTCGAGCGCTATGAGCGGGTCACCTGGTTCCATGTGCTCTTCCTGGACGGCCCCGGGTCGCAGGTGAACATCAATATCGACTCAGCCGGAAATCTGTCCTTCGTTGGTGACGCGGGGTTGGGCCGGCGGTTGATGACCGAGCCGGTTCGGCAGGTCGCCGTGCAGTACGGCATCACCAATTTCTCGGTGAGCCCAGACAGGGTCACCAACGGCCGGTCGGGCTCATGGGAATGGACGTCAGAGGCCGATGTCGAAGCGGTGCTCGCAGGGGTGACCGCGCTGGTGTCCGCGATGCGGACGCCCTAGTCGCTCCAGTTGGGGCGGCGTTTCTCGTTGAAGGCGGCGATGCCCTCGCGGCGGTCGGCGGAGAACGCCACGGCGCGCCAGGCGTTCTCCTCCAGGTCGAGGCCCGCCTCCAGGCTGACGCCGCCGCCGAGGCGCAGGGCGCGTTTCGCGGCGCGGACGGCGATGGGGGAGTTGCCCGCGATGGTGGCCGCGATCTTCAGGGCCTCCTCGCGGGCCGTTCCGGCGGCCACCCTGCGGTCGACGAGGCCGTACTCCACGGCCTCGTCGACGCCCAGACGACGGCCGGTGAGGACGAGGTCGGCGGCCCGGCCGGGGCCGAGGCGGCGGAGGGCGAGCTGGGTTCCGCCGCCGCCGGGGACGAGGCCGACGCTCACCTCGGGGAGGCCGAACACGGCCGTCTCGTCCGCGACGATCAGGTCCGTGGACAGGGCGAACTCGCAGCCGCCGCCGAGCGCGAAGCCGTGCACGGCCGCGATCACCGGCTGCGGCAGGTTCAGGACGCCGCCGAACGCCGCCCGGAAAATGGGACGCTGCGCGAGGATCTCCGCGTCCGTCATCGCGTTGCGCTCCTTGAGGTCGGCGCCGACGCAGAACGCCTTCTCCCCGGCCGCGCTCAGCACCACCGAGCGGACGGACGTGTCCGCCGCGACCTCCGCGCAGACCGCCGCGAGTCGCCGCGCCATCGCCGTCGACAGGGCGTTGAGGGCCTCCGGCCGGTCCAGCACGATCTCGGCGACATGTCCGTCGCGGCGCAGCGTCACACCATCCATTGGAGCAATGTACTCATCGCGTTTTCCCGCCCCGGCGGCCCGGGGCTGCCATCGTGCTTGTTGCGACGTCGTGCTTGTTGCGACGGTCGCCGAGGGAGGGCGATGGCGTCCATGAGGTTGGATGGTGTGGTGAGCGACTCACCTTATGGCGATCTTGAGAGGCCCCCGCTGCGCGAGAAGGCGCTGGAGCGTGCGCTGGTCGGGGACGGCGGGCTGTGGCGGGAGGTGCGGGTCGTGGCCGAGACCGGGTCCACCAACGCCGACCTCGCGGCGCGCGCCGCGGACGGGGCGCCGGAGGGCGCCGTGCTCGTCACCGAGTCGCAGACCGCGGGACGCGGGCGGCTCGGCCGGCCGTGGGAGGCGCCGCCGCGGTCGGGGCTGATGTTCTCGATGTTGCTGCGCCCGCCCGTGCCGGTGCCGATGCTCGGCTGGGCGTCCCTGCTGACCGGTGTCGCCGTCGCGACGGCCATCCGCCGGATGACGGCGTGGTCGCAGGCGGGCGAGGGCTTCCTGCGCGACAGCGGCGACGTGGCCGTGGACGTCCGGCTGAAATGGCCGAACGACCTGCTGGTCGGCGACCGCAAGCTCGCCGGGATACTGGTGGAGAAGGTCGACGGCGGCCTCGTCGTCGGTGTCGGCCTGAACGTCGGCCTGCGGGAGGAGGAGCTGCCCGTGGCGACCGCGACGTCCCTGGCGATCGAGGGCGCTCCGCTGACCGACCGGGCGCCGCTGCTGCGCGCGATCCTGCGCGGGTTCGAGACCTGGTACCGGGAGTGGACGGCGCTGGACGGCGACCCGCAGAGCAGCGGGCTGCGCCCCGCCTACAAGGAGCTGTGCGCCACGCTCGGACGACGGGTCAGGGTGGAGTTGCCCGGCGACGAACGCGTGGAGGGGACCGCGCGGGACGTGGACGACACCGGACGCCTGGTCGTCTCCGGCCCCGGCGGGGACATCGCGATCAGCGCGGGCGACGTCATCCACGTCCGATGAGGGACTGAGGGGCGGACAATGGCGGCCGGAATGCCGGATCCGAAGGAGATCGAGGAGCTGCTGCTCGGGGGCGAGCTGCGGTACAACCGCGTCGACGCCGTCCGCCTGGCGGGGGTCTCGCGGGAGTTCTCCGGCCGGGTGTGGCGCGCGTTCGGCTACCCGTCGATGCCGGACGAGACCGTCGCCTACACCGAGGGCGACATCGCCGCCCTGGACCGGATCCGCCGCCTGATGGACGACGGCGTCCTGGACGAGGAGGGCGTGATCCGCCTGGTCCGCGCGTTCGGCCAGACCATGACAAGGCTCGCGGAGTGGCAGGTCAGCCTGCTGCGCAGCATGCTCACCCAGGATCCGCACGACACGCCGCCCGCCGAGGCCGTCCAGACGATCGTGGACGTCGCCGAGAAGCACATCGGCGAGTTCGAGCCGCTGGTCGTGCACGCCTGGCGGCGGCAGCTCGCCGCGGCCGGGACGCGGGCGCTGGCCGCCGCCGCGACGGGCGAGGGCGGCGACCCGGCGGGCCACACCACGGTCGGGTTCGCGGACATGGTGTCGTTCACGCAGGTCAGCCGGGAGCTTGAGGAGATCGAGCTGGCCCGGATCGTGGAGTGGTTCGAGGAGACCGCCGCCGACATCATCGCCACCTGCGGCGGCCGCCTGGTGAAGACGCTCGGCGACGAGGTGCTGTTCAGCGCGGAGCAGCCGGAGATCGGCGCGGAGATCGCGTTGACCATCGCGGCCGCCATCCAGGACGAGACTGAGGTGCCCGACGTGCGGGTCGGCGTCGCGCACGGGCCGGTGGTGCCGCTGATGGGCGACCTGTTCGGCACGACGGTGAACCTCGCGGCCCGGCTGACGTCGCTGGCCCGGCCCGGCGCCGTCGTGATCGACGGGGAACTGGCGGCGGCGTTGGAGCCGGACGCCGCGTACGAGATCACCCAGATCGTCCGGCGCCCGGTCCGCGGCCTCGGCATCGTCCAGCCGTACGTGCTGCGCCGCCGCCAGGCCCGTCCGCCCGACACCGCCTAGCGCGTCCTCGCCCGCGTCGCCCGCAGCAGAATGAGGGCCGTGCCCGCGCCCACGAGGGTGATCAGCGCCGCGGTCAGCAGGCCGTCGTGGAGGCCGGTCAGCACGTCCGACGCGGCCGTGCCGGTGGTGCGGGTGGACACGACGGCGGCGAGCGCGGCGACGCCCACGGTGGTGCCGAGGAACTGCGCCGTCTGCGCCAGGCCGCCCGCGGCGCCCTGCTCCTCGCCGCGCAGACCCGAGGTCATCGTGGTGATGAACGAGACGACCGACACCACGTGCCCGAAGCCGAGCCCGCCGGACGTCAGCAGCAGCAACGCCAGGTTCCCCCCGGTGGGGAGCAGGACCATCCCCGCCGTGCTCGCGGCCTGGACGGTGAGCCCGGCGACGAGGGCCCGGCCGGTGCCGATCCGTCCGATCAGCCGGGACGCTACGGTGCCCGCGACGATCGCCGCCACGCCCTCGGTGATGAACCCGAAGCCCGTGGTGAGCGGCGAGCAGTCCAGGACGTCCTGCATGTACAGGCTCAGCAGCACCGTGGTGCCGCCGCACATCCCGAAGGTGATGAACCCGATCAGCCCCGCCCACTTGATGGTGCGGCGGTTCAGCATGGCCGGCGCGATCAGCGGCTCCCGCCGCCTGCCCTCCACGAGCAGGAAGGCCGCGACGAGGACGGCCCCGCCGCCGAGCGACGCGAGCGTCCGGGCGCTGGTCCATCCGTTGGCGCCGCCGGTCGAGAAGCCGTACACCAGCGCCAGCAGGCCCGCGGTGATCAGTGCCGCGCCGGGGACGTCCAGCCGGGACGCGCCCCGGTCGTCGCTCCTCGGCAGCAGCGTCACGGCGCCGACCAGCGAGATCGTGCCGATGACGAACAGGATCAGCATGGTCCAGCGCCAGTTGAGCCCGTTGGTGATCAGCCCGCCGCCGATCGTGCCGACCACGAAGCCCAGCGACAGCAGCGCCCCGTTCACGCCGAGCGCCCGCGTGCGCCGCGGCCCCTCGGGGAACGACGAGGTCAGCAGCGTCAGCGCGGTCGGCCCGACCATCGCGGCGCCGAGGCCCTGGCCGGCGCGGGCGGCCACCAGCGTCCACGGCTCGGTGGCGAGCCCCGCGACGAGGCAGAACGCGGTGAGCACGGCGAGCCCCGCGACGAACAGGCGGCGGCGGCCGACCAGGTCCGCGACGCGGCCGAACAGCAGCAGCAGGCTGGCGGTCGGCAGGACGCAGGCCGTCATGACCCATTGCAGGTCGCTGGTGGTGGTGAAGTGCAGGTCCCGTCCGATCTCGGGCAGCGCGACCGTGACGATCGAGAAGTCGAGGCCGACGAGGGCCTGCGCGCTGCACAGCGTGATCAGGACGAGCCAGCCCCGGACGCCGAGCCGGTCCGATGTCCCCACCGGCTCACGGGTGCCGTCGACGGTCTCCATTGGTGCCTTCTCTCGACGTGGTGTTCGAGAGAAGACTGCGCGGCGGCGTGGGGCGTAGCCAGATCCCTGTCATGTGTACACCTGGCAGGTGCAGGTTACGGGGCGGACGCTTCGACGGGACGCACGGACGCTTCGACGGGACGCGCCGACGCCCTCACGCCGGGCTCGTACCGGTCAGGGCGGGGGTGGTCCGGCCCTGACCGGCGCGTCGGTCAGACGGGTTTGATCGCGTCTTCGCCGGGGGCGTCGGTGAGGCGCTGGAGGTAGTTCTGCTCGCCGAGGGACTGGACGAGGCTCAGCTCGGTCTCCAGGTAGTCGATGTGCTCCTCCTCGTCGGCGAGGATGTCCTCGAAGATGCGGGCGGACGTGACGTCGCCGCGCGAGCGCATCAGGCCGATGCCGGGACGCAGCCGGGCCACGGCCTCCAGCTCGACGGCGAGGTCGGCCTCCAGTTGCTCGACGATGTTCTGCCCGATCCGCAGCGTGCCGAGCTTCTGGTAGTTCGGCAGGCCCTCCAGGAACAGGATCCGGTCGGTCAGCCGCTCCGCGTGCTTCATCTCGTCGAACGACTCGTCGCGGGTGTGCTCGGCGATGCGGGTGAAGCCCCAGTTGGCCTGCATCTTGGAGTGCAGGAAGTACTGGTTGATCGCCGTGAGTTCCGCGGTGAGCTGGTCGTTCAGCAGCGCGATGATGTCCTTGTCGCCTTCCATGGCCCCCATGCTTCCACGCCGGGGGATTCCGGCACAGCACTGACACCCGCACAGCGCCTGTCCGCCCAGGTGGGGCGGGGCCGTGCGGGTCGGAAGGCTCAGGCGGCGGTCGGCCGGGCGTCCCCCTCCTCGGTCTCGACGTTGACCTGCGCGGTCTTGGCGTTGACCTGCTCGGTCTTGGCGTTGACCGGTGCGATCGGCTCGTTCGGCTCGACCGGCCCGATCGGTTCGGGGACGGCCGTCAGCGCGGCCGGTCCGCCGGTGAGGGCGTCGGCGAGTTCGCTGGCGGTGCGGTACTGGCTGACCATCGAGTGGATGCGCCTGGTGCAGGTGCCGCACGCGGGCTTGAAACCGCAGGCGGCCTTGACTTCCTTGGCGGTCCGGCAACCGCTCGCCATACAGCCGTTCACGTCGTCCTCCGTGACGGCGTTGCAGACGCAGACGTACATGGCGGGCTGCGGACCTTTCCTGCGGCTTAGGGAACCCTCATTAAGGTTAGGCTCCCCTAAGGTAGCCCAGCCTCATCCGATCTGGCCAGCGGGCCCCCGCCGGTGTGATCCACCCCTCACGGGGAAAGCCTTTCCTCGCTATGTGCGCCGCCGAGCCCGCTCCCGAGGATCCGCTCCCCGGCGACGAACCCCCTGGTGAGGAGATCGTGTCCGAGGACCATCTGGCCGAAGAGGCCCTGGCCGAAGTCAACAGAGGAATCCCGGAGCGGGACGTGGTCGCCGTCCCGCCGTCCGGCACCTACCGGCTCCAACTGCGCGGCACCCCCGGCGAGCGCTTCGGGTTCGCCGAGGCCGCGGCGCTCGCCCCCTACCTGGCGTCTCTCGGCGTGTCCCACGTCTACCTGTCGCCGATCCTGCGGGCGGCCCCCGGGTCGGCGCACGGCTACGACGTGATCGACCACTCCCGGCTCGCGGACGAGCTCGGCGGCTCCGAGGCGTTCGGCGCCATGTCCGCCCGGTTCCGGGCGCACGGGCTGAAGGTGCTGGTGGACGTCGTCCCGAACCACATGGCGATCCCGGTGCCGCACGAGCTGAACCTGCCGTTGGCGGCCGTCCTCGCCGACGGTCCCGCGTCGCCGTTCGCGAAGTGGTTCGACATCGACTGGGACGCGGGCGGCGGACGGGTCGTCCTGCCCGGCGGGGGCCCGCCGAACTACCGCCGGTTCTTCGACATCGACGGCCTGATCGGCCTGCGCCAGGAAGACCCGGAGGTGTTCGAGCGCACCCACGCGCTGCTGCTCGGCCTGGTCGAGGAGGGCCTGGTGGACGGCCTGCGCGTCGACCACGTGGACGGTCTCGCCGACCCGCGCGGCTACCTGCGGCGGCTGGCGGAGGCGGCCCCGGACGCCTGGCTGGTCGTCGAGAAGATCACCGAGGGCGCGGAGCGGCTGCCGCCCGACTGGCCGTGCGCGGGCACCACCGGTTACGACTCCCTCCCCATGATCGGTGGGCTGTTCGTCGATCCGGCGGGGGAGAAGCCGCTGACCGACTACTACGTGGCATTGACGGGCGGCCCGCGTGACTTCGCCGAGGTCGAGCGGGAGTCTCGCCGGTACGCCGCCGCGCACTGCCTCGGACCGGAAATCGAACGGCTGCTGCGGGTCTTGGAGCGGGCGGTGGGCGGGCGGCGTCCCGGTCTGGAACGGGCGCTGGTCGAGTTGCTCGTCGCCATGCCCGTCTACCGCGCGTACGTGGTGCCGGGGGAGGACGCGCCCCAGCAGGCCGTGGACGTCCTGGACGAGGCCGCCCGCCGCGCCCGCGCGCACCTCTCGGACGACCTGCACGCCGACCTGGACACGGTCGTCGACCTGGCCCTCGGACGCGGTGAGCGCACCGACGCCGAGTTCATCGTGCGTTTCCAGCAGACGTCGGCGCCGCTGGCCGCCAAGGGCGTCGAGGACACGGCGTTCTACCGGTGGAACCGCATGGCCGCCCTGAACGAGGTCGGCGGCTCCCCGGGCCGGTTCTCCGTCGGCACCGACGAGTTCCATGCGCACTGCGCGCGGCTGGCCCGCGACTGGCCGTCCACGATGACGACGCTGTCCACGCACGACACGAAACGGGAGGAGGACGTCCGGGCATGGCTGTCCGTGCTGTCGGAGCTTCCCGGTGAGTGGGCGGAGGCAGTGGATCGCTGGCGGAACTGGGGTCCGGACCCATCGCCGCTTGAGCCAGACCTTGAGTACCTCCTCTGGCAGACCCTCGTCGGTGCTTGGCCGCTGACGTCAGGGCGCTTGGAAGAGTTCCTCACCAAGGCGATGCGCGAAGCCAAGACCCGCACGTCGTGGCTCGATCAGGACCCCGCCTACGAGGAGGCGGTGTTGGCGTACGCGCGCGGGGTCCTCGGCGATCCCGACCTGGTCACCGACATGACCTCGTTCGTCGCGAAGCTGACGTCCTACGCGCGGGTGAACACGCTCGGGCAGAAGATCGTCCAGCTGGCCATGCCCGGTGTTCCCGACGTCTACCAGGGCTGCGAGCTGACCGGGCTGGCGCTGGTCGATCCCGACAACCGGCGGCCGGTCGACTACGGGCGGCGCCGCGAGCACCTGTTCCGGCTCGACACGGGGCGGCAGCCGAAGGAGGTGGACGACGAGAAGCTGCTCGTGACGGCGCGGACGCTGCGGCTGCGTCGAGCCCACCCCGAATGGTTCGGCCCGAAGGCCGGGTACGAGCCGATCGCCGCGCACGGGACCGCCGCCGAGCACGTCGTCGGCTTCGCCCGCGGGGACGCCGTCGCGCTCGCCACGCGGCTGCCCGTGGGCCTGGAACGCCGTGGCGGCTGGAGGGGGACGCGGGTCGACGTCCGCCGCCAGGGCTGGCGGGACATCCTGACGAGCTGCACCCACATGGGCCCGATCCTGGACGCCGCCCGCCTCTTCGAGCACCTTCCCGTCGCGCTGCTCGTCCCCAGGGAGATCGATCGGTGACCACCCGGTTCGAGGTGTGGGCGCCGCTCGCCGAGCGCGTCGACGTCGTGCTCAGGGGCGCCCGGCGCCATTCCATGGAGGCGGCGGGCTCCGGCTGGTGGCGGGCCGAGGTGTCAGAAGCGGCACACGGCACCGACTACGGCTTCTCCTTGGACGGCGCGGAGGAGGTGCTCCCCGACCCGCGCTCCCCGTGGCAACCAAACGGCGTGCACGCGCTGAGTCGCGTCTACGACCACGAACGGTTCGCCTGGACGGATCAGCACTGGCATGGACGTCCCCTCCCCGGAAGCGTCCTGTACGAGCTGCACGTGGGCACGTTCACCCCGGAGGGCACGTTCGACGCGGCGGTGGAGCGTCTCGACCATCTGGCGGCACTCGGGGTGGACGCCGTGGAGCTGCTGCCCGTCGCCGCCTTTCCCGGCAGCCGTGGCTGGGGTTACGACGGTGTGCACCTGTGGGCGCCGTACGAACCGTATGGAGGTCCTGACGGGTTGAAGCGTTTCGTGGACGCCGCCCATGCGCGGGGCCTCGCCGTCGTCCTGGACGTCGTCTACAACCACCTGGGCCCGGACGGTAACCGCCTAGGCAGCTATGGCCCGTACTTCACCAGCGCCTACGCCACGCCCTGGGGCGACACGGTGAACTTCGACCAGGAGGGGTCGGACGAGGTCCGCGCGTTCGTCGTGGACAACGCGCTGATGTGGCTGCGCGACTACCACGTCGATGGGCTCCGCCTTGACGCCGTCCACGCCATCACCGACCACGGGGCCGTCCATATCCTGGAAGAGCTGGCACGCGCCGTGGCGGGCCTTTCGGCGCACCTCGGTAGGGAACTGTTCCTCATCGCCGAATCCGACCTGAACGACCCACGGCTGGTGACGTCCAGAGAAGCGGGCGGCTACGGGTTGGACGCGCAGTGGAGCGACGACTTCCACCACGCCCTCCACGCCGCGCTCACCGGCGAACGGCAGGGCTACTACTGCGACTTCGGTTCCTTGGAGACGCTCAAGAAGGCGCTGACGAACGTCTTCGTCCACGACGGCACGATGTCGAAGTATCGGGGGCGGCACCACGGGCGTCCGGTCGACGTCCGGCGGACGCCCGCGCACCGGTTCCTCGGCTTCCTCCAGAACCACGACCAGGTGGGGAACCGGGCGTCGGGCGACCGGATCGGCGCCGTCCTGAAAGCGTCGGGAATCGCGCCGTCGATGCTCAGGGTCGGTGCGGCGCTGCTCCTGCTCGCGCCGTTCACGCCCATGCTGTTCATGGGCGAGGAGTGGGGCGCGTCCACCCCGTGGTGCTACTTCACCGACCACCAGGACCCCGACCTGGCGCGCGCGGTCTCCGAGGGACGCCGCCGCGAGTTCGCGCGGAACGGGTGGACGGACGCCGTCCCCGATCCACAGGCTGTGGAAACCTTCCGGCGCTCCGTCCTCGACTGGACGGAACCCGACCTGCCGCACCATCGCGACCTGCTCGAATGGCACCGGTCCCTGATCGCGCTGCGCCGGTCGAGACCCGAACTGAACGATCCGAGCCTGACCGCGACGGCCGTCGAGGTGGGCGAGAGCCCGGCCCGCTGGCTGACGATGCGGCGCGGCGCGGTGTGCGTCGCCGCGAATCTCGGCGAGGCCGCCGTCACGCTCCCCGTGCGGGCCCCGGGCGCCTCTCCGTCGCGCCTGATACTCACATCAAATACGGCAATCGGCATCAAAGAGGTAATATTCGGCGATTCATCATCAATCAGCATTGAACTTCCGGGGTGCTCGGTGGCGATCCTCGCCTGACCTCGGACGGCACGACCCCACGACCCCCAGGCGGGATGACACGAGCCGTCCCGATTTAACCGGAAAAGCGGTATTCGAGGATGTACTATGAGTGGCAAACCGCAGGTCAAGAGCGCGGCGGGGGCCGGGCAATGTTCAAGAATGGTCATACGATCGACCCATGACCTCAGTACTGCTCGCCGAGGACGACACGTCCATCTCCGAGCCTCTCGCCCGCGCGCTGCGTCGCGAGGGGTACACCGTCGAAGTCAGCCCGGACGGCCCGCAGGCCCTGGAACGGGCGCTCGGCGGTGGTGTGGACCTGATCGTCCTTGATCTCGGCCTTCCCGAATTGGACGGCCTTGAGGTGGCCCGCAGGGTGCGGGCCGAGGGGCACGGCGTGCCCATCCTGATCCTGACCGCCCGTGCCGACGAGGTCGACACCGTCGTCGGTCTGGACGCGGGCGCCGACGACTACGTGACCAAGCCGTTCCGGCTCGCCGAACTGCTCGCCCGCGTGCGGGCGCTGCTGCGCCGGGGCAGCACCGAGACGCCCATCGTCCAGGGGGTGCGGATCGACGCCGAGTCGCGCCGCGCCTGGATGGGCGACCAGGAACTCCAGCTCACGACCAAGGAGTTCGACCTGCTGCGCGTCCTCGTGCGCGACGCGGGCAAGGTCGTCACCCGCGAACAGATCATGCGGGAGGTGTGGGACACCAACTGGTGGGGTTCCACGAAGACGCTCGACATGCACATTTCCTGGCTGCGCCGCAAGCTCGGCGACGACGCCGGCAGCCCCCGCTACATCACGACGGTGCGGGGCGTCGGCTTCCGGTTCGAGCGCGGCGACTAACACCGGCCGCCACGGACGCGCGGTACGCCCGGGGGTCTTCCCGAGAGACCCCCAGGGGCGACGTACCGCCGTTTTCGTGGCCCCACCCTCGAAGGAGCCCTGATGAGGCGCCGACTCCTCCTGTCGACGCTCGCGGTGGCGGTGGTCGCGATCCTGTCGCTCGGAATACCCCTCGCCTACGCCGCGCACAAGCTCGTCTACGAGGAGGCCGGTCGGTCGCTGGACCGTGAGGCGTCCTCCATCGCGGGCGGTGTCGGCTTCAGCCTGGAGACCAGGCGGCCGGTCACCGGCGCGCTGATCGCGCGGGAGTACCCCGGCCGGCACATCTCCGTCGGCCTGCCCGACGGCCGCACGCTCACCGCGGGTCCGCCGCGGCGCGGGGACGTCCTGTCCGCCACCCGCACCCACGGCGCGATCCGCGTGCGGGTGTCGCGGCCGAAGGCCGAGGTCCGCGACGACGCGCTGCGGCTGATGCTGTTCATCGGCAGCCTCGCGCTGCTCGGCGTCGCCCTCACCGTCGCGCTCGCGATGGTGCAGGCGCGCAAGCTGACGCTGCCGCTGGTCGACCTCGCCGAGACCGCCGACCGGCTCGGCAGCGGCAACGCGCGACCGCGCCGCCGCCGCTACGGCGTGCCCGAGGTCGACCGGGTCGCCGAGGTGCTGGACTGTAGCGCCGTCCGCATCGCCGACCTGGTCGCCGCGGGCCGCGAGTTCGCCTCCGACGCCAGCCACCAGCTCCGCACGCCGCTGACCGCGCTGTCCATGCGGCTGGAGGAGATGATCGAGGCCGCCGACTACCCGGACGTCGTCCGGGAGGAGGGCGCCGCCGCCGTCACGCAGGCCGAACGTCTCGTCGCGGTCGTCGAGCAGCTACTGGCCCGCGCCCGGCACGACCGCACCGGCGGCGCGATCGCCTCGCCCATCGACGAGATCATCGAGCAGCAGGTGGAGGAGTGGCGGCCCATCTTCCGGCGGGACGGCCGCGACGTCCGGATCATCGGGGAGCAGGGCCTCGTCGGGATGACCAACCCGGAGGGCCTCTCCCAGATCGTCGCGACGCTCCTGGACAACTCACTCATGCACGGCGCGGGCACCGTGACCATCCACACCAAGCCCGGCGCCAGCTCCGTCGTCGTCGAGATCGGCGACGAGGGCACCGGCATCCCGCCGGAACTGGAGCCCCGCATCTTCGAGCGGAGCGTCAGCGGCGGCCGCGGCACCGGCCTCGGCCTGTACCTGGCCCGGTCCCTGGCCGTCGTGGACGGCGGCCGCCTGGAGCTGCTGCACTCACGCCCGGCCGTCTTCGGGATCTTCCTCCGGCCGCCCGCCGAGGCCCGGCTCGCGGCCGAGCGCGTCGTGCTGGGCCCCGCCTGAACCCCGCTCAGATCTCCGCGTAGTCCTCGGCGGCGCGCGCGTCGAGCGGATGCCCGAGCCGCTGCGACGGCGTCTCCGGGACGACCGCGCGGTGCGCGCCCGGCCCCTCGGCCTCGGCCTCGGCGGGCTCGGGAAGCCCGGACGCGGGCACGACCGGCGGCGCCGACGCCGGGAGGAACACCCACTTCTTGTACGACCAGAAGCGGAACAGCGTCGCGACGCCCGTCCCGACGACCAGCGCGGCGTTGTAGAAGAACGCGCCGGACAGCCCGAGGACGTAGTGCGAGAACCCGATGAACAGCTCCGTGATCACGAGCCCGACGCCGTTCAGCGCGAAGAACAGGACGTACTCGCGGCCGAGGCCGGTGCGGTCGCGGTGCCGGAACGTCCAGTAGCGGTTGGCCAGGTACGAGAACGTCGTGGCGATCACCGTCGCGACGCCGTTGGACGTCAGCGGCCCCACGCCCAGCCCCGTGTTCAGGCCGTTACCGATCGCGACGGTGATGACGAACGCGATCGCGCCCACGCTGCCGAACTTGGCGAGCTCACGCACGAGATGCGCGAACTGACGTCGAATATTGGCGACCAGGCTCACGAAGGGGAACCGTCCTTCCGGACTTCGTCTGTGCGCCACGGCCGACGCGCGGCGGTTGTTGCGGGGGCATTACGAGAATAGACGCACGTGGCCCCTGAGACGTCGGAACATGAACGTTTCACGTTGTCCGAGCGTTCCATGCCCATATCCGAGACCCCCACACACAGGTTCGACGCACCACACCCCCGCTCCGTTCGCCCCACCCTGCCGATAGCCTTTTGACGTGACGAAATCAGGGGTGCCCGTGGTCGGGATGGCGGGTGGGGGGCAGCTTGCCCGGATGACCCAGCAGGCCGCGATCGGGCTCGGCGTGTCGCTGCGCGTGCTCGCCGGGTCGCCGGACGACTCGGCGGCGAAGGTCGTGTCCGACGTCCGGGTCGGCGACGACCGGTCCCTTGACGATCTCGTGGCGTTCGCCGAGGGCTGTGACGTGGTGACGTTCGACCACGAGCACGTCCCGGGGCCGAACATCCGGAAGCTGGAGTCGTCGGGCGTGCCGTGCCGTCCCGGCGCCGCCGCGCTGGCGCACGCGCAGGACAAGCTCGTGATGCGCGAACGACTGACCGCCATGGGCGTCCCATGCCCCGACTACGTGCATCTGCACCGGTCGGCGCCGCTGGCGATGCTGGAGACCTTCGCCAGCAAGCACGGGTTCCCGCTGGTACTCAAGGCGGCTCGCGGCGGCTACGACGGTAAGGGCGTCTGGGTCCTGGACGCTCTTGACCGCGCGGCCGTGGAGCTGGTGCACGAGCTGCTGGCCGGGGACGTCGACCTGATGGTCGAGGAGCATGTGGGGTTCACGCGGGAGCTGGCCGCGCTTGTCGCGCGCTCCCCGTATGGGCAGGGCGCCGCGTATCCGATCGTGGAGACCGTTCAGGAGGGCGGCATCTGCACGGAGGTGATCTCGCCCGCGCCCGGGTTGTCGAAGGACACCGCGGTGGAGGCGCAGCACCTCGCGCTTACCGTCGCCGCCGAACTTGATGTTGTCGGGCTTCTCGCGGTCGAGCTGTTCGAGACCGAGCGCGGGCTGATCGTCAACGAACTGGCGATGCGGCCGCACAACTCCGGCCACTGGACGATCGAGGGCGCCAGGACGTCGCAGTTCGAGCAGCATCTGCGGGCCGTGCTGGATCTGCCGCTCGGGTCCACCGAGCCCACCGCCCGGTACACGGTCATGGCCAACGTGCTCGGTGGTGATGACCCGGACGTCCACTCCCGCTACTTCCACGTGATGGCGCACGACCCGGCGGTCAAGGTGCACCTGTACGGGAAGGAGTCGCGGCCCGGCCGCAAGATCGGCCATGTCACGGCTCTGGGGGACGACCTCGCTGACTTGCGGGAGCGTGCTCGGCATGCGGCCGACTACCTGCGGTGGGGCACCGCGATGAGCGAACGGGAGGAACGGCGATGACGCCTCCGCGCCCTGGTGGGGGGACGACCCCCCACGCCCCCCGGAACGGCCCCATGGTCGGTGTCGTGATGGGCAGTGACTCCGACTGGCCCGTTATGCGGGACGCGGCCGACGCGCTCTCCGAGTTCGGCGTCCCGTACGAGGCCGACGTCGTGTCCGCGCACCGGATGCCGCGCGACATGATCGCCTACGGGGAGGGCGCCGTCGCGCGCGGCCTCCGGGTGATCATCGCGGGGGCGGGCGGGGCGGCGCATCTGCCCGGCATGCTGGCCTCGGTGACGCCGCTGCCGGTGATCGGCGTGCCGGTTCCGCTGAAGTACCTGGACGGGATGGACTCGTTGCTCTCGATCGTCCAGATGCCCGCCGGAGTCCCCGTCGCGACGGTCGCGGTGGGTGCCGCGCGCAACGCGGGGCTGCTCGCCGTCCGCATCCTGGCGGCGTCCGACGAGGATCTACGCGGCGCCATGGAGGAGTTCCAACGTGATCTCCACAGCCAGGCCAAGGCGAAGGGCGCGCGGCTGCGAGAGGGCCTCTGAGCGCCGTCAGCGGCACGGCGTTCGTCGGCGGCGCGGTGATCGTCAGCGGCGCAGGGCCCACTCGACGGCGGGGCAGCGGTTCATGACGACGTCCAGCCCGGCGTCCCGCGCGCGTTCGGCGGCGGCCTCGTCGATCACCTGGAGTGGCAGCCACACCGCCTTCGCGCCCGCCGCGATCGCCTCGTCCACCGCCTGCCCCGCGTACTCGGCGCGGCGGTAGACGCCCACCACGTCGACGTCGGAGACGTCCGGCACGTCGGCCAGGGAGGCGTAGCCCTTCTCGCCGAGCACCTCGCGGGCCGCCGGATGGACGGGGATGATCCGTTTTCCGCGTTCCTGGAGGAGGCGAGCCTGGGTGTGGACCTCCCGGTCGGGGTTGTCGCCTAGGCCGATGAAGGCCCACGTTTTCGACTCGTTCAGCAGCCGCCTGATGACGTCCTGGTCTGCATAGGGATCAGCCATGTCGACGACAACAGCGTGGGCCTCCCGCCGCTTCCCGTCAGGGGCGGCCCAGGGCGCGGTAGTTCCATCCGGCGGCGCGCCACCGGTCGGGGTCGAGGGCGTGGCGGCCGTCGACGATGTTGCGTTCGGCGACGGTCTTGGCGAGCGCGGACGGGTCCATGTCGCGGAACTCCTGCCATTCGGTCAGCAACAGGACGACATGGGCGTCTCGGGCGGCGGAGAGGGCCGACTCCCCGTACTCCAGGTTCGGCTGCGCGCGTCGGGCGTTGCGCATCGCCTTCGGGTCGTACACCGTCACCTTGGCGCCCTGCGCGCGGATGGACGCCGCGACGTCCAGCGCGGGCGAGTCGCGCACGTCGTCGGAGTCGGGTTTGAACGCGGCGCCGAGCACGCCGACCGTCCGTCCGGAGAACGAGCCGCCGAGCAGCTCGCGGGCGAGGTCCACCGTCCGGATCCGGCGCCGGATGTTGATCTCGTCGACCTCGCGCAGGAACGTCAGCGCCTGGTCGGCGCCCAGCTCACCGGCCCGCGCCATGAACGCGCGGATGTCCTTCGGCAGGCAGCCGCCGCCGAAGCCGAGCCCGGGGCCGAGGAACCGGCCGCCGATCCGGCCGTCGTGCGACAGCGCCTCCGCCAGCTTCGTGACGTCGGCGTGCGCCGCCTCGCACACCTCCGCCATCGCGTTGATGAACGAGATCTTGGTGGCGAGGAAGGCGTTGGCCGCGACCTTCACCAGCTCCGCGGTCGCGTAGTCGGTGGTGACGAACGGGATGTCGTCGGCGATCATCGTCCGGTAGACCTCGCGCAGCACCTTCTCGGCGTGCTCGGCCGCGCCCTGCTCGGCGGGCAGCCCGGCGACGATCCGATCCGGGCGCAGGGTGTCCTGGACGGCGAACCCCTCGCGCAGGAACTCCGGGTTCCACGCCAGGACGGCGTCGCCGCCCGCAGGCGCCGTCCGCGCGAACATGTCGGCCAGCCCCTCCGCCGCCCCGACCGGCACGGTGGACTTGCCGACGATCAGACAGGGGCGGTTCAGCAGCGGCGCGAGCGACCTGGCGGCGGCGTGCACGTAGGACATGTCGGCCGCGTACTCCCCGGCCTTCTGCGGCGTCCCGACGCACAGGAAGTGGACGTCGCCGAACTCCGCGGCCTCCGCGTACGACGAGGTGAAGCGCAGCCGTCCGCTGTCCAGCCCCCGGCGCAGCACCGGCTCCAGCCCGGGTTCGTAGAACGGCAGGTGACCGGCGGCGAGACGGGCGATCCGCGTCTCGTCCACGTCGAGGCCCAGCACGTCGAAGCCCAGATCGGCCATGCAGGCCGCGTGGGTGGCGCCGAGGTATCCGGTTCCGATGACCGTCAGCCGGTAGGCCAAGGCCCGCTCCTCTCACTCCACTTACGCCGACAAGGGGCCTTGTAGGAAAAGTGCCCACTTTGGGGTCCGCCCACCGCCCGCCGCAGTGTACTGACCGGAGTTCGTCCGACGCGGTAGCGCCAGCCGTACGGGGGATCTCCCGCAGGCGGGATCGACCGGCCGGGGACCATGATCACAGACTGCTTGGGGTCAGCGTGATGCACCGGCATCACCGTCAAAGGGGGATTCATCCATGCGTGCGAAAATCCTTGCGGGCCTCACCGTCGCCGCCGCGCTGGCGGCGGGACCGGCCGCCCCGGCCCTGGCCGCCCACGCCCCGAAGGCCGACGCGTGCGAGGCACAGCTCAGGGAGGACGGGGCCATCGTCGGCAACCCCAACGAGCCCGACCACTGGGGGCCCTGGGCCGCCGTTGTGTGGGACGTGCGGTGCACCGAGGCCCGCCATCTGAAGGTGAAGATCGACTACGTGTACGGCCGCTCGGTCGTCTCGGAGACCGACGTCGAGGCGGGCGGCGAGTGGCGGGCCCTGGACTTCACGCCGTCGCCGGACGGAAAGGGGGAGAACGGCTACATCAGGATCACCGCGAACGATCAGGTCGTGGCCGAGGAGGCGTTCACCTGGGACTGACAGTCTCCGGCGGTCTCGCCTGGTCAGACGGGAGCCCCGCCCGGATGGGCGGGGCTCCGGCCGTCTCGCGCGCCGTGGTCAGGCGTGGGAGATGTCGAGGATGATGTGGCCGTTCGGCGCCTTGCGCGGGCTGAGCTTCAGGCCGTTGTAGGTCGAGGACGAGGCCGAGTTCGGCTGGTCCGTGTTGAACGAGGTCAGCGACCTGGAGTTGCCCTTGCGGAGCGTGAAGGTCGCCTGGTTGCCCTTGATGTCGACGTCGATCGCGTCGATCCCGTACTTTCGGTCGATCTTGATCTCCTGGCCGTCGGCGACCTCGACCTCGCAGTCGGCGTCGAGACACGCCGCGAGGTTGGTGCCGTCCTTGGCCAGGGACTTCGCGGGTTTCGCGGCGGGCTTGGCGGCGGGCTTGGCGGCGGGCTTCGCGACGGGCTTCGTCGCGGGCTTGGCGGCGGGCTGTCCCGCAGGCTGACCGGCGGGCTGTCCCGCGGGTTGGGCGGCGGGCTTGGCGGCCGGTTTCTCCTGCTGCGCGGCCTCGGGCTGCGCTTCCGCGTTCTGTGCGTCCGCGTTCTGTGCGTGCTGCGCGTTCTGTGCGTCTGGCTGGGCCTGTGCGTCGGCCCCTTGCTCGTTGGACGCGTTCTGCGCGGCCGGTACGTCCGGCACCTGGGCCGGTTGCGGTATGTCCGCCGCTTCCTGCGCGGGATCGGCGGCCGACGCGCTGTTCGCGTCCGGTGGCGACGGCGGTGGCGCGGCACTCGCGGCGGCCGCGGTGCCGATGGAGGCGGTGAACGCCAGTGCGGCGGTCGTGGTGAGCAGGGTGAGCTTACTTGTCGACATCCCGATGGACTCCTGACGAGTGGCTACTCTCTGTCAAGAAGATTGTTACCCACAGTGATCACTCATGAACACGGAGGTGGGGCGGCGTGTCGCGGGACGAGATTCTCTGGACGGGCGTCCGCTCGTCCACCAGAAGCGTCTGGAGGACGCGGCCGACCTCGCCGGACGTGTCGGCGAGCGTCGCGTGGCACAGGGCGCTGCCGCCGGGGCTCGCGTCCAGGGAGGCGTCCATCCGCAGCCACGCGCCGACCGGGTCACGGTGCAGCGCGACGGTCAGGTCCGTGTTGATGATCAGCCAGGCGGACAGGTCGAGCTGGCTGCCGACGCCGGACGCGCTGTCGGCCAGCGTCAGCGCCCGCACGAGCGGCGTGTCGGCCTCACCGGCGATGAGCGGGATCCGGGACCGCGCCCAGACCGCGGCCGGGCCCGGCTCGGCGAAGGAGCCGTGCACGGGACGCCATTCCATCGCGGCGAGATAGCCGGTCACGTGCATGCCGTCCCAGGGCCCGAGGGGCGGCGTGACGGCGGGACGAGGCGGCGGCACCGGCGCGTGCACGACGGGCTCCAGATGCTTCGGCGCCTCCAGGATCCGCCAACCCGACGCGCGCACGACGGGCCGCCCCTCATGGGTGACCTCGCCTTCGAGGAGCGTGACGCGCCTGCCCGGACGGGACACGCGGACCCGCACGTCCAGCGTCGCGACCGGCACCGGGCCGAGGATCTCGACCGTGACCCGCGCGACCCTCGTGCCGGGGACGGGCTCGTGCCGCTCGAAGGCGCGTCCGACCAGGGCCGAGACGGGGCCGCCGTGCTGGAGCTTCGGCGACCACGGCCCGGCCGTGGCGGGGGTGGCGGTGAAACTGTCGTCGCCGACCGGCTCGAAGAACACTTCGGCGGGGACGTCCTCGCTCATCAGGTCCTCAACGCTCATCGGCCCCTCAGCCACAGAGCTTCTGGGTGGCGGAGTCGGTGTCGATGCCGCCGGTCGTCGGCTGCGTGGTCGGGGTGGCGCCCCTGACCTCGACGTCCTTCACGCCGTCCCAGTCCGAGCCGACCATGACCTGCACCACCTCGCCGAGCCCGGAGAGCTTCTTCAGCTTGGCGCCCGGGATCGCGGCCGCCAGGGTCTTGGCCTCGTCGGCGGCGCCCGGCCCGTACTGGATCTGCGTCGTGTGCAGGCCGCGACGCGCGACGCCGGGGGCGACGGTGACCTTGAAGCCGATGTCGCGCAACTGCCCGCCCGCCCTCGTCGCGAGGCCCGGTGTGCCGACCGCGTTCAGCACCCGGACGGAGATGTCGTCCGGCGCGACGGTCAGCTCGTTCTCGGGCTTCTTCGTCGGCGGGGGGCTCGGCTTCTTGGTCTGCTCGTCGAGCGGCTGGTCCCGCCGGATCTTGGTGAACAGGTCGCGCGCCTTGCCCCGGTCCCACTGGACGACCGACTGCGGCGCCGCCGAGTTCCACAGCATGGCGTTGAACCCCGGGTTGGACAGCGGGACCTTCGCGAACGTCAGGTTGTCGGTCGACAGGTCCTTCATCTGGTCGGTGAGCTTTGGCAGGTCGTCGGCGAGGTCGTGGTCGACCCGCAGCGACTTCAGCGCGGCCTTCAGGAACTTCGTCGACTTCACCGGGTCGCTGAGCGTCTTCGTCGACAGCGCCTGCTTCATCATCTGCGCCATGAACTGCTGCTGCCGGTCGATGCGACCGAGGTCGCTGCCGCCCGTCAGGGTGTAGCGGGCGCGGGCGAACGACAGCGCCTGGAGGCCGTCCACATGCGACTTCCCGGCGGGGAGCCGCAGCCCGCTCTTCGGGTCGTTGACGGCCTGTTCGGTGCACACGTCCACGCCGCCGAGCGCGTCCACCATGTGCACGAACCCGAAGAAGTTCACCTCGATGTAGTGGTCGATGGACACGCCCGTCGCGCGTTTGATGGTGTCGACCGTGAGGTCGGGCCCGCCGAACTGGTAGGCCCACGTCAGCTTGCCCGGACGGGACGGAATGTGTGCCCCCTTCGCCCCCTCCGAACCGTTCGACTTGTGCGCCGGGATCGTGACGTAGGAGTCACGCGGCAGGTTCACGATCGACACGCGGTCGTGGTCGCGGGACACGTGCACCAGCATCATCGTGTCGGACCGCTCCCCGGGCTGGTGCCCGAGCTTGGCCGCCTTCTGCTGCTCCCGCGTCAGTCCGTCGCGGCGGTCGACGCCCGCGACGAGGATCGTCATCGCGCCCTTCGGCGCGTCGCCGCTCTTGCCGAGGCCGTCCACCGAGATCTTGTCGATCATGCCGGTGACATAGTTCTGGAACGCCCACGCGCCGCCCGAGGTGAGCAGCACGAACGCCGACATCGTCCCGGTCAGCGTGAGGAAGCGCTTCTGGCGCCGCGCGTTCAGCGCCGCCCGCCGGCTCAGCCCCCGGCCCGGACGGCGCGGGCCGCGCGGCCCCTCCACCGACACCCGGGGCGCGGGCATCCCGTCGATGGTCACGCCCTCGATGTCGCCGTCGTCGCCCGCCGGGGCCCCCGACCCCGGACGCGGCCGGAAGTAGCGCTCCAGCGGATCGGCGTCCGGCGGGTCGCCCGCGCCGCCGCGGCCTGAGTCGTGCCCGTCTGCCATACCGGCGGCCGCCTCCCGTAGACGTCGTGCTGACCCGAGTCCACCCCACTCTAAAGTGGAGGGCACCCGTGCGTTCGCTACCTCGACCTCGTGTCCGTGCAGTAACGTGGCGCCGTCTCGACCACACCCCGACGGCCCGCGCGCGAATCTGGGTGGCGTGGGCCGCGTCAGGCAAGCGAGCAAGAGAGAGGAAGGGCGCGACGCCGCCGTCCTGGCGGGGCGGTGCCCGCGAGCACACATGAATCCGTCTCCCCGTGCCCAGAGCGCCACGCAGCAGGAAACACAGGAAGCCGTGAACCCTCGCTCCGACCCCGCTGAACGCACCTGGCCCGCGGTGTCGGTGGTGATGCCGGTCCTGAACGAGGAGCGGCACCTGGCCGACGCCGTCCGCGGCATCCTCGCCCAGGACTATCCGGGCGAGCTGGAACTCGTGCTCGCCGTGGGGCCGTCCAGGGACCGCACCGAGGAGATCGGCCGCAAACTCGCCGCCGAGGACCAGCGGGTCCTGGTGACCACCAACCCGACCGGGCGCACGCCGCAGGGCCTCAACATCGCGATCAAGGCGTCGCAGTACTCGATCATCGTCCGGGTGGACGGGCACTCGCTGCTGCCGTCCGACTATGTGCGCGCCGCCGTCGAGACGATGGAGGAGACCGGCGCCGACAACGTCGGCGGGATCATGGCTGCCGAGGGCGTCACCCCGTTCGAGAAGGCGGTCGCGCGGGCGATGACGTCCAAGCTCGGCGTCGGCAACGCCCGCTTCCACACCGGCGGCGAGGCGGGCGAGGTCGAGACCGTGTACCTCGGCACGTTCCGGCGCAGCGCGCTCGAGCGCGTCGGCGGGTACGACGAGACGTTCGCCCGCGCGCAGGACTGGGAGATGAACCACCGCATCCGGCAGACCGGCGGCCGGGTGTTCTTCACGCCGCGGATGCGGGTCACCTACCGTCCGCGCCCCAACCTGCGGGCCCTCGCCAAGCAGTACTTCCACACGGGCCGCTGGCGGCGTGTCGTCGGCCGCGAGCACCAGGGCACCCTCAACCTCCGCTACCTGGCGCCGCCGATCGCCGTGGTCGCGATGACCGTCGGCGCCGTCGCCGGGGTGTTCGGCTTCTGGCCGGGATGGATCGTGCCCGGCGGGTACGCGGTCGCGCTCGTCGCGGGTGCGGCGGTGGAGGGACGCGGGCTGCCGCCGTCCGCCTGGGCACGGCTGCCGCTGGTGTTCGCCACCATGCACCTGACCTGGGGCGTCGGATTCCTGACGAGCCCGCCTCGGCTCGGCCAGCCCGCTCCGGTCAAACCCGGCGAATCCGTCCAGTAGCGGGCAAATTCCGCAGATCGACCTCCGAACCCTCGTGCTCTACCGTGCGTCTCAGGGTTAGGTTTGGCGGGATCCTGCCGCCGACCCGGTCTGGAGGGTGGCCATGTCCAACGGAGCACGGCACGGACTCGGCGTGGTGATCGGCCTGCTCGTCACGCCGGTCATCGCGATGTGCCTCATGTACGGCACGTCGAAGCTGACGCGGTTCGTGCAGATCATGGCCGGCGACAGCGGCGAGCGCTGGGCCGCCGCCGGGGTGCTGCTGATCGCGGCCGTGCTCGTCGGGCTCGTCGCCGGGACGCGGGTGTCGCCGCTGGCGTCGCTGATCCCGGGCGCCGCCTTCGCGGTCGTCGGCTTCCTGTGGGTCGCCGCGCCGCGCTGGAGCTTCGAGAACTCGCCCCGCGACCTCCTCACCGGCGAGACCCGCAACGGCTACCTGATCGTCGCGCCGTCCGGCTTCCTGCTGGTGCTGGGCATCGGGCTTCTGGTGGCGTCCGTGGCGCCGTCCCGGTGGCAGGCCCGCGTGCCGGCCACGCCGCGCTACGGCGGCCCGCCGCCCGCGCCGATGGGCCCGCCGCCCCTGTACGGGGGCGCCCCGGCGCCCATGGGAGCGCCGCACCAGCTCCAGCCGCCGCAGGCACCGCCTTCGCCTTCGCCGTCTTCGTCGCCGTCGCCCTGGCAGGGCACGCCGCAGTACGGTCCGGGGCCCGGGGCGTCCAACCCGCCGCCGCTGCCGTCCTCGCCGTCTTCGTCCCCGTCTCCGGCTCCGGCCGAGCAGCCCAGGGCGTCCGGGAGCGGGTCGGACGACGATGACGAGCCCGGCGAGTGGACGCGCATGTACGGCGGCAACCGCTGACCCTCAGAGTGCCGTGCTGACCCTCAGAGCGCGGTGAGCACGCCGGGGACGTCGTTGACGACCATCGCGTCGAACCCGGCGGCCGCGTAGTCCGGCGCGGTCTCGGCGGTCGGGCACCACACGACGGTCTCCAGGCCCGCCTTGTGCGCGGCGTCCACGCACTGCTCCAGCGGGGGCAGCCGCGTGTCGGGATGTTCGAGGCCGCACGACGCGGTGTGCACGGCGACGGCGTCCAGCCCGAGACCAGCGGCGGCCGGGATCGCGTGCCACAGCGGGAACCGCAACCATGTCAACAGCCCCAGCGGGACGCCGGGCAACTCGTCCCGTAGGAACGTCAGCAGCGACGGGTCGAACGACGTGACGAGCAGCCTGCGCCGCTTCGCCTCCTGCCTGAGCACCGGCAGCAGGAGGGCGCCGGTGCGGCGGGACGGGTCGTCCACCGCGTCCGCCAGGACGGTCTTGACGTCGACGTCCACGGCCACGTCCGGGGGCAGCGCGTCGAAGATGTCGGCGAGGCGGGGCAGCCCGCTCGCGGCGGCGGTCAGCTCAACCAGATGCTCGCCGTCGGGCATCGTCGGGTCGTGCCGCAGGACGAGGTCGTCGTCGGCCGTGCGCGTCACGTCGATCTCGACCCAGGACAGCCCGGCCGCGACGGCGGCGAGCAGCGACGGCAGCGTGTTCTCGGCGACGGGCCCCGCCGCGCTGGGCGGTATGGGCGCGCCCGACCCGTGGCCCCGGTGCCCGATGACCGTGGGCGTGCTCTCGAAGATCAACGGACGTCCTCGATGGCGAGATGCTCGGCGACGACCGCGTCGAGCGGCCGGGTGACCTTGAGGTTGCGCTCGCTGCCCGCGACGACGCGGATGGGGACGTCCGGCAGGTAGCGGTGCACGATCCCGCAGTCGTCGGTGGCGCGCAGGTCGGGGTCGGCGAGCGCTAGCTCGTACGCCTTGCGGATCGTGCCGAGCCGGAACCCCTGCGGGGTCTGGAACCGGCTCATCGTCTCGCGCGGCGGCATCGACACGACCAGGCCGTCCTCGACCACCACCATCGTGTCGGACGCGGGCACGCCCACCGCGACGGCGTCGTGACCGTCCAGGGCTTCGAGCACGCGGTCGATGACCGGGGCGTCCACGAACGGGCGGGCCGCGTCATGGAACAGGACCCGCGCGTCGTCCGGACGGTCGTCCAGCACGCGCAGCGCCGCGACCGTGGACGCGGTACGGGTGTCGCCGCCCTCGATGACCGCCGCCGTCTTGCGGAACGGCGCGGCGATCGCGGCCGCGTCCCGCAGGTGCCCGGCCGCCATCACGACCACCATCTCGTCGACGCCGGGATGCGCGTCGAACGCGCCGACCGCGTGCGCGAGGATCGGCCGTCCGCCCACCTCCATGAGCTGTTTGGGACGTCCGGCGCCCATCCGCGCGCCGATCCCGCCCGCCAGCACCACCGCGACCGTTCGCGTCGCCATCACACCCCGGTTCCCGCGACAGGCGGTCATCGGACCGCTACGCTGTGCACCTGCCATTGCTCACACGGCCGCCCGAAGATCCGACGGGTCAGGCGCTTCCAACGCCGGAGGGCTGGTCACGCTCAACGTACCGTGCCGTTCCGGGGGGTGTGGGGGGTCGTCCCCCCACAGGGAAACGTGCCCGGTTACGAGGGTGTGGCGGTATGGTTGCCTGGCCGTGCCGGGGGCCGTGCGGCCATGTCGGTACCGGGTCGGTGTCGGCAGGGAGGGGCCGGATGTCGGGGCTTTGTGGGCCTTGTCCGGGTTGCTCCCATTCGCATACGCGGCGGCGTCCGCCTACGTTGGCGTGATGGTCGACCTGGAGAGAGGGAACGCATGATCGGCATGGTGCTGGCGGCGGGCGCGGGCCGGAGGCTGCGACCGTACACCGACACCCTCCCCAAGGCCCTCGTCCCCGTGCGCGAGACGGCGGACGGCGAGACGACCATCCTCGACATCGCGCTCGGCAACCTCGCCGAGGTCGGGCTGACCGAGGTCGTGATCGTCGTCGGCTATCGCGCCGAGGCGGTCGAGGAGCGCGGGGCCGCGCTTGAGGAGCGGTACGGCGTGTCCCTCACGCTCGTCTACAACGACAAGGCCGAGGAGTGGAACAACGCCTACTCACTGTGGCTGGCTCGGGAGCATTTCTCCAAGGGCGTCCTCATGGTGAACGGTGACACGGTTCATCCGGTGAGCGTGGAAAAGACCCTATTGGCCAACCGGGGACCGGACATCCTCCTCGCAGTGGACGATGTGAAAACTCTGGCCGACGAGGAGATGAAGGTCGTCCTCGACGGCACCGGCCACCTGGCGACCATCACCAAGCTCATGGACCCGTCCACCGCCGACGGCGAGTACATCGGCGCCACCCTCATCGAACCCGCCGCCGCCGAACCGCTCGCGGCGGCGCTCAAGACCACCTGGGAACGCGACCCCGACCTCTACTACGAGGACGGCTACCAGGAGCACGTGAACCGGGGCGGCCGGATCGGCGTCGCCCCCATCGGCGACGTCCCCTGGGTCGAAGTGGACAACCACGACGACCTGGAGAAGGCCCGCCGGATCGCCAAGGGCTACTGACCGCGAACGCGACCGAGCGAGGAGGCCCATGCCCCTGCTGACGCGGATGCTGAACGCCCCGCTGACCATCGACGTACGGCGCGGCGCCGTCGCCGGACTCGGCGAGCTGCTCGCCGACAAGCGGATCGCCCTGGAGGGACGCGTCGCGATCGCGGTCGGTCCCGGCCAGGGAGACCAGATCGCCGAACACGTCCGGTCGTCACTGTCGGCGTGCGAGGTGTTCCATGTCGAGGGCGGCACCGTCGACGCCGCCGTCGAACTCAGCGCCAAGCTGCGCGCCGGGTCCTACGAGGCCGTCGTCGGCATCGGCGGCGGGCGGACGATCGACGCCACCAAGTACGCGGCGACCCTGTCGGGCATCCCGATGGTGTCGGTCGCGACGAACCTGTCCCATGACGGGATCTGCTCGCCGGTCGCCTCGCTCGTCCACGACAAGGGCAAGGGCTCGTTCGGCGTGGTGATGCCGCTGGCGATGTTCGTCGACCTCGACTACGTGCACGCCGCGCCGGGACGTCTCGTCCGCGCCGGGATCGGCGACGTGGTGAGCAACTTCTCCGCCGTGGACGACTGGCTGCTCGCCGCCGACGAGTGCGGCGAGCGCGTCGATGGGATGGCGATGACCGTGGCGCGCACGGCCGCCGAGGCGGTGCTGCACCAGCCGGGCTCCATCGAGTCCGACCGGTTCCTGACCGTCCTCGCCGAGGGGCTCGTCCTGTCCGGGATGTCGATGGCGTTCGCGGGCGACTCCCGTCCCGCCAGCGGCGGCGACCACGAGATCCTGCACGCCATCGACCAGCTGTTCCCCGGCACCGCCAACCACGGCGAGCTGGCCGGGCTCGGCGCCGCGTTCTGCTACCACCTGCGCGTGTCGCACCTCGGCGTCGGCAAGGACCGGCTGGAGGAGATCCTCGCGTGCCTGGCCCGGCACGGCCTGCCGCGCGTCCCAAGCGACATCGGGCTGACGGTCGAGCAGTTCGCCGAGGCCGTCGCGTACGCCCCGCAGACGCGGCCCGGCCGTTATACGATCTTGGAATTTCTCGGTCTCGACAAGGGCGCGACCCTCAAGGCGGTGGAAGAGTATGTCCAGGCCCATGGAGGCTGAGATCCCCGTGCGGAACCCCTCCACCGACCCCCCGGACGACCGGCGGCCGCACCGCAGGGGCACCTCCGTCGCCGACATCCGCCGCTACGGGCAGCCGCCCGGGTTGAAGGACCGGCGCAACGAGGAGCACTGGGCGGGCCGCCTCTACATGCGCGACCTGTCGCCGTACTTCGCGTGGATCGCGCTGCGTCTCGGGCTCAGCCCCAACCAGCTCACCTACCTGATGATGGCCAGCGGCGTCGTCGCGGGCGTCGTGGTGTCGCTGCCCTTCGCCCCCCTGTGGACGGCCGTCGGCGGCGTCGTCCTCATCCAGGTCTACCTGCTGCTCGACTGCGTGGACGGCGAGGTCGCCCGCTACCTTCGCCGCACCTCGGTCGCCGGGGTGTTCCTCGACCGCATCGGCCACTACCTGTCGGAGGTGTCGCTGCTCGTCGGCCTCGGCTTCATGGCGCAGGGCGGCTGGGACAACGGCGGCTGGGTCGAGCTCGGCCTGCTCGCCGCGCTCGGCGCCGCGCTGATCAAGGCGGAGACCGACAACGTCGTCGTCGCGCGGGCCAAGTCGGGCCTGCCCGCCGACCCCGACGGCGGCGACCGCGCGCTGCGCCCCCGCTCCAGCGGCATCGCCCTCGCCCGGCAGGCCGCGTCCATGCTGCGTTTCCACCGCATCATCGGCGCCGTCGAGCTGTCGCTGCTGATCCTCGCCGCCGCCGTGATCGACGTCGCGAACGGCGCCGACGACCCGGTCGCCGTCCGCGTCCTGATGGTCGCGGTGGCCGCCGTCGCCCTCTCGCAGACGCTGCTGCACCTGGTCAGCATCCTGGCCTCCCGGAGGCTGAAGTGACCTCCTGCGTGGACGGCGACGCCGTGGACCCCCGCGAGGCGGACCCCCGCGAAGTGGACCCGCAGGCAGAGGCCCGCGATCAGCCCGCGCGCGGCGGCGTCCCGATCTCGGTCGTGGTCCTGACGATGGGCAACCGTCCGGCGGAGCTGGCCCGCGCGGTCCGCAGCGCCCTCGACCAGGAGCACGTCGACGTCGAGGTCATCCTCGTCGGCAACGGCGTCTCCGGCGACTGGTGGCCCGGCGACGACCAGGTCTTCGACGACAAACGCGTGACGCTGCTGCGCCTCCCCACCAACGTCGGCATCCCGGCGGGGCGCAACCGGGGCGTGGAGGCGTCCAGTGGCGACCTGATCGTGTTCCTGGACGACGACGGCTGGTACCGCTCCACCCGTCTCGGCACCCATCTGCGCGACCGGTTCGCCGCCGAGCCCGACCTCGGCGTGATCTCGTTCCGCGTCCGCGACCCCGAGGGCGGGCGCGGCATGCGCCGCCACGTCCCCCGGCTGAGGGCGGGCGACCCGGAACGTTCCTCCGCCGTCACCACGTTCCTCGGCGGCGCCTGCGCCATGCGCCGCAGCGCGTTCGACGCGGGCGGCGGCCTCCCCGAAGACTTCTTCTACGCCCACGAGGAGACCGACCTCGCCTGGCAGGTCCTCAACGCCGGATACCGCATCGTCTACGACGCGTCGGCGGTCATGTTCCACCCGGCCGTCCTGGCCACGCGGCACGACATGTTCTACCGGCACAACGCCCGCAACCGCGTCTGGCTGGCCCGCCGCAACCTGCCGTGGCCGCTCGCCCTCACCTACCTCACCGTATGGATCGGCATGACCGTCCTACGCGAACGCAAGCCAAGCGTCCTCAAACCATGGCTCAAGGGCTTCGCGGAGGGCTGGCGCAAACCAGCAGGCCCCCGCCGCCCCATCACCTACCGAACCGCCTGGCGCATGACCCGAACAGGCCGCCCCCCCATCATCTAGACCTCGTAGTGGCGAACGCCCTATCCGACCGCCATGCCGGGGTAGGGCCTCCTCGGAACGTCTAGACGAAAGAAACGCAATCGATTGCGATTCTTGCGAGGGGTGAAATCATGGAAGCGGTCAGGCGCACGAAGAGGCGGGACGCGGACATCTCGAACCGCGCTACTTCCTCGCGGGCGCCGCCCCAGGGGATCGGATCGAACTCCCCGCAGAGCTCCATCGGGTTCTCGGTCAGGTGGTGGAAGCACTCCAACACGGATTCGCCGTCACGGTGGCGCCACTGACGAAGACGCTGACGACGTAGCAGGCCGCCGACCTTCTGGGGGGTCAGTCGACCCACGGTGATCAAGCTGCTCGTTGAGGGCAAGATCCCCTACGAGAGAACGGGGACGCACCGGCGGATCCTGCTGGGCGACCTGCTCGCCCACAGTGAGCGGCGGCGGGCCGCGCAGGGCTGGGAGGGGCTGGAGGGCTCCTACGGTCTTCCGGATCCCAATGACGAGCACGTCGTCGCTGCGGCCGTGGTCACAGGTGCCGGAGTGATCGTCACACACAACACCAAGGATTTCCCACCGGCCAGACTTCCCGGCGGGCTCGCCGTGATCCCTCCGGCCGAGTTCGCCGCCAACAACGCGGCTCCGCATCCGCTCAAGGCCCTGGCCGCGGTCGAAGCAATCGTTGAACGCTCAGGCACTCGGGGCCCCAAGCGAACCGAGGAAGACGTGCTGGCAGTTCTTGCCGAGCGGTACCGCATGAACGATGCCGTCGAGATCATGCGCGAGGCTCGCAAATAGCGGTGACCAGGTGAACAGGCCGGGGGAGTGGAATGTGAATACGTGGCGGCTCGTCCGGAGCGTCCTAGACGAAAGAAACGCAACTCGGATCTCGACGTCCACCGCGACGGTGCGCACGTGGACGGCCACAGACTTACCAATGTCGATGGTATTGATAAAGTGCGTGCTGTAGCGGTCGAGCATCGCGAACCTGATTAGAGGTATCAGTGAACTCCGGGCTTCGCTGTGACAATTACGTCCTAGCCGCCGAAGACGCGTCCGCGTGGAAGGCGATCGCTCACCTGTCTCCGGATGGTGTCCAGGACGTACAACATACTCCTTGTGTAGTCGTCTACCTCGCCGATGTGGCTGCGATGTTCCAGTGTCGCGAGGGCGACTTTCCATTGCCGGGTCGTTAGTGTCACAGGCACCTCACCGCCGGGTTCCGTCTTGTAGCCGATGATGTCGCGGATCTCCCGGCAGTCTTCGGCGATGTCGTCGATGTCGCCGTTCTGGATCTCGCTGAGGGCCATTTCCTGAACTTCGGTGGACAGGGTATTGCACTGTTCCGTTGTCATCGTGACGGTGAGGGTTTCGGTGGAGCTGCGGTCGGGACGGACGATAGGCTGGCCGTCGTCGTCAATCTGGTAGTCCCAATCCGGGGCCGCTGCCGGGACGGGCCATAGCCGCAGCAGGTGCGTCTGGTGGCGGGGGGTCAGATAGCGGGAGTACAGGCGCAGCCGGTGGCCTGCGTCACCGCCCAGGTCTAAGGCCAGCACTTCTGGGCCGCTGGCGGCCAGTACGCGGAGCCGTCCCGCGCCGACGGAAACGAAGGTTTCGGTGACTTCGGCGAAGGAGCCACCAGCGACGCGCAGCGGGGGTTCAGCGGCCCAGTCTTCTGCGGTGATATCGATGACGCTGGCCGTGGTGCCGGTGTTGACGAGCACATCCCCCTCGAACGCATCAAGGGTACCGTGACTGCGCATCGTCAGGTCGGGGACCGCAGGCAGGTTGTCGCTGGTGGAGATCCGGTACCACTGTTCTGTAACGATATGTACGACGCCCTGGGAACTGGCAAGGGGGGGCACAGCGAATCTCTCCTTCCTGGACGTGTGGTCGGGCCAGCGTACCCACAGGTTGTGCCCCTGGGCACGCTGGCCCGTGGTGTTACGTGGCGTCGGTTAATACTGGTCGCACTGCTTCACTGTCGGGATCTCGGATGGGGCGTTGAGAACCCACACCCAATAGGGGTCACCGGGAATGTACTTGTCGTTCTCCTTGAGGGCCGGCAGGATCCGGTTGGGCTTGTAAAGGGCGTTCTCCAGCGCATTGCCGTGGTTGGAGTTCTGGTCTTGGGGCAGGAACGCGCAGGAGCGACGCACGCTCACGGTGCCACCTTCTTCGGCAGAGGCGTAAGGGTATTCGTCACAGGACAGCCCGAGCGATGAGGCTTTCTCCCGCCACGGGTTGCACGCTTTCCTGCGGTTCTCGTCACGGGTGACCGGGTCGGCCCGGTGGAGCGGGTTGCCGTAATTGATGTGCCCGTAGTGCTTGAGATTGTCGCGCACATCGATGGCGTACAGGTTGTGTTTGACGACTTCCCTGTAGTCCCCAAACTTGGGGTCCGGGTTATTGTAGTCGATGTAAAAGATGGCAGCGGCGGCGTTGCCCATATAGAACACGCATCCGTGTCCACCGATGTAGGTCTCCTTGTCGCATCGGACGTTGAACGGGTCGTTAAGTGGGTTCGCGCTGTTGCTGCCCGGCCACCCGTGGTCGGTGGTGAGAGTCAAGATAGCGGTCGGGTTGCTGTATCGGATCTTCTCGTCACCTGGTATCGAGGTCGGCAGTTCATAGTAGGTGTAGGTGTCGGGGAAGATTCTCTTCTTGTCGACCTTGGGCTTCTCACAGCGGTTCTGCGGGCAGGCAAGGGAGACGGCGAGATACGGCGCAGCCTCGAACAGGTCGGGGGCCATGTCCGTCGCGGTCACGCCAACCTGCATGAGCCATGTGTGGTTCTTGGCGCTCAATGTCGCCCACACGTAGTAGTGGATGTAGGTGCCGACCTCGCCGGTGTCCTCGTTCAATAGCCGGCCGGTGCTCTCGTAACAGGCGTGGAACCGATCGTAGTTGGTATGCCCCAGCTTCTGGGAGCATAGCTTCGTCGGTGGGTTCGGGTTGGCCTGGTCGTGCTTGATCTTGGCCGGGTCTGGCGCCTTGGGCGTCTTCGTCGGATCGGTCGGTTCGAAGCACCAGTGTGCCGGGCCCTGGCGCGGGAGAGTCTTCTTCCGGTGCGAAGACGTTGGTGTCGCGCACGATCTTCTGGGCATAGCGCGTTGCTGCTTTTCTAAGAAGCCTTTCTGCGCCGCAGGGTCGTTCGGGTCACGGCGGGCCTGGTCCGGGTCGGTGATCGGACTGGATGAGGCCGATGCCGTGCTCGTTGGTCCCTGCCCGCCGCCGGGGCTGGAGGCGAATCCGGTCAGGGTGAGCGTCAGCGCGCTCACCGCCATTGCGGCTGCCAAAGTGATGCAGTGGCGTCTCATCTGCGTCACCCGCAGAAGGTTTCGAACGCGTCGGCCTTGTTGTCAGCGCCGCCGGCATTGGTGGACTCCCCACTTGGGTTCTCGGTCCACAGGGTGCTCGGTGGCTGCGTGTCCTGGTCGTATACCAGCACGGTGTGCTTCGTGAAGTTCTGCCAGGACGATGTGCTGTTGCCGAACCCGTAGTCGGTAAGGAACTGCCACAGGCCTGTGGCGCCACAATCGCGGAAGCTGAGCTTGCGGCCCCCATAGTTGGTGTTCTGGAAGAAGCAGTACCAGCCGCTGGCACATAACCCGGCGGTGGCACCGGCGGCGGGGATAGTGAGCACCGCACCGTTATCGAACGTGACGGTTCCGGGCCCGGTTTGCCGGGCACCGGGATGCTCGGCCACGACCTGGGAAACCTGCCGCAGCACGTTTGTCCCCGCGCCCTCGGGGGCGGCCTGCGCGGGAGAGGCGGTGAGCAGCGTGACGGCGGCGGCGCTGGCGGTGCCCGCTCGGGCAACGTGAGAGATTCTCATGTCTACTCCTTCGGGGGGGCGATCACCCTGCATGACTTCGTTCGACAGAGTGGCGAAGTGATCTTCGCCCCGCCGAAGCTAGATCAATTCGACCGAACAAGGAATAGTCAAGGATGTTGAGTATTGGCTTACAGTTGCCTCTGCCTGCGCGGGGCCGCATCCGGCCATTCAGATGTAAGCCACGTCAGCATGACGGGAGCCCGCACCAGCCGCCATCCCGGACCGGCCCGGTCGCCGGGAGACTCCGCGTCTCGCGGATCAGGCCACCGCGCGGGACCTGCGGATCCTGGTCGAGATGGGGACGCAGGTCAAGGCGCACGTCGCGCTGGGCGGCCGGTTGGTGCACGGCTGCCAGAGCGGGCAGGAGGTCAACATGGCCGGTGGGTGCGTAGTCCCGTTCGGCGCGGACATCGGCAGGTTCCGCGACGAGTTGAGCGCCTTCCGCCACGAATGGATCGAACGGGTACGAGCCTGTGGCAGGTGACGAGCACGAGGGGCGGTCAGGGGCGTTGTCCGTCCGCCCGGCCACGCTGACCGGCCTCACCCGCAGACTTGGAGTCTCGGTCACGCACCGGGAGGTGGTCCGAGCCTGGTCCATGTCGGCCGTTGAACGCCTGTTCCTGGAAGGTGGGTCCACCGCGATCCTCAAGTACGCCGTCGCTGAATTCGCGGCAGAAGCGAACGTTCTCCGGCATGCGTCCGTCCACGGGGCTCCGGTGCCACAGCTCATGGCCAGTACCGTCCAGGGGGACGGAAGCCTGGTCATGATCATGGAGGACCTCGGCACAGAGATTCGTGAGGCCGGGCTGAAGGACGCGGCCGAAGCGGCGGTGTCGATCCATGCCTGCCCGCCCCTACCGGGCAGGCCGGTCCTGGACGCCGATGGGCTGGCCGCGCTCCCGGGCAAGGCGTTGGGATGGCTCGACGCCCTGCGGGCAGAGGGCCGGTGGTTGGACGCCGACGACATCGCCCTGTAGCTGTCGCGGGTCGCCGAGGCGGCCCACCACCGCGCTCGCGGCGCGCACATCCCGCCATACGGCATGTGCCACAGCGAGTTCCACCCCACGTCCCTGCACATCGGTGCGTCCGGCCTACGCGTGCTGGACTGGGCACGCGCGCCTATACCGGAAACGGCCTTCTAGATCTGGTGTCGTGGCAGGGCACCTGGACGCACCCCGAGGCGTGGCAGTGCGTCGTGTCCGTATTTCCGACTGATGGCGACCGCGCGCGGCTCGCCGATGCCGCGCAGATCAACTTCCCCGCGACGCAGATCGAGGAAGTCGCCGCACTACTCGGCGGCAGGCGGCAATCACACGAACCGGTGTGAGCGCGGCATGACGAAGCCCGCTCCACCTAACGCGAACCCCGACCCACCACCAAGGTAGGTCGGGGTCTCAGTGTGCCGGGAGGTCGGGTTACGGTTTATCCAGGTCGCCTGCCTTGACGTCACGTACGAGAAGGCGGAAGGTCTCCTGGGAGAGTGCGAATGTGGGGCCGTTCGGGTCTTTGCTGTCCCGCACGCCGACGCTTCCTGGACGCTGAGCGACCTCCACGCAGTTACCGCCGGACGTGTTGCTGCGGGACGCCTTGCGCCAAACGATCATCGGTAGGTCTCCAAAGCTTTTTCGAGAATGGCCCGCGTTGAGCCGATTCCTTCTGCCGTGTCGCTTACTCGGTCGTACATTACTGCATACTTCTGGACATCCCCCGGGTCGGTGACGAGCCGTCCGCGTACCGGGGCGTCTGCGAACGCGACATCCCTATCATCCACCGTCATAACTTGGAATGAGCCGTCTAGTCCGACATGGGACCTCGCGTTTCGCTCCAGAACGCGTAGGTTGACGTTGGGTAGCTCCGTGACCGCGAGCAGATGGTTGATCTGTTCGCGCATCACGTCGTCGCTCCCCACGGGTTGAACGAGCACGACCCAGCTCAGGATTGCGGTCATGTGCGGCGGGGTGGGCTGCCCGAACACGGCGTCCTGCCGGGCGAGCCTTGTCTTCACGGCCTTCTCGACGTCGTCGACCATCCCTGTGGAGAGTGCGGCCCGCGCGTAGTCCTCGGTCTGGAACAGTCCCGGGATGAGGAGTGCCTCCCACATTCGATGTCGTGTCGCCCGCGCCTCGTGCCATGTCAGCCCGGTGAACCAGTCGCCGTCATCGGACGCCTCCGCCCAGCGGACGAGCCGTGCGAACGGGATTACGGGTCTCCATATCCGGTCCAGCTCCACCGCGTACTTGATCGACAGATGAATGGACGCGTTCTCAACCCGCGAAACATACGAACGATGACACCCAATGCTGTTGGCGAGCGCCTGACCGGTCAAACCGGACAACTTGCGGAGTCGTAGCACTTCAAGGGCTATGAAGTGCCAGATCGAACGGTCTGGGTTCAGGTCGTCGCGCACTGACATGGGAGCCTCCGGGGGTTACTGGTGTTCGCGAACGTAGAAAAGATAACTCGTGGCGGCGCATGCTGTGTGGTGAACGGCGCAAATATCTCATCCGTAAGGTGATATCGGGTATGAGCGGGTATGTGCGGCAAATTCCGACATGTGGGGCGCGGGGAGAAGCATCCGCGCCCCTCATGAAGGGCCTACTTCTGAAATGTCTTCCCGAGGAAGTGTCGCTGGCTCGCCGGGCCATCCGGAAGAGCCTCTCCGGCTATCGACGGGAAGTCGTCGACAACGTGGAGCAGTGTGCGAGTGAGACTGTCGCGAACGCCATAGTTCACTCGGGCGGCGAGGGCGATGGCGAAGACGTGACCATCATGCTCGTCATCGTGGAGTTGCGGGAGAAGGTTCGAATCGAGGTCATCGACGGTGGGGCGGAGGGCGGTGTACCGGAAATCGGTGCACACGATGACATGGAGGGGGAGAGCGGGCGGGGGCTGTTCATCGTCGAAACGCTCGCGGACGCTTGGGGAACGTATGTCGACGAGCATGGCCGAAACGTGTGGTTCGAAGTCAATCTTCCGTGACCACCGCGACCTCGAAACAGAAGGATTGCTTCTGGATGGGTGTACTCAGTAAAATCTGGATGCGCTGGCAGCTTGAAGCCCTGCGCATTCGATTTCCGGAATGGGATATCGTCCGCACCGGCCGCGACGTGTGGCACATCAAGAAGCCGCCGGTGAACCGCGTCATCATCGGAAGACTCGAAACCGTCCATGGTGAGATTGAATGGTTCGAGAAGCTCCTCGGGAACGGTGTTGTACCAGTTGGGCGGCTGCGCTCCTCAGGTGGACGGGACGCAGGAGCGGAATGCGACTCAACTAATATCGCCGACGACTGACGAACGACGTCCGAGCGGCCTGGTCGGGGTCAGCGGGTTAGGGCGTTGCAGATCAGGGTTGTTAGTTCTTTGGTTATGTCGTCTTGGGTGATGTCTTGTGCCTGGGTGTGGCAGTGCTGGACGAGGTTGTCGGCGGCGCCGATGATGGCCAGGGCTGTGAGGCGGTAGTCGCGGTCGGTGGCCTCGCCTCGGGCGACGGCGTCGCGGGCGAGGGCGAGGAGCGCTTCCGTCCAGTGGGCGCGTCGGTTCAGGCGGTGGTGTTCCAGCGCGGCGCTCACGCCTATGGCCTCGACGAAGGCGATGCGGGCCCAGCGGGAGTCGCCCGCGGCGGCGGTGACGAACGCCTGGACCGCCTGGCGTACCCGCGTTTCCAGGTCGGCGTCCGCCGTCTCCGTGTATGCGGTGGTGAGGGCTTGTGCGGCGCGTTCGTCGATGGTGCTGTGCAGGGCGGTGAGGAGTTCTTCGCGGCCGGAGAACTCCTCGTAGAAGTTGCGGGTCGACACGCTCGCCGTCGCGCACAGCCGTTCGATGGACGTGGCCGCGTAGCCGCGCGTGCCGAACAGTTCGAGCCCGGCCGTCAGCAGCCGGTCCCGCCGTTCGGCGCGCCGCTCCTCCGCCGACCGACCGCCGTAGCTTCGCCTGGGTGCGGGATTGCGGCCGCTCATGCGCTCTCCGTTCCCCCGTGCGGATGGGGCAGCGCCAGCCTAACCCGGCCTCCGGAGCGGTTCTCACCGCCGCGGTGGCCAGGGTGTGTCACTGGGACGCCGGAGAACCGGGGAGGAGCGTGGTGCGCCAATCGGGGGCGGACGTCAGGACGGTGAGGTGCTGCGTCGCGCGGGACACCGCCACGTACAGGACGCGCAGCCCGCGGGGGGACTGGGCGGCGACGGTCTCGGGGGCGACGATCACCGCCGCGTCGAACTCCAGTCCCTTGGCCTCCAGGACGTCGAGCACCTGGACGCGGTCCGGCAGGCCCGCGCCGATCCGGTCGCGGTCGGCCTCCGTCCAGAACTGCGTTCCCGTCGCGGCGGGCTCGTCGAACAGGGTGGCCTGGGCGTTCGGTTCGTCCAGCGGCATGGGGACGATGACGCCGATCGTGCCCTCGACCTGGGTGAGCAGTTCCTCCGCCGCGTCACGGGCGGCGGTGGCGAGATCGGGTTCCGGGACGACGCGGACGATCGGGTCGATTCCCGACGAGCGGACGGCGCGAGCCGGGCGGGCGTCGGGGAGGGCCTTGGCCAGCACGCGTGCGGACACGGCCGCGATCTCGGTGGAGTTGCGGTAGTTCGTGGTGAGTTCGTACTCGTGGCGGGGGCGGGCCGTGTCCTTGTGTGGGGACGACCCCCCACGCCCCCCGGAACGGCCCGGTGCGGGCTTGCGGCCGCGGCGGCGGGACCCGGTGGTGCGTGCTCCGCCGAGGGCCGCGTCCATGGCCTGGCGGGCGGCGCCCAGGTCTTCCCAGGCGCTCTGGGCGGGGTCCTCCACGATCGTCCAGCTGGCGTGGCGGCCCCGGCGGCCCAGCATCCGCCACTGCATGGGGGACAGGTCCTGCGCCTCGTCGACGACGATGTGGGCGTACTCGGGGCGTTCGTCGGTCACGCCGTCGTCGACGCGGCGCGACCGCTCCAGCCGCTCGATGGACGTGGTCAGCTCCCGCATCTCCGGCTCCCACGTGTCGTCCGCGACGTCCTCGCCGGTGAGGATGTTGACGCCGTCCACGACGAACGGGTCGTCGTCGGCCGGAGCGCGGCCCCGGGACGGGCGCGGCGGCGAGCCGAGCAGGGAGTCGAGCTCGTCCAGCAGCGCGACGTCCTGGTAGCTGGTCGCCGTGCCCGACCAGGACGCGGCGAGCGGCTCGATGTCGGCGCGGTCGAGGTCGCGTCCGGCGGCGCGGCGCAGCCGGGACGGGTCGCCGAGCGAGCGCAGCACGTCGCGCGGTGCGCGGATCGGCCACCAGGCGACCAGGAAGTCGGTGAACGTCCGCTGCTCGCGGACCCGCGCCTCGAACTGGGCGCGCTTGGAGTCGCCGGGACGGGCGCCGTTGCCGCGCGCCGGGCCGTCGCCGTTCGACGGGCGGGTCTCGTTCGGGTCGTCGTCGAGGGAGGCGAGGCCGTCCTCGGCGAGGATCGCGTTCCACAGCGCGGTCTCGGCGCTCTCCGCGGACTCGGCCGCCGCCGGGCCGCCGACATCGGTGAAGCGTCGCCACAGGGCGTCGAGGAGCAGTTCGGCGGCGCGGCCCCGGGCGGCGTTGACGCTGCCCCGGCTGCGCCGGTGGACCTCGTTCCTGATCCGGTCGAGCCGGGCCCGGTCGAGCGTCACGACGACGCCCTTGAACACGACGCGCAGCTCGTCCGGGGCGCCGGGCGCCTGGTCGGTCACGGCGCGGCGCAGCACGGTCGCCATCGCGTCGGCGCCCTTCACGCGGGCGAGGCGCGGCGGGTCGTGGACGGTCGCGGACGCGCCGTCCACCAGGTCGCCGAGGGAGCGCAGCGCCGCCGACCCCTCGCCGAGGGACGGCAGCACCCGCTCGATGTAGGCGGTGAACCGGCGGTTCGGCCCGATGACCAGCACGCCCCGGGACCCGAACCGGCGCCGGTGCCGGAACAGCAGGTACGCGACGCGGTGCAGCGCGACGGCCGTCTTGCCGGTGCCGGGGGCGCCGCGCACCAGGACCGTCCCGTCGGCGGGCGCGCGGATCACCTCGTCCTGCTCCCGCTGGATCGTCGCGACGATGTCGCGCATCGCGCCCTCGCGGGTGCGGGCGAGCGAGGCGAGGAACGCGCCGTCGCCGACGACCGTCATGCCGTCGGCGGCGTCCGGGTCGAGCAGGTCGTCCTCCAGGTCGACGACCGTGTGCCCGCGCGAGTGCAGGACGCGGCGCCGGACGACGCCGCGCGGGTCCTCGGGGGTGGCGCGGTAGAAGTCCTCGGCGGCGGGCGCCCGCCAGTCGATGACCAGGGAGTCGTGCTCGCTGGTCCGCACGCCGACGCGGCCGATGTAGCGCACCTCGCCGGTCTCCTGTTCGCCGGGGGCGAGGTCGAGACGGCCGAAGACCAGGCCGTCGTCGGCGACGTCCAGCGCCTGGGCCCGCAGCGCCGCCTGGTGGACCATCGCGTCCCGGTCGACGAGCGACCCCTTGGTGCCCGCGAGCGATTGCCGGTACCCCTCGCGGATCATGGCCTGGGCGGCCGCGCGCATCTCCTCCAGCCGCGCGTACGCGAGATCGACATAGCGCTGCTCAGTGGCGATCTCCCGATCTTTCACGGTGCCACCGGGATCCGTCAAACGCCCGTTGACCTGGGACGACATGCAGATGCTCCTCGCACATATGCCGAGCCGGGGACATCCCCCGGCTGCCGAAAGGGCGAAGGAACAGCTTATGCGAACGTCATCCCCGAGGCGTTCCCGTCACCGGTGTGCGGCCCTTCTCCAGGCCCGCCTTGATCCGCCCGAGCGTGGCCCGCATCCCCGCCCGGTTGACGGCGGCGCGCTTGTCGGCGGGGACGCCGAACATGCGGCCGAGCAGGGAGGTGATCGGGGCGCTGCGGTTGTCGCGCCGCAGATCCTCCCAGTACTCGGTGAGCCGTGTTCTGGGCGTGGACGACCCGTCCGCGATGTCCTCGATGCGGTACCCCCAGAGCGCGACCGGCATCCCGAACGTCGACACACGGAACGCGAACGCCTCACCCGGCACCGCGAGCGTCACCTGGCACGTCGTGAACCACACATGCCACCTGATCCGGTTGAACCCGACGAACTTCACCCCTGGCACGATCGCGTTCCCGCGCACCCAGGCGGCGAACACCTCCGGACTCCACTCCCGCATCCGCCGAGGATCAGCGACCGCCCCGTAAACGTCCCGCGGCCCAGCCTCAACAACAACACTCTCTTCAACAACCCACTCACGGCTCATGACGTACCTTCCTCGCTGTTCTTCGTTAGTGGAGGTGGGCGAAGTGGCGTTGCCAGTTGGCGTACCACGTCTGGAACCAGGGGTGGGGAGTGGCCAAGGGGATGATGTACGTGATGGTTTCGGCGTAGTAGCGGCGTTGGAAGTCGAGGGGCATCTTGTCCAGGGTTTGGACGTTGCTGGCGCGGTCGGCGAGCTTCACCAGGATGGCCTTTTCGGGGGCTTGGCCGAGGCGGCGTAGGTAGGCGGTCTTGGCGGCGCGCTTGTCGCGGCGGCTCTGGCCTGTGGTGGGGGGTTTGGTCACCCAGTCGACCAGTTCTGTGACCTCTGCGCCGAACTCGGCTTCCACGTCGGTGAGGGTGGCCGAGGTGTCTTCTACTGCGTCGTGCAGGAGCGCGGCCGAGAGGATTGCCGTGTCGGTTACGCCTGGGCCCCGGACCAGGACCTCCAGGGCTTCCAGGAGGTGCTCGACGTAGGGGGCGCCGGTCGGACGCAGTTGGTCGCCGTGCCAGCGTTGGGCGGCGTCGGCGGCGCGGGCCAGGGCGTCCACGTCGACCTCGGTGCCGGTGAGGGCGGCCCGGGCCTCGTCCCAGGTTCGCCAGTCGGTGAAGCGCTCCACGTTCCTCTCCGTTCTGTCGCGCCGACGCCCGGCACAAGGCATGGTGGGTGTCGTCCTGCAAGACGGTACGCGGAAGGAGGCGGCGCGGTCGTGGTGGGGAGCCGCCAGTGCCGGGGTGGCCGGACGGAGCTGAGGCGCGGCGCGCGCGTCGCGCTCGGTCTGGTTTCCGTGGCGGTGTCCATCGCGTTGTGCGCCGTGTTCGTCGACCGGTTCGTGCTGGGCGCGGAATGGTGGCAGGTCCGGCATACCGTGACCGCCGAGCCCGTCACGCCACAGAGCGACCTCGGGCCGCCGCCGGGGCCGCTCGCCGTGAGCTGGGAGCGGACGACGTCGGCGCACCACGGGTCCGTCGCCGGATACGAGGGCGTCGCCTACGCGGTCGCGCAGGGGCAGGTCGTGACGGCGTCGGGCAGCGGCATCGAGGTGCGGGACGCGCGCACCGGCGGGGGCCGCTGGAGCTACCGCCGCTCCGGGTGGACGCTGCTCGGCTGGACGTCCACCCGGTCCCGCCTGGTCGCCTACTTCGAGCGGGACGGCGACCGCGGCGACCGTCTCCTCGTCGCGTTCGACGCGCTGTCGGGCGGCCTGCTGTGGCGGCGGGAGGGCGAGCGTCCCGCCGCGGTGTCCCGGACGACGCTGCGCTGGCCCGCCGGTTCGGGCGTGCTGCTCGTCACCGACGAGGACCGCCGGACGCTGTTCGGCGTCTCGGCCGTGTCGGGGAACCGGGTGTGGCGGCTGCCGCTGCCGCGCGGCTGCCGGTTGGCGGAGGGCGGGGCGCGCCCGTCCGACGGCCGGGAGACGCTGTCCGCGCTGGCCCTGGACTGCGCCGGGGACAAACACCGCACCCGCCTCCTCGCGATCGACCCGGCGAAGGGGGCCGTCCGGTGGGACCGGCGGCTCGGCTCGGGGGAGTCGCCCGAGGTGACGATGCTGGACGGTGTGACCCTGGCGTCCGACGGCACGGCCCTGCGCGCCTTCGACGCCGGTGGCGACCAGTTCGGCGAATGGCAGGGCGACGGGGTCTGCGGCGACGCGATGTGCCCGGCCGTGCTGGTGGCGGGGCGGCTCGTGATCGTCTACCACCCGGACAAGGCCAAGCGCGGCGTGACCAGCATGCAGGCGGTGCGGGTGTCGTCCGGCGAGCTCGAATGGGAACGGGACGTGCCCGCCTACACGGCGCTCGCGCAGGCGGGCGGCCGCGTGTACGCGCTGCGTTCCCGGCTGTCGGGACGGCTGCTGCCAGCGGGAGTGGACATCGTCGAACCGGGTGACGGGAGCGTCTCGACGGTGCCCGCGCCGTTCTCGATGAATCCCGACCTGCCGGGCGTGCGGCCGTGGCTGGCGGCGGCGGGCGGGCTGCTGTACGCGGCCGTCCCGCAGGCGGCGCCGCGTCCGGAGGGCGCCGTGCGGCTGATCGCGCTGCGCGGCGGGCTCACCGGGACCGGTCCGGCGGAGCTGGGCGGCGTCCCGGTGGCGGACTGGCCGGACGCCTGCTCCCTGCTCAAGGACGTCGACCTGGCCGCCGCGCGCATGGCGGGCCACACCGCCGAACCCGCCCGCACGACCGCGGGAACGGTGCGGTTGCCGAACCCGGTGTCCTGCACCTACACGCCGCCGAAGAAGGACGGCAAACCGAAGTCCCGCAAGGGGAAACACGACAAACCAGACAAGTCTGCGACGCCGACTCCGACGTCGGCGACGACGCCCACGCCCACCCGGAGAGGCGTCGACGCGACCGTGGGGAGCGTCAACGTCAGCCTTCGCTGGGTCGCGCGCACGGGCCAGGACGCCGCCCGGATGCTGGACGCCCTCCAGGCCGCGCAGGCGCAGGCCAGGCGGCGCCGCGACCTCGGCGCCGACGAGGCGTACGAGATCGGCCCGGCCGCGGGCACGATCGCGCTGCGCGTCGGACGCTACGTCGTGGTGCTGGAGGCCGACCGTCCACCAGGTGTGGCGGCCCGTCTCGCCCGGTCGGTCGCGTACCGGCTGCACCAACCGGCCTGACCTCAGTATTCGGGGACGGGCTCCGGCCCAGGCTCCGGCTCCGGCTCGGGAACCGTGACGGACGACTGGCCCGCCCACGTCTCCAGTTGGGCGACGAACCGTTCGGCGTGGACGGGCCAGTGGAACCGCGCCCGCGCCGCCTGGTAGCCGCGCTCGCCGAGACCGGTGCGCAGGACCGGGTCGTCGCGCAGCCGCAGGACGGCCTTGGCGGCGGCCTCCGGGTCGCCGAACGGAACGACCAGCCCGCAGTCGGCGGGCTCGACGATGTCGACGGCGGGCGGGTTCGGCGTGGTGACCACCGGGATGCCCCGGGCCATGTACTCCACGACCTTGGTCGGCATCGAGTGCCGGTAGTTCGGCTCGTCGTGCAGCAGCGCCAGCCCGGCCGTCGCGCCCTCGGCGATCCGCAGCGCCCGGTCGTTCGGGACGAACCCGTACCAGCGCAGGATCCCCTCGCGCTGCGCGGCCCGCAGCGGCTCGCGGACGTCGGCGTCGGCGGCGCCGATCAGCTCGACCAGCACGCCCCCGGCGGTCAGCGGCCGGGCCATCTCGATCATGTCGAGCGTGCCGCGCGCCCGCGAGAGCTGCCCGACGTAGACGGCGCGTCCGGCGGCGGGTGGCGGGGGCGGGCGGTCGGAGACATAGGTGGTGTTCGGGACGACGGGATGGTCGTCGCGGAACCGGGAGCGGTAGCCGTCCTCGGCGAGCAGCAGCCGGTGCCGCCGCTCGCTGCGCCGCTCCAGATGCCGGACGGCGGGCCGCAGCACCGGACGCGCCGGCCCCGGCACCCAGCCCTTGGCGCTGAGCGCGGCGGCGGTGTCCTCGTGCACGTCCCAGACGACCGTCCGCTCCCGCACCTGGCGGGGCAGCGACACCAGCAGCTCGGGGTCGTGCAACAGGATCACGTCGGCGTAGGCGGCGTGCTCGGTGAGGGCCCGGTGGGCGGCTCGCAGCGCCCGGACGCGGCGCCGTCCGGTGGCGCGCGGGACGTCCACCGGGCTGATCTCCCGCCACGGGGTCGCGTTGCACGCCCGGAACGGAGCTATGTATGTGACCTCGTGCCCGGCATCGAGGAGCGCGCGTATCTGCCGGTGCAGAATGCGCGCGTCCTCGGGATGATGCACGATCGTGCAAACACAGACCCGCATTATCACTCACTCCGGCGGACGCAGATTCATGGACTATGAACCGAGTCTTTGGCGCCGATGGAAATTGCCGATGAATTCCCGCTTGCCACGGCATGGCCGCAGCCGGGCGATTGCGTCCCCCGTGGTAGAGGCCCCGTGGTGGCGCGGCTGTGTCAGAGCAGTTCGACGGTCGGGGAGGTCGCGCCGCGCGTGCGGCCACGGGTGTCGAACAGCAGCCGGGCGTGCCCGGTCAGCGTCGCGGCGTCGTAGGCGGCGTGGTCGGCGAGGATGATCGTCAGGTCCGCCGCCTCCAGCGCCGCGCGCAGGTCGCCGCCCGCGTGCGGGACGGCCGTCCCGTCGACGTCCCAGGACGCGATGAACGGGTCGTGGAACGTCAGGTCGGCGCCGAGCCGGGCCAGCCGCCGCGCCACCGGACGGGCGGGCGACTCGCGCTGGTCGGCGATGTCGGCCTTGTAGGTGACGCCGAGCAGCAGGACCCGCGCGCCCTTCAGCGCGCGTCCCTCCCGGTTGAGCAGCAGCTGGGCGCGTTCGGCGACGTAGCGCGGCATCCGGTCGTTGATCTCCTGGGCCAGCTCCACGAACCGGAACGGGTAGCCCAGCGAGCGGACCTTGTACGACAGGTAGTTCGGGTCGATCGGGATGCAGTGCCCGCCGACGCCCGGCCCCGGCCGGAACGCCTGGAACCCGAACGGCTTGGTGGCGGCGCAGTCGATCGCGTCCCACAGGTCGATGCCCAGCTCGTTGCAGAACACCGCCATCTCGTTGACCAGCGCGATGTTGACGTGCCGGTACGTGTTCTCCAGCAGTTTCGCCATCTCCGCCTCGCGGGTGCCCTTGGCCTCCACGACCCGGTCGACGAACTTGCCGTAGAACGCCGACGCCGCCGACGCGCACGCCGCCGTGAGCCCACCGACGATCTTCGGCGTGTTGCGGACCCCGTACACCGGGTTGCCCGGGTCGATCCGTTCCGGCGAGAACGCCAGGTGGAACTCGTCCCCGGCGACCAGGCCCGACGTTTCCAGGATCGGCCGGACGACCTCGTCCGTCGTGCCCGGGTAGGTGGTCGACTCCAGCACCACCAGCGTTCCGGGCTCCACGTGCCGGGCGACCGTCTCGGCCGCGCCGCGCACGGCGGTCAGGTCGGGGCCGCCGTCCGGGGACAACGGCGTCGGGACGCAGATGACCACGGTGTGGGCGCCGTCCAGGACGTCCTCCTGGAGGCTCGGCACGAACCCGGCCTCCAGCATCTCCTCGATCTCGGCGGGCGCGACGTCGTCGATGTGCGACAGCCCGGCCTTGAGCCCGGCGACCACGCGCGCGTCGCGGTCGAGACCGGCGACCCGAAGGCCCGCCCGGCAGGCCTCCCGCGCGAGCGGCAGCCCCACGTAGCCGAGTCCGATGACCACCAGATCCACGCCGGTGGCTCCCTTCACGATGATCGAGATCTATATGGTGAAGGCGGTCCGGTACCCGTCCGCGACGGCCCGCCAGGTGCGTTCCGCGCGGACCCATTCCCGGGCCGACCGCCCGATTTTCGCCCTTCTTTCGGGACTGTAAGCCAGGTCTTCCAGACAATTCGCCCATGCTTCCGGGTCTTCCGGAAGAGTTAACGTCCCGGTAACTCCCGATTCCACGATTTCGCGAAGTGCCCTGACATCACTGGCTATGACCGGGATTCCCCCGGCCATCGCCTCGATCGGTTTCAGGGGCGTCACCAGCTGGCAGACCCGGTCCGCACGGCGCGGAACCGCGAACACATCGAGGACGGCGTGGTACTGGCGAACGGACCCCATCGGCACCCGGCCGGTGAACACGGCGGGAACACCGCGCTCCGCCGCCCGCCGCTCCAACGCCCCGCGCTCGGGCCCGTCGCCGACCAGCAGCAGCGTCACCGGCGGCCCGCCGCGTTCGCGCAGCAGCGCGGCCGCGTCGATCAGCGTGTCGATGCCCTCGTAGCCGTAGAACGACGACGTCAGCCCGACGACCATGGGGCCGTCCTCGATGCCGAGTCGTTTCCGCAGGTCACCGGGGTCGGGCAGGGGGGTCAGGAACGACTCGTCCACCCCGTTCGGCACCGTGACGATCTTCTCCTCGGGGACGCCCCGGGACGCGATCTCCGTCCGCATCGCCGCGCCGAGCGTCACGACCGCGTCCGCCTCGCACATCCGGCGGGTCTCCAGCTCGCGCGTCAGCCGGTAGAAGTCGTCGCTCTCGCGGCGCGCCGGGTCGCGCGACAGCCACGAGTCCTCAAGGAAGCCGCGCACCTCGTACACGACGGGCAGCCCGTGCCGCCGTCCCAGCTCCAGCGCGACGGCCGCGTTCAGATGGTTGCTGACCGCGTGCAGGACGGCCGGACGCACCTCCGCCACCAGCCGCTCCGCCAGATCGGCGCTCTTCTCGACGACCCGCAGCGGATCGGACGGCGGCAGCCACGGCAACAGCCGGTGGTAGGGGACGTCGTCGACGTCCACCCGCGCCCGTGCGTCACCGACGCCCTGGTTCAGCGGATACCCGAGCCGCGTCACCACCTGCGTGTCGAACCCCATCTCCCGCTGGGCGAGTGCGAGCCGGTGCGTCCGGACGGTGTAACCCGCGTTCGTGCTGGGCAGCGCGTTCGTCACGAACATCAGGACGCCGTTCCCGTCGCGCGCGACACGCTCGTGCGGCGGCGGCGTGTGGGCCAGCAGTCGGCGCAGGTCAGCGGTGTCCCGCCGCACGTCCCGTGGTTGCGGGACGACCAGCCGGGAACGTCGCAGCCGGGCCCCCGCCGGGGTGCGGGCGGCCAGCCGGACCGCGAGCCTGGACGCCCTGCCGGGATCGTCCCGAAGCTGGCGCCAGGCGAGTCCGGCCAGGTAGACGGGCTTTTTCGTGGGCACGGCGGGCGAGCGTAGGCAACGCCGATGAACAGAAGGGAAATTGTGTTGGGACCCATCGTGCACGTCCTCGGGGCGCGACCGAACTTCGTCAAGGCCGCGCCCGTGATCGCCGCGCTGCGGGCCGCCGGGGCGGACCAGGCCGTCGTCCACACGGGCCAGCACTACGACGCCCGCATGTCCGAGATCTTCTTCGACGAGCTCGGCCTGCCCGAGCCCGACGTCAACCTCGGCGTCGGCTCCGGCGGGCACGCCGCGCAGACCGCCGCCCTCATGATCGGGCTGGAGAAGGAGTTCACCAGCCGTTCACCCGCCCTCGTCATCGTGTACGGCGACGTGAACTCGACGATCGCCGCCGCCCTCGTCGCGGCCAAGCTGCCCATTCCCGTCGCCCATGTGGAGGCGGGGCTGCGCAGCTTCGACCTGTCCATGCCGGAGGAGGTCAACCGGCGGCTCACCGACCAGCTCTCCGCGTTGTGCCTGGTCACGAGCCCCGAGGCGGTCGGCCATCTGGCGAACGAGGGCATCCCGGTGTCGCGCGTGCATTTCGTCGGCAACCCCATGATCGACACGCTGCTGGCGAACCTGGACACGTTCGACACGGACGCCGTCCGGCGGGACCACGACCTGCCGGAACGGTACGTCCTGGCGACGATGCACCGGCCAGCGAACGTCGACGACCCCGAGACGGCTTCGGCGCTCGTCCGGCACCTGCACGGCGTGGCCGACCTCGCCGACCTGGTCATTCCCGTCCACCCGCGCGGCCGCGCGAACCTGCTGGCCGCCGGGCTGGACGGCCACGACGGCGTCCACGTTCTGGAACCGCTCGGATACATCGACTTCATCGCCGCCGTCCGGGGCGCGGCGGCCGTCGTCACCGACTCGGGCGGCCTCCAGGAGGAGACGACGATCCTCGGCGTGCCGTGCCTGACCGTCCGGCCCAACACCGAACGGCCGATCACCATCACGCACGGCACGAACCGCCTGGTCACGTTCGAGGAACTGGTGCCGGGGGTGCGCAAGGTCCTGGAGTCGGGCGGGCCCGCCACCGACCGGCGTCCGCCGCTGTGGGACGGCGCCGCCGGTCCCCGCATCGCAGAGGTGATCATGGAGTTTCCGGGTGAGTAGGGACGGCGAGGAGCGGCGCGGCGCGCGGGCGGACCAGCAGCTCGCCCGGGTCAAGGGCACACTGCGGGAACGCGAGGCGCGGCTCGCGGAGCTGGAGAAGCGGATCGCCGTGCTGGAGGGCTCCACGGCCGTGCAGTTCGGCAAGCTCGTCGCCGGGGCCGCGCGGAACCCGCGCAGCGGTCGGCGGCTGCCGAGGGAGCTGTACCGGCTCTGGCGCGAACGGCACGCGCCCGTCGCGGAGTCCAGAGCGTCCGGCGGGATGCGGCCCGAGCGCGGCGACCGTCCCGAGGACCGGCTCCTGGTCGCCGACCCCTGCGACACCATGATCGTCGCGGGGGTGTTCGGCCCGGGCACCGCCGCTCGGCTCGCCGGACACGCCCGGGTGGTTCCGCTGTATCCGCACGACGCCGCGACCGTCCTCCAGACGGCCGACCTCGACGCGGTCGTGGTGGACGCGACGGCCGGAGAACCCGGCGGACCCTGGGCGTACCTGGGCGTTCCCGGCATGTACGACCGGGACCTGGCGCTGCACGAGATCCGCCGGATCGCCGCCGGGCGCGGGCTGCCGCTCGTCCTGTACGGCGCGACGCCCCCCGCCACCCTGGCCTGCCTGACCTGGGACGCCACGATCACCGACCCCGACTCGCTCGCCGCGCTTCCCACGCCCGCGCGCTGAAAGGACACACCACCGTGCGACCACGCGCCCTCGTCTACGGCGACGTCGATCTCAACATGATCGACGGATCGGCGATCTGGGCCCAGGGCATGGTCCAGGCGCTCGCCCGCGCGGGCTGCGAGGTGACCCTGGTCCTCAAGGCCCCCGTCCGGACCGGCCGCCTCGTCGACCCGCTGCGCGACCTGCCCGGCGTCACCGTCCGCAGCCCGCACGCCGAGCTCCCGATCGACCGTCCCATGGCACCGAAGCAGGCCGCCGCCGTCCTCGCCGACCTCGACGCCGCCACCCCGCACGACCTCGTGGTGGTGCGGGGCCGCGAGGTCGCCGCCAAACTGTCCGCGGGCCCGCTGGCCGGACGGCTCTGGACGTACCTCACCGACGTCCCGCAGTCGGCCGCCGAGTTCACCGCCACCGCCAAGGCGGAACTGCACCGGATCGCCGACGCGTCCCGCGTCCTGCTGTGCCAGACCGAGGAACTGCGCGGCTTCCTGGAGAACGCCGTCCCCGCCACCGCCGGGAAGAGCGTGCTGTTCCCCCCGGTCGTCGTCCTCCCGGACGGCCTGGAGCCCCGCGCCCCCGGACCGCCCGACCGCCGCGAACTCCGCCTCGTCTACACCGGCAAGTTCGCGCCGCGCTGGAACACCTACGAGATGACGTCCCTGCCGCGCCTCCTCGCGATTCGCGGCGTGGACGCAGAACTCCACGTCGTCGGCGACAAGATCCACGCGGACTCCTCCGACCCCGGTTTCGCGACCCGCATGCGGACCGCGCTGGAATCGGGCGAAGGCGTCATCTGGCACGGCGGCCACCCCCGAGCCGAGGCGATGCGCCTCACGGCCGCCTGCGACGTCGGCCTGTCCTGGCGGCACCCGGACATGGACGCGAGCCTCGAACTCTCGACCAAGGTCCTGGAATGCGGCACGCTGGGCGTCCCGGTCGTGCTGAACCGTACCCCCATGCACGAACGCCTCCTGGGCGCCGACTACCCCCTTTTCGCCGCCACAGAAGACGACGTCCTGGACGCCCTGACCCTCATAGGCAAAAACCCGGACCTCTTCACACTCGCGGTCGACCGCTGCCGCACCGCCGCCACAGACTTCACCCTGGACGCCGCCGCCGACCGCCTTCGCAAATACCTGACGCAAACCTTCCCGGAACCCTCAGAGAAGGTCCTCTCCGTCAAAGACCGCCCCCTCCGAGTAGGGGTAGCGGGCCACGACCTGAAGTTCTTCACCCGCCTCCTCGACTACCTGCGCTCCCGCCCCGACATGGAGATCCGCGTCGACCACTGGTCGGCCCTGAAGGCCCATGACGAGGACCGCAGCCAGGCCCTGGTCGACTGGGCGGACGTCGTCATCTGCGAATGGTGCGGCCCCAACGCCCTCTGGTACGCCGAACGCAAACGCCCGGACCAGCGCCTCATCGTCCGCCTGCACCGCTTCGAGCTGTACGCGCACTGGCCGAAGAAACTGAACATCGACGCCGTGGACCAGGTCGTCTGCGTCAGCCCCCACTACACGGACCTGACCCGCGAAATCACCGGCTGGCCCGCGCAGAAGGTCGTCACCGTCCCCAACTGGGTGGACGACGAGCAACTCGACCGTCCCAAACTCCCCGGCGCCGAATACCACCTGGGCATGATCGGCATCGCCCCGTCCCGCAAACGCCTGGACCTGGCCGTGGACGCCCTGGAACACCTCCGCCGCGAAGACCCCCGCTTCACCCTCTTCGTCAAGTCCAAGCTCCCCTGGGACTACTGGTGGATCTGGCAAAAGGACGACGAAAGAGCCCACTACGAAAAGCTGTTCCACCGAATCCGCCGCTCAAAGCTCCTCGCCGGCAGCGTGGTCTTCGACTCCTACGGCCGCGACGTGGCGTCCTGGCTCCGCCGCATCGGCTTCGTCCTCTCCACCAGCGACGACGAAAGCTTCCACCTGGCCCCCGCCGAAGGCATGGCATCAGGCGCCGTCCCAGCCCTCCTCCCATGGCCAGGCGCCGAAACCATCTACGACTCCCACTGGATTCACGAGACCCCCCAAACCATGGCCACGGCCATAGCATCGACAGTCTCCGAAGGCCGCTGGGAATCCGAAGCCACCCTGGCCCGCACCCAACTCCAAACGGCCTACGCCCTCCCCAAGGTCTGCCACCAATGGACAGACCTCCTATCCCAGCGCTAGGCCCCTACTCACACACAGTCCCATCATGATCCCGATCCTCATACCACCCATACTCCGTCTGGCCTGACCGATAAGGCCCGAACCCATGCCGCTTGGCCTCGGCACAGGTCGAGAACCGAGGATCGGTCCGTGGCTTCGGCGGCTTGGCCGTCTTCCTGGGCTTGGGCCGAGGCTTGGGCTTGGCCGTCCGCGTGGGCGACGGACGAGCAGAAGCGGTCGGCGTCGTCACAACGGGCCGCACGGTCGTAGTCGTCGTAACGGTCACCGTAGGAGTAACCGTCGCCGACGCCGCCACCGGCTCCGCGCTCCCCGAGGCCCCGATCCCAGCCCCCACCGCACAACCGAACAACGAGCACCCAACAGCGACCACCACCACAACGACCGCGGAAACCCGCCGCCGCTGCTGCCGTCCAGGCGGGTACTGAGAAGGCTGTGAATACATGTGACTCCCCTCGTGTCAGACCACGGCGGGAGGCCAGAGTGAGACGCCCAACCTAAAGGCCCCGTTCACCCCCTGTCACGATGCGGCCACCACTCCACCTTCGAGCCATGAGACAGCCCCGTCCCCCGCACCACAGACGCGTTCAAGCCCGAACGCCACCGCGGCAGCAGACACAGCGCCACCAAAACCGCAATGAAGAACGGGGCCGCCAGACCAACGGTGTCGAGCTGCCACTGAGAGGTACCGATCCCCGGAAGCAGGACGAAACTCAACACGGCACCACGTGCGATCAGCGCCTCATCGAACCGACTGGCGGCCAACAACGCCAACATCGGCAGAAAAGCGGCGTCGTACCACGGGTACTGGACGGGGGACAGAACCACGCACGCGATGGCACACGCCACCACCGGCCGAATGTCGAGCACGTCCCGCGACACGGACGACGCCCGGTCCCGCAGCCTCCACCAGATCAAAACAGCGGCCGTAGCGGTCGCGGCGGCCATAGTCACGCTGTACAGAAGTGGCCGCGTAACCACCGCCGACGGTATGGGCAGGAACAGGTCGTTGTCGTGGGCCATCCGATCGGAAAGAGACGAGAGCGCGGTTCTCCCCATGCTCAGATAGGCGCCCCCGGCCGCGACAACGGCACCGCCCGCCCCGCTGATCAGCACCACGGGACGCCGGATGCAGGCGAGCCCGAGCCCGATCACGGGCAGCGCATAGGTCACCTTCACCGAGATCGCGCCGCTCGCCAGAACCCCGGCACCCAGGCCGACCAGAACACTGGGCCAGGACTGCCGCAATCCGCTCCACAGGACGTAGACCGCCCCGACAAGAAGCAGGGCCGCCAGAACATCGGCATGGCCACTGCCGACCATCCAGAACAGGGCAAGCGGATTGGCCGTCCAGAGAACGGCCACGCGGACCCTGGCCTCACGACGGGAGCCGACGAGCCGATCGAGCAGGAAAGCCGTCGCCAGGAACGCCACCGCATTGAACACTTTGAGCCAGAACACGATCCAGCCCATCGAGCTACCGCCCAGCCGTGCGGCCACGGTCTGTACCGCCGTCGCGACGGGCCCGTACACGGTCGGCTGGTCAGCCCACGAGCCAGGTCGCAGCAGCCCGACGGGATCACCCGAGTGATGCAGCTGCTCGGGGGTCATCGAATAGGGATCGAAACCGAGGTCGCTGATCCGTCCGTAAACGGCGTAGTTGAGGATGTCGCTGGACCCCGCCGGCGGCAACACGGTCAACACCGCAGCGACGCCCACCCCAACGAGCACCAACTGTCGCGGTGATACGCCCGTCCAGCCCCTCCGCAGCGCGCACAGCACTCCCGCGACTCCGAGCCCAGCGCAGATCGCCGCCGTTCGGGAGACGATGGCGACGGTTTCCCAGGAGAGTTCGCCGTTCCAGTCCAGGAAGGGACCACCATTTCCGAGGAAGGGCACCAGCCTGGATCGCCCGGCGGACATGCCACCCGCGAACAGAGCCACACTGAGCACCATCAGCGCCAGTCCCAGCGCCCCGAGAACCCGCCCTGCCCGGGGACGGACGGACGCGGGCGGCACGTCAGGCGCGGGGTTCGCAGCACTCAAGATCGACACGGACAAACGGTAAGGCATCCGACGTTGCGCCGTGCCCCGTTTGCAACGCTTGACCTGCTTCTTCTGGTGACAGTTAGGTATGGCCATAATAATCAACGGAGACGACCGAAATTAAGTCGCCTGACCGAAACTCGACGCACAGACGGCCCTCAAGGTTTACCTCGAACCAGTGAGCGTACGAACGCGAAGCGTTCCAATTGAGGGATCCCGCGGACTTGGTGTGGCCGCTCTGCCGAGCGTGATCACCCTGATGGGAATGACTTCACTCTGGCTTGCGGTAGGCATTTGAGGTCGATCCGGCAGGGGCGGGTGTCCATATCCGGCCGGTGATCTTGTCAAGTAACTTCACTGGAGAGATCTTGTTGACGAGAGCGAATAGGTGAACGCCGCGAGTCCCCGCTTCGCGGCGACTCGGCGAAAGGTCCGGTCGTGCGAAGTAGGGCTATTCGCGGCTGTATTGCTGCGTTCATTGCTTTGGTATTAGGTGTAGGGGTCAACCTGTCAGGCGTACAATCTGCATCAGCCGCCAAGGGGAAGGAACAATTGCAGCCCCGTACGGTTGCGGGCGCGTCTCCCGAGGCCGGTCAATGGTTCAAAGTGCGTGGACCACTGGTGGGTGGCCAGGTCATCGCGGCTGGTAAGACCCTGACGGTCAAGGTCACCGGGAAGGCGGGAATGCCGGCGACGGGCGTGGCATCGGTAGCGATCAACATCGCGGCCAATGGCAGAACCGGTGACGGTACCGGGCAGTTGATCGCATACCCGTCTGGGGTTGCGATGCCCGATACCACGACCATCCGGTTCCGCAAGTCCTTCTACAACCAGAACCTGGTGTTCCTGAAGGTCGGGTCGGACGGAAACGTCAAGCTGACCAATGACTCCTCTTCGGACGTGCTGGTTTATGCCGATGCGCATGGGTACACGACGTCGGCGCCTGGTGCGACGGCGGGCCCGACGTTCTTCCCGCTCAAGCCGGAGAGGATCGGGCAGGTGAGTGTCCCGGCCAATGGCAGCGTGCTGGTGGCGCCGCTGGGCAAGGCCGGAGTCCCCTCGGGGGGCGTATCCGACGTGCTGTTCACGATGTCGGGCCGGAGCGCCACAGCGGGCAAGCTCATCGTCTATCCGTCCGATGGGAGTCTGCCCACCGACACCAACCTCGACTACGGCTTGAATCTCCTGGTCCAGAACCAGGTGATCGGGCGATTGGGCGCTGACGGCAAGTTCAAGATCACAAACAACGGGGCCAAGGCCGTCACGGTGTCCCTGGACGCGGCGGGCTACTTCGCCACGCCCACGGCGGCCGTGAGGGGCTCGACGGTCGAGCCGATCACGCCGAGTCGGCTGGTGAACGACGCGAGAGTTCCGGCGGGCGGCACCTACACCGTGGCCCCCTTGGGGCAGGGTGGTGTTCCGGCCTCAGGTGTTTCAGGTGTGTACCTGAACATCACCAACGTCCACTTCGACGGCAGCGGGGTGTTGCGGGTCTACCCGTCCGGCACGACCCCATCGGAGACCCACGCTGTGACCTTCCAGGCGGCGATGGCCTACAGCGGCGCCATCCCAGCCAAGCTCGGCGCTGACGGCAAGGTCACCATTCTCAACGCCGGCTCATCAGAGATCCGCCTGTGGGTGGACCAGTTCGCCTACTACAAGACGCCGACGACCGGATGCAGCGGCACCGCAGCTCCTGCTAGAGCGAAGGCGGTCGCGGATCCGGAGCCGTACAACCCGACCACGGTGTTCCAGGCCTCGCCCGCTGCTGTCGGGTCGCAAGGGATTCTCGAGTTCGCCTACACCGATGGCATCGGGCGGTTGATGCACGGGCGCGCGGATCCGGCTTCGCTCGGTTCACTGCAGTGGACGCCGATCCACGGGCAGGAGGGCTATTACGGGCAACCGGCGCTCGCTGAACAGGCCGATGGGCGACTCAATGTGCTGGCGCACAACCTGAGCGGCGACGTCTGGTCCCGGACGCAGGCCACGAAGGACCCGGCGGCCTGGGGTGACTGGGTCGACGTACAGAAGCCGATGGGCTCCACCGTCACCGCGGCGCGGCAGGACGACGCGCTGGACGCGTTCGCCGTTGACGGGGGCGGTTCCCTATGGGCGTTGCCGCAGTACGCCGCCAACGACCCGTACAAGGGCTGGATCGATCTGGGCGTGGCCGGCTTGTCGACCTCCACCGCTCCGCTGGCCGTTCCGGTCGCGGACGGCTTGCGGCTGTTCTTCCTGGACACGTCCGGCACGTGGCGGACTGCTCTGTACGCACGTGGCACCGTGTCGAACTGTGCGTCTTTGAGTGACCCGGGCTTCTCCGGGAACGCGTCGGTGGTCACGTATCCGGGGAGCCGACTGCGCATCTTTGTGCGCGGTGCCGACGGACACGTTCTGACCAAGACGCAGGACGGTTCCGGCACCTTCCCCCCGGCGTGGGAGCAGGTGGGCGACCTGATCGCGGCGGGCTCGCCGTCCGCACTCGTCAGCCCTCGTAGCGGCAAGACCGAGGTGGTCGTGCGCGGTACCGATGACCGGATCTACAGCACGGGTGAGACGGTTCAGGGAACCGGCGAGTGGCGTGCGTGGGTCGATGCCCAGCCGGACGCCTCCGTTCCCGCGACGGATCCGACCGCGTTCCAGTACGTCGGGACGGGCGGGCCTACCTGGTCGTACGTCTTCCGGACCATCAATCAGGAGATGCGTCTCTACTGGCCGGAGGGCGAGACCGCGCGGCTGAAGGCGTCGCCTCCGGCGTTCAAGGGTCGGGCGCTGCCCAAGCCCCCGCCGGCTCGCTGACTCGGCGCGAGACCCGTCCCGACCCTCCTCGGGGCGGGCCCGCACCTCCGCATGGATTCTCGATCGCTACCACGGGCGGGTCCCCGGACGCCGCATCGTGACCGGGAGTGAGACATGGTACGGCCGAACCGGCTGATCATCGGTGGCCGAGCCCGGCTGACCGGACGGTATTCGTTGCCTTTCCGGATCATCGCGGCCGTGCTCGTCCTGCTGCTCGTCGCCACCCTCGACAGCAGTGGGCACAACGCGTTATCGGCGTGGCGTGACCTGCCGGACCCGCATGGTCCGAAGCAGACCTGGGGCTCGGCCGAGGGGCGCGGCGGGGACGTCGCCACCAGCGGGCGCAACCGGACGGAACCGAGGTCGCTGCGTTCCCGGTATCCGCTGGAAACGCGGAAGGCCATGCCGCGACCGCCACGGAACACGGCGAGCGTGGCGGCCGCGCCGATTCCCGATCCGGGGAAGGTGTCGGGCTTCGATGCCAAGACGAGCCGCGAGCTGCCCGAACGGCGGGACGCGCACGCCAGGACGTTCGTCAACGCCGATGGCACCGAGTCCACAGAGTTCTCCCCCCGGCCGATCAACTACCGGCGTCCGGACGGCTCCTGGGTGCCGGTCGACACACGCCTCGTCCCGGTCGGTGTGACGGCAGGACCCGGCGAGGTGCCCGCGCAGGGCTGGCGGAACGGCGCCGACTCCGTCGACGTCCGGCTCGCTCCCGCCGCCAACGGCGCGCCGGTCGTGCGGATGGGGCTCGGGGGCGGCCGGGAGGTCGCCTATTCGTTGCTGGGCGCTGCGGCTTCGGAGGGACGGGCGGGGGAGCGCGGCGTCACCTACCCGAGCGTGCGTCCGCACACCGACCTGGAGATCGACGTCGGTTCCGGTGGTGTGAAGGAGACGCTTGTCCTGCGGTCGCCGAAAGCGTCCGGCACCTTCGTGTTCCCGCTCTCGCTCAAGGGGCTCTCCGCACGGGTCGTCGGCGACCAGGTCGTGTTCGTGGACGCGTCCGGCCGAACGAAGGCGGTGATTCCGGCCGGTTCCATGACCGACTCGGCGACCGACCCCGCGACGTCGGGGAACGTGTTCTACAGCCTGGTCGCGGTCGGTGGCGCGCCCGCCCTTCAGGTGACGGCCGATCCGGAATGGCTGTCCGATCCCGCACGGGTGTTCCCCGTCAAAGTCGACCCCAGCGTGGAGATCAGCGACTCGTCCACCAGCCTGACCGTCAACGACGGCGGCCAGGTCGGCGGCGGCCAGACGCTCACGATCGGGTCTCGTTCAGCCGCCTACCTCGGCTTTCCGGGGCTGGATGACAGGCTGAAGTACCACAAGATCTTCGGTGCGTCGCTGTGGATGGTGAACTACGACTCGGCGACCTGTGGGTCGCGGCCGGTGAGCGTCCGCCCGGTCACCCAGGAGTGGGTGGGCAAGAACGGGCTGAAGTACCCGGGGCCCTCGGTCGGCGGGGCGCTGGCACGCACGTCGTTCTCCTACGGATACATCGAGTTGGGCTCCACCAAGTCGAAGTGTCCGACCAGGCCTGTGACGTTCAATCTGGGCAAGGGCGGACGTGATCTGGTCCAGCGATGGGCGAACGGGACCCAGCCCAACTACGGCCTTTCGGTAAGGGACGAGTCGTCTGACGGGCGGGGCACCAAAAAGTTCACCGGTCACGACACGGAGAACCCGCCGCGGCTGGTCGTGACGCACAGCCCGTACAACGCCTCGTACGCGATCACCGACCCGGTACCAGATCCGCCGGTGACGCAGGCGCAGAGCGGCAAGGTGAAGGTGACGGTCACCAACACCGGCCCCGAGACCTGGACACCCAGCACGTACTACCTGGCGTACCGGGTTTACGACAGCAAGGGCAAGCTGGTCACTCAACAGCGCTCGGCGAACCTGCCCGGCAATGTCGCGCGTGGTGGCAAGGCGACGCTGGACGCGGTGATCAAGCCATTGAAGCCCGGCACCTACTCCATCGACTTCACGATGGCGCACAAGGGCGGGCCGGTGTTCACCGACGAGCAGGTCCCGCCCATCCGCCTCCGGATCAAGATCATCGACATCGCGCCGGTGTTGCAGGAGCTGTATCCGCCGAACGGGTACCAGGCCCCGACGCTGACCCCGCAGCTGTGGGCGACCGCCGTCGACCTGGACGCGCCGCCCGGAACGTCGCTCAGCTACAAGTACGAGGTCTGCGAGAAGGCGGCGGACGACAAGCCGGTCAACTGCTGGGATTCCGGTTATGTCCCCACCTACGCTTGGACAGTCCCCGCCGGGAAACTGTCGTGGAGCAAGACCTACCTGTGGCGAGTGTTCGTCAAGGACGCCGGGAATGAGGTCGCCTCACCAAGCGTGATGTTGCAGACCGCGATTCCGCAGCCGGAACTCACCGCACAGCTCGTCCAGGGACAGGACCGCGAGTTCGAGCCGTCGTCGGGCAACTACTCCACCTCGGCGATCGACGCGAGTGTGGCCACGGTGGGGCCGGAGCTGACGGTCGAGCGCACCTACAACAGCCTGGACCCGCGCCGCGACTCGCCCTTCGGCGCCGGTTGGACGACCCGGTTCGACATGCGGCTGACAGAGGACCGGGACGGCACGGGCAACGTCGTCGTCGGGTACCCGGACGGTCAGCAGGTGCGCTTCGGCAAGAACCCGGACGGCACCTACGCCCCGCCGATGGGACGCCAGGCCACGCTCACCGTCGAACCGGGCAAGTGGAAGCTGATCGACAAGGCGGGCACCACGTTCGAGTTCGTCAACGGCCGCCTCACCTCGATCACCGACGCGTCCCGGCACACCCTGCGCCTCACCTACGACCCGCTCACCGGGAAGCTCGCCAGGGCCACCGCGACGGGTGACCGGACGCTCACCTTCGCATGGTCGGGCGCCCATGTGGCGTCCGTCAGCACCGCACCGGTGGACGGCAAACCCCTTACCTGGACCTACACCTACAGCGGTGACCTGCTCACCAAGGTCTGCGGGCCCGAGTCACGCTGCACCACGTACGACTACGCGCCCGGTTCGCACTACCGCACGAGCGTGCTCGACGACCGCCCCGAGTCATACTGGCGATTCGGCGAAGACGAGGGTGTCGGCGCGGCGAGCCAGGTCGCGGTCAACCTCGGCAAGGACGGCGCGACCTACAAGAACGTCACCCTGCAAGCGGCCGGGGCGCTGGCCGGAACCGACAACATGGCCGCCAGGTTCAACGGAACGTCCTCGCAGGTGCAGTTGCCCGCCGGGACCGTGAAGAAGAGCCGGGACCTCGCCGTCGAGGTCTGGTTCAAGAACACCGCGACCGGTTCGGGCGGCCCCCTGATCGGTTACCAGGACAAACCCCTCGACGCCACGTCCGCCGTGGGAGTCCCGGCCCTTTACACCGGGACGGACGGCAAGCTGCACGGCCAGTTCTACACCGGCGGCCCGATCTCCCCGATGTCGTCCACCAAGATCGTCAACGATGGCAAGTGGCACCATGCGGTCCTGTCGGCGATGGGCTCCACCCAGACCCTCTACGTCGACGGTCAGCAGGTCGCGACCCTCACCGGTCAGACCCCGAACCATCTGACCCTCACCCAGAATCAGATCGGCGCCGCATTCGCGTCGGCACCGGCGTCGTGGCCAGGCTGGGGCACCGCGCAGCGTCGCTTCTACAACGGCACCATCGACGACGTCGCGATCTACCACCACCCCCTCGGCCCCGACCAGGTCGCGGCGCATTACAGGCAGGCGCTGACCGCCGCCGACCAGCTCACCAAGACCACGCTGCCAAGCGGGAAGACCGCATCCGAGGTCGACTACGACACTGATCAGGACCGGGTCGGCGAGTACACCGACGGCAACGGCGGAACCTGGAAGATCAAGACCCCCACCGTCTACGGCGGCGGCACCGACCTGCGGCGTGCCGTCGAGGTTCGCGACCCCGCAGATCGCCCCTATCTGTACGAGACCGACGCGCTGACCGCCCAGATGATCCGCGTCGGCATCCCGCTGGGCCTGGACGTCCGGGACGAGGACAAACAACCCGCCACCCCCACCGCGGCCCCGTCCCCAACCCCCACCTACGTGTGCACTACCCCCGACCCCGGCGACCCCAGCTTCTGCACTGACCTGCCGGGCAACTCCGGAGGCGTCCCCGACTGGATGGGCATGACGCTCACCGGCATGGGCATCCGGACGTTCGCTTACGACGACAAACGGCACCCCATCGCCATCACCAACGAGAACGGCGATTCGGTCAAGTTCACCTACGACGACCGCGGCAACACCCTGACCCGCACCGCCTGCCGGACCAAGGACGTCTGCCACACCGCCTACTACACCTTCCCGGGCGTCACCGACCCGTCCGACCCGCGCAACGACCAGCCGATCGCGTACCGCGACGGCCGCTCCACCAGCGCCACCGACAACCGGTACAAGACCAGTTACACCTACACCACCACCGGTCAATTGCAGACCCAGGCCAACCCTTCCGGCGGCGGTCAGGTCTCCTACACCTACACCGTCGGGATCGAGACCGCGCCCGGCGGCGGGACCATGCCCAGCGGCCTGGTCCGCACCGAAACAGACCCGCGCGGCGCTGTCACCCGCTACGGCTACACCAGCGCCGGTGACCTGGCCCAGGTCACCGACCCGTCTGGTCTGGTCACGTCCTACACCCACGACGCCATTGGACGCCGCAAGTCAGTCACCGAGACCTCAGACAGCGTCCCCGCTGGAGCTACCACCTACTACGGCTACGACGACTGGTCCAACCTCACCAGCGTCACAGAACCTGCCGCTACCAACGCCGTCACCGGCACTGGCCAGCAGCAGCGCACCGACTATGCCTACGACGCCGACGGAAACCTCACCAGAACCCAGGTGTCCGACACCACCGGCGGCGATCCCCGAGTCACCACCTACGACTACGACGACCACGACCTCATCGAACGCGTCACCGACGCCTACGGTCACGAGACCGGCTACGACCACGACCGCTTCGGTAACCTCACCGCCCTGGTGGACGCCACCGGCAACCGGTTCGAGTACGCCTACACGGCCCGCAACATGCTCGCCGAGACCCGGCTCCGCGACTTCGACAGCGACCCCAACGGCGCACCCGACCCCGGCGACCACCTCGTCGTTGAAGCCCGCGCCTACGACTACGCCGGACGCCTCGTCGCCACCACCGACGCCATGGGCCGCCGCACCGAATACACCTACTACGGCGACGACCTACCGAAATCAGCCACGCTGAAGAACTTCCGGAACCCGGACGGCACCAAACGGGACTTCGTCCTGTCCACCGTCGAGTACGACGGCGCCGGCAACCCCACCAAGCTGGTGGCCGACAACGGGAAGAACACCGTCCAGAACGTCTACGACAACGTCGGGCGCGTCCAATCCACGACACTCGACCCGACAGGTCTGGCCAGGCGCGTCACCTACCGCTACGACGCCGGTGGCAACATCACCCAGGAAACCGTCGGTGGCGCGCCGTCCAACGTCCCCTGGCCGACCCCCGTCGACGGCGAGACGACCGCGTACACCTACGACACCCCGGGCCGGGTCACCAAGCAGACCGTCAACGACGGCGCCACCTCGCAGGTCACCTCGTTCACCTACGACCAGCGTGACCTGCTCACCTCGGTGAGCGACCCGCGAGGCAACGCCGAGGGCGCTGACAAACCCGCCTACACCACTACCTACACCTACGACGAGATCGGTCGGCAGACCACCGTCACCTCACCTCCCGTAGCCACCGAATCCGGCGGGAACGCCCCGACGACCACCCGACCCGAGACCGTCACGGGCTTCAACGCCTTCGACGAGCCCACCGAGTTCCGTGACCCCCTCGGCAACATAAGCCGCACCGAGTACGACCGCCTTGGACAGCCCGTCAAGGAGATCGCGCCGACGTACACCCCGCCCGGCTCGTCCACGCCGCTAACGCCCACCACCACGACGTACTACGACCCCATCGGCCAGGTCGCGAAGGTCACCGATCCTCGGCAGAACGAAACCCGCTACACCTACGACCGCTTGGGCCGCTTGCAAACGCTCGACACCCCGGGCAAGACGAACGATGACCGGTCGAAGTGGAAGTACACCTACACCCGCACCGGTGAGGTCCTTTCGGTCACCGATCCCAATGGTGGCCGCACTGAAGCCACCTACGACGACCTCGGCCGCACGGTCACCGCCACGGAACTCGAACGCACCCCGACCCCGGCCGCCTTCACCGCCCGCAACACCTACGACGACGCCGGAAACAACCTCACCACCACCTCACCGACCGGCGCCAAGACCACCGCGACCTACGACAGCGTGAACCAGCTCGTCAGAACCGTCGACCCGGCCGGAACGCCCACCGAACTCGGCTACGACGACCTCGGACGCCAGATCCGCGCCAGCGACGGTCTCGGCCGCACCGGAAAACTCGCCTACGACCTGTTCGGACGCCTCACCACTTCCGCCGACCTCAAACCTGACGGCACCGAGGCGCGCCACACGTCGTACCGCTACGACCTCGCGGGCAACCTCACCAGCGTCACCGACCCGCTGAACCAAAAGAAGACGTTCGCCTACGATGCGCTGAACCGCCTCACCCAACAGACCGAACCGGTCACCGACACAAAGTCGATCACCACCAGGTTCGGCTACGACGCCGCGGGCAACCGCACCCGCTTCACCGACGGCCGCGGCAACGACACGCTCTACACCACCAACTCCCTCGGCCTGCCCGAGTCGGTCATCGAACCATCGACCGCCGCGCACCCTGACCTGGCCCAGCGCACCTGGACCAGCGCCTACGACGAAGCCGGCAACCCCGTCAGGGACACCGCCCCAGGTGGCGCGGTCCGCGAACGAACCTTCGACGCCACCGGACGCCTGCTCACCGAGACCGGCTCCGGCACCCCGTCCCCAACCACGGAACGGACCTTCGGCTACGACGCCGCCGGACGTCTCACCAGGACCAACGCCGCCTCAGGCACCAATACCTACACCTACGGTGACCGCGGACTCCTCACCTCCGCGGACGGCCCCTCAGGCAACGCGACCTGGTCCTACGACGGCGACGGCCAACCGACCACCCGAACCGACGCGGCGGGCACCGCGAACTTCGGCTACCTCAACGGCCGCCTTCAGACCGTCCAAGACGGCCTCACCGGCACCACCGAGACCCTCGGCTACAACGCCGCGGGCCAACCCAACAAGATCGACTACGGCGCCGGACGCGTCCGTACAGCTGGCTACGACGACCTGGGCCGCCCCATCACCGACACCCTCAAGAACGGCCAAGGCGCGGCAGTCGCCTCCGTGTCCTACACGTACGACGACAACGACCAGACCACCGGCGAGACCACTACCGGGACGGCCGGTGCCGGCGAGGAGACCTACGACCACGACCACGCGGGCCGCCTCACCTCCTGGACCCATGGCGGCACCACTACCCGCTACGAATGGGACGACTCCGGCAACCGCACCAAGACCGGTGACACACCCGCGACCTTCGACGAACGCAACCGCCGCCTCACCGACGGCACCACCACCTCCACCTACACCCCCCGCGGGACGCTTGCCTCCAAAACCACCCCGGGCGCACCAGCAACGACCTACACCTTCGACGCCTTCGACCGCCTCACCGCCACTGGCGGCACGACCTACACCTACGACGGCCTGGACCGCGTTGCCACCCGCGACGACACCACCTTCACCTACGCGGGCCTGGGCTCCGACCCAGTCGCCGACGGTGCAACTCGCTACGCGCGCGGCCCATCCGACGAACCGTTGGCCACCGCCCAGGGCCTGAGCACCCGCATAACCCTGTCCGACAAACACGACGACCTCTTCGGCACCTTCGACCCGAACTCCACGCTCACCACCCTCACCGACTCGGTCTCCTACGACCCCTTCGGCAACACCACCGCGACCACCGGCACCAAACCCTCCATCGGCTACCAAGGCGACTGGACCGACCCGTCATCAGGCCAGGTCAACATGGCCGCCCGCTGGTACGACCCGTCCACAGGCTCCTTCACCAGCCGCGACAACTGGACCCTCACCCCGACCCCCACCTCAGCCAACGCCAACCGCTACACCTACGCCAACGCCAACCCCAACGACCACACCGACCCCACCGGCCACTGCCCGAGGGGATGGAAGCACTACGGAGCTGCTGGCGACTGTTACAAGTCCCTCCCAGGAAGCGGTGGTGGTGGAGGCCGTGGCGGGGGAGGAGGCGGCGGCTACGACTGTTCGGGCGGCGGTGGCGGCGGTGGCGGCGTTCAGCTGGCCGCATTCCGGACAACCAGGAGTTGCGACAGCGACCGTGACCATCTCCCGCGCCCGGGCCGTGGAGGCAGCGGTGGCGGTGGCAGCCACACCCCGCCCTCACAGGGGCCATCTAAGGCTGAACGCGAACGCGCCCGCCGTCAGGCGGCGAAAGACCGGACGGACAAAGCCAAACGTCGTGAACGCCGCAAGGCGCAGCGCGACCCATTCCCGATTCCACAGAAGCTTCGCAACCCCGGATACGCCGATCCGAACGACCGGATCTCCAGGTCCCCCGGCCAGGCCCCCAGAAAGACCAGAGGCAACAAGGACGTCGTCCGCGACACCGAGAAGTCCCAGCAGGACATGAGGCAAAAGGCTGTCGACGCGGCCGGTGACCCGGTGAGCGGCCAAGGCCCGGCCGCCCAGCCGCCGCCCGCCATGACTCCGATTCCGAAGGACCCCGGTTCCACCGTCCCCGGCAGGTCCCCGGCCCCTGGCAGTTCATCCGGCAAGCCTGGTAAACGTGGTAGCGGGACGGGTGAGCCCGGTGGCGGCAAGCCGTCGCTGCGTGCTCCTGAACTCAAGATTCCGAAGTTCGACATGTCGATTCTCAGGACGACTGACTGCTTCGGCGCACCGAACCCGCTCTGCTACTTCGGGGAGATGCTGACGAACACCGTCGGAGATATCGTGAGCTACATGGTCGGGCATTTCGGGGTATCGGCATCGGCGTGCTTTGTGGTCTGTGTAGGGGCTACTTTCCAGGATGGTCAGGTCTGGATCAGCTATGGAGCGGAGGGTATGAATTTCAAGAACTTCAAACCCTCTCTGGGGGCCAGTTTGACTGGCCAATGGACATCGGCTCGTCCTGATGAGCAGGGCCCATTTTATGGTCAGCTATGTGGATTCATGAGTTATGGTATATGTGGTATGGGTGCGATGGGGAGTGCCGATGGCGAGCGAAAGGGGTGGTTTGGCCTGGCGGGAGGCGCCGGCGTCGGGTGGTTCGCCGGTGGGATGCATTCCGGGAAGATGTGGGATGCGCGCGATCCGTTCAAAGTTCAGTCACCGTTCGATAATAAGTGATTCATCTCGGCGAGCTGGTTGTCCAGCTGCGCCTGTGTAAATCTAGGGGTAACGTAACTTGAAGGGGTCTCGCGGTGTGGGGATCTTTCCTCGGCGCCATTTTGGTTGCTCTGATATTTCTGGGGATTGGCTTTCCTCTCTTGGTCAATCTCAAAGGCTGTTCCGATAGATGGGCTGAGGGGCAGCCCCACTTCCCAGGCATGGGAGAGCGTCGTATTGTGGATTTGCGAGTATTTATCAGGGTCTTCGGTGGGGTATTCTCTTTCGTTGGATTCTTTGCGCTCGTGCTGGCACTCATCCAGCTCTTTCGCTGAAAAGTTCACCCGTATCACAGAAGAGCAGCGGAGTCGGATCGTCTGTGTAGTTATCCGCGCGGTCGTAGGGGCATAGCCAGGTCCAGCGGCAAGTGGGCTGCGCTGCGGCGGCCGGAACGTGATGGGGAGATGGCCGAGCCCCTGCGACGTACGGACGATCTACACGATCAGAAGGTTCGTGAATTCGTAATATTCGAACCCGATATCCTCAACGAAGACAGGAAGAGAGATGGAAGGTATGGGCAGCCGCCCTAGCCTTCCTGCCGAGTTCGCCGGGTCACGAAGGTCAGCCGGAGCTGGTGGTGGCCGGGGTTGTGGGGAGTTGGGTGTTGTACTCCGCGATTTTGGTGTTGAGGGTGGTGAGGTTGCGGCTGTAGTCGCGGGCCGCGAGCCAGAACTTGTAGATGATGATGAACTCGAAGGTGAGGAGGCCTGCGGCGCTTGCGGCTACGACCGGGATTATGGCGCCGGGGATGATGGCGGCGGCGAGGGGGGCGATGATGAAGACGCCCATTTGGAATTCGATGCCGCTGAAGAGGTGGGGGCGGATGCGGCCGCTTCGTAGGACGTTGCGGACGCGGATGTACCAGGGGAAGCGCTGGTAGAAGCCCTCCTGGAGGGCGGCGTTCGCGGGGTCGTCGCCGACTACACGGTTCTCCATGTCGGCTTCGGGGTCGTCGAAGAGGTCGGGGGAGTTGAGGTCGTCGTCGGTGGTGAGGTCGCCGTTGGCGCGGCGGGCGGCTAGTTCGAGGGAGTGTGCCTCGGTGCGGGCCGTGATGAGGTTGCGGCGCATCTCGGAGCGGACCTTGTAGATCTCCAGGGCGTCCATGTAGCGGAGCATGTCGAGGAAGACGACGGCGACGGCGGTCCAGATGTAGGCCGCGTTGCCGGTGGCGTGGTACTGGCCCGCCATCAGGGCGATCGCGCAGGCCAGGACGCGGACGCGGTCGAAGATGTAGTCGAGCCAGGCGCCGAACACCGAGCCGGTGCCCTTCAGCCGGGCGATCTTGCCGTCCATGCAGTCGAGGGTGAACGACAGGTGGTAGAGCAGGGCCCCGACGAGCAGCCACGGCCAGGACGCGACGGCGAAGCAGGCCCCGGCGGCGAGGCCGAGGACGAGGGCGCCCACGGTGAGTTGGTTCGGTGTCACGCGCGTCCGGTTGGCGGTGATCTTCACCAGCCTGGAGGCGAGGGGATCGACCAACAGTACCGTCCACCAGGCGTCACGCGCCTTGTACGTCCGTTGCCGAACGTCGTCGAGCGTGAAGTTCGCCATGGAGTGCCCTTTCGTCGTCGGAAGCCGTCCGATGTTACCGGCTGTCCGGTTGCGGACTCGGGGATTGTCTCCGAGTCGTGATTGTGCTCGGGATGAAGCCCGCTACGGTGGGTAGCCCTTTGGGGATGCGTGCGCGGTTTCTCCTGGTTCACCTGCCTTTCGGCTGCGTGCTCGCGGCGGCGGTCGCGGTGCGGGCCGTCGCCGTCATGGGCTATCCGGCACCGATGTGGTTCGGTGACTCGCCGGGATATCTGACGGCGGCGATCGAGTTGGAGCCCAGCAAGACGCGGCCGTCCGGGTACTCGCTGCTGTTGTGGACGCTTAAACCGTTCCACAGTTTTACGGTGCTGGTGTCGGTTCAGCATGTCGTCGGGGTGCTGACGGGTGTGCTTGTGTATGTGCTGGTTTGGCGGGCTGGGCGGGCGGCTTGGCCTGGTGGTGGTCGTGAGTGGCCGGTGGGGGTGTTCGGGGCGCTGTTGGCGGCTCCGGTGCTTCTTCCGGTGCATCAGATCGCACTCGAGCACATGTTGATGTCTGATTCGTTGTTCGCGTTCTTGCTGCTCGCGGCGGTGGCGGCGGTGTTGTGGCGGCGACGGATGACCTGGTGGCTCGGTGCGTTGGCGGGGTTGTTCGCCGGGTGCGCGGCGGTCACCAGGACAGCCGGTTTGCCCCTGATTGTGGTGATTCTTGGCGCGATGCTGCTGCGGCGGGCTGGTTGGCGTGCCTGTGTCGCGGTGGCCGTGGTGTTCGTGGTGCCGATCGGTGGTTATTTGTTCTGGTTTCATTCGGCGTACGGCGAGTACAAGATGGCCAAGGCCGAGCAGGTGTGGTTGTACGGGCGCACCGCCACCTTCGCGGACTGCCGGGTCATCAGGCCGCGGCCCGAGCTGGCGATCATGTGTCCGAAGCGGAGCAATCCGACTGTCTCGCGGCCGTTCGCCGCCCTGTGGACGGGCGACTCCCCGTTCCGCGACATCCCCGGCTGGATCTACGGGGAGCGGGGCAACGAGCTGGCGGGCGAGTTCGCAAGGGAGGCGATCAAGGCGCAGCCCGGCGACTACGCGAAGGTCGTCGTCCATGACACGTTCCGGGCGTTCGAGTGGAAGCGCGAGCCGTATCCGACGCCCTGGACGTGGCGGCAGTACGAGTTCCCCGAGGGCGAGGCGTGGGGCTACGAGCAGGCGGAGATCGCCGCGAGGTACGGCTCCGGGGGTCGGACGCGGGTCGTCGACCCGTGGGCTGGGTGGATTCTGAAATATCAGGATCGTGTGGTTTTGCCGGGGACCTTCCTCGGGGTCCTGCTGCTTGGGGGGCTTTTTGGGGCGTTGCTGGGTGCTCGGTGGCGTCCAATCCGGGCCGTGCGGCATTGGGGGACGGGTGCCCTGCTCCCCTGGGGGACGAGTCTCGCGTTGCTGGTCATCCCGGCCGCAGTGGCTGATTTCGACTACCGGTATGTGGCGCCCGCCGTGCCGTTCGCGTGTGTCGCGCTCGCGCTGGCGGTGCTTCCGCGCGGTCAGGACGACGCGCCGAACACGCGGTCCACTGTCCGGGACGCCGCCTTGCCGTCGTCGAGCGGGCAGAACCGGGCGGCGAAGTCGCGGTAGCGGTCCTGGTAGTCGGCCGTCGCCGACTCCGCCGCGCGGATCGCGTCGATCAGGTCGTCGGACGTCTCGACGAGCGGTCCGGGCGCCTCGGCCTCGAAGTCGAAGTAGAAGCCGCGGAGCCGGTCGCGGTAGTCGGCCAGGTCGTAGGTGAAGAACAGCATCGGACGGCCCGTGTTGGCATAGTCGAACATCACCGACGAGTAGTCGCTGACCAGCAGGTCGGAGATCAGGTACAGCTCGGTGATGTCGGGATACAGCGACACGTCCCGGACGAACCCGTGCTCGTCCTCGGCGACGCCGTCCACCACGTTGGTGTGCAGCCGGATGAGCAGGACGTGGTCGTCGCCCAGCGCGGCGCGGGCGCGTTCCACGTCGAGACGCATGTCGAACTTGTACCGGCCGCGGCTGTAGTACTGGTCGTCGCGCCACGTCGGCGCGTACAGCACGACCCGTTTGCCGTCGGGAATGCCGAGATGCGCTCTGACCCGCGTGGCGACGGCCTCGGTGTCGGGGCTGTGCAGCAGGTCGTTGCGCGGATACCCGACCTCCAGCAGCTCGCCCTTGAAGGCGAACGCGCGCCGGAAAATCTCCGTGCTGAACGGGTTCGGCGACAGCAGGTGGCTCCACTCGGGCAGGACCGGCCCGTTCGACTTCGCCTGGATCGCCCCCTTCATCCCGGGCGTGTAGGCGAAGTGCACCTCCTTGAGGTCACTGCCGATCTTCTTGAGTGGGGTGCCGTGCCAGGTTTGCAGGACGATCTGGTCTGGATGCCGCTGGAAGGCGTCCCCCAGCCGATGGTTGGTCACGATGTAGCGGGACGTGGCGAGTGCCTCGTTCCATTCCCGGCCGTTCAGCCGGACGGCGCGCAACCCGTCCGGCAACTCCACCTGCGCGTCGTTGACCACCCACAGCTGCTCCAGGCCGGTGTCGCGGCGGAGCAGTTCCTGCTGGACGGCCTTGGGGCTGTCGGAGTACTGGCGTCCGCTGAAGCAGGAGAACAGCACGGCGTCGCGCAGCCCCTCGTGCTGCACGCGGCGGCGGGCCTCGTCCCGGTACCCGGCCCCTGCGCTCTTCTCCTCCGGAGACACGTCACCGGTCACCGACAGAGCAAGACGCCCGTCGGCGGCCTCCAGTTCGTAGCCGCGCCGCGCCGACTCCAGCGGTTCCGGCAGGTGCCGCTGCGCGTGGTCGGACAGCCGGACGGTCAGCGCCCGGCCGCCCGGCGGACGGAACAGCACGTCCCACCGGCCGGGGCGCAGCGGCAGGACGCCCGCGACGCCCGGCACGGCCCCGACCGGCACCTGTGCGCGCAGGACCCCCGACGACGGGTCGGCGACGAGGTCGAAGGCGTGTTCCTTGCGGCGGCCCCGGCCGCGCAGCACGATCTGCCCGCCGCCGTGCGCGGTGTGCGTGGCGGTGAGCAACAGCGTCCCGTCCGGGCGCCAGGTGCAGTCGCCGACGACAAGGCGCGTCGTGGTGCGGCGGACGCGCAGGTAGCCGCTCGGGCCGCGGCCCGCCATGACCTCCAGCGCGCCGAACGTCCGCCCGGCGTCGTCGACGCCCTCGGCGAGGACCAGCGGACGCCCGCCGATCGACACGGCCCAGTCGCGGGTGTCGTCCCCCCTGTCCGTTCCGGGGGGTGTGGAGGGTCGTTCCCCCAGAGGAGACCGGTCGGGGGAGATCGCGGAGCCTTCGAGGGACGCCAGGTCGACGCGCGCGGTGAACCCGCCGCCGGTCGCGGTGACGGGGACGCCCACGTGGTCGTCGCCGAGCGTCAGCTCCAGCTCGGCGGGCGGCCGCTCGGCGGACGTGACCTCGATGACCAGCGCGTCGCCCTGCCAGCGCAGCGCGGTCGCCTTCGCGTCGACCCGCTCCACCTTGACGACGAGATGGTCGTCCTCGATCAGCGGGACGACCCGGACGTCGTCGGCGACGTAGCGATACGGCGGATACGCTCCACTGCCCGAGCTTCCGCCGCGCAATGGGCCCCGCCGGAGCACGCCCGCGTTGAACACCGACGCCTGGACGCTCCAGTCGCCCTCGACCCACCGGCCGTGGTCGCGGAGCCGGGCCGCGTCCAGCCCGAACTCGAACCCATAGAAACCGGTCTTCTTCCCAGGTTTCGGGATCTGCCGGGCGCGCAGCACGATCTTCCGCCCGCCGGATCGGAGCGTCATCGCCTTCACCGACGTCCAGCGGCGCCGCATGCTGACCGAGTTGATGTACGCCTCGCCGGTCACGACGAGCCGGTCGCCCTCCCAGGCCACCGCGTGGACGCGGCCGCGCAGCCTGACCTCCTCGCGGGCCCGGTAGACGTCGCGCGGGACGTCGAGCGTCGCGTCCTTCCAGTACGGGTACACGACGTACCGGCGCAGCGGGTCGCGGACGATCGACGGCGACGCCTTCCCGCGCTCGTACCGGACGACCTTCACCAGCTCCGACGTGTGCCCGGTGCTCGCCAGATGCCACTTCAGCCGGGTCAGCGCGGACGCGTCGGCGAGCACCTTCGCGGGAACCTCGGACGCGAACGCGGCGGCCCGCGCGACGACCTCGTCGCGTTCCTCGGCGGACAGGTCGGGCAGCGCGTCGAGGAACACGCGCAGTTCGTGGTCGGCGGCGAGGAGCTGGAGCCGCTGCCGCGACCGCGCGTGCCCGTGCTCCTCCAGCCAGCCGGTGGCGAGCGCGACGGCGGCGAACCCGTCGGCGATCTCCCGTGGCTCCGTCGTCGCCGGAAACCGCGCGGACCGGCGGTGCAGCACGACGTCGGGCAGCACGTCGATCGCCGCCGCCAGGTGCATCGCCCGGACGGTCGTGGGCAGGTCGTCATACCGGCCGAGGTCGGGGAACGACAGCTCGTGCGCGGTCCAGAACGACCGCCGGAACAGCTTGCCGGGCGCCTTCCGTGCGCCGATCAGCTTCGGGCTCCGCCGCAGGTCGGTGCCGGTGGCGGGGGCGGTGGCCGCCTGCCGTGGCCGCCACTGCGTCACCTGGCCCGTCCATCTGCGGACGGCGTCGCGGCCGATCGCGATGTCCGACCCGGAGGCGTCCAGTGCCCTGACGAGGGTCGAGGTGGCGTCCACGGGAAACTCGTCGCCGCCGTTGACGAACAGCAGAAACTCGCCGGTGCTCTGCGCGACCCCCAGGTCGCGGGCCGCGCCCCGGCTCGGCGCGCCCTCCCGGACGATCCGGAACCGGTCGTCGGGCACGGTCGTCTCGGCGGTGGCTCCGGTGCCGTCGTCGATGACGAGCACGTCCAGCGCGTCATGCGACTGGGCCGCGAGCGACTCCAGGGTGGCGTCCAGCGCGGCCCCCGCTCCGTGGGAGAGCACGATGACGCTGATCCTGCCGACGGACACTCGGCCCACCCCTCCTGTGTTCGCTTCGGTCACTGCGGGGGGTTCTGGATCTTTTCCCCAAGGAACACGCGCCGGACGGCGCGTTCCGCGGCGTGCCCGTCGTCCCACGGGCAGAAACGCGCCCTGAAGTCGGCGCGGTCTTTGGCGGCGGCGTCGCCCCACGCGGCCCGCGAGACGAAGGCGTCGACCAGCTCGTCCTCGGTGGTGGTGACGACGCCGGGCGGCGCGGCCGTCAGGTCGAAGTTGACGCCGCGGGTGAGGCGGTAGGTGTCCCAGTCGTTGGCGTAGATCACGATGGGCCGGTCGTCGAGGTCGGCGTAGTCGAACATGACCGACGAGTAGTCGGTGAGCAGCGCGTCCGACGCGATCATCAGGTCCTCGACGGAGCGGTGCCGGGACACGTCGATGACCCGGTCCTCCGGCCAGCCCAGATCGGCCGCCAGGTTCTTGATCTTGTAGTAGTAGTGCGCCCGGAGCAGCAGCACATGGTCGTCGCCGAGCCGTTCCACGACCCGGCCGATGTCGAACATGGGGCTGTATCGGCGCTGGTAGTCGCGGTGCGTCGGCGCGTACAGGATCGCCGTCGAGCCCTCGGGGACCCCCAGCTCGGCGCGCAGCCGGGCGCGCTCGGCGGCGTCCCCACCGGCGGTGATCAGCCGGTCGTTGCGCGGGTAGCCGATCTCCAGCATCTCGTAGCCGCAGGGGAACCCGCGCTGCCACGCCTCCGTCGACAGCGGGTTGGACGAGACCAGGAAGTCCCAGCGGTCGGACCGGTTGATCAGCGCGGTGAAGTCCATGTCGCCCGCGCCGACAGGGAACTCCATCTGGTCGAGCCCCATCTTCTTCAGCGGCGTGCCGTGCTGGGTCATCAGATGCACCTGCTCGGGCCGCTTCACGTAGAAGTCGGGAAAGTTGACGTTGTTGACGAAGTACTTCGCGCGGGCGAGCGTCCGGTAGTAGTCGGCGGAGCCGGTGACGACGTATTCGACGCCGTCCGGCATGTTCGCGCGGGCCCCCGGCTTCACCACCCACACCGAGTTCAGGTGCGGGGCCAGCTCGCGGACCTTCTCGTAGATCGCCGCCGGGTTGCAGGCGTACCCGCGGTACCAGTAGGCGGCGAACACGGCGAGGTTCTCGTCGATCGGGAGCCGCTGCTGCATCCGGTAGTAGCGGTCCTTGGCGAGGTCCTTGGAGATCCGCACGCCGCGGCGGCCGATGCGGCCGACCTTGCGGTGCCTGCGCCGCGCGGTCTTCGCCTTCTCCTCGGCGGACAGGACGCGAGTGAAGCCCCTGTAGTCGTCCGCCTTGATCATCCGGTGCTTGTCGGCGAGGAACGGCTTGTCCTCCGGGTCGGGCGGGACGTGTCCGTCCGGCTCGTACCGGTTGTACGTCCTCGCCATCTCGGTGAAGAACCGGGCCTTCTCCGACTCGTGGACGCGGTCCTCGCGCTCGATGATGACGAGCAGGTGCCAGATCGTCCGGTCGAACATGAGCTGGCGGAACGGGTCGGCGGCGGCGCCCATCCCGTCCATGAACTCGAAGATGCGGTCGTACTGCGCGAACGCGTCGAAGTGCTTGGCGCCGGTGGTCTTGGTGATCGCCCCGTGGCGGCGCTGCCGGTAGATGTAGCAGACCCGGTCGAGCAGGCTGAGCCGCTCGGCGGCCATCAGGACCGGGTAGGTGACGTTGACGTCCTCGTAGTAGCCACCGCTGAACCGCAGCCCGAGGTCGAGCAGGAACTCCCGGCGGATCGCCTTGTTCCACGCCGTCATCATCATCTCAAGGACGCTCGGACGCTCCTCGAGGGTGAACACGTCCGGTGCGGGCGGCTCGCGGAACAGGTCGTTGATGATGCTCCGCTTGACCTTGCCGCTCCAGTAGGACCGCGCGTAGTCGAAGACCAGCACGTCGGGACGGGTCTCGGCGAGCCGGTCGCAGATCGCGCGGACGGCGCCCTCGGTGGCGTGGTCGTCGCTGTCGAAGAACCAGACGTAGTCGCCGGTCGCCATGTCGAGGCCGATGTTGCGGGCGTGGCCGAGCCCGACGTTCTCGTCGAGATGCCGGACCCGCACGCGCGCGTCGCGTTCGGCGAACTCGTCCAGAATCTCCCCGCATCCGTCCGGCGAATGATCATTGACCGCTATGACCTCAAGGTTCGAAATGTCCGGGTCAAGGATGGAATCGAGGCATTGCCGGATGTACCCCTGCACTTTGTGCACGGGCACGATGATGCTGAGGGAGATGCTGTGGTCACTGCTCACGCGCTGGCCAATCGACGACTTCGGTGAATCTGGACTATACCCACAAGTGTAGGGAAATCTTATGCCGCTTCTTGGGAGGGCTTGAGTAGTCCGCGGCCCTTGGGCTCGACCACGAGGCGCGTAACACGCGCCACGGGCGGCGTGCCGAGAAGCACGCCGAGAGTGAGAGCTCCGATGGTGACGAGTATGAGGCCGGGCGGGCTCTGGATGAAGCGCCCGTCGAAGACGCCACCGTAATACAGCGACTTCACCACAAGGCCGTGCAGCAGATAGATGTACATCGTCCGGGTGCCGAATCCGGTGAACCAGGCGCGCCCGCGCGGGATGACGGTGAGGAACGCCACGCCCAGCACCGTCGCGATGATCATGGCGAGGAACCGGTACGCCATGCCCTCCGTCATGGAGAAGCCCATGTGCTCGTAGCCCTGGTTCCACAGCCGGACGCCGTGCTCGATCTTCGGCACGACGGTGCCGCGCTCCCAGACGTAGGCGATCGGCAGGGCCGCCACCAGCACCGCCGCGCCCGCCCAGCGCGTCCAGCCGCCCCGGTCCCGCAGGGCCTGGACGTGTTCGCGCCTGATCGTCAGGCCGAGGACGAAGAACGGCAGCAGCCCCGCCGTCCGGCACAGCGTCGAGTCGGAATTGAAGCTCCAGCTTCCGCCGACGAGGCTCAGGAAGACCGCCACCGTGACGGGGAAACGCAGATGCGGCCAGAGTGGCGCGCTCAGCCGCCAGAACACCAGCGCGACGACGAACCACATCAGGAACTGCGGGCGGACCAGGCCGGCCAGCTGGAATTCGCCGGTGCTGATGATGCCCACGCCCCGGTAGAGCACATTGAATATCGCGTAAGGGATGATCAATGTCGGGAAGATGCTCCGGAACTTGTCCGTCGACCGCATGAAGCCGCGCGAGAAATAGCCGGAGACGAAGACGAACAACGGCATGTGGAAGCCGTAGACGACCGAATAGGCCGCGTCCGCCGCGTAGCTGTCCTTCTTGAACACCTCCCAGAAATGACCGACCACGACGAGAAGGATCAGGAAGAACTTGACGTTGTCGAAATAGGCGTCGCGTTGCTTCGGGACGCCCGGTGTCGGCGAGCCCGGTTTCCCGGTGTCAGATTTCGCCGGGCTCGAATGCGCCTGGTCCGGTCGAGTGGTGTCCGGCGCGGTGGTGGGCGGGGACGTGCGGAGGATGTCGGTCATGCCGTCGAAAGCCTCGTCGGGTGCGTGCGCGGGGGATGAGCAACGGCGACTCTAGTGGCAGGGTCGCCTGAGCTGTGGCCGGACGCGTGAGGCGACACCTCAGCGCGTCCCGCGACTCGGCTTGCGCAGGGGAGTGAACACCCAGGTCATCTTGGGTTCCAGCGCCCAGCTCATGCACCGGACGACCGGACGGGTGCACAGCGCCGTCCCGACCACGACCGCCCCGCCGACGACCAGCACGACGCCGGGCGGCGTGTGCATCCATCCGGAGCCCCACCAGCCGGTGAAGTCCAGAAGGCGGATGACGAACCCGTGCAGCAGGTAGGCGTACAGCGTCGCCGCGCCCAGCTTCGTGAACCAGTACCGGCGGCGTGGGATCAGGCTGAGGAACGCGGCGACGAGGACCGCCGCGGCCACGAACATCGCCAACCGCATCAGCGTCCCGGTGACGTTGCCGACGCCCAACTCGAAGTTCGGGTGTTTCCAGTAGATCCAGTCACGCGACATGTGGTTCATGACGAGGAACGTGCCGCCGAGCCCGGCGGCGAGCACCACCGCGCCGACGGGCCGCGCGGACGGTCTCTTCAACAGCTCGAAGTGGTGTGGCCGCAGCGTGAGCCCGAGGACGTAGAACGGTAGCAGTCCGATCACTCGGTGAATGTCGAACGTTCCACCGAGGTCACTCATGAACGACAGCAACGCGAACGCCACCGCGACGGCGAGTGGCCACCGGATCTGCTGCCAGACGGGTGTGGAGAGCCGCCACATGAACAGCGCGCACAGGAACCACGTCAGATAGTAAGGACTGAGAAGACTTACCTCTAGTTCGTTGCGTCCCGCGAGCCAGTCGTACAGCGAGTAGGCGATTTCGAACACAACGTAGGGAACACCGACGTTCGTGATGAGTTTTCGGGCCTTGCCGCCCGCGAACGTCCAGTTCCGGGAGAAGTAGCCGGTGATCACGATGAACAGCGGCATGTGGAACATGTAGACGAAGATGTACAGGCCCTTCGCCAACGGAACGTTCAGCAGGTTGGCCAGGGAATGCCCCGCCACCACCAGCAGGATGGCGAAGTACTTCGCGTTGTCGAAGAACGGGTCGCGCTGCTTGCGCGGCGCGGCACCCGGGTCGGTTCCCCGTGTTTCCTGACCGGATCCCCGTGTTTCCTGACCGGATCCCCGTGCGGCCGGGACGGTCCCCGGTGCCTCCGGGACCTGACCCGCCGCCTGCTCCGTGGAGGGCGGCCGGTCTGGACGTGGTGCCGTGTCGGCCTCGGAGGTATTGCTCATACGGGGTGCCCGGTCATTACTCCTTGCAGATGTCGTCGTTGGCGCGGATCTCGCCCTGCTGCTTGGGGATGCCGCCCCCGGCGTTGTTCAGCTTCGTCCAGTCGCCACCGACCACGAGGTCGACGACGCCCGGCGTGGCGCCCTTGGTCCGAGCGGCCGGTTGCGGCTTGCTCGGGATGAGCCCGGCCAGCGACAGGGCCTGCTGGTCGGCACCGGAACCGTACAACACCTTGGTGGCCGTCGTGGACGGGGCGTTCCCGCCGACCGTGACGTGGAAGCCCTGCGACTCCAGATCGTCGGCGACGCGCTTGGCCTGGCCCTGGATGCCGCTGCCGTTGTAGACCCGCACCCGGATCTGGCTCGGCGGGATCTTCACCTCGCCCGCCTTCGGCTCCTTCGGGACGGTCTTGTCGTTGCGGACCGCGGCGAAGAACGGCTCGGCGGCCTGGTTGAGCACCACGCGGTTCCGGTCCAACGGGTCGGGCCCGGACGGGACGGTCACGAACCGCAGCTTGCCGGACGTCATGCCCTGCATCTCCTTGGCGATGTCCCGCATGACCGGCGCGGTCAGTTCCTTGTCGGTGGTGAGCGACTTGGTGACCGCGTTCATCAGGTCGTAGAGCTTCTTGGGGTTGCTGAGCACGCCCGCGCTCATCGCCTTGCTGGCGAGGGCGCCCATGAACTTCTGCTGCCGCTTGATGCGGTCGAGGTCGGAGCCGTCCCCGAGACCGTGCCGGACGCGCACGTACGCCAGCGCCGTCTCGCCCTTGATGACGTGCTCGCCCTTGCCCAGCTTGAGCTTCGACTGCGGGTCGTTGACGGCCTTCGGCAGGCACACCGGCACGCCGCCGACCGCGCTCGTGATGGCCTTGAACCCGGTGAAGTCGACCTGCATGAAGTGGTCGATCCGGATGTTGGAGATGCTCTCGATCGTCTTGATGACGCAGGCCGCGCCGCCGTTGGTGAACGACGAGTTGATCTGTGCGCGGGACTGCGCCGGGATCGTCGTGCCCTTGCGGCTCTTGCAGGCCGGCATCCGCACCATCAGGTCGCGGGGGAAGCTGATGCCCATCGCCTGGCCGCCGCCGGGGGACAGGTGCAGCAGGATCATCGTGTCCGAGCGGGGCGGCTCGTTCTTCAGCGAGCGGCCGTACTTGGCGTTGCCGCCCTCCCGGGTGTCGGACCCGAGCATCAGGATGTTCATCGCGCTGTTCAGCTTCTTCGGCCGGTTCGGGCCGAGCTGGGCGTTGACGTCCTCGTGCGCGATGTTTCCGAACGCCTTGCGGTACAGCCCGTAGGCGGTGAGCGAGCCCGCCACCATCACGGCCGACAGCCCGATGCACACCCATCCGAGGATGCGCCAGCCGCGTCGGGACGACGGCTGCGGGTCGGCGTCGTCGACGTACTCCATGTACATCGGGTTGCTGTTCATCGGCTCCGGGTCCGGGGTGCTGGTGGTACCGGCGGCGGTGCGGGGATCGTCCCCGCACGGGGTGCTGGCAGTTCCGGGGTGGGCAAGGGCAGCGTAGGTCAGGCGAGCCGACGCGGGGACCCGGATGCGTCATTACGTCCGGGCAGACCGGCCACCACCGTCACATGCTCCAGCGTCAGTCGACGGTCTAGTACGGCTTTGTCGAGGTTTCGTTGGATTATGACGGAAGCACCCGAGGCTAGTGGTGCGAGCAAGCCGGTCAGTACCCCGTCGAGTGTGGTGAACGGCATGTGAACCAGAAGGCGATCTCGTGCGTCAAGATCCCATTTTTCGACGGCGGTTCGGGCCGCGCCGACCAGGTCTGCGGCGCTGAATGTGGTCTTTGTCACATTCAGGGCAGGTGTTTCGGACGTCACCTCTGGCCCCGGAACGAACCGGTCCCCATACGCGCGGACCTCCACGGCGTAGTCGGTCACGCCGGGCGGGCACTCCGCGAGCGGACCGCCCAGCGCGTGCAGCGACAGACCGACGATCTCCTCGGCCGCGCCTCCCAGCGCCCCGTCCGCGATCACGTCGTCGAGCACCTCCTGCGCCGCCGCCAGGATGTACGGCTCGGACGTGTCGAAGGGTTCGGACGTCCCAGAGGGGTCGGACGTGTCGGAGGGTTCGGACGTCCCCTGTTTGGACGTCCCCTCCTTGACGGACGCGGGGTCGACGGGTTCGGCGACCAGCCCGGCCGACCAGCAGGCCATCAGCCACACGGCGGTCTGCCAGTGCGGGGGCAGGGCGAGCACGACACGGGTGCCGGGTTCGGCGGCGAGACCGTCCACCAGGAAGTTCGCCGTCTTGGCGACCCAGTTGTCGAACGTGCGCGCCGACAGCTCGACTCGCTCGCCGCTCGCGTCGTCGTAGAAGGTCACCAGCGGACTGGACGGGTCGTCCGCCACCCGCCGCCGCAGCAGCCCGGCGGGCCCGCCGTCGTCTCTCATGTCCGTGCCTCCCGTGGGGGGACATCCCCCCACACCCCCCGGTTCGCTTCGCTCATGGGTTTGAGCGTATGCCCGCATGATCGTCCTTGCGCCATCACGGGGCGGGTCTCCTGTGGGGGGACGTCCCCCCACACCCCCCGGAAACGGGCCGAGGCCGCTACGCTCCGCACGGAACAGGGAGACTTCCACCGGGGCGGGACGGGGATCATGGACGCGGGTCGGCTGCTCGTGCGGGTCACCGTGGCCCCGGCTCTGCTCGTCGCGGCGTGGCTGGTCGTCGCGCTGCCGCTGCTGATGGCGGACGTGTTCCGTCCCGTCCCGGCGATCGCGCTGTTCGTGCCGGTCGCGGCCGTGGCGCTGTGGCTCGGCCTGCGGTCCCGCGCGGGCGAGGCGTTCCGGGACGTGCCGTGGTGGCCGGTCGCCGCCGTCCTCGCGATCACGGTGGCGTTCCTGGTGCTCCAGGTCGTGATGTGCTCGGAGCAGGTCGTCGTCCGCCGCGACCCGGCGTCCTACGTCCAGTTCGCGACGTGGTTGAAGAACGAGGGGTCGCTGCCGATCCCGCTGTCGCAGAGCGCGTTCGGCGGTCCCGACCCGGTGCTGCACTACGACAGTCCCGCCTTCTACCAGCACGACGGCGCGGTCGTCCCGCAGTTCATGGCGGGCCTGCCGCTGGTGCTGGCGCTCGGCGGCTGGGTCGGCGGCACGCACGGCATGCTGCTGATGGCGCCGCTGCTCGGCGCGTGCTGCGTGCTCGCGTTCGCCGGGCTGGTCGCGCGGCTCGTCGGCCCCCGCTGGGCACCGGCCGGGGCGCTGCTGCTGGCGTTGACGCTGCCGATGCTCTACGTGTCCCGCTCCGCGTTCAGCGAGCTGCCCGCGATCGTGCTGCTGCTCGGCGGGCTGTCGCTGATGTACGACGTGCGGGCCGGAAAGGGTGGTTCCGGGGGGTGTGGGGGGGCGCCCCCCCACAACCAACAGGGGCGGGTCGCCGACCTGAAGGCGTTCCTGGGCGGGCTGGCGCTCGGGTTGATCGTCCTCGTCCGCATCGACGGGCTCCGGGACATCCTTCCCGCGTTCGTCTTCGCCGGGCTCTACGTCGCGCGCGGACGGAGCGTCGGTTACTGGACGGCCGCCGGGCTCGTGCTCGGCGCGGGCGCGGGCCTGCTGGAGGGCTTGACCCAGTCGCGGCCGTATCTGTCGTATCTGGGCCCGTCGCTGCGTCCGTTGTTGGCGATCTCCGCGGCGGTCGTCGCGGCGACGATCCTCATGGTGGTGCTGCTGCGGTGGGACCGGACGGGTTCGCGGCTGCGCGGCGCCGGGGCCGCCGTCGCACGCGGACGTCTGCCGGGGGCCGCCGCCGTCCTGACCGTGCTCGTGTTCGTGGGGTTCACGCTTCGTCCGCTGGTGCAGACGGTTCGCCGCGTCCCGGGCACACACGACGACGAGATGAACGTCCGTTTCATCGAGACCGTCCAGCGGATCCAGCACCTTCCGGTCGACGGTACCCGCCAGTACTCGGAGAACTCGCTGTACTGGGTCGCCTGGTACATCGGCGTCCCCGCGCTACTGCTCGCGGTGCTCGGCGCGGCGCTGCTGGTGCGGCGCCTCATGCGCGGACGGTCCACGGAGTGGCTGCTGCCGTACGCGACGGTCGTCTGGACGACCACGCAGGTGCTGGTCAGGCCGGGGATCACGCCCGACCATCCGTGGGCGTCCCGGCGGCTGATCGGCCTCGTCATCCCCGGACTGCTGCTGTTCACCGTCTTCGCGTCGGCGTGGGCGGTGAAGCGCCTCCGCCGCCTCGGGTACGGGCGGCGCACCGTGCGGGTGTGCGCGGTCGTCGGCGTCGCGCTCATGCTGGTCCCGATCGTGCTGACGTCCGGCGGCCTGCTCGTGACCCGGACGGAGCAGCACGAGGTCGCCGCCGTCGACGGCATGTGCGACGCGCTGCCGCCGCGCGGTTCCGTCGTGGTCGTGGAGCAGTCGACCGCCGACCGGTTCCTCCAGGTCGTCCGGGGCATGTGCGGGGTGCCCGCCGCCCGCACCACCGGACGCGCCACGTCCGCCGACGTGCGGCGCGTCATCGCCGGTGTCGCCGGGGCAGGGCGGCGTCCGGTGATCATGGCGGCGCGGCGGTCGGACGTCGCCGAGTACGGCACGCCGCGCCGGGTCCTCCTCGTGCGGACGCGCCAGGACGGACGCACCCTCACCAGTCCGCCCGGCGGGACGTGGGGTCTGTCCATGGAGGTCTGGATCGCCGAGCCGCAGGCCGGTTGAGGCGGCCGTGGCCCGTCCGGGCGAGTATCCTCGCGCTGCGTGAGCACTCAGTCAGCCGAGCCGACGCACTCGCCCACGCCCGCCCCCGAATCCGAGCCCGTGCCCGCACCCGGGCCCGCCCCCGTCGCGGAGTCGGCGGAGCCGGAGTCCCGGCCGGTGCACGTCACCGTCGTCCTGCCCTGCTACAACGAGCAGGACCACGTGATCGACGAGGTCGAGCGCATCTGCAAGGCGATGGACAACAGCGGCAAGACCTACGAGCTGCTCGCCGTGGACGACTGCTCCACCGACGACACCCTCGCGCGGCTCGAGGACGCGGCGCCCCGCTTCCCGCACATGCGCGTCATGGCGTTCCAGCACAACAGCGGGTCGGGCACGGTGCGGCGCATCGGCTCCCAGCAGGCGCGCGGCGACATCGTCGTGTGGACGGACGCCGACATGTCCTACCCCAACGAGCGGATTCCCGAGCTCGTCGACGTCCTCGACTCCGACCCGTCCGTCGACCAGGTCGTCGGCGCCCGCACCACCGAGGAGGGCACGCACAAGGCGCTGCGGGTGCCCGCCAAGTGGTTCATCCGCAAGGTCGCAGAGCGGCTCACCAACACCAAGATCCCCGACCTGAACTCGGGGCTGCGCGCGTTCCGCCGCGAGGTGTCGCTGCCGTATCTGCGGCTGCTGCCGCCCGGCTTCTCCTGCGTCACGACGATCACGATCGCGTTCCTGTCGAACCAGCATCCGGTCCGGTACCTGCCGATCGACTACGCCAAGCGGGCCGGTAAGTCGAAGTTCCACTTCACCAAGGACGCCTACCGCTACATCCTCCAGGTGCTGCGGATGGTGATGTACTTCAACCCGCTCAAGGTGCTGATGCCGCCCGCGCTCTGGCTGATCGTGATCGGGCTGGCCAAGGGCGTGTTCGACATGGTGGTGCACTTCGGCTACTTCGCCAACAACACCATCATGATCTTCGTGACGGGGTTGATCATCGCGTCGCTGGCGTTGCTCGCGGACCTGATCGTCCGGTCGCGCGGGGACGTCTAGCCGGATGCGCGTCGGGATCGTCGGCCCCGCCTTCCCCTACAAGGGCGGCGGCGCGCACCACACCACCGAGCTGGCCCACCGGCTGGCCGCCGCCGGGCACGACGTCGTCATCGAGTCGTGGCGCGCCCAGTATCCGGGGTTCCTGTATCCGGGACAGCAGACGATCTCCGAGCCGGAGGGCGAGCCGTTCCCCGGCACCCGGCACCGGCTCGACTGGCGCCGCCCGGACGGCTGGTGGCGCACCGGCCGCGCGCTGCGCTCGTGCGACCAGGTCGTGCTCGCGGTGCTGAGCCCCGTCCAGGTGCCGTCCTACCTGGGGATCCTGTCGGGTCTCAGACGGCGAACGCCGGTGGTGGCGCTGTGCCACAACGTCCTGCCACACGAACGCAAGCCGTATGACGAGCCGCTCATGAGACGGCTGCTGCGGAAGGTCGACGCTGTCCTCGTGCACTCCGAGGCACAGGCCGCGCTGGCGCGCGGGCTCACCGAACGTCCGGTGCGCGTCGCGGAGATGCCCGCTCATCTGCCGACCTCGGCGGCCGTGGTGGAGCGGGACGACGCCAAGGTCAGGCGTCACCTGCTGTTCTTCGGGATCGTCCGCCCCTACAAGGGCCTGGACGTGCTGCTGCGCGCCCTCGCCGAAGGCCCGGACGGCGTGACGCTCACCGTCGCGGGCGAGTTCTGGGGCGGCGTGGACGAGACCCGCGCGCTCATCGACTCGCTCGGCCTGACGTCCCGCGTGGAGCTACGTCCCGGCTACGTCCCGGCCGCCGACGTTCCCGGCCTGTTCGCGGAGGCCGACGCGCTCGTCCTGCCGTACCGGACGGCGACCGCGTCGCAGAACGTCTGGATGGCCAACGAACAGGGCATTCCGGTGATCGCGACCGATGTCGGCGGGTTCGCCGCGCAGGTCCGCGATGGGGTGGACGGTCTGATCTGCACTCCGGACGACGTCCCGTCCCTGGCCGCCGCCCTGCGCCGCTTCTACACGCCGGGTGAGCCGGAGCGCCTGCGCTCCGGCGTCCGCCCGGTCGACCACGGCCCGTTGTGGGACGCCTATCTCGACGCCCTCACCGGGCTTACAGGTGGGGTTCGATGACCTTCAGCAGGGCGCGCTTCGGCTTGGCGCCGACGATCTGCTCCACGACCTCGCCCTTCTTGAAGAGCAGCAGCGTGGGCAGCCCCAGCACGCCGAACTTGTTCGGCGTCTCGGGGTTCGCATCGTAGTCGATCTTCGCGATCTTGATCTTGCCGTCCTGCTCCTGCGCGATCTGCTCCAGCACGGGGGCGATCATGCGGCAGGGCCCGCACCACTCGGCCCAGAAGTCGACGAGTACCGGGGTGTCGCTGCTGATGACCTCGTCCGCGAACGTCGCGTCGGTCACAGTGATCGGGGCCGTCACGGTCCCTCCTTCGTAGGCTGTGTACCCGTCACAAGCTCCTTGGACGGCCGTTCATTCCCGGGGGCCCGCGCCGTCCGTCCGAGGACGAACGCGACCCCCGCGTTGCCGAGGTCGGCGGCCGTGAGCAGCACCCGGGACGCGATCGCGACCACGACCGGCGCGCCCGCGGGCAGCACCGGCGTCAGCACCACCGTCAGCGCCGCCTCCCGCGCCCCGATGCCGCCGGGCGCGATGAACACCAGGAAGCCCGCGACGAACGCCAGCGCGTACGCGCCGGCCGCCGTGAACGGCAGGCCCTTCCCGTCACCGCCGACCGCCATGCACAGCAACCACGTGTGCACACCGAAAAGAACCCAGCCGAGGACCGTCCACCCAACTGCCTTCAGCGTGACCCTGAGACCCACCGGCCGCTCCAGCGGAGGACGCCGGATGACCCTCAGCATCAGCCCCAGACACCACGTCACGACTCTTGGATGCAACATCGCTAGCAAAACGGGCGCCAGCAGGAACAGCGGCCAGTAGGAGTCGCGTGCCGTGGCGGACGTCAGCGGCAATGTCACCGCCGCGACGGCCAGTCCGCACGCCATGGACGTCGCCACCGCCAGCAGCGTCGACCCGAAACTGCGTTCCGGTGGCACCTCGTGCTCGCGCGTCATCTCGATCTGCGTGACGAGCGCCCACACCTTGCCCGGCACGTACTTGCCGAGCTGCGAGATGCCGTAGATGCGGAACACGGCCCGGATCGTCAACGGCGACCCGAGGCCGCTGAGGAACTCCCGCCACCCGAGCATCCAGGCGAAGATCCCGGCCAGGCCCGCCGCCAGCGCCCCGACGAGCGTCGCCCACGACATCTGCCGGAACGCCTCGACCGTCGCGTCCCACTGGGACGCGACACTGTAGGCGCAGAAGCCCAGCGCGAGCAGTACCAGCACGACGCGCAGCGCCCGCACGGCGACGACCTTCGTCTTCACCCGCCCAGCGTAGGCGAACCCGGCCTCGCGACAGCCCGGGCGCCCTACAGTTGGGGACGATGAAGATTTCGGATGTGGTGGCCTTCATGGGGCACCAGGTGCATGTGTGCCGGTACCGCGAGGCGGGGACGCTCCTCGCCTGGATGGGCCGGGACCTGCGCGGCAAACGCGTCCTCGACGTCGCGGGCGGCGACGGATACTGGGCGGGCCGCGCCCGCAGGCGCGGCGCCGACGCCGTCTCGATCGACCTGGCCCGAGCCAAGATGACCTACGGCCGGACGCTCGCGCACGCGCCCGCGCTGATCGAGTGCGACGCGCTGCGCCTCCCGTTCGGCGACGCCTCGTTCGACGCGATCCTGTCCGTCTGCGCGATCGAGCACTTCGACGACGGCGCGCGTTCGCTGGACGAGATGGCGCGGGTCCTCAAACCCGGCGGTGACATCTTCATGTCCGCCGACGTGCTGAGCCGCGCCGACGCCTGGCCGAAGCTGCGGGACGCGCACAAGTCCAGGTACCACGTCCAGCACACGTACACGCACGACAGCCTGCGCGAACTCATGGCCGAGCGCGGCCTCGACCTGGTCAGGCACAGCTACCAGTTCCGCACGGCCGCCGCCGAACGCCTCTACCTTTCGCTCTCCACCTATGGTGGAAAGGTCGGCTTCAACGCGGCCGCACCGCTGACACCACTGGTCGCCCTCGCCGACCGCAGCGCGCCGAACGAGCGCGGAAGCATCGTTCTCGTCCAGGCTCGCAAAAGGTAGGTGTCGGGGGGTGTGGGGGTCGGCCCCCACATGTGGAAGGTAGGTGTCGGGGGGTGTGGGGGTCGGCCCCCACATGTGGAAGGTAGGTGTCGGGGGGTGTGGGGGTCGGCCCCCACATGTGGAAGGTAGGTGTCGGGAAGTGCGGGGTTCGGCCTCCGAGTGAATCGTGAGGCGAGGGTCCCGCGAAGGGGGCTTCGGCGGGCGTAGGCTCGAACAGTAAAAGGTGATCTACGCCACCACGCTGGATGGGGGAGTGGACAGTGGCGCCTCGCATTCTGCTGGACGCGACCGCCGTACCGGCGGACCGCGGCGGCCTCGGCCGATACGTCGACGGTCTGCTCGGCGCCCTGCACGCGCAGGGAGCCGACCTCGCCGTCGCCTGCCAGCGCGCCGACGAGGAACGGTACGAGGACCTCGTCCCCGGCGCGCGCGTCGTGGCGGGCCCGGCGACCCTGGCGCACCGCGCGACCCGCCTGGCCTGGGAACAGTCCGGCCTGCCGCACGTCGCGGAACGTGTCGCCGCCGACGTCATCCACCTGCCGACCTACACGATGCCGGTGAGCGCCGTGCTGCCGACGGTCGTCACGATCCACGACGTCACGCTGTTCGCCGAGCCGGAGCCGCACGACCCCGTCCGCACCAGCTACGTCAGGTCGGCGACCCGCACCGCCGCCCGCCGCGCGACCCGGCTGATCGCCCCGTCCCGCGCGACCCGCGACGAGCTGGTCCGCGTCCTCGGCGCCGACCCCGCCCACATCGACGTGGCCTACCACGGCGTCGACCACCAGATCTTCCACCGCCCGTCCGAGGCGGAGATCAAGCACCTCTCCGACCGCCTCGGCCTGCACGGCCACCCCTACGTCGCCTACCTGGGCGCGCTGGAGCCGCGCAAGAACGTTCCGAACCTGATCCGCGGTTGGGTCGAGGCATGCCAGGACCGTCCGGACGCCCCCGCCCTCGTCCTGGCGGGCAGCGGCGGCTGGGACGACGAGGTGGACGCCGCCCTGGCGACCGTCCCCCTCGACCTGCGCGTCCTGCGCCCGGGCTATCTCTCCTGGTCGTCCCTCCCCGGCTACTTCGGCGGCGCGCTGGTCGTGGCCCACCCGAGCCGCGGCGAGGGGTTCGGCCTGCCCGTCCTGGAGGCCATGTCGTGCGGCGCGCCCGTCCTCACCACCCGCCGCGGCTCCCTCCCCGAGGTCGGCGGCGACGCCGTCGCCTACACCGAACCCGCGCCGTCCGACATCGCCGCGGCGCTCTCGACGCTCATCGACGACCCGTCCCTCCGCACCGACCTGGCCGATGCCGCGCACACCCGCTCCCAACGGTTCTCCTGGTCCGCCTCAGCGAAGGCGCACCTGGCCTCCTACGAGCGTGCGGTGGAGGCGTCCCGCTAGGCTCGCTCGCACCCGAGAAAGGAACCGAGTGGAAGCGATCCTCCTGGTGGGAGGCCAGGGCACCCGCCTACGCCCCCTGACCATCTCCACCCCCAAACCCCTGCTTCCGACGGCCGGGGTGGCGTTCCTCGCCCACCAGCTGGCGCGCGCCCACGCCGCCGGGGTCACCCGCATCGTGTTCGCGACGTCCTACCGCGCCGAGATGTTCGAGGCCGCCTTCGGTGACCACGCCCACGGCGTCGACCTCACCTACGTCACCGAGGACGAACCCCTCGGCACCGGCGGCGCCATCCGCAACGCGTCCCGCGCCCTCGTCAGCTCCCCCGACGACCCGGTCCTGATCCTGAACGGCGACATCCTCTCCGGCCACGACGTCCAGGCCCAAGTAGACCTGCACGAAAAGACCAACGCCGCGGTGACGCTCCACCTGACCGAGGTCGACGACCCGTCCCGCTTCGGCTGCGTCCCCACCGACACGAACGGCCGCGTAACGGCCTTCCTGGAGAAGACCCCGCACCCGGTGACCAACCAGATCAACGCGGGTTGCTACGTCTTCCGCCGCTCCGCCATAGAAACGATCCCCGAAGACGAAGTAGTTTCAGTAGAACGCGAAACGTTCCCCTCCCTGATCGCCTCCGGCGCCCCGGTCATGGGCCACGTCGAATCGGCCTACTGGCTGGACGTGGGCACGCCCGAAGCCTTCATCCAGGGTTCCCGAGACCTGGTCCTGGGCACCCTGACGTCCCCCGCCATGCCCGGCCCCCCAGGCGACCGCCTGACCCTCCCAGGCGCGACGGTCGCTCCCGGCGCGGTGGTCCGAGGCGGCACGACCGTAGGCCGCAACGCCGTAATCGAGTCGGGTGCCACGGTGACGGGCAGCATCCTCCTGGACGAGGCCCACGTGGCCGAGGGCGCCACCGTCCGCGACTCCGTCCTCAGCCGCGCCGCCCGAGTAGGTCCAGGCGCCGTCCTGGACGGCGTGGTCCTGGGCGACGGCGCCGTAGTGGGCCCCGGCAACGAACTCCGCCCCGGCCTCCGCGTCTGGCCAGGCATAGAACTCCCCCCGACCGCCATCCGCTTCTCCACCGACGCCTGACCGCTCCTCAGGCGACCGCGTCGGAAACGACGCGTTCCGCGGCGGCGGGCACGGTCACCGCCGACGTGTCCGCCGCGACGAGATTCGGCCCCGCCCCGCCCACCCCGAACACGACGAACCGGGCCGTACCGAAACTCGGGGCGTTCGCGGTCACGGTGCGGGTGGCGAGATCTCCGGCCGCCAGGATGATGCCGCAGTGCCGTTGCACGAGGCTCGCGAGGTAGGGCCGCGCGTTGGCGACCGTCGCCGGATCGGGGACGGCGAGGTACTGGATCTTGGCATGGGTCTTCAGCGACGCCCGCTGCATGCCCTTCCACACGGGTGCGGCGTCCTTGCCGGTGATGCCATGCGAGTCGGTGAGCAGACACGCCTTGAAGGCAAGATACTGCCTGGCCCGCGGCTCGTGAGACGGGCGCAGAACGGCGAACAGAACGCCACCCGTCACCGCCGCCGCGACCGCGACACAGACCCCGGCCCGCCACCCGGGGGAGAGCCGCCGCCACCGATCGCACCCGCCCCTCACACCTCCCGCCGCCACCTTGGCCAGAGCCCCCAAAGGCCTCTCGCCGAGTCCGCGTCTCGTGTCGCCGGGGGGTGGTGGCATGGGGCCCTCGTTTCTTCCGGAACCTCGACTGGACCCGGCCACGGCAACGGCCGGAGCCGTGAATCCGGTTTCCGGATGATCGTTCTCCCCGCGGGTTCCGAGACCGAAACCTGGGCTGCCGGATCCGGCTGTGGCCGGATCCGGAGTCTTGCCCTCTGCAAGAGTCGGGATTACTTTTCGGCTGTTTGGAACTTTTAGGAGAAAAGTCCAGATTGAGCTGAAGTGTCCCCTCGTGGGACCGCGGCTCCAGGAAAGGCCGGGTGGTCGGTGCCGCGCTCACAGGTCCTGGGAATCCTGATCCTCTTGTGGGGTCTCGGCCTGATCGCCGCACTCGGCGCCTACGCGGGCGGTGTCGTGCACCGTCTCGCGCTGAGGCGGCGGCGTCCTCGCAACGTCAGCGGTTCCCGGTACCGGGTGCGGGCGCTGCGTTCTCTCCGGCGGAGCGCGGCGACTCGGCGCACGGCCGTCCTGCTGTGCGCCGCCCTGATGCTGATGGCGACGGAACAACCGGCCCTCGCGGGCGAGGGCATGCCGGAGGTGTCGTTCGCGGGCGTCGCCGGAGCGTTCGGATGGCTGACCGGCAAGCCCGCCCCGCACTGGGGACGGCTGCCGCGCCAGAAGTCCGGAACGGCCGCCGGGCGGTCGCACGCGGCGAGCGCCGCCGCGACACGGGCCGGACGCGGCACCGGCCGCGAACCCGGACACGGCAAGGGGGAACTGCCCGGTGACAAGCCGGGTGGCCGCAAGGTCCCGCGGGGGCGCAGCGGTCAGGGGCGCGTCGGGTTCGCGCAGAGCACCAGCCGCCGGATCGCCGCGAAGTCGACGGCGACGACCGACTACTACCGCAACGTCGACGGTTCCTTCACGCGCAAGTTCGCGCAGAGCCCGGTCAACTACCAGGACGGCCACGGCGGCTGGCAGCCGATCGACACCACCGTCCGGCAGCGGAACGACCGGCGCTGGCACGAGCGGGCCAACGTGCTCGACGTGAGCTTCGCCCCCAAGGCGACCGACACCCGGCTGGCCCAGGTGGACGGTGACGGCGGGCAGCAGCTGGCGTACGGGTTGCTGGGCGCGGCGCCGGTCACCCCGACCGCGTCTGGCCCCGTGGTGACGTACGCGGGCGTGCTCCCCTCCACGGACCTGGCCCTCTGGCCGACCGCGACCGGCATGAAGGAATCGATCGTGCTGCGTTCCGCGGAGGCGGGGAACATCTGGACGTTCCCGCTGAAGCTGAAGGGGCTCAAACTCCGCAAGGCCGCCGACGGCTCGATCGAGCTGGTGGACGGCTCCGGCAAGGCCGCCGGGCGCATCCCCGCCGCGTACGCGTTCGACTCCAAGATCGACAAGCGGTCCGGGGAGGGCGCGACCACCCATGCCGTCACTTATGGGCTCACCGAGGTGGACGGCGATCCCGCGCTGACGGTGACCCTGGACCAGAACTGGCTGCACGCTCCCGAACGGGTCTTCCCCGTGACCGTCGACCCGTCCTACAACAACCTTCTGACCTGGGCCACCACCTACGTCGAGTCGGGCATCACTCCTGGCGACCACTCGATGGAAGAGACCATCAAGGTCGGTTCGTGGGACGCTGGTCCGCACAGCGCCAACTCCTTCCTGAAGTTCCCGCGCGGCGGCCTCGACGGTTCCCAGGTCCCTGTCTCGGCGGCGCACCTCGAACTGTTCGACACCTGGGCGGCCACCTGCACCGCCGAACGGTTCGACGTCGCGGCCGTCACCGAGGACTGGTCACCGTCCACGGCGGTGTCCTACCCGGGGCCTTCACATGGTGCCTCGATCGGGAACGCGACACCGAACGTCCCGCACGCCTGCGCGAACACCGGCGCCGACCGCATGGTGGGCGACGTCGTCACGGTCACCCTGTCGACCGCCACGTTCAACAGCTGGTCCACCGGGGGGAACGACTACGGGCTGGCCCTGTACGCGTCAACGGCGGACAGCCTGCACTGGAAGCAGTTCAACACCGCGTACGCCCCGAAGGGCACGCCGATACTGGCGCTCACCTACACCGGCGCGATGCTCCCGGAGGTGTACGGCCAGATCCCGCCGAGCGGCTCCCGCACCGACACGCTGACGCCCCAACTGACCGCGTGGGGAAGCCGTGACCCCAACCTCGCGGTCACGCTGAAGTACCGCTTCCGCGTCCTGGACCCCGAGGGCGCGACCGTCGTCGACTCCGGGCTGGTCAGCGCGCAGGAACCGTCATCGACGGTCACCTGGCAGGTCCCCTCCGGCAAGTTGAAATGGGGCCGCACCTACTACTGGGGCGCGCTCGCCTACGACGGGACGAACTACTCGGCGGCGCCCGCGCTGAACGAGCTCGTCGTGAGCGTGCCGCAACCGACGATCACCTCTAGCCTGGCGCAGAACGGCGACCACGATTTCGACCCGGCGATCGGAAACTACACGTCGACGGCGACGGACGCGAACATCACGTCGGTCGGCCCCAGCCTCGCCGTCGTCCGCGACTACAACTCCCGCGACCCCCGCGTCGGCGGTGCCTTCGGGACCGGCTGGTCCAGCGTGTTCGACGCGAAGGCCACCGAGTGGTACACCTCGGCGGGCGCCGTCCGCAGCGTCGCCGTCACGTACCCGAACGGCTCCACGGTCGGGTTCGGCAAGAACCCGGACGGCTCGTTCAGCCCTCCGTCCGGACGGTTCGCGACGTTCACGGCCATCACCGGCGGCTACCGCCTGACCGACAAGAACGACACCGTCTACACCTTCGGCCAAGCGCTCGGCTCCGGTGCCTATGGCATCACCTCCGTCGCGGACGCCGCCGGACGGACGGTGACGTTCACCTGGGCGTCCGGTCACATCACGACGATGACGTCGTCGGCGTCCGGCCGGGCGCTGCATGTCACCTGGTCGGCACCGACGGACGCGACCGCGCCGCACATCGCGACCGTCGTCACCGACCCGTCCACCTCCGGCGACCCCACGACCGCGCTGACCTGGACCTACTCCTACACGGCCGACCGGCTCTCGTCCGTGTGCTCGCCGGAGGACACGGCACCGGACTGCACCCGGTACGGCTACCAGGGCGCGTCGCCGCACCGCGAACAGGTCCTCGACCAGGGCGCGTCGTCGTTCTGGCCGCTCTCGGAGACGTCCGGGACGACCGCCGCCAGCGCCGTACTCGTCAACGAGGGCACCGACAACGGGACCTACTCGGACGTGACGCTCGGGCAACCGGGACCGTTGACCGGCGGCGCCGCGACCGCCGCGGGCTTCAACGGCACCTCGTCGAAGGTGAGCCTGCCCGACCTGCACATGGGCGTGTCCACCACCGAGTCGGTGTCGATGTGGTTCAAGACGTCGCAGGCGCCCGGGGTCCTGCTGTCCTACTCCGACAACGAGATCCAGGCGACCAGTACCCAGGGCAACTTCACGCCCGGCCTCTACGTCGGGACGGACGGGAAGCTGAAGGGCACGTTCTGGTGGAACGGGGAGACCCCGAACCCCCTCAGCACCCCGGCGTCGGTCGCCGACGGCGCCTGGCACCACGTCGTGCTGTCGGGTTCGCCGACCGAGCAGACGCTGTGGCTGGACGGCGCGAAGGTCGCCACCGGGGCGGGAGCGAAGTCCTACGACTTCGACTACCAGCCGAACTCATTCCGGCATCACTACCTGGGCGCCGGCTACCTCGGCTTCAAATGGCCGGACCAGCCGCACTACAGCACCACCTCGCACACCGTCTACGGCACCTACTTCAACGGCTCGATGGCCGACGCGGCACTGTTCGGCGAGCCCCTCACCCAGGCCGACGTCCAGGCGCTCTACCGGTCGGGGACGCAGGCCACCAGCCTGCTCACCTCGATCACCAAACCGTCGGGCGACAGTCACGCGACCGTCGAGTACGACCCGCTGACCAGCACCGTCACACATGTCACCGATGAGAACGGCGGCTCCTGGCACCTCGCTCCGCCCACGGTCACCGGCTCGTCCCAGGTGTACCGGGCCGCCGTGCTCGGGTCCCAGCCCGCCTCCTACTTCCGCTTCGGGGAGGCGGCGGGCGCGACCCAGGCCATGGGGGAGACCAACTCCGAGCCCGCGCAGTACTCGAACGTGACGCTGGGCACGGACGGCCCGTTCGACGACTCCACCGCCGCCGCGTTCAACGGCACGTCCTCGCTGATCCGGCTGCCGCTCGACGACCAGGTACAGACGTCACCGGGCTCGATCGAGATGTGGTTCAAGGTCCCGGCGGGCAACACGGCGGGCGGGGTCCTGTTCGACGAGGAGTCCGAACCGGTCGGTCCCGTGGCGGGCAACTACGTCCCGGCCCTGTACATCGGGACGGACGGCAAAGTCCACGGGAAGTTCTGGGACACTGGCGGGACCACGAAGGTCCTCGTCTCCGGCGGGAAGGTCAACGACGGCGTCTGGCACCATGTCGCCCTCGCGTCCGGAACGAACGCTCAGACCCTGTACCTGGACGGCGTCGCCCAGGGCTCGCTGAGCGACGCGCTCGCCACGACCGGGGTCAACTACGTGTACGTCGGCGCGGGCATCTCCGGCAACCACTGGCCGTCCCACCCCGTCGACACCACCGGTTACTTCACCGGGTCGATCGCCGACTTCGCCTTCTACCACGCGCAACTGTCCGGCGCGGACGTCGTCCGGCACTACACCGCGGGCCGCAACTCGCAGGGCCTGGCGCCCACCACGACCGTCAACCTCACCGACCCGGGCGGCAAGACCCTCGTCTATCAGTACGACCCTGCCCGTGGGAATCGTCCGGTTGCCGAGACCGACGGCCTCGGCAACCGCACCACCTTCGGCTACGACTCCGGCGGCTACCTGCACACCGTCACCGACGCCAACGGCAACATGAAGATCACCGGGCACGATGTGCGCGGGAACGCCGTCTCCGAGACGACCTGCCAGGACCAGGTCGCCCACCAGTGCTCGACGACGTACACCACCTACCTGCCCGACGACACCAGCACGCAACTGACACCGGACCCGAAGAACGACCTGGTCGCGACGATCCGGGACGGTCGCTCGTCCGGGCCGTCGGACAACGCCTACAAGACGTCCTACGCCTACGACGCCGCCGGGAACCGCACCGAGGTGACGACGCCGCCGGTCCCGGGCTTCCCCGGCGGCCGCACCACCAAGATCTCCTACACCGACGGGACCACGGTCGCCGCCGCCGACACCGGGTTCGCGCCCCCCGGCCTGCCCTACAGGACCGTCTCGCCGGGCGGGGCCGCCAACACCATCAGCTACCTGCACACCGGTGACGTCGCGTCCGTCACCGACGCCGCCGGAAAGGTCACCCGGTTCACCTACGACGGTCTCGGACAGCTCCTGACCGCGACGGAGGTGACCGACGCCTATCCGACCGGCCTGACGACGTCCTACACCTACGGCGACCTGGGCCAGGTCCTCACCCAGACGGACCCGCCGGTCACCAACCGGGTGACCGGAGCCGTCCATACGTCCAGGACGACCACCGAATACAACGCCGACGGCGAGGTCACCTCCACGACCGTCAGCGACCTGACCGGTGGGGACGCGCCGCGCGGCACGTCCACCGCGTACAACTCCCACGGACAGGTCGAGTCCCGTACCGATCCCCTCGGCAGGGTCACCGAGTACACCTACGACGCCTATGGCAACAAGGTCAAAGAGGAGAGTCCACGCGGCATCACCGTCGCCTACACCTACAACCCCGAGGGTCAGCCGCTGACCCAGACCCTCAAGAACTACACCGGTGACCCCAACGACCCGGACGACGCCACGGACCTGGTGGAGTCGTCCCGCGCCTACGATCCGGCCGGACGGCTCGCGTCGCTGACCGACTCCATGGGCAACACCGCGTCGTACACCTACACCGACAACGACCTGCCCGCAACGCTCACCCGCACCGACTCCAACGGCGCCAACCCGTTCGTCGAACGCTCCACCACCTACGACGCGGCCGGAAACCCCGTCCGGCAGGTGACGAACAACGGGGCGACCGTCACCACCGCCACGCTGGACGCCGCGGACCGTCCGACCCAGACCGTCGTCGACCCGGACGGGGAGCGGCGCACCACCACCGTCTCCTACACCCCCGACGACCAGGTCGCCAGGCGGGTCAGGACCGACGTCGACGGCTGGGCGGACGCCACGTCCTTCACCTACGACCCGATGGGCCGGACGACGAGCCAGACGCTCGGCGGAGACGGTCCCGGCCGTCCGGTCGCCTGGTGGAAACTCGACCAGACCTCCGGCGCCGCCGTCCCCGACGTCTCAGGGCACGGCAACGACGCCCACGTCGGCACCGGAGTCACCTGGGCCGACCAGGGGGCCGTCCTGCCCGGCACCGCCGGACAGGAGATCACCACCAACGGTCCCGTCGTCGACACCTCGCAGAGCTTCACCGTCGCGGCCTGGGTGAACATGGCCGCCACCCCGTCCAGTGGCTTCCAGACCGCCGTCAGCCAGGACGGCGCTCATGCCAGCGGCTTCTACCTGCAATACGCCGGGGCGGCCGGCAAATGGTCCTTCAGCCGGACCGCGACCGACACCGACGCGGCGCAGGGCATGCGGGCGCTGTCGACGACCAAGACTCCGGCCGCCGGTACCTGGACGCACCTGGTGGGCGCGTTCAACGCCGAGGACGGCTCGATGACGCTCTACGTCGACGGCACCGCCGACGGCGGCGCCACCGACGCCACACCGTTCAACGCGACCGGCCCCACGGTGATCGGCCGCGCCAGGTACAACAGCGCCGTCACCGACCTGTTCCACGGCTCGGTCGCGAACGTGCAGCTCTACGACCGCACGCTCACCGCCCAAGAGGTGACCGCGCTCTACGGGAAGGGCCGCGGCGGCGGCAGCCTCCACTCGTGGGACACCGCGACCACCACGTGGCAGCTGGACCAGCGCGGGCTGCCCACGATGATGACCGACCCCAAGGTCCGCAACACCCACTACACCTACGACGAGGCGGGCCGCCTGGCGATCACCAGCATGCCGACCGTCAGCACCGAGACCGGCGGTGGCGCCCCCGTGACCGCCCACCCGATCACGATGACCGGGTACAACGCCTTCGGGGAGAAGTCCGAAGAGCAGGACCCGAACGGCAACGTCACCACCATCGCCTACGACGCGGCGGGCCAACAGACCGGCGTCGCCCTACCCGGCTACACGCCGCCGGGGGAGACCCAGGAGATCAACCCCGTCACGAGCCGTGCCTACGACGCCGACGGCAACCTCACCGACGACACCGACCCGCTGGGGAAGACCACCCACTACGCGTACACGCAGCTCGGCGACGTCTCGACGGTCACGGACCCCTCCGGCGGGGTCACCAAGGCCGTGTACGACACCAACGGCGAGGTGCTGTCCGCCGCGACGGCGACCGGCGCGCAGACCCAGACGACCTACGACCACCTCGGCCGCACGCTGACCACCACCGTGCTGGAACGCCACCCGACCCCCACGGCCGAGACGACCACCTACACCTACATCGCCTCCGCGGACGACCCGGGCGGCGTGTGGCCGTCCACGATGACCACCCCCGACGGCGCCACCACCACCTACGGCTACAACAAGCTCGGGGAATCCACAAAGACGACCGACCCCGGCGGAGCCGTCACCCAGCACCGGTACAACCTGCTCGGGCAGCCGACCAAGACGATCCGGGACGACGGCACCGCCACCCAGTACACCCTCAACCAGTACGGCGAACCCACCACGACCAAGGAACTCGACTCTGACGGGTCGACCCTGTCGACCAGGTCAGCGACGTACGACTCGATGGGGCAACTGACCTCGTCCACGGACGCTCGTGGCCACACCACCACGTTCACTCTCGATGCCGTAGGCCAGATCACCGCAGAGGTTCAGCCGGTCGACACCGGCCACTCGATCACGACCTCGTTCGGCTACGACGCGGCCGGAAACCGCACCCGGTTCACCGACGGGCGCGGGAACGCCTGGATCTACGGCTACAACACCTGGAACAAGCGGGAATCGGTTCTCGAACCCACCACCCCCACCTACAGCACCGCCGGGGACCGCACGTCCACGACCAGCTATGACGCCGCCGGACGTCCCGTCCACACGACCCTTCCCGGCGGCGTGACCCTCACCGCCGGGTACGATGACCTCGGCCGCGTCACCACCCAGTCGGGAGCCGGAGCCGACGCGCCGACCGCCGACCGGACGTTCACCTACGACCACGACGGCCGGATGCTGACCGCCGCGACCGCCGAGGTCGGCACCACCCCCGCCACCAGCGAGTCCTTCACCTACAACGACCGGGGCCTGCCGCTCACCGCGGCCGGCTCGGCGGGCGCCAGCTCGTTCGCATACAACGACGACGGCCTGCCCACCTCCCGCACCGACGCCGCCGGCACCACCGCCTACACCTACGACGGCGCGGACCGGCTCGCCACGCTCGCCGACCCCGTCACCGGCAGCACCCTGACCTACGGCTACGACACGATGTCGCAGCTGACCTCGATCGCCTACGGAACCGGCGGCAACGCCCGCACCTACACCTACGACCATTCGCACCGCCTCACCGGCGACGTCCTCAAGACGTCCGCCGGGGCCATCGTCGCCTCGATCGCCTACGGCTACGACGACAACGGCAACGAGACGTCCAAGACCACGACCGGATTCGGCGGCACCGCCCAGAACACCTACGCCTACGACTGGGCCAACCGGCTCACGAGCTGGAACAACGGCACGACCGCCACCCCGTACGAGTACGACGACTCCGGCAACCGCACCCGCGTCGGCTCGAACGTCTTCACCTACGACGCCCGCGACCAGCTCACGTCCGACGGCACCAACAGCTACACCTACACCGCCCGCGGCACGCTCTCCGGCCAGACCACGTCCACCCAGACCCTGACCGCGACCAGCGACGCCTACGGCCAGCAGGCCACCGTCGAGGGGCCCACCGGAACCCAGACCTACGTCACCGACGCGCTCGGACGTGTCGTCACCGCGAAGTCCACCACGGCGCCCGACCGCACCTTCGCCTTCTCCGGGACGTCCAACACCCTCGCTTCCGACGGCACGAACACCTACACCTGGACCCCGGACGACTCGCTCGTCGGCATCGGTACGTCCGGCGGCGGCACCGGCGTGCTGGCCTACGTCGACCAGCACGACGACGTCGTCGGCAACTTCGCCTCGACCGGCACCGCCCTCACCGGTTCGGCCACCTACGATCCGCTGGGCAACGTCACCGCGACCACCACCATGTCGGGACGGCTCGGCTACCAGTCCGGCTGGACGGACGACTCCACCGGCAAGGTCAACATGGCCGCCCGCTGGTACAACCCCGCCGTCGGCCAGTTCCAGAACAAGGACACCGTCGCCCAGGACCCGGTGCCCGACCCGGCCCAGGCCAACCCGTTCGCCTACGTCGGCGACAACCCCCTGCTCGGCACCGACCCCACCGGCCACTGCTGGGGCGGCTTCGGCGCGGTCTGCCACATCGCCGCCGCCGTCAACCGCCACGTCATCCAACCGACGTGGCACGGCATTCAATGGGGCGCCCACCAGGTCCAACGGGTGGTCTCCTGGGGAGCGCGCCACACCCGCCAGATCATCGACAACGCGCACCATGCCTTCGAAAAACAAATGCACACCTGGACCCAGGAGATCCGCGACCTGGAACGCGCGGCGCGAGCGCAGTACGCGCGCATGCAGGCCCAGGCCAAACGCATCGCTGCGGAGGCACGAAAACGGGCGGCGGAGGCGAAAAAGCGCCTGGACGAATTCAACAAACAATTCAACCTGGGCAAATACGCCGTCGAACTCACCCACAAGGCCGTCCATGCGACCGCGACCTTCGTCAAACACCATGGCGCCGCCATCACCGCCGTCGCGTCCTTCGCCCTGGCCACGGCGACCTTCATCGGCTGCGAGGCCGCCATCGGCGTCGCCACCGGCGGCGTGGGCGCCGTCGTCGGCGCAGCGGGCTGCGGCATGCTCGCCGGAGCGGTCGCCGGCGCCGTCGACCAGGGCGGCAAATGCCTGCGGGGCCAGGAGGGCGCCTGTTCCGCCGGTTCCTTCGGCAAGTCGATCCTCATCGGCGGTGTCAGCGGCGCCATCGGAGGCGCGCTCGGCGGAAGCCTCGGCGGCAAACTCGCCCAGTCCGCCATGGGCAGGATCCTGCCGCGCCTCGCCACGGCCGCGATCGAGGGCGCCGGCATCGGCGGCGCCTCCGGAGCCGCCGCCGGAGGCATCGGCTACGGCCTGACCTGCCACGAACGTTCGGGCGGCTGTACCTGGTCCGGCGCCGCGGGCGCCGCCGCGACGGGCGCCGCGATCGGCGCGGCGACCGGCGCCGCGTTCGGCGGCGCGGCCAGTCGCCTCTCCCGAGGCGGTTGCCACAGCTTCACCGCCGTCACCCCCGTCCTCCTCGCCGACGGCTCCGCCAAGCCGATCAGCAAGGTGAAGGTCGGTGACAAGGTCCTCGCCTCAGTGCCCGGCGGCCACACCGAAACCCACACCGTCCAGCGCGTCATCGTCACCCGCACCGACCACGACTTCGTCGACCTGACCATCGCGACCGACCACCCGGGCCGCGGCCCTCCGGCCAGTCTCACCACCACCGCGACCCACCCGTTCTACGACATCACCCAGTCGGCCTTCGTCGACGCCGCGCACATCAAGCCGGGCGACAAGCTCCAACAGCCCGACGGCACCACCGCCACGGTCACCAAGACCCGCCACTACACCACCACCCAGGTCACCTACGACCTAACCATCAACGGCCTCCACACCTACTACGTAGTAGCCGGCACCACCCCGATCCTCGTCCACAACTGCGACCCGGTCAAATACGTCACGTACACGAAGACGAATCCCACGACAGGAAAGGTCTATACGGGCCGCACCAGGGGAACCGGCGATCCCGCAGACATCGTTGCCGCCCGTGACTCAGGACATCACATGAATGACCAGGGATTCGGTCCGGCAGTGCTAGACAAATGGGTGGAAGGAACCCTGCCCGTTGCGCAACGCCATAACGATACCGCCTACCAGGCGATTCGAGGCAGAGAGCAAAACCTTATAGACTTCTTCGGCGGTGCCCAATCGGCGGGAGGAACTTCCGGAAATGCCATTCGAGGCATCGCGGACGACCTCGCCGACAGGCCCACCTACATGGACGCTGCGAGACGGCTGTGGGGCTGGATATAATAGCAGGTGATACCCTCGTGACGTGACGTCGCAAGAAGCGGAGGCGTGATCATGCGAATCGAGTTCGTTCCGGGATCTCTGTTTGAAGTCCCAGTTCAGAACCATGATCACGCCTTCGCTTTGATGTTGGCTGAGTTTCCGTATGTTGCGTTTTATGCAAAGGATGCATCGTTCGACGATGCCGGTGCTCCTATTGGTGCTCCAATGTTCACGATTCTCGTGGCGAAGCCGGCCTATGCATCGGGTGGTTGGGGGAGGCCAGTCCGGCAACTAGCTGGAGATTCCCTTCCGGCCATACCTCGATTCTTTTGGCAGAGCCCTGTCAAGAAAAGTGATTGCAAGATAGTCGAACCAATCAAGCGGAGGGTTCCGGCAACTCCAAGTGAGTGTGTTGGTCTTGAGCCTGAGGCAATATGGTCTGCCGGACATATTGTATCGAGGATCGTCGATGCGTACGAAGGTCGTCCCAATGCCTTCGCCGAGTCGTTGCGAGTGAAGTTGTAAGAACTCAGCAGTCCAGCGGCCTTTCGGAAACACCTTTATAGGATCAGGTGGCTTGACCGTCACAAGGACTGTCGCCGCCGAAGGTCGCCTCCGGGGCCCGTCGTGCGCTCCCGTTGCCGTCACCGTTGCCCTCAAGAAGCGCAATCATTCCGCGACGCTACGAACAATCACAAGGTAGAAGGCGTGCCCAACGTCCCGTAAACCACCCGGAGGGCGGCGCAGCCGTACACCTACTCTGTAGTCGCGGGCGCCACCCCGATCCTCGTCCACAACTGCGAAGGGCTTTCGAATAACCGTCCGGAGGCACTTCAGAAGATAGAGTTGAAGACGGCTGCTGATCGAGGTGTCACGCCTACGGCTCTTCAGAAGGGAGCTGGAATGGATGGTCTGAAAAATGCTATAGGTGGCGCCTCCGATTTTAAATGGGGGGTAACTATGGAAGGTGATCTTAAGGTGATGCCTGCCTACGCTGGAGGCGGATCTGGTGAGTGGCCTCGTGCAGAGATAGCTCATACTGTTCTCGCGGGGCTGAACGGAAGACTTCGGTCCGCGGGTTCTGGTACTTTTATGGAAGGTTTCCCCGCGTTTATTACGAATCAGAGTGGCCATTTTCTGCCAGGTGTGGAGACCTTGCCGATCGGAGAAGCGGCATTTCGCAGAGCTGGAATCGATATCATCGCTTCCCCCTTTGAAGGATGACGCCCCAATGGCCTCGGAAAAGTTGCCGCGCGAGGCCTGTGTGGCCACGATACAAGAAGCGCATGAAATGGCTGCTCTCCTAGGTAGGAGCGATCTGTCGACCAGTAGTGCGGCATGGTGGTACGTGGTCATTTCTGTGTGCAATACCGGCTTGCTGGGTGCCGAGCTGGGTGCGGCTGATGCAGACGAGTGGGGCAAAGTGTTGGTTTGTGCTCTGGACAAGGCGAGAGATCTGGGGGTGCTCGGCGAAGAGGAAACCGTTCATCGTCGAATGATCGCGTGTGCGGCATCTCTCAGATACTTTGGTGTTTGTGAAGGGGAAGAGAATCGGGATCCAAATTTGATTGTTGGTCACTTTCTGGCGACACAGCAAGGCGACTCGCCGCAAGATGTCCTCCGAAAATGTGTAGACATTCTACGGGTCCCGCGCGAGATTCGCGTTGATGCGTCCTTCCGGGAAGGAATAAAGTACGTCACAAGTGTCCGAATGGCACTTCAGGCGCTTGGTGATGTAGTGGAATATCTACATCCCGGTCCGCTGAGAGAGGCGGCCGTCAGGTGGTGTGATATCGCCATTTTGATTCCCCGTTCTCGGGTATATTGAAGTACTTGTGTAAGAGATTGAAGTAATCCGCCAAGCCGATCAGCAAGGTGAAGGTCGGCGACAAGGCCCTGGCCTCCGTCCCCGATGGCCACGCCGTCCAGCGACGCCGTTGGCATTGGCGGTCGTCTGATCGGTACAGAAAGGCGTCGGAGTACTCGAAATAGTGGTGGCCGGCGGCGCTAACCCTGACCTGACGAATAATTCTGGCGAGACGCCGAAAAGTGTGGCCGGTAGATTAGATGCCCACTTGCACGTCGATATATAGGCTTTGGAAGCGTAGTGGTGAACGTTCACCGCGTTCTCGCTGGTGAATCTTAACTCTAGGCCGGGTGATGGCGGTCGTCGGCGTGACTCCGGCCTCATTCGCGCCGTCCTGAACGCTATGGTCTTAGGCAGTGACGCCTGAGTGGGCTCCGGCGACGACGCATTCCGCGGCGGCGAGATCTCCAGCCGCCAGGGTGAGTCCGCAGTGCCGTTACACAAGGCTCGTGAGATGAGCCCGCACGCCTTGGCGGCACGTGAAGAAGGAGAGATCGTATGTCTACCCACGAGAGTGACACCGATTCGCTGCTGGACGGTGATGCTCGTCGGCAGGCCGCCTATCTGGCGATTGGACGCTATGCCGCATTGGCGGTCCTACCACTGCCCGGGAGTTCACGCCCGCCGTTCCTGCTGAGCTTCGAGATCTCCTGACGGTCCTGGCGATCAGTGAATGGCCGATGGACGATGTTCGCCTCCGGGCAGAACTGGAAAGCCGAGTTTGGGAGTATCTGGGGAACTTCGACGAGGAGCCCATGGGCGTCGCATACTATCCGTATGCGACTCTGCTATACATTCTCATGGCTTTGCCGATTCTGGCTGGGAAGAAGGAAGAGATCTCGTTTCGAAATCTATACTTGTACGCGCAGCGATTCGCTGCACATGTGGATTGGCAGCTCAGAAACAGTCGAGTATCGTTTGAGTCTGATGGGTATTTCGAAAGATATGAGGAGCGGATTTGGCTGGGCCACGCCAGGCTCGGCGCCCGCGCTGGGACGGTTTTGACCACGTCAAGATGCTGGGCCAGGAGATGGTGAACGAAGTACATGAGGCGCTGCCTTGCGCGCTCATGCCTAACGCGCAAGCGGACTACATCGTCGTCTTCGAGGACATCGCTGACTTCGGGGCCGAACTCGGCCCCAGCGGTGACGACGGGAGCCTGAGGGCGGTAGTCGCTGAATCGGTGTATCCCGACCGCGCGGATGACGGGTATCGCACCTATTTCAGAAAGCCTGGGTATCTTTACGTCTGGACTGACGATGAACGCGATCTGGCCGGCTACCTCGCCGAGAAAATGCAGGTGAAGGCGTTGGGTGATCCTAGAATGCCAGATGGCAGAACGATTGAAGCCCAAGCCTTTGTCCAGGATCCGGTTCCGTCCTCTCCTCCATGGTGATGAATTTCAGCGCCCCTCTCTCCTCGGGTCTGACTGCGTCCAAGCCGAGTGACGGGTGTCGGGGGCCTCGATCGTTCGGTGGGTTCTGGAGGGTGGTTCGCGCGTGTTCGGGGTGGGCGGCGTACGCTTGCTTGCTGAATCTTCCTAGCCGCCGCGTTTGTGGGATTTTACCTTGATTGATCCGTCGTCCGGTGTGGCCGGGGAGAAGACCGCTGGGCGTCTCCCCGGCCTTGTTCGGGAGTGGCGGCCGCCGTGGCCACTCGACTTGGCGGGGGTGTTGTCGCCGCAGATGCGGGGGCGGCGGGATCCGGCGTTTCGGGTGGAGGCGGACGGGTCCTTCTGGCGTGCCTCCTGTACGCCGGTTGGGCCGGGGACGTTGCGGGTCGAGCGGGTTGGGGAGGTCGTCCGGGCCGCGGCTTGGGGGCCGGGGGCGGAATGGTTGCTGGACGGGCTGCCCGAACTGCTTGGGTCAGACGATGAGCCCGAAGGGTTCGTCGCGCGGCATGACGTCGTTCAAGAGCAGCTGCGTCGGCGGCCGGGGCTGCGGATTGGGCGGACGCGGAGGGTGTTCGAGGCGCTCGTTCCGGCCGTGATGGAGCAGAAGGTGCTGTCCGAGGAGGCGTGGCGGGCCTGGGGTTATCTCCTGCGGAAGTTCGGGGAACCCGCGCCGGGGGCGCCGCATATGCGGGTTCCGCCGCCGCCTGAGGTGTGGGCGCGGATCCCGTCGTGGGAGTGGCATCGGTCGGGGTTGGAGGCCGTCCGGGCTCGGACGATCATCGGGGCGGCGCGGGTCGCGAAGCGGTTGGAGGACGATCCGGCTGAGGCGCGGCTGCGGTCACTGCCCGGCATCGGGGTCTGGACGGCCGCCGAGATCCGGCAGCGGGCGGTCGGAGATCCCGACGCCGTCTCCGTCGGCGACTACCATCTGCCCGGCCTGGTGGGCTGGGCGCTGGTGGGCCGCAAGGTCGACGACGCCGGGATGCTCGAACTGCTGGAGCCCTACGCCGGTCATCGGTACCGGGTCACCCGGCTGCTGGAATCGTCCGGCAGGCGTCCGCCGAGGCGTGGCCCCCGTTTGGCCGTTCGGGACTATCGGTCTTTCTGATCCGGTCCACGGTAGGGCGGCGGCGCATCCAGAAGTGGTTCGGGGTCCAGTCGAGACCGTCGCGGCTGTCGGCGCCGAACAGGGGGCCGAGGACGGCGAGGACGACGATGAGGCCGAGTACGAACAGCATGGTCTTCTTCCTTTGGGATCGCAGCTGAAAGGCGTTCCCGCGCGGGACGATCGGGTGGGGCGGGGTGGCCGCCTCTTTCCGTCGCACCACTAGTTTGACTCGGTCCAACGTTGAGGTCCAGCGACCGTTTCTGGAGGGAATGTGTAAGAATCCCTTCACTATGCTGGATTTGAGCAGGTTGCGGGTGCTTCGAGAGCTCAAGCTGCGCGGCACGCTCGGCGCCGTCGCCGACTCCCTCGGGTTCACGCCGTCCGCCGTGTCGCAGCAGCTGGCCCAGTTGCAGAAGGAGATCGGCGTCCCGCTGGTCGAGCGGGTGGGCCGACGGCTGCGGCTGACCGAGGCGGGCGAGGTCCTCGCCGAGCACGCCGAGGTCCTGCTGGCCCGAGCGAAACGCGCGGAGGAGGCGGCGACGGCAGCGGGCGGACGCGTCGCCGGAGTCGTGCGGCTCGTCGGCTTCCAAACGGCACTCCTGCACGTCCTGGCCCCCGCGCTGCCCCGCCTCGCCGAGACGTACCCCGACCTCGTGGTGGACGTCCTAGACGAGGAGTTCCACCGCGTCCTCCAGGCCCTGGTGTTCCAGGAGATCGACGTGGTGCTGACCGACGAGTACTCGCACCTGCCACGCCCGCGCCGCCCAGAGCTGACCTCGGAGATCCTGATCACCGAGAGGATGCGGATCGCCCTCCCCAAAGCCCACCCACTAGCCAGCGAGACCGGCCCCATCCGAATGGTGGACCTGGCCGGACACCCCTGGGCAACCGGCCACGTAGGCACCAACCACGCCGACCTACTCGAACGAACCTGCGTGGAGCTCGGCGGCTTCCGCCCGGACGTCCGCTACCGCTCCAACGACCTCCTGGTCATGCTCGCGATGGTGACGAAAGGCGGCGCCGCCTGCCTCGCCCCCGAACTCGCGCTCGCCGAACGCTCGGAGGGCATCGTCGTCCGAGACGTGGCCGACGCCCCGGTAGACCGCCGCATGGTCCTCTGGACCCGAACCGGCGCCGAAGCCCGCCCCTCAGTCAGAGCCGTCCTGGAAGAACTCCGCCACTCCGCCGACACCCTGGTAGTACTCCGCCCCACCTGCCTCCGCGGCGCCCCCTAACCCCCAAGCCACCCACGCCCGCGAAATCGTCGCTCAGTGTCGCGTCTCATACGCGGCGGCTCACGTCGTCTGTGGATCTTTGGGTAACGGGGCCTGGAAGGACGCTCATCCAACGACGATGACGGCCAGGGCCAGGTACTTGGAGCCCACCAACGGGAAGCCCCACGACAGGTCGGTGCCGCTCTTGAGACCGGACAAGGCCCGGCCGAACCGGTCGGCATGGCTGATCCCCGTGGCTTGCGAATGAGCCATCTTCGGCGCGTGCTGATCGAAGGCTTCTTCCAGCCACCTCACGGCCTCTTCTGCCGTCCTGGCCTTCCGCTGCAACATGCCCTGCGGCTTGTTTAGCCAGTCACCCGTCATCACCGGGGGCGTGGGCAGACTGAGGTCGCCGCACAACTGGTCACGCTTGGGGCCTTGGGCTGTTGCGGTGTCGCCATGCCAGAGGTAGCAGTGGAACGCCATTGAGCGGCATCCTTTGAAGAGGGCAGGCCCCGCCTTGCTATTCCCAGGGCGGGACCTGCTTGTTTTGGGTGATGTGCGACGCGACTATGCGGGGACGGTGGCCAAGGCCGGGGAGCCTTCCGGCAGGTCGAACTCGCCCGCCTTCGCCCCAGCGATGAAGTCGCGCCACTCGAAGTGATCGAACCTGGACACGTTGCCCTCCTCGTCGGTGACAACGACCGCGTCACGCACGATGGCGACGTTCGCGCACCCACAGGTCTCTTGCTGCCCGTGACACCGGCTGGACTTGATGAACACTGAGCCTCCTTGATGACTCGCGGAACATGGAACATCCGACGGGCCCAGGCCAGGGTCTTGCTCATTGACCACACGGGAACTTCAGCGGCCTGGCCTCCCCGCCCGCCAAGAGGGATCTAGGACGAAGGAATCCCTTGAGCATCGCCCTCGTTGTATGCAGCCCCCGGCGATCTCCCACGCCTGCCACGGCAACACGGCATTGAGCACATGGAACACCGGCACACCGGCGCGCGGCACGACACCGCACGACATCCCGCCGCGCGCCACCACGGCCGCATCAAGCCCTGTCAGGTACGAACGGCGCTGGCTCGTGAGGATGAGCTCATCAGCGGTAACTCTGGCGTGTCGCGGACTGTCGAAGCTCATGACCAGGACGCCAAGAGCCCGGTCACGCTGAAAGCTAGGAAGTTGCAGATTGTTGCAGCATCTCGTCCCGGACCTGAAGGATCAGTTCCCGCGCGTCGTCGCCAAGGAGGGCGGCGTGGCGCATCTCGGCGAAAACGGTGGCGTAGATGGCGATTTCTTCGGCGCGTGTAATGTCAAGCGCCGCTGTGAGTGTCTCAACTTTGACAAGTTCGTCGTCGAATATCCAGAATGCCGTTTGGGTGTGCGCGCCCATCCCCGCACTCGCGGGGATTATGCCAATTGAGACATTAGGCAACGCCATGGCCGCAATTACTCGATCGAGCTGTTCAAGCATTGTTTCGACTGATCCTATGCGACTGCGTAGCGCCTGTTCGGCCAGGAGGAAGGCAAATCGGTGATCCCCGTTCCGGAGAATCCGCTGGCGCATCAGGCGAGCGGCAGTCGCCGCTTCACGGTCATCGGGTAGGTCAAGCAGACGAGCCCAATAGGCCATACTTTCCGTGGAGTAGGTGGACGTTTGCAGTAGCCCCGGAATGCTCCAATGCTCGTGGACGCGAAAGAGTGTGGTCCGCGCGTAGAGTGGCTCGATTGCTTCCTGGAGACGACGCAGACCGGACCGAGCCTGCTTACGCCACTCCCGATACATGGTCTCAACTGCCCGCGCCTGTGCAATCAGGTCCGGAACCTGTTCGTCCGCATCGCAGGCGGAACACCAAGCGCGAATATCCGCGTCAGATAGGCCCTGCTTCCCGTGTTCCACGCGGGATATCTTCGTATAGTGCCAGCGTGTCAGCTCAGCAAGTCGACGACCTGACAGGCCAGCGTCTTTACGGATGTCTCGCAGGTGTGTGCCGAAGGCTTCCTTGGCCTGCTGGGCCGGGCTCGTCACCGCTCAGGCGGGCTTGTACTCGTTGTGCGGAATCGCTGTGCTCCACACCGCATCGAATGCATTACGGCAAAGTTCGATGTCGTGGGGGTCGGTCGAAGTAGTGAAATCTGTGTTTCGCCCGTTGCCGTCGTAATGATGGAAGACAACGAGACGGTTGTCGAACATCCAGAAGTCATTGCCCGGAAAAGCGACAGAGGATACTCGCCGCCGGGGCATCCATCGGACTTCCGAACCCGCATCAAGATGCGGCTGCATGATGCTGTGCGACCAGCGCTGGTAATCAGAAAGCGGTTCCGAGACGACGTGAACCCGACGAAAGGACTTCCCATTGTGGACACCTTCTCGCACGAGGTCGCACCAGTCGTGCAGCCATTCGAGATCATCGTGTTCCCCGGCCGCCCATTTCGCCATATGGGGAAGCTCGATCGCGGTTCCGTACGAATCACGCATCTCAAGATGGATGGCTTCACGGTCGAACCTGGTGAAGAGGGCGTTGAACTCCTCGTACGAGAGTCCCATTAATCGCCTTTCGGGAAGAAGAATGGCACGAGCCGATCGGGGATCTCGCAAGCGATCTCCCCGTCCGGGATGTTCATCTCGGCCAGAACGTCCGGATCAGTGACGGCCCATCCCTGAACCACCCAGCTACCCCGGTCGGTCATGTAGAGCGTCGGAGAGCCCTGGGGCTGAGAGTCCGGGGCAACGGCCACGAGCGTAATCTTCATGAACACTCCCTGTCCTCCGAGGTGCGCGATGTTGCGCCCCCTGGTGGCCTCCGGCAGCGCTTCCGTGGGTGTCAAAGGCTCTGGCCTTCGTAGCAGTAAGCAAGGCTGTGGTCCGTTGTCGAGCGGAGGCAGCCATGGAGAAGCCTGCCAAGGCGTCGTGCTGGCGGGACGTCGACCGGGTCCGGGAGTTCGGTTCGTGCCGCCGCCGATCGGATGCCGATCGCGACCGAGCTGTGCGGCCGGTGTGGGGGAGGCCGCGCCGCCGCAGGCCCGGATGGTGCGGTATCGCCGTGTGTGATGTCTGGGTGGATGCGCGTGGGCAACGTCCACGAGGAGTCACTCACCACTATCGTCGGGGACCCCGCCATGGTTTGAAGCCGTCGCCGTCATTCGCGCCGTCCCCCGTACGGGGGGATGTGACCCCGACCAGGAGTGCAACCCGGGGCATCCGGGGAGTCACCGCAACCCGCGCACTTGACAGGAGAACCATGAGTGACCTTCCCGGGCCGGTCGGACTCGCTGAGGCTCTGTACCCGCACACCGGCGCACTCACCACAGTCGAGCCGACCGAGAGCGGGTTCTCTTCGGACCTCACCGCCCTGGTGACTGGGGAGAATGGCGCATGGTTCGTCAAGGCCGTTCGCAACCGACCCGGTGGACGACGCGATTCCCTGGCCAGGGAGAGGCTCATCAACCCATGGGTGCACCCGATCTCCCCGGCTGTGCAGTGGCAGGCCGAGAACCCAAAGTGGATCGTGCTGGGCTTCGAGATCGTCTGCGGCCGTCACGCCGACCTGACGGCGGGCTCGGCGGACCTGCACTTGGTAGTGGAACTGCTGAACCGCATCGGTGAGCTGCCTCTGCCGGAGGTCGCCGCAGATTGGCACGAAAACCGGTGGGATCGGTACACCGACCGGCCGGAGCTGTTGCGCGGTGACACGCTGCTGTACACCGACATCCACCTCTCCAACATCATTATCGGTGACCGGACCTGGGCGGTCGACTGGGCGTGGCCCACCCGAGGCGCCGCCGTCATCGACCCTGCGCTCCTGGTCATCCAGCTTGTCGCGGCCGGACACAGTCCCGACCAGGCCGAAGGGTGGGTGTCCGCCTGCCCGGCGTGGAAGGACGCCGACCCCGAAGTGATCGACGTGTTCGCCGATGCCAACGCGTCCATGTACAGGGCGTTCGCTGACCGGCGTCCCGACGCCACCTGGCTCGGTGCGATGGCCACGGCCACCCGCGCATGGGCTCATCACAGGGCAGGCCAAGGCCACTGACCAGGCTCACAGCCGCGTTAAGGCACGGAGGCTCCCGCCGTGAGGGTGGCGGGAGCCTCATCCGTTCTGGAGCGAGGGGTTAGGCGTGGGGGTTGAGTTCGCCGTTCTTGAGTTGGTCGGTGAACGTCTTCCAAGCGGCCGGGCTGAAGATGAGGGTCGGGCCTGTGGGGCCGGTGCTGTCGCGGATGGCGACGATGGTGGGGAGGTTGGTGGCGACTTCGACGCAGGTGTTGGCGTCGCCGGTGCTGTGGCTGCTCCTATTCCAGACAGCCTGGGGCAGGTTGACCTGGGTCATGTGAGCGGACTCCCCTAATGCTCGTTGTTCTTGAGCTTGTCCGTGAATGTCTTCCAGGCCGCTGGGGTGAAGACTAGGGCGGGGCCGGTGGGGTTGGTGCTGTCGCGGACGGCGACGATGGTGGGGATGTTGGTGGCGACCTCGACGCAGGTGCTGGCGTCGCCGGTGCTGTGGCTGCTCTTGCGCCAGGCGGCGCTGGACAGATCAAGCGCGCTGTGCATGTGGGCTGGCCCTTTACTGCTCGGCAGTGGCCTCGATGAGTGCCACTGACTCTTGTGGGTCGAGCGCCAACTCGCGAAGGCGCTCAAATGCGACGTTACAACGTCTCACCAGGCGCTGATCTTCGAGATAGACGACCCCGTGCAACCCCTCCGTGCAAGCGACATCTGGGTCTTCTTCCTCTGCGAATCGCAGGATGATGAAGCTGCCATCGAGGCCGGGGTTTTCGCCGACTGACGTGGGGAGCACCTGGATCGTGACGTTCGGCCGGTTGGCGTCGCTGATGAGCCGCTGGAGTTGTTCTCGCATGACCGTCGGTCCGCCGATCGCCTTGCGAATGGCTGATTCATCGAGGATGACGTGAAGACGCGGTGCGCTCTCGGCACGGGTAATGATCGTCTGCCTGGCCATGCGAGCTTGCAGCCGCCGTTCGATCTCCCGCTCGCTGGTCTGCTCCAGGTTCCCCGCCCGCATGATGGCGCGGGTGTAGTCCGGAGTCTGGAGCAGGCCCGGCACGATCTGGGGAGCCCACTCTCCGATAAGCGCGGCTTCGTCCTCCAGAGCCACGTAGGGGCTGCTGAAGACGTCGGCGTAGCCGGTCCACCAGCCGCGCTGGTCGGCCTTTTCTGCGAGGTCGATGACGGCTTCGCGTTCTGGGCTGACGACGCCGTAGATGTCGAGCATGAGGGCGACGTCCGTTGGTGTGGCCTTGTTGCGGCCTCGTTCGATGTGGCTGAGTTTCGCCTGCGACCAGCCGAGTCTGGCGGTGACCGCCTCCTGGCTGAGGTCGGCTTGGAGGCGGTAGTCGCTCAGCCAGCGTGCCAGGCGGCGGGCCCGGACGGATGGGATGTAGGTCGGTTGTTTCGGGGGCATTTGTCCAATCACCAAGATCAGTTACGCGGCCACAGGCCGGATCGACCATGATCTTTTTAATTATTGCTTGTGATCAGTAATCATCATGATGATACTAGCAGCGTGACGCTCAGTTCACCGATAGTGATCAGATGTCGACTTTCCCACACGGGTCGGACGGCCGCAGCCGCATCGTGCTTTTCGGTTCGACCGGCATGCCCTTGGTCGGCCGTTGCGTAGCCGGATGGGGAGGGGAGGTTCCGATCGGCTGCTACGGGGTCGCTTGGTGAGCGGTGAGCGTCTGTCCGCAAGCACCTTCGAGGAGAGGGGGCCGACGCCAGACTGAGTGCCCGTTCGTCCGCCTCTTGCCCAGGTGGACGGCCCTGACGTGGTCAGGGTGGGCGGCTGGCGCGGCCCCGGAATGGACGAACCATGCCCAGACTCCCGGGAACCGAATCGGAACCCGACAGCAGTGTAATGCTCATCGACGTGGCCTGGCCTGCCGAGAGCGCGTCAGTGGGCCGTGCCCGTCACTGTGTGCGCGGGTGGCTCGGCGACGTGCAAGGTCTCAACGTCGACGACGTGGAGCTGATGGTCTCGGAGCTCGTGACCAACGCGTGTCAGCATTCCGGTGCGGCCGACAGTTCCGGCGGGCAGGTGCGCTTGGTCGCGGTCTGCGGATCTAACAGGCTCTGGCTTGACGTCACCGATGAGGGGCGTGGAGCGACGGTGCCGGTGCCCCGCTGTCCGAGCGGTGACGACGACTGCGGGCGCGGCCTGATGATCATGGCGGGGCTCGCGGACGCCTGGGGACATGAGGTCGACCCGGACACCGGGGCCCGGACCGTCTGGGTGGAGGTGGCGAGACGAACTCGCCCCGTGCCGGACGGCGAAGCACACGGGGAGGAGGGCCGAGCGGCTGCGCGGTGCGACGTCGTTCGGTGAACGTCTTGGTCGTGCTGGCGTTCGCCTTGGGGGTGGCGACGGGGCTCGCGACCGTCGCCCTCCTGGCGGGAGGCCGGGGGCCCAGCGGACGCCATGCCGCCGGGTCGCTTCGCCGTGTCCAAAGGGACCGGCATGGACGTCATACCTACTGAATGGGAGAGAACCCCCTTGTCGAAACAACTCGTGGACGTCGTGGAACTGCTGACGCCCGGAGAGGTGGCGACCATGTTCCGCGTCGATCCGAAGACCGTGACCCGCTGGGCGCAGACCGGGAAACTGACCTCGGTCCGCACCCTGGGCGGGCACCGTCGTTATCGGAAGGAGGAGGTTGTGGCACTGCTGCGTGGGGCGGTGCCGGAGGATGGGCGGTGAGCCTGTGTCCTGGTCATGTCGCTGAGATTGGGAGTGCTCGGCGGCCGAAGGTTCCTATGCCGTCGGTGCGGCGGGACGCTTCCAGGCGTTCGGGTGGGACTTCGCCGTAGAGGGTGGTGCGTTGGCGGGCTGGGTGGCCTGCCCGCCGCGCGATTTCCTCCAGTTCGCTGATGGCTTTGAATGAGCCGTTTTCCGAGCCCGCCATTCGGCTGATGGTTTCTTCCATGAGGGTGCCGCCCAGGTCGTTCACGCCTCCCTGGAGGACGCGGGTGCATAGTTCGTCGCCCAGTTTCACCCACGATGTTTGGATGTTGGGGATCGCGCCGTGGAGGAGTATGCGTGCCAGGGCGTGGACGGCGATGTTCTCTCGGACGGTTGGGCCTGGGCGGGCGAGACCTGCCAGGTAGATGGGGGAGTTGTGGTGGACGAAAGGTAGGAGGACGAACTCGCTGAAGCCGCCGGTGCGTTCCTGGATGGAGCGGAGCAGCTTGATGTGGGCGACCCAGTGGGCGGGGGTGTCCACGTGGCCGTACATCATTGTTGATGTGGTGGGGATGCCGATCTCGTGGGCCGTGGTGACGACCTCGACCCACTGGTCGGTGGGTAGTTTGCCCTTGGTGAGTACCCAGCGGACGTCGTCGTCCAGGATCTCGGCAGCCGTTCCAGGGAGGGAGTCGACTCCGGCCTCTCGTGCGGCCTCCAGCCATTCCCGGATCGACATGTCCGTGCGCGATGCGCCGTTCACGACCTCCATCGGACTGTACGAGTGCAGGTGAATGTCGGGGGCCCGGCGCTTCACCTCGCGGGCCAGGTCGAAATAGGCCGTGCCAGGGAGGTCGGGGTGGATTCCGCCCTGCATGCAGACCTCGGTGGCGCCCGCTTCCCAAGCTTCGTCCACCCGGTCGCCGACCTGGGAGAGCGAAAGGGTGTAGGCGTCGGCGTCCGTGCGGCGTTGGGCGAATGCGCAGAATCGGCAGCCGGTGTAGCAGACGTTCGTGAAATTGATATTGCGCGTGACGACGTAGGTGACGTCGTCTCCGACCGTGTCTCGGCGCAGGTCGTCGGCCAGTTTGGCGAGGGCGTCGAGTTCCGGGCCGTCCGCGTGGAGGAGGGCCAGGGCTTCGTCGTCGGAGAGGCCCGCGGGGTTCTGCTCCGCGCGCGCCAGTGCTGTTTTCACGTCGGCGTCGAAACGTGAAGGGGCGGAGATGCGTTCGCGTGCCGCGTCCCAGTCGCCGTAGACCTCGTCGAAGTCGTCGCGACGGTCGGAGGTGCGGCCGGTCGTGTCGATCTCGGTGTGCAGGTCGGTGCGGCCCGAGGACTCGAAACCGCCGTCCGGCTCCTGCCAGGGACGGCCCGTGAGCACGGCGTCCTCGCGGGCCAGGCCGGTCGCGGGGTCGGCGAGGGCGGCGACATGGGCGGTGAGGCGCGGGTCGAGCCAGGGCTCGCCGCGCTTCACGTAGTCGGGGTAGATCGTCAGGCGTTCGCGCAGGTCGAAGCCCGACTCGGCCGTTCTGGCGGCCAGCTCGTCGATCTGCGGCCAGGGGCGTTCCGGGTTCACGTGGTCGGGTGTCAGCGGGGACACGCCGCCCCAGTCGTCGATCCCGGCGCGCAACATCAGCGCGAACTGGTCGGCGACCAGGTTCGGCGGTGCCTGGACGCGCGCCTTCGGGCCCAGGATGAGCCGCGTCACCGCGATCGTCGCGGCGAGTTCCTCCAACTCGGCGTCGGGGGTGTCGCGCATCTTGGTGTCCGGCTTGGCCCGGAAGTTCTGGACGATCACCTCCTGGATCGCGCCGTACTCCCGCATCGTTCGGCGGATCTCGAAAATGGCGTCCGCGCGTTCCTCGACCGTTTCACCGATGCCGATGAGAATGCCCGTCGTGAACGGCACGTTCGTCCGGCCCGCGTCCTCCAGGACTCGCAGGCGGACGGCCGGGTCCTTGTCCGGCGACCCGAAGTGCGGGCCGCCGCGCTCGCTGAACAGGCGCGTCGCCGTCGTCTCCAGCATCATGCCCATCGAGGGCGCGACCGGCTTCAACCGCTGGAAGTCACGCCAGGTCAGCACACCCGGGTTCAGATGCGGCAGCAGCCCGGTCTCCTCCAACACCCGGATCGCCATCGCGCGCACATAGGAGAGCGTGTCGTCGTAGCCGTGCGCGTCCAGCCATTCGCGGGCCTGTTTCCAACGGTCCTCGGGACGGTCGCCGAGCGTGAACAGGGCCTCCTTGCAGCCCATTTCCGCGCCCTGCCGCGCGATTTCCAGCACCTCGTCGGGGCTCAAATACGGCGCGTCCAGTTTGTGCGGGACGGTCGCGAACGTGCAATACCCACAGCGGTCCCGGCACAGGCGGGTCAACGGGATGAAGACCTTGCGGCTGTAGGTGATGACGCCCGGACGGCCCGCCGCGTCCAGCCCGGCGTCCCGGACGCGGGCCGCGTGGGCGAGCAGGGTGTCGAGCTGCGGACCGCGGGCCCCCAGCAGTGTCGTTGCCTCGGATCGGTCCAGTGTCTTGCCGTCACGCGCGCGGGCCAGCGCCCGGCGCAGCGCGGAGCTCATGCCGTCCATGCGGGCACTCTATGCCAATCGTCATAATCCGCGCCCCGCCGGACCCCCGGGAAGAACCCCGGGCACGCAGTGATCAGCCCCGACCACCCATGGTCTATTCCCGCTCAGCGCACCTCGATGAACGCCTCCGGGCTGCGGGGCGGGCGTTCGCGCGGCGGCGCGGCCGGGTGTCCGATGCCGACGGCGCCCATCGGGTCCCAGTCGTCCGACAGGTCGAGGGACTCGCGGACGACGTCGCGGCAGAACATCGTGCTCGACACCCAGCAGGAGCCGAGCCCCTCCACCGCCAAGGCGACCAGCAGGTTCTCCACCCCCGCCCCGGCGGCCACCACGAACATCTCGCGTTCGGCCCGTGCCCTGCGCTCGTCCGGATAGTCGTGCGAACCGTCCATGACCAGGCATGGCACGACCAGATACGGCGCGCGGCGCAGCACGTCCCCGCGCCGCAGCCGCTTGGTGATCGACTCCTCGGAGAAGCCGTCGCGGCGCAGGTCGGCCTCCCAGGCGTCGCGCATCGCGTCCAGCAGCCGCGTCCGCGACTCCGCCGACTCCAGCAGGACGAACCGCCACGGCGTCGTGTGGTGCGGCGCCGGGGCGGTGATCGCGGCGCCGACCGCCCGCCGCACCGCCGCCGGGTCGACCGGGTCTTCGGTGAACTCGCGAATCGTCCGGCGCGCCCCCAGCACCTCCGCCGACCCGTACCGGAACATGTCCTCGTCCGCGGGACGGACCAGCGCCCGCGCGCCCGGCCCGTCCTCCCGCGTGACCAGCCCGGACAGCCCGCGCACGACCGCGACCGGCACCCCGTCCAGCTTGCCCTTGACCAGCTCGGCCGCCGCGGCGATCTCGTCCGCGACGGCGGTGATCGTCGATTCGAGCCGGTTCCCCCGCGCGTCGTCGCGGCCGCGCAGATCGCTGAGCGGCTCCAGGCCCGCGACACCGATCGCCGCGTCCGTGAGCCCGTTCCGCCAGGGCCGCCCAAGCGTGTCGGACACGATCACGGCGACGTCCACCCCCGCGCGCTCACGCACACCCGCACGAATACGGCGGGCGGAGGCGTCGGAGTCCTCCGGCAACAACAACACGGTGCCCGGCTTCGTGTTGGACGCGTCCACCCCGGCCGCCGCCAGCACGAGCCCGTGCCGCGTCTCCACGATCCGGGTCTCGCCGCCCGCGTGGGTCCGCCGCGCCACCACCCGGACCGTCTCGGCGTCGATGGCCTTCTCCCGGTCGTCCGCGACCAGGACCCGCCCCTCCGCCTTACTGACGATCTTGGACGTCACGACGAGCACGTCGCCGTCCCGCACGGCCTCGGCCGGGATCAGCGCGGCGATGTCATCGCCCTCCACGACCTCCGGCAACCCCGAAACACCGAAAACCTCCACCCGCGTCACGGTCATCAGCTCTCCTCCGCGCTCCTCAACTCCAGGGCGAGATCAATGGCGGCCTGAGCGATGGCGGACGTGGTGTCCGCGTCGCTCATCAGCAGTGGCCGCGGCCGCACGTCGACGCCCGGAACCCGCACGTCCGCGTCGGCGTCGTCGACGAGCCAGCCGTCCAGCAGCCCCGGCCCGTACAGCTCGGCGACCGCGCGCGCCGACGTCTCCACGCCGATCGCCGTCAGGCAGGCGTCCGCCATGCCGCGCACGGGCGCCCCACCGATGATCGGCGAGACCCCCACGATGGTCTTCGCCGCGATGGCGTCCCGAATGCCGGGCACGGCCAGGATCGTCCCGATACTGACCACGGGATTGGACGGCGGGAACAACACGAAGTCAGCGTCCTCGACCGCCTTGATCACCCCCGGCGCGGGCGTGGACTCTTCCGCCCCCACCGCCGCGATCGACAGCGCCGGGACGGACGCCCGCAACCGCACCCACCACTCCTGGAAGTGGACCGCGCGCCGACCCTGCTCGTCCTCGATCACCACATGCGTCTCGACCTGGTCGTCGGTCATCGGGATCAGCCGCACCCCCGGCTTCCACCGATCGCACAGGGCCTCCGTCACCGCCGACAGCTTGTATCCGGCCTCCAACATCTGGGTCCGGACGATATGCGTGGCGAAGTCCCGATCGCCCAGCCCGAACCAGGTGGGCCCGACCCCGTACGCCCCAAGCTCCTCCTTGACGACGAACGTCTCGTCGACCCGCCCCCACCCCTGCTCCTCGTTGATCCCGCCACCGAGCGTGTACATGACGGTGTCCAGATCGGGACAGACCCGCAACCCGAACAGAGAGATGTCGTCCCCGGTATTACCGACCACGGTGATCTCGGCCTCCGGCGCCGCCGCCCGCAGCCCGCGCAGAAACCGAGCCCCCCCGATACCACCCGCCAACGCCACGATCTTCATACCGATCACCCTATTCAACCCCCGCCCCCTCCCCTCGACCCCAGCCCACACACCCACAACCCGCCGACGCAGGCGACCGCAGCGACGCAAGCAAACCGCGACAGGCCCCAAAAACCAAGACAACGGCGTGAGGATCGTCTGCGTCGCAACGGGGGTTCCAGGGGGTCGCCCCCCAGGGCCAACAAAGTATGCAAAGCTTTGCCTGTAATCGGATTGCCTCGGTCTGGAGTATTCACCGTGAACAAGGAAGCCGTTCAGCGCCTGCGCGAACCGGCCGCCTGGGTACTGATCGCCTCGGCGGGGCTGCAATTGCTGGCGGGCATCATCACGCTTCTCGGCGACGACGGCGAGTTCACGTTCCGCGCCTTGGCCGAGACCCGTGACGGACTGTTCCTCCACATCGGTACCGCCGGTCTTCTCGTCCTGGCCGTTCTTCTGGTGACGTGGGGGGAGACTCCCACGCCGCAGGCGCGGACGATCGCCATGGGGGCGCTCGGCGTCCTCGGCGGTGTCGCCCTGTTCGGGGTCATCTGCTGGCTCGGCGGGATGCTCGCCGACGGCGACGCCGTGAAGTCGCTCACGAAGCTCTCGGTGTTCCTGGTCGGGGCGGGCAAGCTCGCCGTGGTCGGGATCGGCGGGTACTACGTCTTCACCGTCTTCCAGACGCTGCAGCCGGCGCGTCCGCAGCAGGTGCAGCCGGGGTACGGCGGCGAGTACGGCTACCAGCAGGGCCAGCAGGCGTACGGTCAGCAGGCCTACGGACAGCAGCAGGCCCAGCAGGGTTACGGCCAGCAGCAGTACCAGCAGTACGGGCAGCAGCCGGGCGCGGAAGGTCAGCAGTACGGGCAGCAGCCGGGTGCCGAGGGGCAGCAGTACGGCCAGCAGCCGGGTGCCGAGGGGCAGCAGGCGCAGCAGGGTTACGGTCAGCAGGCCTATGGTCAGCAGCAGGCCCAGCAGGGTTACGGTCAGCAGCCGTACCAGCAGTACGGCCAGCAGGCGCAGCAGGGTCAGCAGCCCAGCGAGCAGGAGGAGATGGGCGAGTGGACCCGCGCGTACGGCGGCCAGGAGCAGGGCCCGCAGGGGACGCAGCCCGCGCCGCCGCAACCGGGTGCCGGGGAGCAGCGCTCCGAGGAGGGCGGCGACTGGTACCGGGACAACCGTCCGCCGCCACCGCAGTGATCACCCCGCGGTAGCCCCGCGTTCCGGTTAAAAGGTCATCGCGGTCATCCCGCTTTAAGCCTCCATGTCGCCCGGAAAGCTATCCGGCTTGACGGGACGGGTACTACACACGTGTAATTTCGTCGGTGTAGTTTCAACGCCTTCTCGGGGGAAGGAACCGGAGCGAAGGCGTTGACCAGGGGGTTCCACGGGCAGGGAGGTGCGCTGTGAGCGAGGTCGTCATCCCGCTGGCGCACGGCACAGACGGTGAAGAGTTGGGCTGGCAGGAGCGCGCCCTGTGCGCGCAGACGGACCCGGAGGCCTTCTTTCCGGAGAAGGGCGGCTCCACTCGCGAGGCCAAGAAGGTGTGCCGGGCATGCGAGGTGCGTACGGAGTGCTTGGAGTACGCGCTACAGCACGATGAACGTTTCGGTATCTGGGGAGGGCTCTCGGAGAGGGAACGGCGAAAGCTGAAGCGTCAGGCCGTCTGACGCGCCGGGCGGCAGCACCGCATTTCGGATCTGCCGGATCTGAGGCGTGTGCACGCGCCCGCGCGTACAGTTATCAGCCGTGTCGGCCCCTGGGCCGGCACGGCTGACGCCGTTTCAGCCATGAACCCGTCGTCCCACAGATCGAGCGATCCTTGTCCCCCACTCTCGATCGCCATGTCGTCACGGCCGTCCTCGTCGCGCATGATGGCGCGCGGTGGCTGCCCGAGACGTTGAAGGCGCTGCTGACCCAGGCGCGTCCCGTGCAACGTCTCGTGGTCGTGGACACCGGAAGTCAGGACCGTGGTCCCGCCGTGCTCGCGGAGGTCGTCGGCGCGGACAAGGTCCTCACGCTGCCGCGTACCACCGGGTACGGGGAGGCGGTCGCGGAGGCGTTGCGGCAGGACGCCGCGTCCGAGTCCGTCCCCGACGAGGAGCCCGGCACCGCCCGCACGGAATGGCTGTGGTTGCTGCACGACGATTCGGCGCCCGACCACGACGCCCTCACCCACTTGCTGCGGACGGCCGACACGGACCCGAGCGTCGCGGTGCTCGGCCCGAAGGTCCGCGACTGGGCCGACCGGCACGTCCTGCGGGAGGTCGGCGTCACGGTCGACGCCGCCGGGCGCCGCGAGACGGGCCTGGACCGCCGCGAGTTCGACCAGGGCCAGCATGACGGGATCCGGGACGTGCTGGCCGTCGGCAGCGCCGGGATGCTCGTCCGCCGCGACGTGTGGGACCGGCTCGGCGGCTTCGACGTCGACTACGGCATCTTCCGCGACGACCTGGACTTCTGCTGGCGGGTCCATGCCGCGGACCACCGGGTGGTGACCGCGACGGACGCCGTCGTGTACCACGCGGAGGCGTCCGGGCGCGGGCTCCGCGAGATCGGGATGACGGCGGAGCATCCGGCCCGCCGCGACCGTCGCAACGCCCTCCGCACATTGCTCGCCAACCAGCCGTTCGGGGCGATGTTGCGATCGTTGGTCCGCAATGTGTGGGCGTCGCTCGTCCACGCCCTGTGGCTCACGGTCACGAAACGTCCGGCGGCGGCGCGTGCGGAGGCGCGGGCGCTCGGCGACGTCCTGCGCGACCCGGGCGGGTTGCGGCGGGCGCGGGCGGCCCGTGCGGACGGACGCAAGCGCGTGCACCGCAGCATCCGCCGCTTCCAGCCGCGGTGGGTCGTGGCACGCCGGACGGTCGAGGCGGTCTCGGAGTACCTCGCCGCCCACGAACGGGACCGCGAGGACCGCGACGACGACACCACCGTCCCCGACGAGCCGGGAGTGCTCCGGAGGCTGCTCTCCCACCCGGGCGTCATGGTCGTGCTGGCGCTGGTCGCCGTCGCGGTCGCGGCGGAACGGTCGCTGCTAACAGCCGCCGGTGACCTCGGGGGCGACGCGCTCGTCCCCGCGTGGGGCGGGGCGAGCGACCTGTGGGCGCAGTACCTGTCCGGCTGGCATCCGGTGGGGCTCGGCAGCGACGCGGGGAGCCCGCCGTCGGTGGGGGTCCTCGCCGTCCTGTCCACGGTGACGTTGGGCAAGCCGTGGCTGGTGGTCTCGGTTCTGTTGCTCGGCAGCGTGCCGCTCGCCGGGCTCACCGCCTACCGCGCGTCGCGGCTGCTGGTGTCGGACGTCGCGCTCGCCGGGCGCCGGGCCCGCGCGAAGGGGCGTCGCCTGCCCGCCACGGCGGTGCGCGCGTGGTTCGCCGCCGCGTACGCGCTGCTGCCCGCCGCCACCGGCGCCATCTCGGGCGGACGCCTCGGGACCGCCATCGTCCACGTGCTGCTTCCGCTGATCGCCGTGCAACTCGCCCGCGTGTACGGGCTGCCGCGTTCGGAGGCCGCCGCGTTCGACGTCCGGACGCGGCGCAAGCGGGCGGGCCGGGCGTCGTGGGCGGCGGCGCTGCTGCTCGCCGTCGCGATGGCGTTCGTCCCGCTCACCTGGCTGGTCGTCGTGATCGCGGCGGGGACGGTGTGGGCGCTGTTCGACCGTCCCGGACGGCGGGAGCGGCGGGGCGTCGCGATCGCGCTCGGGGTGCCGCCGTTGCTGATGTTTCCGTGGACGGTCGGGTTGTTGCTGCATCCGTCCCGGTTCTTGCTTGAGCCTGGTTTGCACCGGCCGTTCGAGCCCGCCGCCGCGGCCGACCTGCTCGCGCTCGATCCGGGTGGGCCGGGCGCGCCCGCGCGGTGGGCGCTGGCCGGATTGCTCGCCGTGGCCGTGTTCGCGCTGCCGCTGCGCCGTCGCCGCAATCTGGCGCTGGCGGGCTGGCTGCTCGGCGTCTACGGGCTGCTCGTCGCCGTCGTGACCAGCGCCGTCACCGTCACCAAGGGCGTGGACGAGGCGCCCGTCTGGCCCGGCGTCGCGCTGATCTGCGCGGGGGCCGGGGCGCTCGTCGCGGCCACCGCCGCCGTGCAGGGCGCCGCCGAGGCCGCCGCGGGCAGGCACCTCGTCTACCGGGCGGGCGGGACGCTCCTCGCGCTGGCCGCGCTCACCGCGCCCGTCCTGGCCGCCGGGTTCTGGATGGTGGACGGCGCGGACGGCCCCCTGGGCAAGGTCGACCCGGACACGGTGCCCGCCTACGTCCACGGGCGGGGCGGGCAGCGAACACTCGTCCTGCACAAGGAGCCGACCGGACGGGTCTCCTACACCGTCCTGCGGGACGCGCGCCCGCGGATCGGCGAGTCCGAGGTCGCCGTTGGCGGCCGTTCCCGCGACCGGTTGGACGACCTCGTCGCCGGGCTGGCGGTGAACCGCGAGGGCGACGACGGGCCCGCGCTGACCCGGATGGGCGTCCAGTACATCCTGGTTCCGCACCCCACCAAGGACCCCATCACGGACGTCCTGGACGCGGCGCCCGAACTGACCCGCCTCAGCAGGACGAAGACGTTCGCCGTGTGGGGGCTCCAGTCGACGTCCGGCCGGATGATGCTATTGCAAGGCGCGACCGTCACGCCGTTGTCATCGGGACGGATCGACGCCCGCGTGCGGATCCCCGCCGGGACCGGCACCCGAACCCTGCTGCTCGCGGAACCGTCCGACGGCGGCTGGAACGCCACCCTCGACGGCCGCGACCTCAAGGAACGGACCGTCGACGGCTGGGCGCAGGGCTACGACATCCCCGCCGCCGGGGGAGAGTTCGAGCTGACCCGCTCGATGACGACGCGGCACCTCTGGGTGGCCGTCCAAGGCATTGGTGTGCTGCTCGTCGCCGTCCTGGCGCTGCCGGGCGCGCGGGCGGAGACCTTCCGGCCCGCCACCGGCAAGGCCAAGGGCGAGCCGCGTCGTGGACGGCGTGGGCGCCGCCGGGGAAGCCATGTCCGCGTCCAGCACGAGGAACCGCCGCCCGCGATGGAACCCAGCCCGGAGGAGGTCTCGTGAAGGCGGACGGGGTCCTGCGCCTCCTCGGCATGCGCTACGCCACCGCGGCCCTCATGCTCGTCGGGATCGTCGCGCTCTACGGCGCCGCGACGTTCTCGCGTCCGGAAGAGGCCACCGCGAAGGGCAGGCAGGCGCCGGTCACGTCCGCGGTGGCGGTCTGCCCCGGTCACCAGGACGCGCGGCTCGCCGTGCAGTCCGCCGCCCGTGGGAAGGGCGGCCGCGCGAGCGTGACGCCCACGAAGGGCGGCGCCGCGCTGGCGACCCTGACGTCGCCGGGGCAGAACTGGACCAAGGACGCCGAGTCCGGCGACGACTCCGCCACCGTGCGCGCCGCCGGTGCTATGGCCGCCGGACTGGAGGCCGAACAGACCGTCTACCAGGACGACGGTGACGACCGCGGCCTCGCCGGGGCCAGCTGCGCCGTGCCGGGCACCGACCTGTGGTTCGTCGGCCCGGGTCCCGTCGCGGCCGACGAACTCGAGCTGTCTCTCAGCAACGTCGACTCCCAGCCCGCGTCCGTCGACCTGACCGCCCTGTCCGGTGAAGGGCCGCTCGACACCGTGGACGGCCGCGGCACTCGCGTCGACCCCTACACCACCAAGGTCGTGAAGATCGGCGAGTCGGCCGAGGGTCTCGGGGACGTCGTCAAGTCCGCCACCGTCATGGCCCTGCACGTCCACAGCCGCAGCGGACGGGTCGCCGCGTCGCTGCGGGTTCGCGCGGGGGAGGAGAAGGGCGTCGAGTGGCTGCCCCGGTCGCCCGCGCCCGCGTCGTCCGTCCTCGTGCCGGGCGTGCCCAGTGGCTCCGGTGAACGTCGGCTGCTGGTCGCGGTGCCAGGGGAGGCGGACGCCCGCGTCGGCGTCCAGGTGATCACGAAGGACGGTTCGTACGCGCCGCAGGGCCAGGGGGTCATCGACGCGCCCGCGCAGACCGTCACGTCCGTCGCGCTCGACGCGCTGACGGGCCGGGCCGCCGCCGTCCGGCTCGTCGCGGACCGCCCCATCGTCGCGGGCCTCGCCGCCGAACGCGGCGCCGACATCGCCTACGGGACGTCCACGCCGCCGCTCACCGCGACGGCGCCCGGCATCGCCGCCGACAACCGGTTCGACTCGTCACTGATCCTCACCGCACCGGCCGGGGCCGCGACCGTGCAGGTCACGACCGTGAACGCGGCGGGGAAGAGCGCCTCCCACGAGGTGAGGATCCCGGCGGGCCGCACCATCGAGACCGATCTGACCGACCCCGACGGCAAGGACGGCGACGACACCGCCTACGGCGCCGTGATCACACCGAAGCCCGGCTCGGGGCCCGTCCACGCTTCCCGCGTCCTGGCGAAGGGCAAGGGCGACGACTACCTGTTCACGGTCCTGCCGATCGTGCCCGCCGCGACGACCGTCCACCTGCCCACCACGGCGGACTCCCAGACCGCGCTGATCCCCTGACCTAGTCGTCGGGGGAGTCGTAACTGGGATCGACCGATTCGGGGGACAGCCCGAGCAGATCGGCGACCTCCTCGACCAGCAGGTCGCGGATCAGCCGAGACAACTCCGCCTCACCCTTCGCCCGCGCCTCGACCGGACGCCGGAACACCAGGATCTGAACCGACCGGTCGTCCTCCCCGGCGACGGTCTGCCCCAACGGCACGGGCCCGTCGAACGATGGCTCCACGGCGGGGACGTCGTCAACAACGAACCGCACTTGAGCCAGCTCGCGGCCCCAACGCTGTTTGAGTCGCTGCACCTCATCGTCGACGAGATCGTCGAACCGCTCCGCGCGGGTACGGGAGACCGGCACCTGCGGGGGTGTCAAAGGACCACGAACGCCGCGACCGTGGCGATCACGCCGCCGAACACCTGTCACACGGGATCGCACGCCACAAGCGTACCTCCACCCCGACCGGCACCGCCGGACCGCACACCAAGGGTTCGTGGAGACACGGAATGTAGTCGTTGCCTCGGAAATCGCCCGGTAACGGCGACACGTTCGCAGGGGTGGTGGCGGAGCCGGTGGGAGCGGGGTACGGTCAGCCATCGTGAGCCCCGTCCGCACCTGCTCTCGCACCGCCTGCAAGGCGCCCGCAGTGTTCACGCTCACGTACGTCTACCGCGACTCCACCGCGGTGCTGGGCCCGCTCGCCACGTACGCGGAGCCGCACTGCTACGACCTGTGCGCGGAGCACTCGGAACGGCTCACCGCCCCAATGGGCTGGGAACTGGTCCGCCTCCCGGTCGAAGAAGAGACCGAACCCAGCGCCGACGACCTGGAAGCCTTGGCCGACGCCGTCCGCGAGGCCGCCAAACCCGCCCCCGGCTCCCCCACCGAACCCGTAGGCCAGGGCACAGAAGTAGGCCGCCGCGGCCACCTGAGGGTCCTCCGCTCCGACTAACCCACCCCCCACCCCGAACGCCTGAACCCAACCACAGGGTTCTGATCCCAGCCGCTGGGTTCTAGGTCCAGCCATCGGGTTCTAAGGCCAGCCACAGGGTTACGGGTAGTCACGTGGAGCGAGCGCCAGCGAGCGGAGCGGGAATGCCCGGCGCGCCGCGTCCCCGGAGCGGAGCGCCAGCGGAGTGAGGAGACCCGTGCCGCGCAGCCGGGGGGTTTGGGGGGGTCGCCCCCCAATAGACAACGGTAGGCTCGGGAACCCGTTCCTTGGGGGGTACGGGTTCAGCGGATCAGGGAGCAGGAGTGGGCGACCTCGCCAAGATATTCAAGGCTTACGACATTCGTGGTGTCGTGCCGGACGAGCTCGACGCCGCGACCGCTGAGGCGGTGGGTGCGGCGTTCGTGCGGGTGACCGGGGCGCGGGCGGTCGTGACCGCGCATGACATGCGGGAGTCGTCGGTGCCGCTGGCGGAGGCGTTCGCGCGGGGCGCGACGTCCCAGGGCGCGGACGTGATCGAGGCCGGGCTCGGGTCCACCGACATGCTCTACTACGCGAGCGGGAGCCTTGACCTGCCCGGGGCCATGTTCACCGCCAGCCACAACCCGGCCCGGTACAACGGGTTGAAGTTGTGTCGGGCGGGAGCGCGGCCGGTGGGGCGGGATACCGGGCTTACCGAGATCCGCGACATGGTCGATGGCGGGGTTCCTGGGTTTGAGGGGGAGCCTGGGGTTGTTTCTCGGCGTGATCTGCTGAAGGGGTACGCGGATCATCTGAAGACGCTCGTTGACCTGTCGTCCATTCGGCCGCTGAAGGTCGTGGTGGACGCCGGTAACGGGATGGCCGGGCATACCGTTCCGCCCGTGTTCGAGGGGCTGCCCGTCGAGCTGGTGGCGCTGTACTTCGAGCTGGATGGAAGCTTCCCCAACCACGAGGCGAATCCGATCGAGCCGGAGAATCTGCGAGATCTTCAGGCGAAGGTGCGTGAGACCGGGGCTGATATCGGGCTCGCGTTCGATGGGGACGCCGACCGGTGCTTCGTGGTCGATGAGCGTGGGGAGATTGTCGCGCCGTCGGCCATTACGGCGTTGGTCGCTACTCGGGAGCTGGCGAAGTATCCGGGGTCGTCGATCGTGCACAACCTGATCACGTCGTGGGCCGTGCCGGAGATCGTCGCCGAGCGTGGGGGGACGCCGGTTCGGACGCGGGTCGGGCACTCGTTCATCAAGCAGACGATGGCGGAGACGGGCGCGGTGTTCGGTGGCGAGCACTCCGCGCACTTCTACTTCCGCGACTTCTGGTTCGCCGACTCCGGGATGCTCGCCGCGTTGCACGTCCTCGCGGCGCTGGGCGGGCAGGACGGGCCGCTGTCCGACCTGCTGCACGAGTTCAGCCGCTACGTGGCGTCCGGTGAGATCAACAGTGAGGTCGCCGACCAGGACGCCGTCACGGCGCGGGTGCGGGACGCCTTCTCGGGGCGTGCCGGGGTCGAGATCGACGAGCTGGACGGGCTGACCGTACGCGACGAGGCGGCCGGATGGTGGTTCAACCTGCGGCCGTCCAACACCGAGCCGCTGCTGCGCCTGAACGCGGAGGCGGGTGACGAGCCCGCGATGGCGGCGATCCGTGACGAAGTCCTCGCCCTGGTGAGGGAGAAGTGACCGAGAGGGGAAATGACGCCGCCATGACGATGAAGCTCGACTCCTGGCTGCTGGAGATCCTCGCCTGCCCGAACTGCGGCGGCGACCTTCGCACCGACGACGCGGCCGACGAGCTGGTGTGCACCGGTTCGTGCCGGTACGCCTACCCCGTCCGTGATGGCATTCCGGTGCTGTTGGTCGACGAGGCGAGGACGCCCGCTCCGTGAGCGGAGGGCTCGACCCTTCGCGGCTGGACGACGCGGCGGCGGCCGAGGCGGCCGATCCGGCCGGGATGCTGCGGCAGGTGGCGTCGTCGGCGGCGCAGGTGCGGGAGGCGCGCCGGGCGGCGGACGAGGCGGGCATCTCCGTCCTCGCCGACGATGGCAGGCCCCGCGCGATCGTGGTCGTCGGGATGGGCGGCTCCGGCATCTCCGGTGACGTGCTCGCCGCCGTGTGCGGTGTGGGCTGCGCGGTGCCGGTGACGACGGTGCGCGGCTACCGGCTGCCCGGCTGGGTGGGCGCCGCCGACCTCGTGATCGCCGTGTCGTGCTCCGGGGGGACGGAGGAGACCCTGGAGGTCGCGGCGGAGGCGGCCCGGCGGGGATGCAGGCTGCTGTTCGTCGGCGGCCCGGACTCCCCGCTCGCCGACCTGTCCGACAGGAGCCGGGGCGTCTTCGTCCCGGTGCGGTCGGTGGGGCAGCCGCGTTCGACGTTGTGGGGGCTCACCGTCCCGCTGATCCTGGCGGCGCGCACGCTGGGCCTGGCCGACGTGCCCGACTTCGTCCTGGAGTCCACCGCCGCGCGGCTGGAGGACGTCGCGCACCGCTGCCGTCCGTCCAGTGAGCCGTTCGTGAACCCCGCCAAGCGGATCGCGCTGGACATCGCGGGCGACGTGCCGTTGGTGTGGGGGGCGTCCGCGCTGGCGGCCACGGCGGCGTACCGGCTGTGCTGCCAGCTCAACGAGAACGCCAAGTATCCGGGGATCTTCGGCGAGGTCCCGGAGGCGGGTCACAACCAGGTGATGGCGTTCGACGGTCACTTCGCGCGGGGTGGGTCGACGGAGGGTGAGACGTCCGATCTGGACGACTTCTTCCGTGACCGGGCGGACGAGCCCGAGCACGGGCTGCACCTCGTCCTGCTTCGGGACGTGCAGGAACATCCGCAGGTGCGCAGGCGGTGCGAGGTGTCCGTCGAGGTGGCGAGGGAGCGGGGCGTCGCGGTCACCGAGATCGGCGCCGAGGGCGGGCACCCGCTGGAGAGAATCGCGACTCTGATCGCGCTCGGGGACTACGTCACGGTTTACTTGGCTATCGCGCTCGGTGTGGATCCCACTCCGGTGCCTGCCATTCAAGAGCTAAAAGCGAGGATTGCTGAGAGATGAGTGCTGAGGGTGGAACGAAGGCCATCGTCGCCGCGTTGGCCGCCAACCTCGGGATCGCCGTGTCGAAGTTCGTCGCGTTCGTGTTCACGGGCTCGTCGTCGATGCTGGCCGAGTCGATCCACTCGGTCGCGGACTCGGGGAACCAGGGGCTGCTGCTGCTCGGCGGCAAGCGGTCCAGACGCGCGCGGACGCAGCAGCACCAGTTCGGTTATGGCCGCGAGCGGTACTTCTACGCGTTCGTCGTCGCGGTCGTCCTGTTCACCGTCGGTGCCGTGTTCTCGCTGTACGAGGGCTACCACAAGATCTCCCACCCGGAGAAGGTCGAGTCGCCGATCTGGGCGTTCGCGGTACTGATCGCCGCGATCGGGATGGAGTCGTTCTCCTTCCGGACGGCGATCAAGGAGTCGAACGGGATCCGCGGCGACCAGTCCTGGTGGGCGTTCATCCGGCACGCCAAGGCGCCGGAGCTGCCGGTCGTCCTGCTGGAGGATTTCGCCGCCCTGATCGGCCTCCTGCTCGCGCTGTTCGGCGTGTCGATGGCCGTGGCCACCGATGACGGCGTGTGGGACGGCGTCGGCACCGTGGCGATCGGCGTGCTGCTCGCCGCCGTCGCGACGATCCTGGCGATCGAGACCAAGAGCCTGCTGATCGGTGAGGGCGTCGCCCCCGACCACGAGCGCGCGATCATCAAGGCGCTGGAGTCGGTCGACCAGGTCGACCACGTCATCCACATGCGGACCGAGTACCTCGGCCCGGAGGAGCTGCTGATCGCCGCCAAGATCGCCGTCCACCACGACGACACGGCCGCCGACGTGGCGCGCGGCATCGACGCGGCGGAGGCGAGGATCCGGGAGCGCTTCCCGGAGGCGAAGCTGATCTACCTGGAGCCCGCCCTCGACGAGGCGTACCGCAAGACGGTGCCGGAGACGCCCGCCTCGTCCTGAGTGCCGCGTCCGGATCCGGACAGTCACGACACTGACCCGGCCCCGGCGGACCATTCCGAGACACGAAACGGTGTCTTACCGTGCTCGTCCGGTCACGGCTGCCGGGACCTCGCGTTCTGGTGGATGGTCCGGTCGGGGCGCCCGGTCGCTCAAAGCCGCCGTGGGCCAAAACATCTGTTCTTCCGTGCCGCCGGTCGGGTCGGTGCCGCGCTCCAGACGGAGATCAAAAACGCGCGTCCGGACACTAGACTCGGCCGCCGGACGAGGTTGTGGGCCGTTCCAACCCGTCCTGACATGCTGCGGAACAGGACCCGGAGGTGATGCGGACAGCTCCCTGGAACTCCCCGCTGATCTTGTTTGGCCCAACGAGTCCGACACAGACAGAACCGATACATGGGCCACGCGCCCATGCTTGACCGGAGGTGTGAAAGACAATGGCAGCCAGCACGATTCGCAGGACCTTAGGCATCGCGGCGATCGCCGCGGGCGCCCTGCTCGCGACGACGCCCGCCGCGATGGCCGACGCGGCTCCCCAGCTCACCGTGACGCCCTCGACGAACCTGACGGACGGCCAGCAGGTGGCGGTGAACGCCACCGGGTTCACGCCCGGCGACTCCGTCACCGCCGTCCAGTGCTCGACGGGTGAGTGGCCGAACGTGAAATGTGATCTGGCGGACGCTCCGACGCCGGTGACGGCCGACGCGAACGGCGCCGCCGCGCTGACGCTGACGGTCCGCTCCAGCTTCGAGGGCGCCGACCCGACGACGGGCGACCCCGCCGGAACCGTCGACTGCACCGTCGCGCCCGGGTGCGACGTCCGCGGCGGCAGCCAGACGGACCCGTCGGGCGTCTTCGCTCCGCCGGTGCCGATCACCTTCGGCTGACCGTCCGCGAAATGACGGCGCCGCGCGCGGTCCGCTCCGGCGGCCGCGCGCGGCGTCATCTGAAGGTCCGAGGGCAATGGGACCCCTCGCCGGGCGACCGCCGCCGTGCGCGCCGGCCGACCCCAGCCCAGGCAGGACCGGCGAGTGCCTCCGAAGAGGCGCGTACCACGGCCGTCCGGCGAGGTGCTTTCCCATGCCTCCCCGCCCGGACCCCTGAAAACCGGGCGGTTCTGGTGTGACCGCGGCAGCCCGCCGAACCCCCTACGTCGACGGCGCCGCCGTTGCGGTCACGTTGAGAACACTACGGTCGCGGGGCCCTCCGGCACGTCCCTCTTAAGGAGGGAAAACGGGTGGTACTCCAGGCGGATCCCCGTCACCCGCATACACCCGTGTGCTGAGGTGGTCGCCCCCCTCAACGGTCAGTATTGAGTGGTGACTCCCGATGACAAGGCCCGGCCGGGACCCGATCCCGCGGGGTTCGGCCCGGCCCTCGCGCACCACGCCTGGCGGCTGTCCGGCCGGATCGTGGCGGGCGTGGGGCAGCTGCTGCTGTGGATCCTCACCGGCATCGGCACCCTGCTCCGTCCCGTCGCGGTGCGGCTGGTCGGACGGCTCAACGGCGGCACCGGACGCGGCCAAGGCACGGACACGGCGCCGCTGCCCCGCTGGATCGGCACGTGGCGGGAGGTCGTCGGCTCCTGGTGGTTCGCGCCGCTGACGGGGCTCGCCCTCACCGTCGCCGCCCTCGCCGAGCTGGCGCCGCGCGCCGACTCGCCGCTGAGCCTGGCGGGCGGGTTCGCGGTCGCCGCGACGCTCCCGCTCGTCTGGCGGCGGGAGAACCTGCGTCCGGTCGCGGCGATCGTGCTCGGCGCCGTCGCCGCGAGCCTGCTGACGGGGCAGTCCCAGCTGGTCACCACCGGTTTCGCGGCCCTGTACACGTTGTACGCGCTGGCGCGGCACCTGCCCCGGCAGTCCACGGGCGTTCTCGCGTTCGGCAGCGTGGTCACGGTCGCGGTCGTGTACACGGCGACGTCGACGTTGGACGACGTCCCGTTCCCGGCCGTCCTGATCGCCGTGCTGGCCGCGATCGGGCTCGGCGACGCGCGCCGCGTCGTGGAGTCCGCCGGGCGGACGGAGGCCGAGGCCGCCGAGCGCACCAACGAGACCCTCACCCGGCTCACCGCCGTCCAGCGGGAGCAGGCCGTCATGCGGGAACGGGCCCGCATCGCCCGCGAGCTGCACGACGTCGTCGCGCACTCCGTCTCCATGATCGCGGTGCAGGCGGAGACCGCGCCGTACACGATGGAGAGCCTGTCGCCGGAGGCCCGCGCGGGCTACACCGAGATCGCGAAGACGGCGCGGGAGGCGCTGGTGGAGATGCGGCGGCTGCTCAGCGTGCTGCGCGCCGACGCCCAACCGGAGCCGGACGCGGCCAACTCGCCGCAGCCGCGCCTGGACCGCCTGCCCGACCTGGTCGAGCAGCACCGGGGCGCGGGTGGACGCGTCGACCTCGCCGTGCACGGTGATCCGCGAGCGCTGTCCACGACGGTGGAGCTGTCGGCGTACCGGATCGTGCAGGAGGCGTTGACGAACGCGCGGCGGCACGCGCCCGGAGCCGGGGTCCACGTCGATCTGATGTTCCTGCCCGACCGGCTCGCCGTCCGCGTCCGGGACGAGGGCGCGTCGCGGACCGCCGTGCTGGATCCCGCCGGTCCCACCTCGGTGGACGCCGGGAAGACGCGGCTGGAGTCGTCGGGGCCCGGCGGGCCTGGTGGGGGGCCAGGTGGTGGACATGGCCTCGTGGGGATGCGGGAACGTGCGACCATGCTGGGCGGGCGGTTCTCCGCCGGCCCGGCCGCCGAGGGCGGGTTCCTGGTGGAGGCCGAGCTTCCGCTGACGAGCGAAGGGAATTCCACCCGTGGACACGGTTCCGAGGGGCCTCCCGGCCGCGGCTGACCCCGCCTGGCGGCAGCGGTGATCAACGTGCTGATCGTCGACGACCAGACGATCGTGCGGGCCGGGTTCGCGGCCCTGCTCGCCGCGCAGGACGACATCACCGTCGTCGGCGAGGCGGGCGACGGGCGCGAGGCGGTCCGGATCGCCGAGCGCGGCCGTCCCGACGTCGTCGTCATGGACATCCGGATGCCCGGCATGGACGGCATCGAGGCCACCCGCCGCATCCTCGCGCTGCCCGGCTCCGAGAACGTCCGGGTGCTGGTGCTGACGACGTTCGACGTGGACGAGTACGTGTACGAGGCGCTCGCCGTCGGCGCCAGCGGCTTCCTGCTGAAGGACGCCACGGCCGATGAACTCGTCTCCGCCGTCCGCGTGGTGGCGCGCGGCGACTCGCTGCTCGCGCCGCAGGTCACCGGGCGGCTCATCCGCGAGTTCACCAAGCAGCGCCGCAACCGGCCGCAGGCGCCGTCCGAGCTGGCCACGCTGACGGCCCGCGAGACCGAGGTCCTCGTGCTGATCGCGGGCGGGCTGTCGAACGGCGAGATCGCGCAGCGACTGTTCGTCAGCGAGCACACCGTGAAGACGCACGTGGCCCGCGTCTTCACCAAGCTCGGCGTCCGTGACCGGGCGCAGGCGGTGATGCTGGCCTACGAGTCGGGCGTCGTCGTCCCGGGCGAGAGCGCGCCGGGCTGACGCGCGTCCCGCCGGTGGGCCCCCGTCAGCCTCGGTAGGGCGGGTAACCGCCCGGGGGCGGCTGTGGCGGGTACGGCTGGGCGGGCGGCGGGTAGCCGGGCTGCGCCGGGGGCGGCACGGGCGGGTAACCGGGCTGGGCGGCAGGCGGGTACGCGGGCTGCGCGGGCGGGTATCCAGGCTGCGCGGGCGGGTACGCCGGTGCCGCCGGTGGGTGGACGTGCGCGGCGTGCGGTGCGGCGGCGTGCGGTGCCGGGGGAGGGCCGTAGTGGCCCGGAGGCGGCGGGGCGCCGTGTGCGGCCGGAGGATACGCGACGCGGTGCGCGCGGTGGCGGCGCCGCGAACCGGACGAGCCGAGGAGCAGCACCAGCCCGCCGAGGCCCACCACCGGGCCGACGATCATCATGATGATGCTCTCGCGCCCGTTCTGGGACTTCTGCTCGTCATAGCTCCGCTCGACCGAGCTTCCGTCGCTCGTGGTCTTGCAGATGTCACCGGGCGACATCGTCTGGCTACCGCACTTGACCTCGTCGTCGCCGCTGGTCACGACGCCCGCGAAGAAGAGGATGATGCCGACCAGGATGCCGAGCACCCCGTAGAACTTGGCGCGCATGTGCCGCCCTCCGTCCGTCCAACGGCGGGATATTAGCGGTTACCGCCGACGGAGCAGGCGCATTGCCTTCTCCTTCTCGAAGTCGAGTGCCCGGGTCGGCGGCGCGGACAGCCGTCCGATGCGTTCGCCCAGCTCACGGACGTGCGCCTGGACCTGTGGCTCGGCCAGGACGCGCAGCCCGAACGCCAGTTCGGCGGGCCCGACGTCGTAGCGTTTCTCCAGCGCGAGGGCGAGCGCGACGGCCCGCAGCTCGGCGTCGCCGAACCGGCGGTGACCGCCTCCGTGCCTGGTCAGGCCCGATTCGCGGGTGGCGGGCAGCAGCCCGAGCGCCTCCCGGTAGCGAAGCATGCGGGGCGAGGTGCCGAGCCGCCGGGCGGCCTCCGTGATGCGCATCCGGCAATTCTGACAAATTTGTGTGAGAAAGTCGCCTCCGGCCGTGCCCGGAGGCACCCGCCGCGCTTAGACTCACGGCGTTGACCCAGGCGCCCACGGGGCGTCGACCCCGAGTACCGAGCAACCCCGAGTACCGAGCGCGCGTACCGACCCGCCACCCGCGGACCAAGGAGCAACGAAAGCATGGACTACAAGGTCGCCGACCTGTCGCTGGCCGACTTCGGGCGCCGGGAGATCCGGCTCGCCGAGCACGAGATGCCGGGCCTGATGGCGGTGCGCGCGGAGTACTCCGCCGCCAAGCCGCTGCGCGGCGCCAGGATCATGGGCTCGCTGCACATGACGATCCAGACGGCCGTGCTGATCGAGACGCTGGTGGAACTCGGCGCGGACGTGCGCTGGGTGTCCTGCAACATCTTCTCCACGCAGGACCACGCGGCCGCAGCGGTCGTGGTCGGCAAGGACGGCTCCAAGGACGACCCGAAGGGCGTCCCGGTGTTCGCGTGGAAGGGCGAGACCCTCGACGAGTACTGGTGGTGCACCGACCAGGCACTCCAGTGGCCGGATGGAGCTGGCCCGAACATGATTTTGGACGACGGCGGCGACGCGACCCTGCTCGTCCACAAGGGCGCCGAGTACGAGAAGGCGGGCGCCGTCCCGACCGCGGGCGAGGACGACCCGGAGGAGTTGGGCATCGTCCTCGAGACGCTCCGCCGCACCATCGCCGAGCGGCCGGGCCGCTGGACGGAGGCCGCCGCCGCGATCAAGGGCGTCACCGAGGAGACCACGACCGGCGTCCACCGCCTGTACGAGATGGCGAAGGCGGGCACGCTCGCGTTCCCGGCGATCAACGTCAACGACTCGGTCACCAAGTCGAAGTTCGACAACAAGTACGGCTGTCGGCACAGCGTGATCGACGGCCTGAACCGCGCCACCGACGTGCTGATCGGCGGCAAGGTCGCCGTGGTCTGCGGCTACGGCGACGTCGGCAAGGGCTGCTCGGACGCGCTGCGCGGCCAGGGCGCCCGCGTGATCGTCACCGAGATCGACCCGATCTGCGCGCTCCAGGCCGCGATGGACGGCTTCCAGGTCTCCACCCTGGACGACGTCGTCGAGATCGCCGACATCTTCGTCACCACCACCGGCAACTTCAACATCATCACGGCCGACCACATGAGCCGGATGAAGCACCAGGCGATCGTGTCCAACATCGGGCACTTCGACAACGAGATCGACATGGCGGGCCTCGCCAAGCTTCCCGGCATCGAGAAGGTCGAGATCAAGCCGCAGGTGCACGAGTGGCGGTTCGCCGACGGCCACTCCATCCTCGTCCTGGCCGAGGGCCGCCTCATGAACCTGGGCTGCGCCACCGGCCACCCGTCGTTCGTGATGTCCAACTCGTTCACGAACCAGGTCATCGCGCAGATCGAGCTGTTCACCAAGACCGAGGAGTACCCGGTCGGCGTGTACGTCCTGCCGAAGCACCTGGACGAGAAGGTCGCCCGCCTCCACCTGGACGCGCTCGGCGTCAAGCTCACCACGTTGACCAAGGAGCAGGCGGCTTACATCGGCGTCCACGTCGAGGGCCCCTTCAAGCCCGACCACTACCGTTACTGAGATTCGGTAGCGTTCGACCGCCGCACGGCCGCGCAGTGGCCGTGCGGCGGTTCTGCCTTTAAGGGAAGCGATGAGCGATATTGCGGATGTTTCGCTTGCGTATGAGGGTGTCAAGCGGATCGAGTGGGCCGACCGGAGCATGCCCGTACTGCGGCAGATCCGGGAACGGTTCGCTGAGGAGCGCCCTCTGGACGGTCTGAAGGTCGCGGCGTGCATGCACATCACGACCGAGACGGCGGGGCTCATCCGGACGCTCCAGGCGGGCGGTGCCAGTGTCGCGCTGGCGTCGTCGAACCCGCTGTCCACGCAGGACGACACGGCGGCGGCGCTCGTCCAGGAGTACGGCGCGGAGGTGTTCGCCCGCGCCGGAACTGACCGCGAGGGTTATTACGCGCACATTCATCAGGCGTTGGAGACCGGGCCGGACATCGTGCTGGACGACGGGTGCGATCTCGTCAACACGCTGCACATCGACCGCACCGACCTGCTCGACACGGTGAAGGCGGGGTGCGAGCAGACCACGACGGGTGTCATCCGTCTGCATCAGATGGTGCGCGAGGGCGCGTTGCGTTTCCCCATGGTCGCGGTGAACGACACCGACACCAAGCACATGTTCGACAACCGCTACGGCACGGGCCAGTCCACGCTGGACGGCATCATCCGCGCCACCAACACGCTTCTCGCGGGGAAGACCGTCGTCATCGCGGGTTTTGGTTTCTGTGGCCGTGGCCTTGCGGAACGGGCGCGTGGTCTGGGGGCGCGCGTCGTCATCACTGAGATCGACCCGGTCAAGGCGTTGGACGCCGCGTTGCAGGGTTTCGCTGTGTTGCCCATGGCGGAGGCGGCTGTGGACGGCGACGTCTTCATCACCGTCACCGGCAATCGCGACGTGGTGAACGGCGAGCACCTCGCCGCCATGAAGGACGGTGCGATCCTCGCGAACTCCGGGCATTTCGACGTCGAGATCGACGTCCGCGTGCTGGGTGAGATGGCGGTTGAGGTCCACCGCGGGGTCCGACCGCTGGCCGACGAATACGTGCTGGCCGATGGGCGGCGTCTCGTGCTGCTCGCCGAGGGTCGGCTCGTCAACCTGGCGGCCGCGGAGGGTCATCCGGCGGCCGTGATGGACATGTCGTTCGCCGACCAGGCCCTCACGTGCGCGTGGCTGGCGACCGCCCATCCGGGGCTGGACGTGGCCGTCCACGACGTTCCGAAGGAGATCGACACGGAGGTGGCGCGGCTGAAGCTGGCGTCCATGTCCATCGCCATCGACGGCCTCACCCAGGACCAGGAGGACTATCTGCACTCCTGGCGCATCGGGTCCTGACCCGTGCCGTCCGGAACGTATCTGCATGTGGACGAGGGCCTGGTGGAGCGTTTCCAGTGCGCGCCAGGTCCGGGCGGTTGGCGTTACACGTCCCACCGCCCGGACGGCGTTCGCACCGATCTGGTGGTGGACGCGCGCTGGCGTCAGCTCCGGGTCGAACTCGTCACCCCGTCCTGGTGGGTGCGGGGCGGCGTCACCGGTCCCGAGGTCGCCTGGGTGCGCGCCGCCGGGGAGACGGGCACCGAACACACGGAACGAGCGTCCGGTTTCCTCAGCGACTCACCCGGTTTCCTTGTCGCCATCGCCCGTTCCCTTGGCCTGGACGACATGGCGCAGGCCGACGTCCGTCTCGTCCAGATGAGCGGCGCGTCTCTTTCACCACTCACCACTACGTGGCGTTGGCATCGGGCCGGAACCTCGTACCACGAGACGGAGACGGAACCGCTCCCCGTCTCGCAGTACGAGGTCACCGACCTGTCCACGGGCGAAGTCGAAGCCGTGCACATCGCGGGTGACGTCGTCGTGGCCGCACCCGGCGTGGAGCTCACCGAACTGGAGTCTCCTCCCAATCTTCTGGGTTAGTGCCGCCGGTCGACGCGAACGCCACCAGGACGTGCTGGCGGCGTTCCACGGGGACGACGGACGACGCGAGCCACCCGGGGACGGCGATGTGCGCGCCGGGAATGGGCCGGATCATCAGGTGCCGTCCCCACGGCCGTCCGGGAATGGGGGTCAGCGGGGACCCCGTCCGCGGGTCGGCGAAGGTCAGGGCGCCCGACTCGCCGCGCTCGGGCGCGGAACCGGCGGCCAGCACCCACCACGCGACGAGGTCGGCGGGATGCGCGGCGGCGGGCAGCGCGTAGCCGTGCCGCCAGATCCGCACCTCGACGTCGACGCGCCCCGCCGGGGGCGCGAGGTCCTGACCGAAGTCTGCGGTCAATGCGTCGAACGAGGCCCGGAACAGCGCGGTCGCCGCCGCCGGATCGGTGAAGACCTCGTCGGGCGGGACGATCTGGAGCGCGGGCCCCTCGGGGCCGATGCGGGCGGCGGCGGGGGACAGCAGCCCGGCCGGGTCGAGCGTGGCGAAGGCGACGGGCGTCCCCCAGTGTTGCCGGACGGCCGGACAGGCGTTGCCGCAGCTGCGCCGCGCCTGGCCGGACGAGGGGACCGGGGCGGGGGTGGTGATCGTCATGACGTCCGGCTCCAGGGTCCGTGGTAGGTGATGTTCCAGGCGATGGCGATCCGCAGCCGGGAGTCGGCGGCGGTCGCCCGCATCCAGTGCGCCTGCCAGCCGGGGAACGCGATCATCCGGCCGGGCACGGGGGAGTAGCGGACCGCTCCGGGGGAGTTCGCCCGGCCCGTCGCGGCCGGGCGCGGGTCGAGCAGGTACAGGTCTCCGGCGTCGCGGTCGCCGGTCGGGTCGGCGGCGACCGACAGCAGCCCCGACCAGGCCGAGTCGTGGCGGGTGTGGGGGCGCAGGGACTCGCCGGGGTGGCAGACCAGGGCCCACGCCTCGGCGTGGACGTCCCGGTCGTCGATCTCCTCGGCGGCCTCGCCCAGCACCGCGCGGGCCAGCGTGTCGCCCGCGATGCCGATCTGGTGCCGCAGCCAGTCGATCGACGGGTCGTCCCAGCTCAGCATCGTCTGGGACGACCCGATCAGGGCGCCGGTCCGCGCGTCGGCGTGCTCCGCGTCGAGGACGAGTTTCCGAAGATCCGGGAGGTGCTCGGCGGCTCCGGTGCAGTCGGCCTGGTAGACGGGGGTCCGCCACATCTCCAGAACCAGTCTTTCCGCTGGATCCGCGTGGCGGGGGGCTGCGGCGACAGTGTCGCCGGCAGGGCTGATCTCGGTGTCGGTCACGGGGGCGCTCCTTCGTGTGCAGCGGGGGGATCGACCGGTCACCGGAGGCCGGAAGGAGGCGCGCGTCGCGCCTCCTTCCGGGTGGGAGCTGCTTCTCCGGCACCGGTGTCACGCAGGCCGTGGGGGCCCAGCGATCGGCGGGGTGTTCTAGACGGGCTCGGTGAAGTCCTCTCCGGGCGCGTCCGTCAGGCGTTGCAGGTAGTTGTGCTCGCCGAGGGACTGGACGAGGCCGAGCTCGGTCTCCAGATAGTCGACGTGCTCTTCCTCGTCCGCGAGGATGTCCTCGAAGACGCGGGCGGACGTGATGTCGCCGCGCGAGCGCATCAGCGTGATGGCGGGCCGCAGCCTGGTCACGACCTCCATCTCCAGGGCCAGGTCGGACCGGAGCTGGTCGGGGACGTTCTGTCCGATCTGGAGCCTGTTGAGCGTCTGGTAGTCGGGGGCACCCTCCAGGAAAAGAATCCGCTCGGTGAGGCGCGCGGCGTGCTTCAGCTCGTCGTGGGCCTCGGAGTGGGTGTGTTTGGCGAGTCGTACGTAGCCCCAGTCCTGCTGCATCTTCGCGTGCAGGAAGAACTGGTTGACCGCCGTCAGTTCCGCGGTGAGCTGCTCGTTGAGCAGCCCGATGACCTCTCTGTCGCCTTCCATGCGGCACATGCTGACACGGCGTGGCGGAACCCGGCCACAGTAGAAAATTCGAGTTGAACCTCCGCGCCGTGATGAATTCACGGCCCGTGCTGCGGCGACCCCCGGACGATCTTTCCGAAAAGACGCCGTTCATGATCGCTCAAGAGATTCTCAGCAAAGGGTCGATCTTCGCCACCCGAGATGGGTGAGACCGCTAGATTTGCAGGTCAGACCGTATGTTCATGCCATATTCGCTGATCCGCCGACGCATGCTCCTTCTATGTGACCTACAGTTCTACTGTAAATGAAGGGCCATTCCCATCCTTTAGGCTAGGCTCTCCTAATTAAGGATAGGCTACCCTAAGAATTGACTGAAAACTGTCAGGACAGTCAGGATCGTCAAGGCATTCTGACGCATTCCTATTTCCCGGACGCGGTGTCCGGATCGCCAATAGGGCGGCCGCCGCGCATGGTTTTCTCGAAGCGTGCGGCCGCGAGTGGCGGCGGTGTTTCCCGTGTCGGTCGAGCCGGGGCCGGTGTCCCGTCAGCGGCGGGGCGGCGGGCCGGGCGGCGTCGTCCCAGGAGGCGGGTACGGGCCCGCGGGCGGCGGACCCGTGACCGGGTGCGGGCCGGGCGGGTACGGGCCGGGAGCGGGCGGACGAGGCGCGTTCAGAACGTTCTGGTACGGCCCCGAGCCGTAGTTCGGCGGCGGCAGGAACTGCGGACGCCCCGGAACGGCCGGACTGAACGGCGGCGGCGCCGGAGGGCCCTGCCGGGGCGGCCCCACCATGGGCGGTCCAGCCATGGGCGGCCCGGCCATCGCCGGAGCGGGCGCCCCGCCCATGGGCATCGCCGGGGCCCAGGACGTCCAGCCGAGGCGGCGCATGCGGCGGGCGCGGCGCTGCGCGAGGCGCCACTCCTCGCGGTGGCGGCGCTCGGCGAGGACGGCCGACAGCAGGATCTCCGGACGGATCCCCGGCGGCGGAGGCGGGCTCACCACGGCCACGACCTGCGCCGCGATCCGCTGCCCCAGCGAGTCGCGCACCTCCGGCAGCAGCTCCCAGAACCGGGACAGGTACTGCCGGGCCGTCATCGCCAGCTCGTCCGACAGCATCGACAGCTCCAGGGACCGGGCCCACCAGGCGAGCTGCGGCGGCATCACCGCGACGGGGCCGAACAGCACCGACGCCGGGACCCGCTCCTGGATGACGATCGTCCCCGCGAACAGGTCGCCGAGCCGCTTGCCGCGCCGGTTGCAGAACGAGGTGATGAGGGCGGGGGAACCGTAGAACGTCCAGAACTCGATGAACCCCGCGAGCGCCCGCACCAGCGCCTGCCGGAACCTGATCGGCCCGCCGTCGTCGGCGACGACGCGCAGGCCGAGGGCCATCTTGCCCAGCGTCCGCCCGCGCGTCAGCGTCTCGAACAGGCACGGATACCCGACGAGGACGGCGACGACGGCGAGCAGCGTCAACCCGACCGCCCACGCGTCGTCCGCCACGAGCGACGTCATCGCCGTGACGTAGACGGCCACGTTGAGCATCACCAGCTGGAGGAGCAGGTCGAGCAGAATGGCGCAGCCCCGGCTGGCCAGGCGCGCGACCCTGATGTCGAGCGCGACGGCCTCGCCGGTGACGAGTTCGGCCATGTCCTGATCCTCCAATGGGGCTGGGGTCCGGTCCATTTTGCCGGTTCGGCGGGCCGACGCGTTAGTCTCCCTCGGGTGGACGTCGACGCCTATGTGGCCGCGCACAACGCCGACTGGCAGCGCCTGGAATGGCTCATCAACCGCGGCCGCAAGCTGAGCGGCACGGAAGCCGACGAACTGGTCGAGTTGTACCAGCGGACGGCGACACACCTGTCCGTCGTCCGGTCCAGCTCACCTGACCCCCAACTCGTGGGTCGTCTGTCGTCCCTGGTGGCCCGAGCCAGAGCCGCCGTGGCCGGTGCGCAGGCTCCACTCTGGCGCGACGTCACCCGCTTCGCGACCGTATCGTTTCCGGCGGCCGCGTACCGAATGAAATGGTGGTGGCTCGGCAACGCCGTCCTGGGAAACCTGCTGGCGCTCGCCCTGGCGATCTGGATCGTGCACAGTCCGGAGGTACAGGCGAGCATCGCGACACCGGACGAGATCCGCGAACTCGTCGACCACGACTTCGCCAACTACTACACCGAGCATTCGGCGTCGTCGTTCGCGTTCCAGGTGTGGGTGAACAACGCCTGGGTGTCGGCGACCGCGCTGATGTTCGGCATCATGCTCGGCATCCCCACCGTGTTCGTCCTGCTGATGAACCAGGTCAACCTCGGCCTGAGCGCCGGCCTCATGTTCGCCTACGGCAAGGGCGACGTGTTCTTCGGCCTGATCCTCCCGCACGGCCTCCTCGAACTCACCGCCGTCTACCTGGCGTGCGCGGGCGGCCTCAAACTCGGCTGGACGGTCATCGACCCGGGCCGCCGCAGCCGCGGCCAGGCCCTCGCCGAGGAGGGCCGGGCCGCCGTCAGCATCGCCCTCGGCCTCATCGCCGTCCTGCTGGTGTCGGGCCTCATCGAGGGCTTCGTCACCGGCTGGGTCCACACCACCTGGCTGCGCATCGGTATCGGCGTCGTCGCCGAGACCGCGTTCCTCACCTACGTGATCGTCCTCGGCCGCCGAGCCACCCGCCAGGGCGAAACCGGCGACGCCGACCTCCGCCCCGACCTCGCCCCCGTGTCCGGCTGACCGTGATCGGTAGGGTCACAGACGGCACGCGGCCTTGAGCGCTAGGTAGGCGCTGGCAAGGCGGTCACGTTCGGTGGGGCGTCCCCGCTCTCCCGGAGGTGGATCCATCGGCCCACCACGCGCGAAGGCGCGCGCCGATCGGCGCGCGCCCTCGACCTACGCGGAGATGATCCCGACACAGCACAGCCATAGCCGGTGCCGTACTCGTCGCGTGCGGTGCGTCAGGGGGCGTCGTGTTCTCCGCGCTTGACAGTCTCCAGCAGTGTCCGCGCGGCAGATATGGGGAGTGCGAATGCAGGGCCGTCCGGGTCTTTGCTGTCCCGCACAGCTACCGCCCCATGAAACTTCGCCACCTCCACGCACGCCCCACCTTCGGATGTGCTCCTGCTCGCCTTGCGCCACTTGATCATGCGTAGGACCTCATCGCTTTTTCGATCATTTCACGGCTGTCCACCGTGTTCGAGGCTAGATCACTGATTTGTTCCATGCGTCGGGCGTAGCGCTCCACGCGATCCGGGTCGAGGACGAGGTGCCCGACCATGCCAGGGGCTTCCGCGAATGCCATGTCGGCACCCACGGTGAGAAGCTGACACGACCCGTCGTGGCCGATGTGCCATCCCATGTGTTGACCGACAACCCGCACGCTAACGCCTGGGCGCTCAACAAGTGTCAGGATATGCGCAAGTTGCCCAGCCATGATCTGACCGTCGCCAGGTGCGGTTGCGAGTGTCATCCACGACAGGACGGCGGAGACGCGGGGAGGGTTCGGACGGTCCCACACGGCGGTCTGGCGTTCAAGCCGGACAGCAAGTGCCGTGTCCAGATCCGCGAGCAGCCCCGCCGCGTGCGCTCGTTTCAAACGTCGCGCGTGCGTAGTCCGGTGTTTGCCACAGTCCTGGGATGGCTCCGAGGTCCCACGTGCGGATGCGGGTCGCCGTGGCTTCGTATGCCGCCAGGGACGTGAGCCAATCGTCGTCAGGACGCGCAAGTGCGTGGGCCACCAGATGCGTGAAAAGCCCTCGCAGTTGCCACAAATTATCGAGAATTGTGGCATGTGTCGGAGATAGGCGGCGTGTCCCATTCACTAGCCGTGTGACGTGTGAGCGTGTGCAGTCCAGATGTTCCGATATGCGCGCTTGGGACGTGCTCTGCGCGTAGATCTGCCTGCGCAACTCCACAGAGATTAGATCCCAGAGTGAGCGTGCTGGATCCAGGGTCCGCCGCTTGTATCCCTGCTGGCCGATGGTGGCTTTCTGCTGGTTGACCGACTCCCGAGGTTGTGGCATTCCATGATCCTTGTTGTTGACCGACGTTCCAGGAACGTAGAAATACTAACCCTCTGGAGCGCATCCTTGGGCCGACAGCATAAATACCTGTTCGGCGAGGTGATACCTGGCATGGGGCCACCACACAAGGCACGCACGAGCGCGGAGGGAATTGGCCGGAGTGGCGCCCCGAATCCACCGTTCCCAGGGGATTCCGCCCCGAGAAGGGAACACTCGATGATCGCGTTCAAGCCGGACATGGAAAAGATCAAGATGGCTCGGGATCACGTCGCCAGGATCGCGGCGGACTGGCCGGTGGATGAGTATCTGGTGCGGGTGGTGGCCTCGGAGTTGATCACCAACGCGATCCGGCACGCGGGCACTGATGAAGTCCGAGTGGACGCCTACCTGGACGGTCACCTATGCGTGGTGGAGGTCTGGGACGGCGATGCCACGCTGCCGGTGGTGTGCCGTCCCGGCCTGGAGGTGCTGGGTGGCCGAGGACTGATCATCGTCGGGAAACTCGTCACCCGCTGGGGTGTTGTTCATGACGACCGAGAGGGCGGCAAGACCGTCTTTGCGGAGTGGACCGTGCCATGACTCCCGAGCAGATCGCCGCCGACTCGCTCTACCAGCGCGCCGTCCTGCGCGTGTACGGCTCGTGGCTGACGTCGGACATCATCCCCGGTCCCGAACGCCTCAGAGCCTTGGCGCGAGTCCGGCATGCAAGGCTCGTCCTGGCAATGCGCGGCACCCTCCTTCCCCAAGACGTGCCTGCCGAGGTCACCTTCAACGACAAGGAACCCTTCCGATGAGCAGCAGACATGTATGGCGGCCGGGAAGGAACGGGGGATACTTCGAGGCCGGTGCCGGACGTGAGGGATTCGTGTGACCCTGCGGTGATGTGAAAATTTGGAGACGAACATGCCTCTAGAGTTCATAGGGACCGACCCGGACAGCGAAGAGGGCCAGTCGCCGACCGTGTTCATCGACCGTGTCAAACGAGAGATCGTGATGCAGTCGTGGGCTGCCGACGGTGAGACCGTGAAGGAAGTCGAGAAACTATTCCGGCCGGTGCCCGGTCACGAAACGGTCATCCGCGTGCCAGGTCGAATGATCCCCGCGCTGCGCCGGGCACTGGACGAGTTGGAAAGGTGCGATGGAGTTGGAGAAGCTTCCCCCACTGCTGGACCGTGAAGGCTGGACAGAGCTCTTCGAGTCGGCCTCTTCGAGGCTTGACCATCTCGAACTCCGGGACAGCTACAACGTGGACACTGAAAGCCCGGCATACCGCCTCTGGCGTGAGAACCAGGACAGGCCGCGCCCTCCACGCGAGAGCTACTGGCAGGGCCTCATCGCCGATACCGTCCAGCGTGGTGTGATCGTTCGGCGGCTCCGGGTCGTATCGCTGCCCCCAACCGAATACATCCGGTTCGAGCACGCTGGCACGTGGCAGACCGTCGAAGCGGGCGAGAGCGTTCGTTGGCTGCCTCGGCACGAAGCCGCCGGTCTGCTCGCGCCGTCGAATGACTTTTGGCTGGTTGACAGCGAGCGGATCATGTTCAACCTGTTCGACGGCGACGGCCGTCCGAACGGCAGGTTCCTGACCGACGAGGTCCTCGTCGCAAAGGCCATCAGCGGGGCGTTCGAAGCGCTATGGGAGCTGGCGACGCCGCACGAGGAATTCGCGATCTGATTTACCCCTGACTCCGTCCGCCATGCCGTCCAAACAACCTGGCCGTCTTTACCCTCGGCGGCCACCGCCAGATTCGCCGGTGCAGCAGGCGCGCAAAGCGCTCGCCGACGAGCTGCGCGAGCTTCTCAAGCGGTCGGGTTCGTCCGGGGCTGAGCTGGCGCGCCATGCCGGGTGGGATGTTTCGAAGCCGTCTAAGATCTTGACGCTCGTCACCTCCCCGAGTGTGGATGATATCCGTATCTGGTGCGCGTACTGCGGCGCTCCGGGGCGAGCGGACGACCTAATTCAGAAGATGCTGAGCGTTTCCTCGGCCTACATCGAATGGCGGCGGCGAGAGAGAGCAGGGCTGCGGAGCATTCAAGATTCCTACGTCCCGCTTTGGGAGCGTACCGAGCGCTTCAGGATCTACGAGACCAGCGTTATACCGGGGCTGCTTCAGACTGAGGGCTACGCCGCAGCCATGCTTCGAACGATCATAGCGTTCAAGAATCTCCGGAATGACCTACCCGAAGCTGTTGCGGCCAGGTTGGACCGGCAGCGTGTTCTGCGCTCGGGTGCTCGGACCTTCGTCTTCCTCATTGAAGAAGCCGCGCTCAGGGTAGGTTTCGGTGGCCCAGGTGTGATGCGGGAGCAGCTCGACCACCTGTCGGCCGTCACCGAGTGGCCCAACGTTCTGGTGGGCATTATTCCCTTCTCCACAGACCGGACAGGTCGTCTCTGGGTGCCCAAATCCTTCTGGATCTACGATGCCGAACGGGTGATCACCGAACTCCTCACGGCGGAAGTGACCGTCGCTCAGCGGTCCGAGATCGAGACCTACGAAAGGGCCTTCGACGTTCTCGCCGACCTTGCGGTGTTCGGTCACGAGTCCCGCGTGCTGATCCGCGTGGCCTCGGAGCGGTACTCCTAAAACGAGAAACCGCTGCAAGGTTCTGCACGATTGTGGTTTCTCCGCATTGCCCTGCGTCAAGGTCGAGCCAGGTGACAGAACAACGTTGTGCGGCGCGACCGGCCCGACATCATGATCAGCATCGTGCGGTGTCAGGTCGGCTTCCTTACTGCGAGCTACAAGCGGAGGACTCCCATGCATGAGTTCATCGTTAGTCCCTACATGGGGCGCTACGTCATGGTGAAGCCGGGCAGCAAGGCGGGTGCGACAATGCCCGCCCACCGATACAGGGACCTTGTCGGGGCCGCTCACGACGCACCGGCTCCGATCTGGCTGACCGCCGCCGCGCGCGAGGCGTGGGGCGTACGGCTTGACGGCAAGCCGATCGCTCCGTCAGTGCTGGTCCGCGCCGACCCGGGACTGGGATACGGGCGGGCGTCGTGGGAGGTGAACCTCGGATGCAATTACGAGTGCCCTCACTGCTACCTCGGCGTCAAGAAGTTCGAGGGGTTGGAGATGGAGGACCGGGTCAAGCTCCTTCACACCCTTCGGGACGCTGGGGTGCTCTGGCTCCAGTTGACGGGCGGCGAGCCCATGGTGGACAGGCTGTTCGTCGAAACCTACGAGGCCGCGTACGACCTGGGCATGATGATCACTCTGCTCACCAACGGCTCACGGCTCTCTCTACCGAGGGTGCTTGAGCTACTGACGAAGCGCCCGCCCGACCGGATCACCGTCAGCGTCTACGGCGGGACGGAGAAGAGCTACGACAGGACGACGGGCCGGCAGGGCGCCTACCGGCTGTTCACGAAGGGCATCACCGCCGCGCACAGGGCCGGGCTGCCCCTCGCGCTGTCGATGATCGTGACCCAGGACAACGCTGACGAGGTGGGGCTGATGCGCGGACTGGCCGAGCGGATCGGCGCACCGATGGACGAGTACACCAACATGGTGCCCACGATCTACGGCGGCGACGAAACGCTCCCGGCCCAGTCCACCGCCCACTCTTGCGGAAGCGGAAGACCTTCACCGGTTGCAACGCCGGGCACACGTTCTTCCATGTCAACCCGTTCGGCAAGGCGTCCATCTGCAAAGTCGGGCGCGAACCGAACATCGACCTGATCACCGAAGGCGTCGAGGGGCTGCGTGGCCTCGGCGCGATCGCTGACTCCCTGTTGCTTCGGCAGGGCGGCTGCACCGGCTGTGAGCTCCAGGGAACCTGCGGTACCTGTATGCCGCTCGTGCAGCTCTACCGCAAGGCCAAGGCGCCCTTGGCCACGTATTGCCAGCACCGTGAGAAGGAGACTCCTACATGACCGCCGAAACTCTTACCGTCCCGGCCCTGTCGGATACGGTCGAGTCGTCGACCGTGGCCCTCACGCCTCCGGCCGTGCCGGTTGCGATCGAGCCGCCAGGCCTGACCCTGATCGCCAACGTTGACGACCTGTCGGAGGGCAATCTCTGCTCCTGCGCGGCTGGAGACGACAACCCGTTCTAGCCTCGCGGATGAGACCCCGGACCGCTTTCGCGATCCGGGGTCTCGTGTGTTCGGGCCTCGGTAACCTACGGGACATGCGGTTTCGGTGGGACTGGCTTCAGCCCGTGATGCACGCCCCATTCGTCCCGACCCTTGGGCCCATGCCGCCCGAGGCGGTCTGCGCCGAACTGTTCGATGCCGTGCTTGATGTCGCGCATTCCGGACGCTTCCTCCCGTTTGACAAAGACCGCCGGTGGGCGGCCACGAAGGATGAATGGGTCCTCGTCGGGGACATCGTTCACACGGCTGCGGAGACGATCGTGCCCGCGCTGAGTACGCGTGGCGGCGGACTGGTGAAGCTCTACTACTACGGTGCGACCGAACCCGACTTGCCCGAGCTGGTGTGCTTGGGGGAACGGCTGGCGAAGTGCCACAGCGTGGGAGCCGGCAACAGGGTGATCTGGTTCTCCGATCGCTCCGACGGTGCAAGCGGCAGGGTGATGGTCAAGCGTTTCTCCTCCGCCGATGACCGTCTCTGCAATGGGATCCAGGTTCTCGCCGATTGTCCTGTGGCCGACACCTTCGGTGCTTTCGCGGACGAGATCGGACCGGAGGGCTTCCAGTTCCTCTATCAGCGGATGAAGTCCGGACAGCGAGACGGGCCCACTCTCGTCTCAGTTGTCGATGATCGGGTCGTCGGCGCGGTCGGACCGCTGTCGACCGTCGCGGGTCCGGACGGTCGAACCATTCAACAACCCGCCTATTTCGCCGTCCACCCGGCCTATCGTGGACTCGGCCACGGCCGGAACCTGTGGCGGGCGTCGATGAGTTGGGGCCGCACCCGAGAGGCCGAGGTCAAGGTTCTACAGGCATCGCGGGGTAGTGCTGCCGAAGGGCTCTACGTTTCCGAGGGGCTGGAGACGTATGGATACGTGTGTCAGGCGTAGACAATCTCGCCGGGCACTGTGGGTTACTCAGAGGCGTCCGGCGGCTTTGAGGGCGAGGTAGGCGTCGGCTAGGGCGGGGGCTATGTCGCCTGGGGGCGCGTCCACGACTTCCACGCCGTAGCCGCGTAGTTCGGCGGTTAGGCGGCCGCGTTCGGCGCGGGCGCGTTCGGCGGCTGCGGCGTCGTAGACGGAGGCCAGGTCGCCTCGGGCGGCCGCCATCTCCTGGACGCGCGGGTCGGACACCGCGGCGATCATGACGAGGTGGCGGGCGGTGAGCTGGGGGAGGAGGGGGAGGAGGCCCTCCTCGATCGCGGCCGTGTTCAGTTCCGTCAGGAGGACCACCAGGCAGCGTTGGCGGACGCGGGCCATCAGCGTCGACACCATTCCGGCGGCGTCGCACTCGATCAGCTCCGGCTCCAGGGGGGCCATGGCGTGGACCATCGCGGGGAGCAGGTCGGTTCTGGACGCGCCCTCGACGCGGGCGCGGACCCGGCGGTCGTAGGCGAGCAGGTCGACGCGGTCACCGGCGCGGGACGCGAGGGCGCCGAGCAGCATCGCGGCGTCCATCGAGCAGTCGAGGCGGGGGATGTCGCCTACGCGGCCCGCGGACGTGCGGCCGGTGTCGAGTACCAGGTAGATGCGGCGGTCACGTTCGGGACGCCAGGTGCGGACCACGACGTCGCCCCGGCGGGCGGTGGCCCGCCAGTCGATGGAGCGGACGTCGTCGCCGTCGACGTACTCGCGCAGCGAGTCGAACTCGGTGCCCTGCCCGCGGATCAGCGCGACGTGCGCGCCGGTCAGCTCGCGCAGCCGCGCCAGCTTGGCGGGCAGGTGGCGGCGGGACGGGAACGCCGGGAGGGCGCGGACCGTCCACGGCGCGCGGCGGGAGAGCTGCCGCGCGGCGAGCCCGAGCGGCCCGACGGAGCGGACGACGACGGTGACGGCCTTGCGGTCGCCGCGTCGCGTCGGCGTCAGGCTCATCTCGACGCGCCGCCGCTCACCGGCGGGCACGTCCACCCGGACGGTGCGGGGCGTCGCTCCGGCGCTCGGCGGCCACACGTCCCGCAGCCGGGCCTTGAGGCGGCGTCGGCCGAGGTTCTCCACGATCAGTGACACCTGCGCCGTGCCGCCCAGGCGGACGCTCGTGTCGCCGGTTCGGTGGAAGCGCAGGGCGCGCACGTTCCCGGCGAGGGTGAGGTCGGCGAGCACGCCGAGCAGCAGGACGCCCCACACGATCAGCAGCGTCCACCAGCTCGGCGCGAACAGCGGGATCACCGCGCTGAGCAGCGCGAGGAGCCCGAGACGTCCCGTCAGTGCCATGTCGGTCCCGTCAGTGCCATGGTCGCGGCGCCGTCAGCGGGGCGCGGGGACGTGGGCGAGGATGCCCTCCAGCACGCCGTCGGCGGTCGCGCCCTCCAGCTCGGCCTCGGGCCGGAGCTGGACGCGGTGCCGCAGCGTCGGACGGGCCAGCGCCTTCACGTCGTCGGGCGTGACGTAGTCGCGGCCCGACAGCCACGCCCAGGCGCGGGACGTCGCCAGCAGCGCCGTCGCGCCACGCGGTGACACGCCGAGTTGGAGGGACGGGGACTGGCGCGTCGCGCGGCACAGGTCCACGACGTAGGCGGCGACCTCGGGGCCGAGGTGGACGGCCCGGACGGCGGCCCGTCCGGCGGCCAGTTCGGCGGCGCCCGCGACGGGCTGTACTTCCGACAGGTCGCGCGGGTCGAAACCGGCCGCGTGCCGTTGCAGCATGGCAATCTCTTCGTCCCGCGTGGGGACGGGCACCGTCAGCTTCACCAGGAACCGGTCGAGCTGGGCCTCCGGCAGGGGATAGGTGCCCTCGTACTCGATCGGGTTCTGCGTCGCGCACACGACGAACGGGTCGGGCAGGGGACGCGCGGTGCCCTCCACGGAGACCTGACGTTCCTCCATGGCCTCCAGGAGCGAGGCCTGGGTCTTGGGGGGCGTCCGGTTGATCTCGTCGGCGAGCAGGAGGTTGGTGAAGACGGGACCCTCGCGGTACTCGAACTCGGCCGTCCGGTTGTCGTACACCAGGGAGCCGGTCACGTCGCCGGGCATCAGGTCGGGGGTGAACTGGACGCGCTTGAAGTCCAGGTCGAGGGCGCGCGACAGCGTCTTGATGAGCAGCGTCTTCGCCGTGCCCGGGACGCCCTCCAGCAGCACGTGGCCCCGGCACAGCAGCGCGATGACCAGACCGGTCACCACGGAGTCCTGACCGACGACCGTCTTGGCGACCTCGCCGCGCAGTGCCGTCAGCGCGGCGCGGGCGACGTCGCTCTGCTGCCGGGCCTCGCCGGACGGGCCCGGCGGAGTGTCGCTCACCATGCTCTCCGCGTTCTCGGAGTTGTCGCCGGGCACGTCGTCCTTCCCGAGATCTACTGGGTGGTTCAAGACTGGCGTACCTGCCTTTCCAGGTCGTCGAGGACGTCGCTGAGGGCGATGAGCCCGGCGTCGTCCAAAGGTTCAGGACCGTACAGGGCCGCGCCCACGTACGTCTCGTCGTAGGGAGTGCGGCGGGCCACCGCCGTGACGATCTCGTGCGCGGCGGCGGGATCCTGCGCGCGGCCGCGGGGGAGGCCGAGCAGCGGGACGAGTCGTTCGCGGGCGCCGGAGCGCAACGCGTCGGAGGCCCGGTCGCGGGCACGTCCGGCGCGGTAGAGGCGGGCGCGGCCCTCGACCGTCTCGGCGGACCGGACGACGACGGGCAGCGCCTCCGCCACGACCGGGCCGAGGCGGCGGGCCCGCCACAGCGCCACCAGCAGCACCGCGACCAGCAGTTCGAGGAAGAAAAGCTTGACGCCGAAGGGCAGCAGATCGCTGAGCGACTGCTGACCCGCTCCGGTCCCGGACTCGGGCATGTCGGGCATCAGCCACACGATCGACGCGCCCGTGCCCGCCGCCAGGTTCATGCCCAGCGCCGCGTTGCCCTCCTCGGTGAGGCGGCGGTTGGTCAGCGGCGCCGTCGAGCCGAGCACGGTGACGGTGCCGGAACTGCTCCGCACCTGGACGACCCTCGCGCTGCCGTCCCCGACGCCGTAGCACTGCGTCGCGGCGCCGGTCACCTTGTAGGTGTCGGAGTCATGGAACGCGACCTTGCCCGCGCTGGTCGCGGCGTCCAGGGAGCAACCTGGGTCGGCGCCACCGAACACCGAACCATCTTTGCGCACCTGCGGGGCCAACTCGTCTAGCGCGAACGATGTGGGCTGGACGAGAAGTAGGTCGACCTGCCGATTGCTCAACATGAACAGGTCGTCGTTGGTGAGCCGTTCGGTGCGGGTCACCACCACGAGCGATCCCGGGTCGGCGCCGTAGGCGGCGTCCTCGGCGTTCCTGGCGACGGTCACCTGCGTGCCGCGTTGCTTGAGCAGTTCGGCGAGGGCACGGCTGCCGTCCGGCTTCGGGGACGTCGGGTCGAGCCCCTGCGGCGACGTCGTGGGGCGCAGCGCGGCCAGGATCACCGCGACCACGACCATGGCGAGGAGCACCGCGACCACGCCGCGCGCGGATCGCCAGCGGCGGCCCGCCACCTGCCGCGCGGACGGCTCGCCGGTCTGGGCGCTCGGCGGTGACGCCTGGGTCGTCACCATCGCGGGCCCCCGTCCGCACCGGCTCCGGCCGGTGTGAGCTCGTCGGCCTCCAGCGGCTTCGGCTTCGCCGCGCGCAGCTTCTCGTCCACGTCCTTGACCCGCGCGTACCCGTCGGCGGTGCCCGGACGGTCGCCGTACCAGACGTCGTCGAAGATCTGGACGGCCGCGCGGAGGTCGTCGGCGAGCTGCGGGACGGCCTCGCCCGTCTCCTGCGCCAGCTCGTCGGCGGTGCGTCCTGGACGCGCCGGAAGAACCGCTCGTTCCTCCAGGTCGCGGGCTATCGCGCGGAGCCGTTCGCGGATCGCCTCCGCCCACTGCCCGGCCTGCGCGTGCTGTTCGGCGGTGGTCCGGTGGTCGAGCGCGGTGGACGGTTCGTCGCCCAGCAGCGGGTCGGTGCGGGAGCGCAGGTTGCGGCGGCCCCGCATCAGCCACGCGACCAGCGCCGCCGCGATGACCAGGACCGCGATGATGACGACGATCGACATCCAGCCGCTGCCGCTGCTCTGCGAGTCGGGGGTGGGCGACTTGCTGAACAGGTCCCGGAGCCATTCGGCGAACTCGTCCCAGTGGCGTTCGAGCCAGGACGGCTTGTCGCGCTGGTAGATCTGTTTCTCCAGCTCGCGGCGGGCCATCTCGCGGGCCTCGTCCCGGCCGACCGGGTCGAGAACGGCGGAATTGAGCCCCGTGGAATGGGGCAGGGCCGAATGGAGGAGGGGGGAAAGGCGCGTCATGGATTCGCTCCCGTGCCTGGGCGGGCTGGCAATGGGCCCGTCCGCCATAGGTCGATGAAGCCTTCCGCCTGTTCGCCGTCGCTCTCAGCGGTCGGCGCGGTGGGCGGCGTGGTGAGCGCGGTCGTGGGCGCGGTAGTGGAGCGTCCTCTGGTGCGGAGCTCCAGGTCGAAGCCTTCGCGGCGCATCCGACGGTCCATGTAGAGCAGTGCGATCACACCGGCGTCGAAGGGCAGGACGACCGACCAGCTGACGATCCGTCCGACCGTGTCCACGGCGAGGGCCCCGATCGTCGAGTCGTTGCCCGTGGAGTCGCCGAAGAAGACCAGTTGCACGACCACGAACGGGATCCGCAAGGCGAAGAAGCCCATGAACACGGTGACGAGCAAGGCCAGCAGTAGCGTCCCGCACGTCCGGAACCAGCGGCCCTTGGACAGTGTCACCGCGCGGCGCAACGCACCACCCACCGTGCGCCCTTCCAGGACGACCACGGGAACGGCCAAGACGAACAGCAGATACAGCCACACCATCAGCCCGATGCCGATGGGGAACCCGACGATCCCGGCGAGGACGACCAACACGGCGTGCGCGTCGGTGACGATCAGTAGGGCGAACGGCAGCGTCGGCACCACCAGCGCCAGCAGCGAGATGCCCATGACGGCCGCGACGGTCGCGACCAGGCCACCGAACCGTGGCCTGGCGTCCCGCCACGCCTGACGCGGCGCGATCGGCATGCCCACCAGTTCGCGGCCGAGGATCGGCGCGAGCAGGCCCGACAGCAGCAGGATCCCGCAGGCCGACAGCACCAGCCCCATGACGGTCAGCGTGAGCTGCGCGCCCAGCGACTCCATCAGCACGTCGGGGGTGACCTCGTCGCGGGCCTCGTCGCCGATGAAGAAATACGCGGCGACCGAGCTCATCACCTGGATGACCGTGCTGATTCCCACGGCGAGACCCAGTGAGGTGCGCGGGCGGCGCCGGATTCCGGCGATGGCGCCGTCCAGCATTTCCGAGATGGACATGGGGCGGAACGGAACGCCCTGAACACCGATGTCGTCGGCGTCACCGGCAGCCTCACCGAGGGTGTCACCGGCAGCGTCAGGGGCGTCGTCCCGGCCGTCCGGTCCCGTCATCTGGTGGCTCCCTGCGATCTCTGGCGGTCAGGTCATCCTGTCACGGGCGAGACGCCGGGAATGCAATTCCGTGCGGCGTACCTGATCGAGGGTCGCCAAGTACGGCACGAACGCGGGTAACCTTGCACGCCAAGGCTTGTCTCTTCCTGGCGAGGTGGGGCCGGAGCATCGCGCCGCCTGAGCATTCACTCCACCGAACCCCGACTTTGTGACGATGAGGGCCATGAGAGGACGTGTACTGGTCGTCGACGACGATCTCGCGCTCGCCGAGATGCTCGGCATCGTACTGAGGGGCGAGGGTTTCGAGCCCTCGTTCGTCCACGACGGTGACAAGGCACTCGAGGCGTTCCGGGAGACCCGGCCCGACCTCGTGCTGCTCGACCTGATGCTGCCCGGGGCGGACGGCATCGACGTGTGCCGCCAGATCCGGGCCGAGTCCGGCGTGCCGATCGTCATGCTGACCGCCAAGAGCGACACGGTGGACGTGGTCCTCGGCCTGGAATCCGGGGCCGACGACTACATCGTCAAGCCGTTCAAACCCAAGGAGCTGGTGGCGCGCGTCCGCGCCCGCCTGCGCCGCACCGACGAACCCGCGCCCGAGACCCTCCAGATCGGCGACATCACCATCGACGTCGCCGGGCACTCGGTCAAGCGCGGCGACAAGCACATCCCGCTCACGCCGCTGGAGTTCGACCTCCTGGTGGCACTGGCCCGCAAGCCCCGGCAGGTGTTCACCCGCGAGGTGCTGTTGGAGCAGGTCTGGGGCTACCGGCACGCCGCCGACACGCGCCTGGTGAACGTGCACGTGCAGCGGCTCCGCGCCAAGATCGAGAAAGACCCGGAGCGGCCCGAGATCGTCGTGACCGTGCGCGGCGTCGGCTACAAGGCCGGTCCCGCCTGACCTCCCCGACCACGAACCACCGTGTAGTCATTCATGCCGCCGATGTAATTCGCCGGGGCCGTATTCCCCTCGTGACACGCCGATGACCGTCCAGCACCTTCCCGGAGCCACGCCTCCGAGACCACGCCGTACCGCGGACCTCTCATGAACGCCTATGTGAGGAGGGCGATGCGGTTCGTCAGGCGCGTCCTGCGGGCGGTCCGGCGTGTCCTGCGCGGCGCGGTGGGGAGCGGGTACGCGCGGTGGCGCAGCTCGATCCAGGTACGCATCGTCACGTCCACCCTGTTCATCTCGGCGATCGTCGTGGCCATCCTCGGCATGTTCCTGATGCAGCAGGTGTCGTCGGCGCTGATGGACGGCAAGGTCAAGGCGGCGCGCCTCCAGTTGGACGACGGCTTGGCGCAGGTGCAGCGCGACCTGGGCAACACACCGGGGGACGGCAGCAGGCTCAATTCCACGATCGAGCGGCTGAAGTCCCGCAGCGGCCCGTCCGGGTTGTACGAGGTCTATATCCGCGACACCACGGAGCAGTACTTCGACGGGTACACGACCAACGAACTGCGTCCGGAGAGCGTCCCGCTGCGGCTCCGCAAGGAGCTGAAGAGCGCGCCCGCCGGTTCGCGTGCCTACACGTATGGCGAGCTGTCCTACATCGACGACCGTCCGTCCGAGCGGGGTCTCATCGTCGGTGGCAAGACCGGCCAGTTCGAGCTGTACTACCTGTTCCGGCTCGGGGAGGAACAGCGAACCCTCACCAACGTGGGGCGGTCCCTTGCCGGTGTGGGCGTCGTCCTGGTGCTGCTTCTGGCGGCGATCGCCTCGCTGGTGACCCGCCAGGTCGTCATACCGGTGCGGCTGGCCGCGCAGGGCGCGCAGCGGCTCTCCGCCGGGCGGTTGGAAGAACGGATGAGGGTGCGCGGTGAGGACGACCTCGCGCGCCTGGCCCGGTCCTTCAACGACATGGCCGCCAACCTCCAGGAGAAGATCGGGGAGCTGGAAGACCTGTCGCAGGTGCAACGCCAGTTCGTCTCTGACGTGTCCCACGAGCTGCGCACACCCCTGACCACCATCAGGATCGCCGCCGACATGCTCTACGAGAACCGCGACACCTTCGACGACCCGGCGGTGGGACGTTCCGCGGAGCTGTTGCAGAGCCAGTTGGAGCGGTTCGAGTCCCTACTGGCCGACCTCCTGGAAATCAGCCGCCACGACGCGGGCGCCGCGACGCTGGACGTCGAGTCCCTCGACATGCGCGACCTCGTCCTGCGCGTCGTGGGCGACATCCAGGGGCTGTCCGAACGCAAGGGCAGCAAGGTCGTCCTGCAACTGCCGGGCGAACCGTGCATGGCGGAGGTCGACCGGCGGCGGGTCGAGCGCATCCTGCGGAACCTGCTCGTCAACGCCGTCGAGCACGGTGAGGGCGAGGACATCGTGGTGTCCGTCGGCGCCGACCGCGACGCCGTCGCCGTCTCCGTCCGCGACCACGGCGTCGGCCTCAAACCGGGCGAGGGCCAGCTGGTCTTCGACCGGTTCTGGCGCGCCGACCCCGCCCGCGCCCGCACCACCGGCGGCACCGGGCTCGGCCTGGCGATCTCCCGGGAGGACGCGCAGCTGCACGGCGGGTGGCTCCAGGCGTGGGGAGAGCCCGGTGCGGGCTCCCAGTTCCGTCTCTCGCTGCCTCGCGTGGCCGGGGCCGAACTCCGGGGCTCCCCCCTCCCGCTCGTCCCTCCAGGGGCGGGTGACGCGCGTCCGTTGTTCGCGGAACTGGAGGCCGGGGAGTGACGGGCGCGGCGCACGGGCGGATCCTGTGCCTCCTCGCCGGGGCGGTCCTCCTCCTCGGTGCCGGGTGCGCGACCGTGCCGAGCGGCGGCCAGGTCGTCACCGGCAAGCCCGCCGAACGCGACGAGCGCGTCGACGACCCGTACGTGCGGCTGATTCCGGTGAAACCGCGTCCCGAGTGGGGTCCGGCCCAGATCGTCTCCGGGTTCCTGGCCGCGTCCGCGAGCTTCGACGACGACCACAAGGTCGCCAAGATGTACCTCGGCGCGCGGAACTCCTGGAACCCGGGGCTGCGCCCGTCGGTGACCGTTCTGACGACCCGCATCACCGACCCGCAGATCGTCCGGGCGTCCGGCGCGCAGGCGACGGTCAAGGTCACTGGTGAGGAACTCGGCACCATCACGTCCGACGGTCAGTACACCGCGTCCTCGCGCGAGTTCGTCGCCACCTTCCAGCTCACGAAGACGTCGCAGGGCGTGTGGCGCATCACCGGCCTGCCCATCGACGACAAATCCGGGCTTCTCCTGTCCAAGGACGACGTCGATCGCGCTCTGCGCACCGTCAACCTGTTCTTCTTCGCGCCCGACCAGCAGACCCTCGTGCCGAACGGCATCTTCCTACCGGTGGTGAACCGGCAGACCCTGCCGACACAGCTCGTCCAAGCGTTGCTGGACGGTCCGACGTCCTGGTTGAACGGCGCCGTCAGCAACGCCTTCCCCACCGGGACCCGGTTGCTGCGCGGCGTCCACGTCGACAAGGACATCGCCACCGTCGACCTCAGCAAAGAGGCCCGCGCCGGAAGCATCGAACAGATGTCGGCGCAACTCAGTTGGACGATGCGGCAGCTGTCGGAGATCAAGAGCTGGCGGCTCCAGATCGAGGGCCAGACCGTCACGGCCGACGGCATGGAACCCATCCAGCCGGTGCACGCCTGGGACGCCAACTCGCCCGACGGTCAGGTGCCGCATGGCGAGAACCACCCGAACGCCTATGTCGTCGGGCCGTCCAGCTTCATCGGCCCTCTGGAGGGCGATCGTGCGCAGGCCCTTGTGACCGGTGCCGCCGGTCGCCTGTCCCGTCCCGCCATCGCCCCCGACTACGGCGAGTTGGCCGGGCTCAGCCCCGCGGCCGACCAGGTTCTCGTCGCCGCGCCCGTGAGCGGGTCGCCGACGCCCCGCGTGCTGCTCACCGCCCACGCGGGCGCCCGCTTCACAGCCCCGACCTGGAGCCGCGACGGGACGTTGTGGGTGGTGGAGAGCAAGAAGGACGAGTCGTGGCTGTGGGTGCGTCCGCGCGGCAGCCGTGCCGTCCGTTCCGCGCACTGGGGTCTTGGCGGTCGCGACGTCCGCGCCTTCCGCCTCGCCCGCGACGGCGTCCGCGCCGCCGTCATCGCGCACATCGACGGCCGCTCCCAGGTCCAGATCGGCCGCATCGCGCACGCCCCCGATGGTTCCCTGGACGTCGGCTCCTTCCTGCCCGTGAGCTCAGACCTCCAGGACGCCGTCGACTTCGCGTGGCGCGACTACAACACCCTCGCGGTCCTCGGCCGCGCCAAACGCGACTCGCAGACCCTCCCGTTCCTGATGCCGATCAGCGGCAGCGCCATCACCCCGCTGGGCGTCGGCTCCCTGGGCGAGCCCCGCACGATCGCCGCCGCGCCCGGGGCCCCGATCCTCATCGGCACCCGCTCGTCCGGCAAGGACCAGATCTGCCGCCAGCACGCCCCGAGCAACTCCTACAGCCCGTGGATCTGCCCCACCGCCGCCAAGGACCCCAACTACCCTGGCTAGCCGGTTATCCACAATCGCCGAATCCCGGGAGGGCTCCCGCGCAGAGCCGCCATCGTCGGTGCCATGAGCATTTTCGGTGACCTGCTCGACCTGCTTCTCCCCGAGCGCTGCGTGGCGTGCGGCGATGAGCCCGTCGTCCTCTGCGACGGCTGCGCGACACCCCTCCGAGGCCCCGCCAGACCCGCGAGCACGGCCCCGGACGGCCTCCCGCCACCCTGGACCGTCGCCGCGTACGAGGGCCCCTTACGAAAGATCCTGCCCGCCTACAAGGACCACGGGCGCACAGCCCTCGCCGTCCCTCTGGGCGAAGCGCTCGCCACGTCCCTCCACAAGGCCGTGGCAGACGTAGACCCGCCGCACACGATCGTCTGGGTGCCCTCCGCCCGTGCCGCCACCAAACGCCGGGGCCACGACCCCTTACGCGCACTGGTCGCGATAGCCCTCCAACGCCTCCGCGAAGACGGCGTCTCCGCCACAGCCCTCAACGCCCTGAAACACCGAAAGCGAGTGATGGACCAGGCGGGCCTGACCGCCACCCAACGCACAACAAACCTCCACAACGCCCTCCAGACAACCCGCCCCGACCTCGCCGACCGTCCCCTGATCCTGGTGGACGACATCATCACCACAGGCGCCTCCCTGTCCGAAGCGGCCCGAGCCCTCCACACCGCGGGCGCGAAAGTCACCGCCACCGCCACGATCGCCACCACCCCCCGCCACCGCCCCCCTTGACGGCCGGGGCGGGTGGGTCGTTGGTGGAGATCCTTCGGGTTGGGGGCGAGACGTGTTGGTAGTTACCTTGTGTAGTCGTTGGGGTGGTGAGGTGACCGTCGGACGGGGCTTCGATGACGGTCGGTGAGTATTTCCTTGGCCCACCCCCCTGACATTCGTCGCGTAAGGGGTTAGCGTTCGTGGCATGGCACCCGCCCGGGTCCGTGGTTGCGTCGGATCGCAGTGCTCGCCAGATGCACGACAGGCGGTCCGGCTAGCCGATGCCAGGCGCAGGCGAAACGGCCCACGTAAGGCGACTTCTCGTCGACCGATCACGGTGCGCCTTAGAGGTAAGTCCTGCCCCGTCGAGGGATCCGACATCCCCCGAGCAGGGAGAAGGGCAGTAGTGGCGAAAGCGCCGCGAGACCCTCAGCAGGCGGATGTGGGGACGAAGACCAGGTCGGCCGGGCGGGTGCGACCCACCGTCCTGTGGCGCCCATCCGGGGCGGCGAACGCCCTTCGTCCGGTCCGCACAGTGGTGCGGGCCACCGTGGACGAGGGGTGTTCAGTCCAGGACCCCGGGAAGGCCCTGAGTAGAACCGGGAGAAGGGGGGTCCCGCGTGGACATCACCGTGAGGGGCCGGCACACCGACGTCAACGACAGGTTCCGTCGGCACGTCGACAACAAGCTCGCCAAGATCGAGCGGCTCGACCGGAAGGTCATCCGCGTTGATGTGGAGGTGTCCGAGGAACGTAATCCACGGCAGGCCGACCAACGCGAACGGGTCGAGTTGACGATCCGCTCCCGCGGCCCGGTGATCCGGGCCGAGGCCGCCGCCGACGACCGCTACGGCGCCCTCGACCTGGCGCTGGACAAGCTGGAGTCACGGCTGCGCCGCGACTCCGAACGGCGCAAGGGGCACGGCAAGGGACGCGCCAAGATCGCGGAGACCCTTCCCGAGCCTCCCGAGGCCGTCGCGCCGCCGCCCCCCGAGCCGGAACCCGAACCCGAGGTCCTGTCGGAGCGGGAGCCCGTGCGGGTCTTCCCCGAGGAGAATCTCGTTCCGATCCCCATGGACGGCGATGGCCCCGTCATCGTCCGCGAGAAGTTCCACCAGGCCGAGCCGATGGGCATCGAGCAGGCCCTCTTGGAGATGGAGCTCGTTGGCCACGACTTCTTCCTGTACCGCGACAAGGCCACCGGGCACAGCTCGGTCGTATACCGAAGGAGAGGCTGGGACTACGGCGTCATCAGGCTCGTCGAGGAGTGAGCGTTCCGCGTCCGGAGGGGGATCCAAGCCGCCTACCGGGACGAAGAGTGTTCAGTGATGCCGCACTCGCGTCACGTGACCGTCCGAACCATGTCATGATCTGAAAAGGCGTACCAGCCGATCCGCGGACGCGGTGATTCGGGGACGATCCGGTACGGCGTCGACCGTGCCGGACCCACCCGGTCACCGGCCGCGGGTCGCCGGACCCGCGGGCCATGCGGGAACCTCCCGGGACGCACGGCAGTTCACCGGGGGACACCCCGGCCCGAAATCCCCCGGGTTGGCCCCGGGAACCCGTATGTTCCCGTGGACGACCCGTCGGAGCACAACGACTCCGGTGGTCCACATCGCTGAATACCGAAGGGGGGAAGCGGCGTTCCTCCACGCCGCGACTCTGGTGGGCGAGAATCCCGAGACTCGCGACGCCGCGGCGGTACCCCGTCAGGCGGGCGCCGACCCCGCCGGGCGGGAGGCGGCCCGGCCGGCCGGGACGGCCGACCCGATCGGCGTGCTCATCGTCGACGACCACGCACTGTTCCGCAGGGGTCTGGAAATGGTCCTCCAAGGCGAGGACGACATCGAGGTCATCGGCGAGGGCGGCGACGGGCACGAGGCCGTCGAGATGGCGGGCGACCTGCTGCCCGACGTCGTCCTGATGGACATCAGGATGCCGCGCCGCAGCGGCATCGAGGCGTGCACGGCCATCAAGGACGCCGCGCCCAGCGCCAAGATCGTCATGCTGACCATCAGCGACGAGGAGGAGGACCTCTTCGAGGCGATCAAGGCGGGGGCCAGCGGCTACCTGCTCAAGGAGATCTCGATTGACGAGGTCCCGCAGGCCGTCCGCGCCGTGCACGGCGGGCAGTCGCTGATCAGCCCGTCGATGGCGTCCAAGCTGATCACCGAGTTCGCGGCCCTCGCCAAGCGCAGCGAGGAGCGCACCCAGCAGGTGCCCGCGCCGCGGCTCACCGACCGCGAGATGGAGGTGCTGCGGCTCGTCGCCCGCGGTCTCGGCAACCGCGAGATCGCGCGCGAACTGTTCATCTCCGAGAACACCGTGAAGAACCACGTCCGCAACATCCTGGAGAAGCTGCAACTCCATTCGCGGATGGAGGCCGTCGTCTACGCCGTCCGCGAGAAGCTCCTGGAGATCACCTGATCGCGCCCCAGACCCCGACCCCGACCCCGACCGCGCCGACTGGTGAGACCGGTCATCCGGTTTTGTCGGTGTTGTGACGTAGCATCGCGGGCGTGGTGGAGACGGTACGGCTCAGCGCGGACGAGGCACGGCGGCTCCAGCTGCGCGCCCAGGGATTTCTGGGGGCGTGGCGCAAGGGCGGCGTGCCGGCGATGTTGGAGCGGCTCGGCGCCGTCCAGCTCGACACGATCTCGGTGCTTGCACGGTCCCACGAGCTGGTTCCGTACGCCCGGCTCGGGGCGGTCGGGCGCGGCGCGGTCGAGGCCGCCTACTGGGCCCCGGACGGCGCCAGCACGTACCGGGCGTTCGAGTACTGGGCGCACGCCGCGTCGGTGCTGCCGATGGCCGACTGGCCGCTGTTCGCGTTCCGCCGCCGCGCCTACCTGCGGCGGGGCTGGCGCTGGCACAAGGTTCCCGAGGGCGTCTGCGACGAGATCCGCGCCCGGCTGGAGGCGGACGGGCCGCTGACCACCAGGGAGCTGGGCGGCGCCAAGGCGAGCGCCGACTGGTGGGACTGGAGCGACCACAAGATCGGCATCGAGTGGCTGCTGGACATCGGCGAGGTCGTCTGCGTCGAGCGGGTCGGCTGGCGCCGGGTGTACGACCTGGCCGAGCGCGCCGTCCCGGCCGCGCTCCGCGACCGCGACCTCGACGACGACGCCTGCCTGACCGAGCTGGTCGGCCGCGCCGGACGGTCCCTCGGCGTCGCCACCCGAGGCGACCTCGCCGACTACTACCGCGTCAGGCAGGACCAGGTCGAGCGGGTGGTCGCCGCGACGGGGCTCGTCCCCGCCACGGTCGCGGGCTGGTCGCAACCCGCCTGGGCCGACCCGGACGCGCTCGCCGACGCCCCGCGCGGTCGGCACGCCACGACGCTGCTGTCCCCGTTCGACTCTCTGGTCTGGGACAGGGCCCGCACGTCACGCGTCTTCGGGTTCGACCATCGGCTTGAGGCGTACGTCCCGAAGGGCAAGCGCGTCCACGGCTACTTCGCGATGCCGCTCCTGGCCGGGGGCCGCATCCTCGGACGGGTCGACCCCGCCAGACAGGGCGGCACCCTGATCGCCCGCCAGGTGTCGATGGAACCGTGGGCCGTCCGCACGGCGGCCAGGACGGAGACGTCGGCCGCCGCGCTCGCGACGGCCCTGTGGCGCGCCGCCGCCTGGGTCGGCTGCGACGACGTCCGCGTGGAGCGGACCGATCTGGCGGCGCCCCTCGTCGAGTCCGCGCTGAAGGCGGCCACCCCGGCCTGACGCGAGCGAGTCCGCTCAGCCGGGCGCGCGGACGGAGGTGGGTGCGCGCCGTCCGGAATGGGCGGGGGTTTCGGGCTTGTTGTTATGAATGTAAGGGTTGTCGGTTATCGACCTATGTTGGCGGCGTGGCCGGAACGGGTCCGCGCCGACCCCGGGACGCCCGTCAGCCGTGCGGCGTCTGCTGCGGGTCGGTCGCGATGGGACGGTCCAAAGCCTCACCCGCCGGACCGCCCCGGCGCCGCGCGGAGCGGGAACCGAACAGGGAGTAGTCGACGATCTCCGGCATGACCCGGGGCGCGTCCACGACGACATCGGCGAACAGATGCACGAAACCGCTGATGATCATGCCGAGGACGATGATCCCGGCCCCGATCCAGAACATGATCCACAACGGGCCGGTGCACAGCGCCACGCCACCGACGACGAAACCGACGAAGATGATGCCCACGGCGACCCATGACCCGGGGCGACCCGCGTGGGACCCGTGCGACTCCTCGGACTGCGAGTGTTCGGACACCGTGTCTCCCCTCCACATACTGTGGAAGAGATCCTCTCCGTGGCGCCGAGCGTCAAACGAGGGCCGCTATGGATTGCGCTGCGGGGTGACGTAGACCATTCTGGGTCTCGCCTACGATGGCATCGTACATGTGGTGTGCGCGCCGCTGGAGCGGCGAACCACGATCTGCAAGGAGCCTCTGAGAGTGCCGCCAGTCATCGACAAAATCCTTCGTGCGGGCGAGGGCAAAGTCCTGCGCAAGCTCAAAAAGCTCGCGGATCAGGTCAACTCGATCGAGGAGGACTACCTCGAGATGAGCGACGCCGAGTTGCGCGAGCAGACCGACAAGTTCAAGGAGGAGTTCGCCGAGGAGGTGGCGAAGCTCGTCGACAAGGGCAAGGACGAGAAGGACGCTGAGCGTCAGGTCCTCGACGAGCTCCTGCCCTTCGCGTTCGCGACCGCCCGCGAGGCCGCCCGCCGGGTCCTCGGCCAGCGCCACTTCGACGTCCAGATCATGGGCGGCGCGGCCCTGCACATGACCACGCAGCGGGCCGCCGACGACCAGAAGCGCGCCTCCGACGACGCAGGTCAGCGCAGCAGCCGCCACGTCGGCTACATCGCCGAGATGCGGACCGGTGAGGGCAAGACCCTGACCTGCGTCCTACCCGCCTACCTGAACGCGTTGACCGGCAAGGGCGTCCACGTCATCACGGTCAACGACTACCTCGCCAAGCGCGACGCCGAGTGGATGGGCCGCGTCCACCAGTTCCTGGGCCTTGAGGTCGGGGTCATCCTCCCGCAGATGACGCCGGACGAACGCCGCGCCGCCTACAACGCCGACATCACCTACGGGACGAACAACGAGTTCGGCTTCGACTACCTGCGCGACAACATGGCGTGGAGCCTTGAGGAGTGCGTGCAGCGCGGCCACAACTTCGCGATCGTGGACGAGGTCGACTCCATCCTGATCGACGAGGCCCGCACCCCGCTGATCATCTCGGGGCCGGCCGAGCAGAACTCCAAGTGGTACTCGGAGTTCGCCAAGATCGCCCCACGTCTCAAGCGGGCCGAGCTGGTCAGCACCGCCGGTCAGGTCGACGAGTACGGCCCCGGCGACTACGAGGTCAACGAGAAGAAGCGCACGGTCGGCATCACCGAGTCCGGCGTCGAGAAGGTCGAGGACTGGCTCGGCATCGACAACCTCTACGACTCGGTGAACACGCCCCTGGTCAGCTTCCTCAACAACGCCCTCAAGGCCAAGGAGCTCTACAAGCGCGACAAGGACTACGTCGTCATGAACGGCGAGGTCCTGATCGTGGACGAGTTCACCGGCCGCATCCTGCACGGCCGTCGCTACAACGAGGGCATGCACCAGGCCATCGAGGCCAAGGAGGGCGTGTCGATCAAGGACGAGAACCAGACGCTCGCCACGATCACCCTCCAGAACTACTTCCGCCTCTACACCAAGCTGTCCGGCATGACCGGTACGGCCGTGACCGAGGCGGCGGAGTTCAACAAGACGTACAAGCTCGGCGTGGTGCCGATCCCGACGAACAGGCCGATGGTCCGCGAGGACCGGGCCGATGTCGTCTACAAGACCGAGCAGGCCAAGTTCGAGGCCGTCGTCGACGACATCGCCGAGCGGCACGAGGAGGGCCAGCCGGTCCTGGTCGGCACGACCTCGGTGGAGAAGTCCGAGAGGCTGAGCAAGATGCTCAAGCGGCGCGGCATCCCCCACCAGGTGCTGAACGCCAAGCACCACGAGCAGGAGTCGGCGATCGTCGCGGAGGCGGGCCGCAAGGGCGCCGTCACCGTCGCGACGAACATGGCGGGCCGCGGCACCGACATCATGCTCGGCGGCAACCCCGACTTCCGCGCCGACCTCGCGCTGCACCAGCGCGGCCTGTCCCCGCTGGAGACTCCCGAGGAGTACGAGGCGGCCTGGCCGGAGGCGCTGGAGAAGGCCAAGTCGGACGTGGAGGGCGAGCACGAGGAGGTCGTCGAGAGCGGCGGCCTGTACGTCCTCGGCACCGAGCGGCACGAGTCGCGGCGCATCGACAACCAGCTCCGCGGCCGGTCCGGCCGTCAGGGCGACCCGGGCGGCTCGCGGTTCTACCTGTCGCTCGAGGACGACCTGATGCGGCTGTTCAACTCCGCCCGGGTCGAGTCGATCATGACGCGGCTGAACATCCCGGACGACGTCCCGATCGAGTCCAGGATCGTCACCAACGCGATCCGGTCGGCGCAGAGCCAGGTCGAGCAGCAGAACTTCGAGGTCCGCAAGAACGTCCTGAAGTACGACGAGGTCCTGAACCGGCAGCGCAAGGTCATCTACCGCGAGCGCCGCAAGGTGCTGGAGGGCGAGGACCTGCACGAGCAGGTCCGCAGCATGATCGACGAGGTCGTCGCGGGCTATGTCGCGGGCGCCACCGGCGAGGGCTTCGCCGAGGAGTGGGACCTCGCCAAGCTGTGGAAGGCGTTCGAGCAGCTCTACCCGATCTCGATCACGGTGGACGAGCTGGTCGAGGACGCCGCGGACGGCGACATCTCCGGCCTGGACGCCGAGACGCTCGCCGAGAAGATCCGCGACGACGCCCAGACGAGCTACGCCAAGCGCGACGAGGAGCTCGGCGGCGAGGTGATGCGGGAGCTGGAACGCCGCGTCGTGCTGAACGTCCTCGACCGCAAGTGGCGCGAGCACCTCTACGAGATGGACTACCTCCAGGAGGGCATCGGCCTGCGGGCCATGGCGCAGCGCGACCCGCTGGTCGAGTACCAGCGCGAGGGCTACGACATGTTCAACGCGATGCTCGACGGCATCAAGGAGGAGTCGGTCGGCTACCTGTTCCACCTTGAGGTCGAGGTGGAGGAGCAGCCGCCGACGCCGACGGTCGGCGCCGCCCCCGTGTCGGTCGCCAAGTCGGCCACCGACACCGACGAGGAGGCCGACGAGGCCGCCGACGACGTGGAGGAGGCGGAGGACGTCCCGGCGATCAAGGCGAAGGGCCTGGACAAGCCGCAGCGTCCGACGAAGCTGGAGTACTCGGCCCCGTCCGTCGACGGTGAGGGCGGCGTCGAGACCCACAGCGAGAAGACCGACGACGAGTACGCGGGCGTGAACCGCAACGACCCGTGCCCCTGCGGCTCGGGCAAGAAGTTCAAGCGCTGCCACGGCGACCCGCGCAGCAAGGGCAAGTAGGCACCACCACGAAAGCGGCCTCCCGGACGTCCGGGAGGCCGCTTTCGCATGTCAGGCCATTGCCGCCGTCCCCGGGCGGGTCCGGGGCGTGGGATGACCCGACCGCCGTGCCGGGCCTGAGCGCCGCGACCCCTGAGCGGTCCTTACACACCGAGACCCGCCCACGAGCGATGGCTGGTGGGCGGGTCTCATCCCCCGGGCTCGACCGCACTCGACGCATGGCGCGTCGCGCGGGTGGTGGAG